>NZ_LKTM01000393.1 GCF_001417955.2 Mycobacterium gordonae | reverse complement strand
GCCGTCGCCAAACAGGCCCGCCGACCCGCCGCTGCCGCCCGTTCCGCCGACACCACCGTTCCCGCCCCACCCGCCGTAGGCTTGGTCATCGGATTGGGTGCCGTCAGCGCCGGTTCCGCCGGCGCCGCCCGCACCGCCGACACCGCCGGCACCGCCCTGGCCGTAGAGCCAGCCACCGGCACCGCCGGCGCCGCCCGCACCGCCAACGCCGCCCGTGCCGCCGTACTCGGTGGGACTGGTCGACGAGGTGCTGCCGCCACCCTGCCCCGCGGCACCTCCGGCGCCGCCCGCACCGCCGGTGCCGAACAGGCCGGCGGCCCCGCCGGCGCCGCCGGTTCCTCCATTGCCGCCGGGGCTACCCGTGACGTGCGCGGCGCCGGTGGCCCCGGTGCCGCCGATACCGCCCGCGCCGCCCGCGCCACCGTTACCCCACAGCCAGCCGCCGTTCCCGCCAGAACCGCCGCTGCCGCCGGCCGCGCCGGTCCCGGCCGCGCCATTGGCTCCGCTGCCGCCTGCGCCGCCGTTGCCGATCAGTCCGGCGCTCCCGCCGTTGCCACCCGCGCCGTTGTAGCCGTTACCGCCGTTGCCGTACAGCCAGCCGCCGTCCTGACCGTTGGGGCTGGCCGCGGTGCCATCGGCCCCGTTGCCGATGATCGGCCGCGACAGTAGCGACTCGATGGATTGCAGCGGGCCGGCGTTGGCCGCCTCGGCTGCGGCGTAGGAGTTCGCCGCGCCGGCGAGTGCCTGGGTGAATTGAGAGTGGAACTGGGCCGCCTGCGCGCTGACCGCCTGATAGTCCAGGGCGTGACCGGAGAACAATGACGCCAGCGCCGTCGAGACCTGGTCGGCACCCGCGGCCAGCACTCCCGTGGTGCCGGCGGCGGCCGCCGCGTTCGCGTCCCCGAGCGCCGAGGCGATGCTCTGCACGTTCGCCGCCGCTGCCGTCAGCGCCTCTGGGGCAACCGTCGTAAAGAACATCGCTGCCGCACACCCCGTCCGTAGTCGGTATCTCGTCGAAGACAGAAGGACCCTAATCCCATTCGCCGAAGAATTGCAGCATTTTTATCAATAAAATGGCGTGAGCGGGAAACTGAATAATCTTCAGGATTTGAAATTGAATATTCCTCAGAAGATTCGCGATGCGGTCTTTCTGAATTGCGCCGAAAGTGGCGTTTTCCAGCGAGAACGTGAGGGCTACGTCAGAAACTGATCATTATGCTGTCCGGCGGCCGGAGGGAGCTCGGTGACCCGGGCGTCGAAGCTCGAGTAGCGTGCCGGGGTGCGGATGACCGTAATGGTGTTGTCGCCGCTGCCCACTTCCAGGGCCAGGTCGTTCTCGGCGAACAACGGTGTGTCGACCACCTGCTTCCAGGTGTAGGCCAGACACGCCATCAGGCCACCGTCCTGCAGCAGTTGCACCCACTCCGCGGCAGTCTTGGTGGCCAGTGCCGATTCGAGTTCGTCGGTCAACTCGGGGTAGTTGATCGCTCGCGAGCGCTGATCGGCGAACCGCTCGTCGTCGATGAGATCGGGGCGGTCGATGATCTCGCAGAGCTTCGCCCAGTGCTTGGGCACGTAGGCGCTGATCACCAGGTAGCCGTCGGAGGCTTTGTAGGCGTCCGACGGTTGCGTGGCGAAGCCGACTCCCTTGCGCTTCTTCGCCGGGGGCACGGCCGGCGCGGGCTTCGCCGGTTGCTCGCTGGGCTTGTTCAGATGAATGGTCAGCTGGTTGGCCTGCAGGCTGACGGCGACGTCGTACATCGCGACCTGCACCAGATCACCCACCCCGTGCCGCTCGCGATTGAGCAGTGCCGCCAGCACCGCCTGTGCGAGCACGTGCCCGCTGGCGTTGTCGACCAGCTGGAACGGGATGATCTGCGGTTTGCCCGTGGGCGTGGTCATCCCGGTGCACATTCCCGCCTCGGCGGCCACCATCAGGTCGACGCCCGGGCGGGTGCCGTTGGGGCCGTTTCCCCCGAACGCGCTCAGGCGCGCGTAGATCAGCCTGGGGTTGCGGGCACGCAACTCGTCGGGGCCCAGGCCCAGCCGTTCCATCACCCCCGGGCGGAACCCCTCCAGGACGACGTCGGCGGTGTCGGCCAGTCGCAGAATCTGCTGCCTCGCAGCCTCCTCCGTCAGGTCCACCGCCACCGACTTCTTGCCCCGGTTATTGGGCAGGAAGTAGGTGGCCAGCGGGGGGCGGCCGGGCAGCACCGAGGTGAGCCGCCGGGCCTGCTCGCCGCCGGGCGCTTCGATCTTGACGACTTCGGCGCCGAGGTCGGCCAGGATCTGACCGGCCAGCGGCCCGGCCACATTCTGGGTGAAGTCCAGTACCCGGAAGCCGTCGAGCGGCTTGGCGGAGTTCGGCATCAGCTGGGCCCCCCTGCAAGCACCGCGGTGCAGTAGTAGTTCTCGGTGAACATGGTTTCGTCGGTGGAGCGGCCAGTGGCGTGCGGGCGGAACCCGTTGGCGACCAGCAGCTCGTTGAGCAGGGTGCGGGTGACGCGCCATCCGTGCCGCTGCAGATAGGTCGCGACGTCGTTGCGGTCGCCGGGGTAGCCCAGTCGGTCCATTTCGACGTCGAGGCCATGCTCGTACCACCGGGCGAAGATCGCGTCGTACAGTTCCCGGCTGGCCGGAGCGGCGAAGAACACCTCGGCAAGCAGCCGGCTGCCGGCGGCGCTGAGCGCGGAGATGTTGTCCAGCAACAGGTCCTGGCCCGCGGGCGGCAGGTAGCCGAACAGGCCCTCGGCGGCCCAGGCGGTGGGCCGGGTGGCGTCGAACCCGGCCGCACGCAGCGCCTTGGGCCAGTCCTGGCGCAGGTCGATCGGCACACCCCGCACGTCGGCGGTGGGAACGGCGCCCAGGGCCGCCAGCGTCGCGGCCTTGAATTCGATCACCTGCGGGACGTCGATCTCGAAGACGGTCGTTCCCGCGGCCCACGGCAGGCGGTAGCCGCGGGCGTCGAGGCCGGACGCCAGGATCACGGCCTGTCGTGTCCCGGCATCCTGGCCGGTGACGAAGAACTCGTCGATGTGACGGGTGCGGGCGGCCTGCTGGTCGGTCATGCGCTGCATGCCCCAGGGGGCGTCGGGGAAGTCGACGTCGGCGGTGTCCAGTTCGCCGGTTGCCCACCGGGTGAAGAAGTCGATGCCGACTGCGCGCACCAACGGTTCGGCGAAGGGATCGTCGATCAGCGCCGCTCTGCTGGCCCGGGCGCGTCCCGCGGCCACCATGGTTGCCGTCGCGCCCACACTGAACGCCAGGTCCCAGGTGTCGTCGTCGGTGCGCACCATCTGGATCCTCCCGCAGCTGACCTGGTGGTTAGCCACTGTAACTAACCGGGCGCGCGTCGATTCCGGCGCGCTGGCGACGCTGGCACTACCATCGCGGAAATGACTCGTCCCGGCGCCGTTGGAGAACCCGCCGGCGTCGTCGAGGGATGCCATCAGGATGCGGCACCGCACGACGCCGCCTGGCAGCGCGATGTCTCCTGGGCGCGCCGGCTGGCCTGGATCAGCCTGGCGGTGCTGCTCATCGAGGGCGGCGTCGGCCTCTGGGAGGGCATCGCGGTCCGGTCGGTCGCCCTGACCGGGTGGGCGCTGGGAGGGGCGTCCGAAGGGCTGGCCAGCGCGATGGTGCTGTGGCGCTTCACCGGCGACCGCACCCTGTCGGCGACCGCCGAGCGGCGCGCCCAACGTGGTGTCGCGATCTCCTTCTGGCTGGTGGCGCCGTATGTCGCCGCCGAATCGGTCCGCCACCTCGTCGGCGGTGAGCATGCCGAGACCTCGGTGCTCGGCATCGCGCTGACCGCGCTGGCGTTGGTATTGATGCCGATCCTCGGCTGGGCCCACCACCGGGTGGGCGCGCGCCTGCACTCCGGCGCGACGGAGGGGGAGGGCACCCAGAACTATCTCTGCGCCACCCAGGCCGCCGGCGTGCTGGCCGGACTGGCCATCACCGCGGCCTGGCCCGCGGGGTGGTGGATCGACCCGGTGATCGGGCTGGCCGTGGCCGGTGTCGCCATGTGGCAGGGCGTGCTGGCCTGGCGCGGCAAAGATTGTTGCTGATCCGCGGGTATGCGCGGGCCGTGTTTTGACGCGTCGGCAAGCACGATGTACCTGGGGGATGTACCGTGGCGTTCTAGTGATTTCTGGGGCGGACAGACCACGAGCAGCGCGATGAGACTTTGACCACGGTGCCTCGAGGAGCAGTGAGCCATGGATTTCGCAAGCTATCCGCCGGAGGTCAACTCGGCTCGGATGTTTGCCGGTCCCGGATCAGGACCGTTGCTGGTCGCTGCCGAGGCGTGGGCTGCGCTCGCCGCCGGCCTGAATTCGGCGGCTGATTCGTACCAGGCGGTGGTATCGGGACTGAGTGCCGGCCCCTGGTTGGGGCCGTCGTCTGCGTCGATGAGTGCTGCAGCCGCGTCGTATGCGGCCTGGTTGCGACTCACCGCCGCACAGGCCGAAGAAACCTCTGCGCAGGCCAAGGCCGCGGCAGCTGCCTACCAAACCGCATTTTCCGCGACGGTTCCGCCGCCGATCGTGGCGGCCAACCGCAGTCAACTGATGATCCTGATCGCGACCGATGTATTCGGAATCAACACCCCGGCGATCGCGGCCACCGAAGCGCAGTACGCGGAGATGTGGGCCCAGGACGCGGCGGCGATGTACGGCTACGCGGCCTCGTCGGCCTCGTCGACGTCGCTGACGCCGTTCAACCCACCCCCGCAGACCACTGACCCGGAGGGCCTGGCCAACCAAGCCGCCGCTGTCGCTGCCGACGGTATCGCCGGCACCGTGGGGAGCCGAGTGCAAGAAGCCTTCTCCGCTGTGCCCAGCGCTTTGCAGAGCGCGGCGGCCCCGGCAGCGGCCACGGACGACCCTTTGTTCCTGCTGTCCCTGCTGGCCGACCTGTCCGCCCTCACCTTCGGCGTATCGGCGGGAATCGCCACCATCGGTATCGGCGTGCCTGCCGCTGTGCTCGGGATAGTGAATCTTCCGGTGGCTGTCTACAGCACCCTGGTGGGTTTACACAGCGACGAGGTCCTCAGTGACTTGGATGACGTGGAGCCCTATCCGGGTTCGGAGGTGGCGCCAGTGAAGCCGTTGCCGTCGCCGCCGCTCAACGTGCAGGCAGGCGCGGCGCAAAGGTTGTCGGCGGGACTGGGCGAGGCGAACGCCGTCGGGGCGTTATCGGTGCCGGCAGCGTGGACCGCTGCAACGCCGGCGGTGCGCCCCGTGGCGTACTCGCTGCCGGCGCTGGGCGGGACCCCGTCCGGCGCTGCCGCCGCACCGGCGGCGGAAGCCGGGACAGGCACCATGCTCGCCCAGATGGCGATGGCGGGCATGGCTGGACGAGCGATGGCCGGAACTGTTGGTACCGGCCGGAGCGCCGGCAAGGAGGCCAAGAAGGCAACCGGGGCCGCTCGCGCCAGAACTGCGGCGGCCGCCGGCGACAAGAGGGCACTTGGCGAGAACGGAGCGGCGCCCGGCGACAAGCCCCGGGCAGTGGTCACCGGAGTCGCGGCCGAGCTACGTGAGTTCACCAAGCTCCGTGACGAGGGGATTTTGACCGACGAGGAATACACGGAGCAGAAGAACCGGCTGCTCGGTCGCTGAACCGCACGTCGGGCAACTGCCGCGGTCATCGAGAAGAGGTATGCGCAGCAATGGATTTCGGGATCTATCCGCCGGAGGTCAACTCCGGACGGATGTATGCCGGTCCAGGCGCGGGCCCGATGCTGGCGGCCGCACAGGCCTGGCAGAGCGTGGCCGACCAGTTGTACACGACGGTCGGCGGATATCAGTCGGCGGTGTCCGAACTCACGGAGGGGGCTTGGTCGGGTCCGTCGGCCGCGGCGATGAGCGCGGCGGCGGGGTCCTACGTGGAATGGCTGAGCGCCACCGCTGCGCGGACGGAACAGACCGCCGCCCAAGCATGGACCGCGGTCGCCGCCTACGAGGCGGCGTTCGCAGCCACGGTGCCTCCGCCGGAGATCGCCGCCAACCGTGCCCTGCTGGCGGTGCTGGTGGCGACCAACTTTCTGGGACAGAACACACCGGCGATCGCGGCCACCGAGGCGGTTTACGCCGAAATGTGGGCGCAGGACAGCTTGGCGATGTACAACTACGCAGCTTCGTCGGCGGCCGCGTCGGTGCTGACTCCCTTCACCCCTCCGCACCAGAACACCGACCCGGGCGCGACGGCCGGCCAGGCCGCCGCGATCAGCCAGATCGGTACCCTCGCCGGTGCCGTGCAAGATGCAATATCGGTTGTGCCGCAGGCCTTGTCGGCGATGGCAGTACCGGCCGAGTTGGAACTCGTGACGCTCTTGCTCGATCTCCTTTTCATTGCGCCAATCGACGCGGCGGCCCTTTTCGCGATCGTCCCGGCGGACGTGATCGGTACATTCGGGGATTTTCCTCTCGCCGCGTTCACCGCTGTTTCCGGTGCCGATGACGATGAGACCGTCAGCGAGTGGGACGGGGTGGAGCCATTGGTGGCGCCCCCAGCGAACCTGCCCTCTGGCGGTATTCCCACGCCGACGCTGTCAGCGGCCTTCGGCCAGGCGAACGTGGTCGCGGGATTGCGGGTGCCCGCGAGCTGGACCCGAATCGCCACTGCCGCAGCCGAAGTGCGGCCGGCTGCGCTGGTTACACCGTTGGCGAGTGCGGACCCGGCGGCGGGGCCGGCGGCGGCAGGCAACGTGTCAAACACGTTGAACCAGATGGGTGTCGGCGCAATGGCCGGGCAACCGACGGTGGGTACGCAGGCCGCTGCGGGCGGGCCGAAGAATGCCGCTGCGGCGCAACTCATCGGTTCCAACGAGGATGCGCCGGCCGAGGAGGTCGAGGTGATAGCAGCGCCGCGGACCGTCATGACCGGCGTTGCCGCCGCGATCCGCGACCTCGCCGGACAGCGCGCCGCTGGACTGCTGAGCGAACAGGAATACACCGAGCAGAAGAAGATGCTGCTGGAAATCTCGTTTGGCTCGTAGCTTGGTGTGGCTCAGTCCAACCGGTACCGGATCAGCCGGGAACTGTTGGCCACCACGGCGACCGACGACGCGTTGTGCAGGATCGCGGCCAGTACCGGCGACAGCGCACCGCCGGCACCGATGAGCAGACCGGCGGCGTTGACCGCGATCGACATGCCGTAGTTCTCCCGGATGACGTCGACGGCGCGGGCGCCCAGATCCCGCACGTCGAGCAGGCGGTATAGGTTGTCGTTGGCCAGCGCCACGTCTGCGGTCTCGACGGCGACGTCGGTTCCGGCCAGGCCCATCGCGATACCGATGTCGGCGGCCGCGAGCGCCGGGGCGTCGTTGACGCCGTCGCCGACCATCCCGACCACGTGGCCCTCGTCCTGCAGCTGGCGGACGACCTGGAGCTTGTCCTCGGGCATCACCTCGGCGCGCCACTCGTCGATGCCCAGTTCTGCGGCCACCACCGCGGCGATGTCGGGGTGGTCGCCGGTGAGCATCACGATCCGCCGAACACCACTGTCGCGCAACTGGTTCAGCACGTCGGCCGCATCCGGGCGCACCTCGTCCCGCAGGCTGATCACACCCACCAGGGTGCCGTCCACGGCCAACAACAGCGGCGTCTCGGCCTCGCGGCGCAGCTTGTCGACCCATTCCTGCGCCTTCTTGGACACCTTGACCTTCTCGGCGCGCAGCAGACCCGGGCTGCCCAGCAGCAGGGTGCGCCCGTCGGCCCACGTCCGCATGCCCAGGCCGACCAGCACCTCGCACTCCTCGTGCGGCGGGATGCTGATGTGGCGTTCCTCGGTCGAGCGGATGACGGCCTCGGCCAGTGGGTGGCGGGAGTGGATCTCCGAGCTGGCGGCATACGCCAGCACCTGCTCGGGGTCCCAATCCTTGTGCAAAGAAACGATATTGGTCACCACCGGGCGTCCGACCGTCAGCGTTCCGGTCTTGTCGAAGACGATCGCGTCCACCCGGCCGGCCTGTTCGAGGTGTGATCCGCCCTTGATCAGGATGCCGCGGCGGGCGCCGTTGCCGATCGCGGCGCTGATGGCCGTCGGGGTGGACAGGCCCACCGCGCACGGGCAGGCGATCAGCAGCATGGTCATCGCGCGCCGGACGTCACCGGTGACCAGCAGGGTCAGCGCCGAGACGACGAAGGACGTGGGCACGAAGCGGCGGGAGAAGTTTTCCCCGACGGTCTGAATGGGAGCTCGATCATGTTGCGCCTCTTCGACTCTGGTGATGATGCGCCCGATGGTGGTCTGGTTGCCGACCGCCTGGGCGCGGACCACCAGGCGCCCGCGCACCACCACCGAGCCGGCGTGCACGTGCGCCCCGGCCGTGATGCTGACCGGGAGGTTCTCGCCGGTGATGGCGGACTGGTTGACCACCGCCTCGCCCTCGACCACCTCGCCGTCGACCGGGATGGCGACATGGTCGTGCACCACCACCTCGTCGCCGATCTCCAGGGTGTCGATCGCCACCTGGACCTCGGCGCCGTCCGGCAGCCGGATCCAGGCGGTGTCCTGGTTGCCGCGCAGCAACTCCGAGATGGCCCGCCGGGTCCGGCGCAGCGTCAGGTCCTGCAGGTATTCGCCGATGTTGAGCAGCCACAGGACGGTCAGCGCGACGACGTTCTCGCGCAGGATGAGGCTGGCGACCGTCGCCGCCGAGACCAGTGCGTCGGTGCCGAGCTTGCCCGAGCCCACCGAGCGCAGCGCGCCGCGCAGGAAGGGGTAGCCGGTGAAGACGGTGACGCCGGTGGCGACCATCCGGCCGCTCGGCCCGAGCAGCGGCGGCCGCGCGAAGACGTAGCGGCGCACGCCGAGCAGGGCCAGCGCCGCGCCGCCGACGACCATGCGCAGCACGTCGCTGTTGCGGATCTCCTCGGAATGGGGTGAGCGGGCGGGGATCAGTTCCGCGGCAAGGTGTGCCGCGCCGTTGATCGCTTCCAGCACGACGGCACGGTCACAACGCCTGGGGGAGTACCAGACGACGACCGAACCGGTGCGCGGGTAGGCGTGTACGACGCGCACGCCTTCGCATTTGGCGACGGCTTCCTCCACGGCCACGGCGCGCCGCGAGTTGGCGCGAACCCAGTCCACCCGTACCCGCATGCGACCGGCCGCATCGGAGATCACCTGCAGCGCAGGGTCAGCAGACGGCGCGATGTCGGGGACCAGCGCGAGGGCCACCGGATCAGTGGTCGTGGTTGTGGGCGTCGCCGACGGCCGGCGTCGGTGCCTCCTCGCCGATGCGTTCGCGCGCCTCGGCCATCACGTCGGCGATCTTGAGCCGGGCCGACTCGGCGGCCTCCTCGGCTTTGCGGGTGCTGCGCAGGCCGAGTTCGGCACCCTTGACGGCGGTTTCGTGCAGCGGCGCCTTCTTGGCGGCTTTCTTCAGCACCTCGTACGCGGTCACCCCGGCCAGGCCGGTGATCACCGTCGAAGCCGCCTTCGCCAAAAGCACCTGCACCGCCATTGCCTGAACCCTTCCGTCGATCGCCTTGCGGTCGACGTTAACATTGAAATATTGCGATATCAACATGTATCTCCCCGTGGCCGAGCAGACGTAAACTCGCACGCGCGGAGACCATCGCGTGCGATTTCGCGTCTGGTCGCGGCTGACCAGGACTACATCACAGAACCTTGGTGACCTTCTCCATCTCGACCCTCCGCTGCTGCGCCGCCGGATCCGGATTGGCCACCTGCACCAGCGATCCGCCGACCGACAACACCGCCAGCAGCCCGTCCACCAGCTTCTCCGGCCGCTCCCACGTTGCCGTGGACAGCACCCGGTCGCCCGGCGTCAGGCCCTGCATCGCCGCCGATTGCACACACGCCGCCACCAGTTGACCAGCCGACTGGCCGGCCAGCGCCGGTCCCGGCGCGGGTTCGGGAACGATCTGGTCGCCGTGCACCCGCACCGCGGTGGCGTAGTCGGTGACGCCGATCGGCAGGTCGGGGACCGGCCGGCCGAACGGATCCAGCGACAGCACCGCAACCTCGCCGCCGGCCACAAGGCCATCCGCCTCGTCGAGCCGGTCGAAGGTGCACAACGCGATATCCGCCGGACCATCCAGCACCGCCTCGGCGCCGATCCACCACACCCCGAACAGCACCGCCGCCGTCTGCCAGTGCGCCGGCAACAACACCGCGACCCGGCTGCCCGGCCCGGCGCCCAACTCGTCGCGCAGCAGGTTGGCGGTCTTGGCGGCCCAGTTGGCCAACGTCACCGCGGACAGCTCGATGCGCTCGCCGGTCGAGTCGTCGTAGTAGGTGATGCGCGGGCCGACCGGGTCGGCACGCAGCAAGGGGTCCAGGATGGCCCCGGACAGGGTCGGGTTCAGTTGATGCACTCCGGCTTCTCCGAGCCCGCGGTGAGGATCGGTGACGGCGCCGGAACGTTGCTGCTGTTGACCGATCCGACGGTCGATGCGCGCGCGGGCGTAGGCGTCGAACCGTCGAGGCCTGAGCCCGGTCCCGTGTAGTCGTTGGCCAGCACCACCCGCACCTGCCCGGCCGGAATCGAGGAGTCGGCGACGACGGGCAGTCCACCCAGTTGACGGGCGATTTCCTGGGCGCCCAGGTCGTCGGTTTTCGCCGCCCGCACCTGGCTGTTCTTGACGTGGCCGCCCTCGTTGTTGCCGGCTGAGCCGGCAGCGAATCCCTTGGCGCTGAGCACGTCGAGGACCGCGGAGGCCAGGCCGTTGATGTCGGTGTCGTTCATCACGTTGGCGGTGGTCTTGCCGGGTGTGTAGGCGAGTTCCTCGGTCTTGCCCTGGTCCTGCTCGTGCAGCAGGCCGCCCACCCATTCCTGTACCGCGTGCGGATCCACCCGCACCACACTCTGCATGCCGTCGTCGCTCCAGCCGGCCCCGTCGAGTACCGGGATGGTGGCGAACGCGACGTTGCCGCCGGTCAGCTTGGACACCTGCTGGACGAAGTCCATGATGTTCCAGCCTTCCGAGATCACCACCGAGCGTTGCACGGCCGCCTCGAGTCGCTTGAGCGTGGTCGGGCTGGACAGCGTCTTACCGGAGATCACCCGGTGGGCCAGCGACGCCATCACGACCTGCTGGCGCACCACCCGGTCCAGGTCGCCGCGCGGCAGCTCGTGGCGCTGCCGCACGAAGCTCAGGGCCTGCGGGCCGTTCAGCCGCTGCTGGCCGGCCGGGAAGTCGGCGCCCGAAAGTGGTTCGTAGACGGCGTCTTTGAGGCAGACCTCGACGCCGCCGAGGGCGTCGGCGATCAGCGCGAAGCCGAGCAGGCCGATCTCGGCGTAGTGGTCGACGGTGACGCCGGTGAGATCGGCCACCGTCTTGATCAGCGCCTCGCGGCCGGCCTGGGTGCCTGCGGTGGCGGCTTCGGCGGGCGAGGCGCCGGCCTGCACCAGGCTGGTGCGCTTGATCTCGCGGGTCTGCCCGTAGACGCCGTTGATCTTGGTCTTGCCCAGTCCGGGTGCCTGCACGTAGGAGTCGCGGGGGATCGAGATCGCGGTCGCCGACTTCCCGTTGTTCGGTATCCGGACCAGGATGATGGTGTCGGTGTTGGTGGCTTCCTCGTCGCCGGCGCGCAGGGTGGCCAATTCCTCAGCGGTCAGCGGGTTGCCGTGCGCGTCGGTGCGGCTGTCCAGGCCGACCAGCAGGATGTCGATCGCGCCGTCGTCGGCGCCGTGGCCCAGCGAGGCCGCCGACATGTGGAAGATGCCGTCCTCGAAGGAGCGGACGTTGCTCCAGGCCACCCCGGTGCCGATCACGACCACCAGGGCCAGAGCCGTCGAGACCACACGAGTCACACGAGCCACACTTTGCGCAGGCATCACTGTAGGCTACTTGTGCAACAGCCGCTTTCCGGGTAGCCGGGCTCGGCGTGCCAGACTCGAACACATGTCGGACAGGCTTGTCATTACCGGTGCGGGGGGGCAGCTGGGCACCCTGGTGGCGGCTCAGGCCATCCGCGAGGGTCGCGACGTGCTGGCCAGGACGTCGGGGGAGTGGGACATCACCGATCCGGTCCTGGCCGACGAGATCATCCAGCCTGGCGATGTCGTCATCAACTGCGCGGCCTACACCGACGTCGACGGCGCCGAGACCGACGAAGCCCGCGCCTACGCCGTCAACGCCACCGGCCCAGAGAACCTCGCCCGTGCGTGCGCCCGCGCCGGAGCCTCGCTGATCCACGTCTCCACCGACTACGTCTTCAACGGCGATTTCGGCGGCGCCGACCCACGCCCCTACGAACCTGACGACACCACCGGCCCGCAGGGCGTCTACGCGGCAAGCAAGTTGGCCGGGGAGCAGGCCGTGCTGGCCGCGCTGCCGGAGGCGGTGGTCGTGCGCACCGCCTGGGTGTACACCGGCGGGTCCGACAGAGGCGATTTCGTCGCCGTCATGCAGCGGTTGGCCGGCCGGGACGGCCCGATCAAGGTGGTCGACGACCAGACCGGCTCGCCCACCTACGCAGCAGACCTGTCCGCCGCGCTGCTGGAGCTGGCCGCCAGTCCCGTGCGGGGACGCGTGCTGCACGCCGCCAACGAGGGTGTGGTGTCACGCTTCGAATGGGCCCGGGCGGTGTTCGAGGAAAGCGGCGCCGACCCCGCGCGGGTGACTCCGTGCAGCAGCGACGAGTTTCCGCGGCCCGCGGCGCGCCCGTCGTATTCGGCGTTGTCCGGGCGGTCGTGGGCGGCCGCCGGCCTCACCCCGCTGCGCCCGTGGCGCGCTGCCCTCAACGCGGCGCTGACGGCCGCCGCCGACCGACCGTTACCCTCTACGCGTGACTGACGTTCTGCCGGTCGTCGCGGTGACCTATTCGCCGGGCCCACACCTGGAGCGGTTTCTGGCCTCGTTGTCGCTGGCCACGGACCGGCCGGTGGGCGTGCTGCTGGCCGACAACGGCTCCACCGACGGCACTCCGGAAGCGGCTGTCGAGCGCTACCCGAACGTGCGCCTGATGCCCACCGGCGCCAATCTCGGCTACGGCACGGCGGTCAACCGCACCATCGAGCACCTGAGCCAGGCGCGTGGCGGTGAATGGGACCGCTTCGACCGGGAGTGGGTGATCGTCGCCAACCCGGACGTGCAGTGGGGTCCGGGCAGCATCGACGCCCTGCTGGAGGCCGCCGCCCGCTGGCCGCGCGCCGGCGCACTGGGTCCGCTGATCCGGGACCCGGACGGGTCGGTGTACCCGTCGGCGCGCCACCTGCCCAGCCTGATCCGCGGCGGCATGCACGCCATGCTCGGGCCGGTGTGGCCGCGCAACCGGTGGACGCGGGCCTACCGGCAGGAGCACCTCGATCCCAGCGAGCGGCCGGTCGGGTGGCTGTCCGGGTCGTGTCTGCTGGTGCGGCGGTCGGCGTTCGACCAGATCGGCGGCTTCGACGAGCGCTACTTCATGTACATGGAAGACGTCGACCTCGGCGACCGGCTCGGAAAAGCCGGCTGGCAGTCCATCTACGTGCCGACGGCCGAGGTGCTGCACCACAAGGGACACTCGACCGGCCGTGACCCGGGCCGCCACCTGGCCGCCCACCACCGCAGTACCTATATCTTTCTGGCCGATCGCAACACCGGGTTTTGGCGGGCCCCGCTGCGCTGGACTTTGCGCGGATCGCTGGCGGTGCGGTCGCGGGTGATGGTGCGCAATGCGGTGCGAAGGTCCCGGCGGGCGGCGCGCGAAGAACTGGCAGAAGGGCGGCGCTGAAGTGGCAACCCATGACGTGGATGCGGTGGTCCTGGTCGGCGGCAAGGGCACCCGATTGCGGCCGCTGACGTTGTCGGCGCCCAAGCCGATGTTGCCGACGGCCGGCCTGCCGTTCCTGACCCACCTGTTGTCGCGGATCGCCGCGGCCGGCATCGAGCACGTGGTGCTGGGCACCTCCTACCGGGCCGAGGTGTTCGAGGCCGAGTTCGGCGACGGCTCCAAGCTGGGGTTGCAGATCGACTACGTCACCGAGGAGAAGCCGCTGGGCACCGGTGGCGGCATCGCCAATGTCGCCGAGAAGCTGCGGCACGACACCGTGATGGTGTTCAACGGCGACGTGCTCTCCGGCACCGACCTGGGCGAGCTGCTGGCTTTCCACCGCGATCACCAGGCCGACGTGACGTTGCACCTGGTGCGGGTGAGCGATCCCCGCGCATTCGGATGCGTGCCGACCGACAGCGACGGCCGGGTGACCGCGTTTCTGGAGAAGACACAGGACCCGCCGACCGACCAGATCAACGCCGGCTGCTACGTGTTCCAGCGGCCGATCATCGACCGGATCCCGCGCGGTCGGGAGGTGTCGGTGGAGCGCGAGGTGTTCCCGGCGCTGCTGTCGGACCCGGACGTGAAGGTGTGCGGCTACGTCGACGCCACCTACTGGCGCGACATGGGCACCCCGGAGGACTTCGTGCGCGGGTCCGCGGACCTGGTGCGCGGCATCGCTCCGTCGCCGGCGCTGCACGGCCAGCGCGGCGAGAGCCTGGTGCACGACGGCGCCGCCGTAGCCCCCGGGGCGCTGCTCATCGGCGGCACGGTGGTGGGGCGCGGGGCCGAGATCGGTCCGGGCGCGCGGCTGGACGGCGCGGTCATCTTCGACGGCGTCAAGGTGGAGGCCGGCAGCGTGATCGAGCGCTCGATCATCGGCTTCGGCGCGCGCATCGGCCCGCGGGCGCTGATCCGCGACGGCGTGATCGGCGACGGAGCGGACATCGGCGCGCGCTGCGAACTGCTGCGCGGCGCGCGGGTGTGGCCGGGCGTATCTATTCCCGACGGCGGCATCCGCTACTCGTCAGACGTCTGAGCCCTCTCGGCGCGCGAACGTGCGGCCAGCTTCACACTCGGCGCAACGACTGCTGCACCAGATACTCCAGCGCGTGATCGGTGCCCGACGGCAACTCGCCGGCCGGCCACCACCGCAGGTCGTCGGACTCGTCGCTGAGTACGATCTGCGCCCCGGCCGGGGCATGCGCCATGAACTGCAGGTCCAGGTGCCGGGTCGGAACCCCCAGCGAGCAGGTGACCGGATGTACATGCACCGCAACCAGTTCCGGCCGCAACCAGAGATTGGCGACGCCGGACTCCTCGGTCGCTTCCCGCAGTGCGGCGGCCAGGATGTCCTCGTCGTCCTCGCAGTGCCCGCCCAGTTGGACCCAGCGGCCCAGCCGGGGATGCAGGGTGAGCAGGACGCGCTCGCCGGTGGCGTCGAGCACCAGGGTGGACGCGGTGACGTGGCCCGGTTCGCACTCGCGCAGGCAGGAGTCGTCGCGGGCGAGCACGAATCCCAGCACCGCCTCCCGCAACGAGTCCTGCGCCGGGTTGGGTGCCTCCCAGTCCGTGAGCAGCGTGATCACCGACTCCCGCACGCTCATCGCGAGCCCCTCCTGGCCCGCCTCGCGGTCCTCCGATGCCGCAGCGCGAACCACGCCGCGCGGCATTGCGCCACCACCTCCGGCGACACACCGAGCTTCTCGATCAGCACCCGCCGGTCCACCAGGTCGAGCGCCTTCTCGATCTCGTTGGCCCGCAACAGCAGATCGACGTCGCCGGCCAGGTCGGGATCGGCGCACGCCGGCGGCGGGACGGGCAACCGCTCGGCCTCGGCGGGTTCGAGCTCCAGAATGCCGCCGCCGTAACTGCGGCCCATGATCTCGGCGAATGCGAAGGTCGCGCTGTTGTGGAACACCGCGGCCAGCGCGTGGGGTTCGGTGCCGGGCGCGACCCGCACCCGGTGCACGGTGTCAGTGCTGGTGGCGCCCGCCCCGTTGACCGTCAGCCGCGCAGACAGGTGAATTTGGCGCAGCATGAACAGATCGGGGACCCACAGCGACGGCGTGACCCACCACGGCTTGCGCAGCGAGCACTTGTAGCCGCGGTGCACGCCGGCCGCCTCGCCGGCCGCGATGTGGGCCAGCAGCGCGCCGTCGCGCGGCTGCGCCGGCGCATGCAGTAACCAGGCGCGCTGACCAGTCGTCAGATCGCTTGTGCGGCAATCATTGTCGTAAACCAGACCGGACAGCTGGACGCTGCGCGAGACCAGCGGCACACAGTACGGTGTGAGTCCCAGCTCGTCCGCCTGTGCGTCGGTGAAGGTGAAGAAGCTGTTGCGGCCCGTCACGATGCCGACGTCCACCTCGGCAAGCAGGCCCAGCCGGGTCAGCCGGCCGGATTCCCTGAGGCCGCGCAGCGTGCATATCTGCGCCGGGTCGAGGAAGTAGGTGGTCCACTTCTCGTGTTCGTGCCGCAGTGCCGGAGCGGACGGCACGTCCAGGTCCGCCGCGACCAGCCCGTCGGCGTCGTCGAGCTGCACGGTGCGGATGCGGGCCGGCCCGGGGCCGACGACGCCGCAGAACAACACCACCTCCTGCAAGACTCCCTCGAACACCAGGCGCCCGAAGCTCAGCAGCGTGATCTCCCGGTAGCGGCTCACCAGGAAGTCGCGCAGCTGCGCCGCATACCCGACCTGCAGCAGCTCGGCGGGCAGCACCAGGCCAACCCGGCCGCCTTCGCGCACCAGGGTGGTGCTCGCCACCACGAACGGCACCCAGGCATTGGTCAACCGGTTGGGGCGCAACCCTTCTCGATGCAGGGCGGCCAGCGCGGGCTCGCGCTGCTGCGCCGGCCAATGCCCGAAGCGGATGTAGGGCGGGTTGCCCGCCACACCGTCCCAGTCCCGGCCGCCCGACCACGAAAACAGGTCCGCGGTGTCAACGGGGGCGAACGTCCGCGCTTTCGCCGCTTCAGCGGCAACGAGTTCCACGCCGCGTGCCTGATCGCTGAGCGCGGCCAGCTCGCGCAGGATCTGCCCGTCACCGCAGGACGGCTCCAGCACCCGGGGTCCGGCCTGGGTGACCCAGCCGGCCAGGAAGCGGGCGATGGGCGCCGGCGTGTAATAGCCGCCGCGAATCTTGTCGGCCGTCACGGCCGCCTTGCCCGCGAACGTCTTCATTTGCGGATCAACAGCTCCGTGATCGGCACCGGCTCGCGTAAACCCGCGGGCTCGGCGGCATAGCCGATCGCCACGGCGCCCAGCGGCTCCCACTCGGCGGGCAGCGAAAGCTCGTCGCGGACGAGGTCGGCAGCGAAGATCGTCGAGCCGATCCAGCAACTGCCCACCCCGCGCACCGCCAGCGCAACCAGCAGCGCCTGCACGGCCGCACCCACCGCGACGGTGAACATGGTGTGCTCGGCCTCGGTGCGGGCGGCGTCCGGATAGCTGTGTGCCCCGTCGGGCACCAGGAACGGAATGATGACTTCGGGTGCGTCGTAGAGGATCTGGCCGCGTGCGACGCGGCGTTCGACGGAGTCCGCCGGGCGGCCGTCGCCGGTGAGGTCGGCACGCCACTTGTCTTTCATCCGGTCCAGCAGCCGCCTCCGGGTGTCCTGGTCCTGCAGCCATACGAACCGCACCGGGCGGGTGTGGTGCGGGGCCGGCGCGGTGAGCGCTTCGGCGACAGCGGATTCGACGGCGGCCGGTGCCACCGGCTCGGCGCTGAATCGCCGCACCGACCGGCGCAGCAGCTGAGCCTGCCCGCGGCCCAACTCGATGGCCTCGGCGGTGCCCAGCCAGAACAGGTCCTCGGTGCCCGCGCGCACCAACTGCCGGGCCGTCGAGCCGTCGTCGACCGGGTTGAGCCCGCGCAGCACGGCGACCGGCATGGCCGTGAGCTTGCCCTTGACCAGGTCGGCCGCGGCCGCGATCTCGTCGGCGACCGCCACCTCGGTGACCACCAGTTCGTTTCCGTGCCGGTCGACGGCACCCGAATAGTTGTGCAGTACGGCCAGACCCGCGGTGCCGACGGCCGCGTCGATCTGTCCGTTGCGCCAGGCGCGGCCCATGGTGTCGGTGATCACCACGGCGACGGTGACGCCGAGCCGCTCGCGCAACCCGGCGCGCAGCGCCGCCGCGCTGGCGTCCGGGTCGAGTGGCAGCAACGCCAATTCGGTTCGCCCGACGTTGGATCCGTCCACTCCGGCCGCCGCCTGAATCAGGCCCAGCCGGTTCTCGGTGATCAGGGTCCGTTCCTTGCGGGCCAGCACCCGCACCGCTTCGTCGTCGACCAGCTTGCGCCGCAACCGGTCTCGTTCCTCGTCGTCCTCGGGCGCCGGGACCAGCCGGCCCTCGCACTTGGACACGACTTTGCTGGTCACCACCACCACGTCGCCGTCACGTAACCACGGCGCGGCCGCACTCAATGCAGCGCCCAAATCGTCACCGGGACGAAACTCGGGAAGCCCGGTGACGGGGAGAATCTCGATGGCGGCGGCGGCGCCGTGCTCACCTGCCGGGGGCAGGGCGGTCACACCGTCACCCCGGCAAGGTCGAGACCCGCACGCACCATGTCGGCGGTGGCCGCCGGGTCGCTCATCAGCAGCGGTACGGCGCGCACCGCCACTCCGTCGATGTCGGCCGCGTCGCCGTCGTGCACCAGCCAGCAGTCCAGAATCCCGGTCGCGCTGCGGGCGCCGTAGTGCCGGCCCACCGCCTGCGCGGTGGACTCCACCCCGATCACCGACAGACAGGCATCGGCCATGCCGCGCAACGGCTTTCCGCCGATGATGGGGGAGTAGCCCACGACCGGGGCGGGGGTGGACCGCAGCGCGCCGCGGATCCCGGGGACGGCCAGGATGGCGCCGACGCTGACCACCGGATTCGACGGTGCCACCAGGATGACGTCGGCTTCGGCGATGGCCGTCACCGCTTCGGTTGTCGCAGAGGCCTTTTCGGCCCCGACGAAGGCGAAGCTGTGGGTGGGCACCTGGGCACGGTGACGCACCCACCACTCCTGGAAGTGGATCGCGCGCCGGCTTGCGGTGGCTGGATCGGAATCCGGATCGGTGATCACCACATGCGTCTCGCAACGGTCGTCGCTGGCCGGCAGCAACCGTGCGCCCGGTTGCCACCGGTCGCACAGTGCCGCGGTGATCTGCGACAGCGGATAACCGGCGTTGAGCATCTGGGTGCGCACCAGGTGAGTGGCCAGATCGCGGTCGCCGAGCATGAACCAGTCGGGCTGCACGCCATAGCGGGCGAGTTCCTCTTTGGCATGCCAGGTTTCGTCGCGGTGGCCCCAGCCACGCTCCGGGTCCACGCCGCCACCGAGGGTGTACATGCACGTGTCGAGGTCCGGGCAGATGCGCACGCCGTGGATCCACGCGTCGTCGCCGATGTTGACGACCGCGTTCAGTTCGTGGCCGGCGTCCTCGCCCTGAGCAAACTGGCCCAGGCCGAGCAACCGCTGCACTCCGAGCAGAAAACGGGCGCCCCCGACGCCCCCGACCAGAACAGTGACTTTCACACCAGGACAGTACCTGCCCGGCGGGACACGTTAGGGTGGGGTGAATCTTGGTAACCAATGTGGCGCAAGGGACTTGTGATCAATTCGTACTCGACACGCCGTGTTTCGTGGACAACAGAATCGCCGAAATTCGATCACGAGATGGTATGGAATTACGCCGAAGTGCTTGACCAGGGTCCCCGGCCCGTGTCTAATCACATCAGTGTCATTTCCCGGTTGGCCGGCCGGTTCCGGTGTCGCAGACCGAGATTCGATCACTTGTTCGAATTGGGCATCTGTACATCAAAACAGTGGGAAACCATTTCAATCTCTATTAGTGAGGAGGCGGAGCATGTCCTATGAGTACCTTCGGGGCGTAATGGGAGGCACACCGCACACCACTCCCGAGCCGGCTGAAACCATCATGCCGCCAGTCCGTCCTCATCTGAGCGTTGTTCCCGATGCGCCCGCTGTGTTCGAGCCGGAGCCGATCGAGGAGATCCCTGCCGATCAGTGGCAGGACAAGGCGCTGTGCGCCCAGACCGACCCCGAAGCCTTCTTCCCGGAGAAGGGCGGTTCCACCCGCGAGGCCAAGAAGATCTGCCTGGGTTGCGAGGTCAGGCACGAATGCCTCGAATACGCCCTCGCGCACGACGAGCGGTTCGGCATCTGGGGAGGCCTGTCCGAACGCGAGCGTCGCCGCCTCAAGCGCGGCATCATCTAAACGCCGATCACCTGCTCAGTCGTCGATCGAGGGGTCGATGACCGAGGGCTCCACGTCCAGATAGATGGCCACCTGGGCCACCAGGATCTCATGCAGCAAGTCGCCGAGTTCGACGGTGTCTTTTGCTCGTCGTTCAATAGGTTTGCGGAACAACACAATTCGCGCTCGTGTCGCGTTTCCGCGGACATCGACGCCGGCCGGTATCAGGCGGGCCAGCGCGATCGGCCCGTCGGCGATCACCTCCGGCGGCCACTGCACACTGTAGGGATCCTTGGCGGAGATGCGCGGAATCTCGTCCACCGCGACGTCGAGTTCGCCGACCCGCTCCTGCCACCGCCGCTCGATCGGTTCGTAGGCCTCCAGGACCGCCATGTCGAACCGCTCGGCCCGGCTGCGCCAGCCCGGCACCGTCGGCGGCAGCAACGGACCGCGCAGATCGCGGCCCCGCCGGCGTCCGGGCCGGCCGTATGGCTGAGCCGATCTTTCCCCGCTCACGCGCCGATGGTAACGGTTGGACGCCGATGGTAACGGTTGGACATCGCCACCGCCGATGCGCGTGTCCGCCGCTGTGGCGGCGTTTTCCCGCGATAGCCTTTCGAGCGTGAACGTACCCCGACGCTGCTGCCGGCCCGGGTGTCCGCATTATGCAGTGGCAACGTTGACGTTCGTCTACTCGGACTCGACGGCGGTGGTCGGCCCACTCGCTACCGCGCGGGAACCGCACTCGTGGGATCTGTGTGTCAACCACGCCGGCCGCATCACGGCACCGCGAGGCTGGGAACTGATGCGCCATGCCGGCCCGCTGCCCACCCATCCCGACGAGGACGACGAACTGGTGGCGCTGGCCGACGCCGTGCGCGA
>NZ_LKTM01000392.1 GCF_001417955.2 Mycobacterium gordonae | reverse complement strand
TAGGCGGCACCGGCGGGCAAGGCGGTACGAGTACAACCGCCGGCGGCAACGGAGGCAATGGCGCCCAGGGCGGCACGGGCGGCACTGCCGGGATCGCGGGCACTGGCGGCACGGGTGGCACAGCGGGCAACGCAGGCAACGGCGGTAGCGGTGGGGCGGGCGCGTCTGCGGTTGCGGGTGGCAATGCCGGCAACGGTGGCGCCGGAGGTACTGGCGGCAGCTCTGGCGGGGGCGGCACCGGGGCCAATAGGGGCACCGGCGGTACCGGCGGCGCCGGCGGGGCGGGCGGTACCGGAGGTGACGGCGGACTCGTGACTGCCTCGGGTGCAACTGGCAAAGCGGGAGGCAACGGTGGCACGGGCGGTGCCGGCGGCCAGGGCGGCGCCGGACTGACCACCTCCGGTATCAACGGCAGCGGTGGCGTCGGTGGTAACGGCGGCAGCGGCGGTGCCGGCAGCAGCGGCATCAGCAACGCCGGCAACGGCGCCGGCGGTGCAGGTGCCAATGGCGGCAACGGCGGTAACGCGGGCGCCGGCGGCAGTATCGGCGGTGGCGGTATCGGTGGCGACGGCGGTCAAGGCGGCAGCGGTGGGACCGGTGGCGCCGCCGGTAACGGCGGTAACGGCGGCAACGCTGCCACAGTCTCAGGGAACAACAACGGAGCAAGCGGCGGCACCGGTGGTAACGGAGGCCAAGGCGGAAACGGCGGCAACGCAGGCAACGGCGGCAACGGCAGCGCGACCGGAAAGGGCGGAAATGCCGGTCTAGCCGGCAATGCGGGCACCAACGGCAACGGCGGCAATGGCGGCAACGGCGGCAACGCGACGGGGTCGGGCAACGGGGGCAAGGGCGGCACCGGCGGCAACGGCGGCAACAGCAGCGCTACAGACCAGATCGGCGGCAATGGCGGAAACGGCGGCAGCGGCGGAACGCCTGGCACCGCCAGCGCAGGCGGAGCCGGCTCCGTCGGCGGGCAGGGCGGCAAGGGCGGCGCCGGCGGCACCGCTGTTACAGGTACCGGAGGCGCCGGAGGCACCGGTGGAATCGGTGGCGACGGCGGCAACGGCGGCACCGGCGGCACCGGCGGCACCAGCCTTTCAGCGACACCTGGCACCAACGGCGGACGAGGTGGGGCCGGTGCCAACGCCGGGGCCGGTGGACAAGGCGGCGACGGGGGCACCTCCACGAACGGCATCGGTGGCGCCGGCGGCACCGGCGGCGCGGGCGGCAGCAACCTCGGTGGCGCCAATGGCGGCAACGGCGGCACCGGCGGCGGTAGCGGCTTCGCCGGCGGCACAGCCGGCAACGGTGGTGACGGCGGGCTGAACGGGGTCGGCGGCACGGGCGGCAACGGGGGCACTGGCGGCAAGGGCGCCAGTCAGGCGGGCGCCGGCGGCGCAGGTGGGGCCGGCGGTCAAACCGGCGGCGGCAGCGGCTCAGCCAGCTCCACGATCGGCAACGGCGGCGCCGGTGGCACGGCACCGGCGGGCGGCACCGGCGGCACCGGCGGCAAGGGCAGCACTGGCGGAGCCGGTGGAACCGGTGGCACCGGTGGCACGAGCGGCAGCGGCAACACAGGCAAATCCGGCACCGGAGGCGCCACCGGCGCTGCGGGAGGTACCGGCGCGGCACCGAGCGGCAACAACGGCGGCAAGGGTGGCAGCGGCGGCCTGGCGGGTCTCACCGGTGGCTCCGGCGGCACCGGCGGCGCACCCTAGAGGTCAGGCAGTCACGTGCGCGGCGTGCACGTCATCCGCCGGCCGCGCTTCGGTCTGCTCCTTGGCCCAGCGATAGTCCGGCTTGCCGGCCGGCGACCGCTTCACCTCGTCGACGAACCAAAGGCTGCGCGGCACTTTATATCCCGCGATTTCCGAACGCACGAAGCTGTCCAGTTCGGCCAGCGTCGGCCGAGCGCCCTCCCGGGCCTGCACCACAGCGGCCACGTGCTGGCCGTAGCGCGGGTCCGGCACGCCGACCACCAGCGCGTCGAACACGTCGGGGTGGCCCTTCAGCGCGGCCTCGACCTCTTCGGGGTAGATCTTCTCGCCACCGCTGTTGATCGACACTGAGCCCCGGCCCAGCATCGTGACCGAGCCGTCCTCTTCGACCAACGCGTAGTCGCCCGGAATCGCATAGCGCACACCGTTAATCGTCTTGAACGTCTCGGCGGTCTTCTTCTCGTCCTTGTAGTAGCCGACGGGAATGTTGCCCTTCTTGGCGATGAACCCGCGCACGCCCGAGCCCGGCTTGACTTCGTTGCCCTCTTCGTCGAGGACGACGGTGCGGTGATCGATGGTCACCCGGGGCCCACCGCTGTGCGGCGCGTCCTTCGCGACGATGCTGGTACCGCCAAAGCCGGTCTCCGACGAGCCGATTGAGTCCGTGATGACCCGATTCGGCAGCAGCTCAAGGAACTTCTCCTTGATGCTCGGCGAGAACAGCGCAGCCGTGCTGGCGAGCAGGAAGAGCGACGACAGGTCGTTGTCGTTGTCCTTCTGCAGCGCGTCCAGCAACGGACGTGCCATCGCGTCACCGGTGAAAAACAGCAGGTTCACTTTGTGCTTGTGAATGGTTTCCCACACCTGCTCGGCATTGAATTCCGGTGCCAGCACCGTGGTTTGGCCGGAGAAGATCGACATCCAGGTCGCCGACTGGGTGGCCCCGTGGATCATCGGCGGAATCGGATAGCGGACCATCGGAGGATTCGCGGCGGCAGCCTTGGCCAGGTCGTACTCGTCCTTGACGAATTCCCCTGTGGCGAAGTCGGTTCCGCCGAGCAGCACCCGGTAGATATCTTCGTGGCGCCACATCACGCCTTTCGGGAAGCCGGTGGTGCCGCCCGTGTAAAGCAGGTAGATGGCGTCCGCGGTGCGGTCCCCGAAGTCGCGCTCAGGTGAGCTGTCAGCGATCGCGGAGTAGAACTCGACGCCGCCGTAGCGCTGGTAGTCCAGGTCGCTGCCGTCCTCTACGACCAGCACCGTCTTGACGTTGGGAGTGTCCGGCAGCACGTTGGCGACCCGGTCGGAGTACTGACGCTCGTGCACCAGCGCCACCATGTCCGAGTTGTCGAACAGGTAGCGAAGCTCGCCTTCGACGTACCTGAAGTTGACGTTGACCAGGATCGCGCCCGCCTTGATGATGCCGAGCATCGCGATGACGATCTCGATGCGGTTGCGGCAGTACAGGCCGACCTTGTCGCCTTCGCGCACACCCTGGTCCATCAGGTAGTGCGCGAAGCGGTTGGCCTTCTCTTCCAGTTGGGCGTACGTCAGCTGCTCGTCACCGCAGATGAGAGCAACACGGTCCGGCACAGCGTCGATGGCGTGCTCGGCAAGGTCAGCAATATTCAGAGCCACGGCCACCAAATTAGAACGTGTTACATTTCTTGACAAGCTCACACCCCATGTCGAGGAAGAGGCGGTAGCCGTGGCGGAGCAGCCAGCAAACGAATCCGGGCCCGACGCACTGGTGGAGCAGCGCGGTCACACACTCATCGTGACGATGAACCGGCCCCACCGTCGCAACGCTCTGAGCACCGAAATGATGCAGATCATGGTTGAGGCGTGGGACCGCGTCGACAACGATCCCGATATCCGCTGCTGCATCCTCACGGGTGCCGGTGGCTACTTTTGTGCTGGCATGGATCTCAAGACCGCAACCCAGAAGCCGCCGGGCGACTCCTTCAAGGACGGCAGCTACGACCCGTCACGCATCGACGCCCTACTCAAGGGTCGTCGCCTCACCAAACCCCTGATCGCCGCAGTCGAAGGACCGGCGATCGCCGGCGGAACGGAGATCCTGCAGGGCACCGACATCCGGGTGGCCGGCGAGAGTGCCAAGTTCGGCATCTCCGAGGCCAAGTGGAGCCTGTACCCGATGGGCGGGTCAGCAGTCCGGCTGGTGCGGCAGATCCCCTACACCGTGGCCTGCGACCTGCTGCTGACCGGACGGCACATCACCGCGACCGAGGCCCTCGAGATGGGGCTGATCGGGCACGTCGTCCCAGATGGCCAAGCGCTGACGAAGGCACTCGAACTCGCGGAGATCATCGAGAACAACGGGCCGTTGGCGGTGCAGGCGATCCTGCGTACCATCCGCGAGACCGAGGGCATGCATGAAAACGAGGCCTTCAAGATCGACACCCAGATCGGCATCCAGGTCTTCCTGTCCGACGACGCCAAGGAAGGCCCGCGCGCGTTCGCCGAGAAACGCAAGCCCGAGTTCAAGAACCGCTGAACGTTCCCGTCCCCTCGCCGAGCGTGACGTGAGGGCGGGTTTCCGGCCGGATTTCATCCCTCAGATCACGCTCGCCGCGGATGTCGGTGCGCCGCGGTCCCCCGGACCTCCCGCGCAAACCGTCCCCTCGCCGAGCGTGACGTGAGGGCGCGTTTCCGCCCGGATTTCATCCCTCAGATCACGCTCGCCGCGGTTGTCGGTGCGCCGACGGACACTGCCACCCATGACGAGACCGTTCACCGGCAGTGAGGCGCTGAAGTCCGGCGAGGTGACGCGTCATAGCCTGCGCCGACGTTTCGTCGCGCTCCATCCCGACGTTTACGCACCGCCCGACGTCGACCTGACCGCGCAGAACCGCGCCTACGCGGCCTGGCTCTGGTCGAAGCGGCGTGGCACCGTGGGCGGCCAGTCCGCTTCGGCGCTGCACGGCGCAAAATGGGTCGACCCTCGCGCGCCCGCACAATTGCTATACCAACACCGTCGTCCGCCCCCGAGCATCATCACCTGGTCAAACAGCCTCACCGCCGACGAAATTGAAGCCGTCGCGTGCATCCCGGTCACCACTCCCGCCCGCACGGCATTTGATCTGGCGAGTCGCTATCCGACGGGCAAAGCGGTCGCGGCCGTCGACGCCCTCGCGCGGGCCACGCGACTCCAAACAGCTGATTTGGAGCCAATACTCGAACGCAATAAGGGCCACCGCAACATCCGCAACGCGCGAAAGGCCCTGGCCCTCATCGACCCCGGCGCCCAGTCACCAAAAGAGACCTGGCTGCGACTACTCGTCATCGAAGCCGGCTATCCGCCGCCGCAGACCCAGATCCCGATCTACGGCAGGTATGGCGAACTCGTCGGTATCGTCGACATGGGATGGGAGACAATCCAACTCGCGCTCGAATACGAGGGCCAGCACCATCGGACATCAGCGCAGTTCGCGAAGGACGTCGCCCGCTACGACACGATGACGAACGATCTCGACTGGCTGATCATCCGAGTCACCAGCCAGGACACCCCAGGGGGCGTCCTGGGCCGACTGGCCGCGGCGTGGTCACGCCGAATGTGTAATGAGGGCGGAAAAATCGCCTGAAACCAACCCTCAGATCACGCTCGGCGCAAAAGCAAAAGCAAAAGCAAAAAGCAAAGCGCCTACCCCAGCACCGGCGCGCTCGGCGTGAACACCACCGGCATCGACTCCAGACCGGACACGAAGTTTGCCGGCCGCAACGGCAGCGCGGACTCGTCGGCCAACCGAAGGTCAGGCAACCGCTGCAGCACCCGCGATGTCATCAACGACAACTCCAGACGCGCCAGCTGGTTACCCATACAGAAGTGCGTGCCGAACCCAAAAGCCAGATGGCTGTTCGGGTTTCGCCGGATGTCGAACTTCTCCGGTTGATCGAACACCGACTCGTCGAAGTTCGCTGCCTCGAACAACAGCATGATCTTCTCTCCGGCGCTCAAAGACGTGCCATGAAAATCGGTGTCCGCGGTCAACGTCCGGCACATGTTCTTCACCGGTGACGTCCAGCGCAGCATCTCCTCGATGGCACCAGGTAGCAACCCAGGGTCGCCCACCAGATCGGAGAACTGGTCCTGGTTACGCACCAGTTGCTCGGTCCCCCCGCTCAACGTGTGCCGGGTGGTCTCGTCACCGCCGATCAGGATGAGCAGCGTCTCCATGACGATCTCTTCGTCTGACATCCGCTGACCCTCGACCTCGGCGTTGATCAGGATCGAATACAGGTCGTCGGTCGGATCCGCTCGGCGCTTGCCGATCAGGTCCATCGTGAACGCCGTATAGCCGGCGAACGCCTCCATCACGGTCTGGAACTCCACCGAGGTCGGGTCGATGTGAGACGACAGCCCGCACACCAGATCGTCCGACCACTTCAGCAACATCCCCCGCTCGGACGGCAGCACGCCCAGCATGTCGCCGATCACCGCCATCGGCAACGGCGCGGCGATGTCGCGGACGAAGTCGCACTCCCCGCGCTCACACACCGCGTCGATCAAGGTGTCGCAAAGCTCCCCGATCGAGGCCTCCTTGTCCTTCACCCGCTTACGCGTGAAGCCGGCATTCACCAGCTTGCGCCGCACCAGATGCGCCGGGTCGTCCATGTCGATCATGTAGGGCATACCGGGCTGATCGGGACGGATGCCCCCGGTGCTGGAGAACAACTCCGGGTTGCGCTCCGCATCGAGGATCGCCTGATACGTTGTCGCGCCTGCCAATCCGTTACGGTCGCGGAACACCGGCTGGTTCGCCCGCATCCAGCGGTACGCCTCCCGCGCCCCGACGCCGTCGGCATAGAAGTTGCCGTCCGCCAGATCGATGTTGAGGATCGTGTCCGGAATCGTTGACGTCATCTACAGCCTCCAGTTTTCTGCCTCGAGCCCATTACAGTAAGCCCCATGCCTGTCTCGCAACACACCATCGCCGGAACCGTTCTCACCATGCCGGTCGTCATCCGTAAAGCCGACCAGCATTCCGCGATGTTCTCGGTCAAGGCCGACGCCGCCCAACGGCTGATCGACTACAGCGGCCTCGAAGTCTTTCAATACCTGCCCGGCCGGGCGATTCTGGTGCAACTGCTGGTCCGCTACATCGACGGCGACCTCGGCAAGTACCACGAGTACGGCACCGCGTTCCTGGTCAACAAGCCCGGTACCCACGCAACAGGCATCCGCGCGATGGCCGACGCCGCGACCTTCATCCATCAG
Source organism: Mycobacterium gordonae (assembly GCF_001417955.2). GTDB lineage: Bacteria > Actinomycetota > Actinomycetes > Mycobacteriales > Mycobacteriaceae > Mycobacterium > Mycobacterium gordonae_B. Next base: position 13,957 of record NZ_LKTM01000392.1, on the reverse strand, counting down.
CTGCCTGTCGACCAGGAATTCACCCTCGAGGCCGGCCGCACCATCTGGGGCTACCCAAAGATCATGGCGGACTTCAATGTTCGCGAGGGGCGCAAGTTCGCGTTCGACGTCAGCGCCGACGGGCACCTCATCGCCGGTATCGAGTTCAGCCCCGGCCTGCCGCACCCGGCGCCGAAGCCCCAGACGTTGACGACGTACTCCTGCCTGGACGGCGTGACCCGCGAGACCTCCTCGACCATGCAGACCACCGGCGTGCGGACCCGGCTCGGCGGCGCCAAAATCCGCCTCGGTGACCACCCCTACGCCAAGGAACTGGCGACCCTGGGACTGCCCAAGCGAGCACTGATGACGCAGTCGGTCACCAACGTCGAGATGTCGTTCGGCGACGCACGCGCCGTCTGAGACCATCCGGCCAATCTAGAACGTGTTCTAACGCCCCCGCAAGCCGCTGCCTCAGGTCAGTGCCGCGAGGTCCCGCACCTGTTCAACGCTGCGGGCACCCACCACCATCATGGTGACGCCGGACGCCTCCCAGGCCACGATCTGCTTACGCACGTAGTCCAGGTCGCCGACGATCATGGCGTCGTCGACCAGCTCGTCCGGAATGACCTTGGCCGCCTCGTCCTTGCGGTTGGACCGGAACAACTTCGTCACCTCGTCGACCACCTCGGAGTAGCCCATGCGGCGGTAGACGTCGGCGTGGAAGTTGGTGTCCTCGGCGCCCATGCCGCCCATGTAGAGCGCCAGGTACGGCTTGACCGCCTCGAAAGTCCCGGCGCGGTCCTCGGTCACCACCACCTGCGCCGTCGCGCACACCTCGAAGTCCTCGCGGCTGCGGCGGGCACCGGGCCGGGCGAATCCCTCGTCCAACCATTCGTTGTAGGTGTCCGCCATTCGCGGCGAATAGAAGATCGGCAACCAGCCGTCGCAGATCTCGGCCGCCAACGCCACGTTCTTCGGGCCTTCCGCACCCAGCATGATCGGGATGTCGGCGCGTAACGGGTGGGTGATCGGCTTCAACGGCTTACCCAAACCCGTTGTGCCCTCACCGGTCAGCGGCAACGGGTAGTGCGGGCCGTCGCTGGTCACCGGCTTCTCCCGGGCCCAGACCTGGCGCACGATGTCGATGTATTCGCGGGTGCGGGCCAGCGGTTTGGGGAACCGGGCCCCGTACCAGCCCTCGACCACCTGCGGCCCGGACACACCCAGGCCGAGGATGTGCCGGCCGCCCGACAGATGGTCCAGCGTCAGCGCGGCCATCGCGCAGGCGGTGGGCGTGCGGGCGGAAAGCTGCACCACCGAGGTGCCCAGGCGCACCCGCTGCGTCTCCCGACCCCACCAGGCCAGCGGCGTGTAGGCGTCCGAGCCCCACGCCTCGGCGGTGAACACGGCGTCGAATCCCGCTTCCTCGGCGGCCGCGACGAGCTCGGCGTGGTTCTCCGGCGGCTGAGCGCCCCAATACCCCAGTTGCAAACCGAGCTTCATAGCGCGCCTCCCGAAGACCTTCCAATGGACCTAGTTGAAACCATTCTTAGAACCTGTTCTACTCGAATGCGTGACAGCCAGTTCAAGCGGCCCGGCCCTGATCGATCACCCTGAGCCGCCCCTCTCCGCACCGTTGACATTGGCCTTCGACTACACCCGTTCGGTGGGTCCCACGCTCGGCAAGTTTTTCACCGCACTACGTGAGCGCCGCGTTCTGGGAGTACGAGGTTCCGATGGCCGGGTACACGTGCCGCCGCCGGAATACGACCCGGTCACCTACGAACCGCTGGGCGAGATGGTACCGGTGCAAAGCGTCGGCACCGTGGTCTCCTGGACCTGGCAGCCCGCGCCGATCGGCGGGGAACCGCTGGACCGGCCGTTCGCTTGGGCGCTGATCAAGCTCGACGGCGCCGACACCCCGCTGATCCACGCGGTGGACGCCGGCTCCCCGGACGCCATCAAGACCGGTGACCGGGTGCACGTGCACTGGGCCGACGAGACCGTCGGCGCCATCACCGACATCGCCTATTTCGCACTGGGTGACGAGGCCGAGGACGTTCCCGAGCCGCAGGCCGGCCTGGACCCGGTCACCATGATCGTCACGCCCGTCTCGCTGACGATTCAGCACACCGCGTCCCACGAGGAAAGTGCCTATCTGCGGGCGATCGCCGAAGGAAAACTGTTGGGCGCCAGGACAGGTGAGACCGGGAAGGTCTACTTCCCGCCGCACGGCGCCGACCCGGCCACCGGCCTGCCCACCACCGAGTTCGTCGAACTGCCGGACAAGGGCACGGTGACGACGTTCGCGATCATCAACATCCCGTTCCAGGGCCAGCGGATCAAGCCGCCCTATGTGGCGGCCTACGTGTTGCTCGATGGCGCCGATATTCCGTTCCTGCACTTGGTCGCCGACGTCGACGCGCACGAAGTGCGCATGGGCATGCGCGTCGAGGCGGTCTGGAAGCCCCGCGAGGAGTGGGGATTCGGCATCGACAACATCGAATACTTCCGGCCTACCGGCGAACCGGACGCCGAATACGACACCTACAAGCACCACCTGTAAAGGGCACAGCTACACATGAGTGATCGCAATGTCGCGGTGGTCGGCTTCGCCCACGCGCCGCATGTCCGCCGTACCGACGGCACCACCAACGGCGTCGAAATGTTGATGCCGTGCTTCGCGCAGCTGTATCAGGATCTCGGCATCAACAAGTCCGACATCGGCTTCTGGTGCTCAGGGTCGTCGGACTATCTTGCTGGACGGGCGTTTTCGTTCATCTCGGCGATCGACTCGATCGGCGCCGTACCGCCGATCAACGAGTCGCACGTCGAGATGGACGCCGCCTGGGCACTGTACGAGGCCTATATCAAGATCCTCACCGGCGAGGTCGAGACGGCGCTGGTATACGGCTTCGGCAAGTCCTCGGCGGGCATTCTGCGCCAGATCCTGACGCGGCAGACCGACCCTTACACCGTTGCGCCGCTGTGGCCCGACTCGGTGTCGATGGCGGGGTTGCAGGCGCGCATCGGCCTGGACTCCGGTAAATGGACGCCCGAACAGATGGCCCAGGTCGCGCTGGACTCGTTCGCGCAGTCCGAGCGCAACGATTCCGAGAAGCCGGCGAAGAGCATCGACGAACTGCTGTCCCGGCCGTTCTTCAACGATCCACTGCGCCGTCACGACATCGCACCGATCACCGACGGCGCCGCGGCCATCGTGCTGGCGGCCGGGGACAAAGCCCGGGAGCTGCGCGAAAACCCGGCCTGGATAACGGGAATCGAGCACCGCATCGAAACCCCGGTGCTCGGCGCCCGCGACCTCACCGCCTCGCCGTCCACCGCGGTGTCGGCGAAAGCCGCCACAAACGGCGACGCCGCCGTGGACGTTGCGGAAATCCACGCGCCGTTCACCCACCAGCACCTGATCCTCGCCGAGGCCATCGGCTTGACCGACAAGACGAAGGTCAACCCGTCCGGCGGCGCGCTGGCGGCCAACCCGATGTTCGTCGCCGGACTGGAACGCATCGGCCTGGCGGCACAACATATCTGGAACGGATCGGCACAGCGGGTCCTCGCGCACGCCACCAGTGGCCCAGCGCTGCAACAGAATCTGGTCGCGGTCATGGAAGGACAGAACTGATGGCCGGCGCAGGAGCGCACCTTGCCGCGGTACTCGGCACCGGGCAGACGAAGTATGTCGCGAAGCGCAAAGACGTTTCGATGAACGGCATGGTCCGCGAGGCGATCGACCGGGCACTGGAGGACTCCGGCTGCACCTTCGACGACATCGACGCCGTCGTCGTCGGCAAGGCGCCCGACTTCTTCGAGGGCGTCATGATGCCGGAGCTGTTCATGGCCGACGCCATGGGCGCGACCGGCAAGCCACTGATCCGGGTGCACACCGCGGGTTCGGTGGGTGGCTCCACCGGCGTGGTGGCGGCCAGCCTGGTGCAGTCCGGCAAGTACCGCCGGGTGCTGGCAATGGCCTGGGAGAAGCAGTCGGAATCCAATGCCATGTGGGCACTTTCGATCCCGATCCCGTTCATCAAGCCGGTGGGTGCCGGCGCCGGTGGCTATTTCGCCCCGCACGTCCGGTCCTACATCCGCCGCTCCGGAGCACCGCTCAACATCGGTGCCATGGTCGCGGTCAAGGACCGGCTCAACGGGGTACGCAACCCGCTGGCCCACCTGCACCAGCCCGACATCACCCTGGAAAAGGTGATGGAGTCGCCCATGCTGTGGGACCCGATCCGTTACGACGAAACGTGCCCGTCCTCAGACGGTGCCGCCGCCGTCGTCATCGGCGACGAGGAAACGGCCGACGCCAAGGTGGCTGAGGGGCGCCCCGTGGCGTGGATCCACGCCACCGCCCTGCGCACCGAGCCGCTGCAGTTCTCCGGCCGTGACCAGGTCAGCCCGCAGGCCAGCCGCGACGCGGCCGCCGCGCTGTGGAAGGCGGCCGGAATCACCAGCCCCATCGACGAGATCGACGCCGCCGAGATCTACGTGCCGTTCTCCTGGTTCGAGCCGATGTGGTTGGAAAGTCTCGGTTTTGCACCCGAAGGCGAGGGCTGGAAACTCACCGAAGCCGGCGAGACGGCCATCGGTGGACGCATCCCGGTCAACCCGTCCGGCGGTGTGCTGTCCTCCAACCCGATCGGCGCGTCCGGCCTGATCCGGTTCGCCGAAGCCGCCATCCAGGTGATGGGCAAGGGCGGCGACCATCAGGTGCCAAACGCCCGGAAAGCATTGGGCCACGCGTACGGCGGTGGTTCGCAGTATTACTCGATGTGGGTAGTCGGCAGCGACAAGCCGGGGGAAACCGCGAAATGAAGTACACGCTCAGCATCGCGTTCAGCCCGATCGACCAGCTGACCGAACTCGCCAAGACCGCGGAGGAAGTCGGGTTCGACTCCATCGCCCTACCGGATTCGATCTTCTACTTCGAGCAGCAGTCCGTCGACTATCCCTACACCGCCGACGGCAAGCGGATGTTCGACGAGCACTCCCCCTGGGTCGATCCGCTGATCCTGGCGGGCACGTTGGGTGCGGTCACCTCCAAGCTGCGCTTCTACACCAATGTGCTGAAGCTGGGTTCACGCAACCCGCTGCTGCTGGCCCGCCAGGTCGGCTCGGTGGCCAACCTGACCAACAACCGTTTCGGCTTCGGCGTGGGAATCGGCTGGGCACCGGAGGAATTCGAGTGGTGCGGGGTGCCATACGCCCGTCGCGGCAAGCGCGTCGACGAGATGATCGAAGTGATCAAGCTGGTGCTGGCCGGCGGGAGGGTCGAATTCCACGGCGAGTTCTACGATTTCGACCGCCTGCAGATGAGCCCCGCCCCCAGCGAGCCGGTGCCGTTCTACGTCGGTGGCCACACGGACGTCGCCCTCAAGCGCGCCGCCCGGGTCAGCGACGGCTGGACCAGCGCGATGATGACCCATGCGGAACTGGACGAGACCATCAAGAAGCTCAAGGCGCTGCTGGCCGAAAACGGCCGCGCGGACGACCCTTTCGAATACCAGGCCGTCTGTATGGACAAGTTCGGCGTTGACGGCCATCGGGAGCTTGCCGAGATCGGGGTGACCGACTACATCACGATTCCGTGGGTGTTCGACGGGCTGGCGTTCGACGCGCCGCTGGACAAGAAGCAGGACTCGATGAAGCGGTTCGCTGACACCTACATCCACTCCGGCTGGCAGGACAAGTGACGAACCCGGCGCACGAGGCCGGCCGACGCTCCCGCGAGGCGGTGGCCGCCCGCGACAAGGATGCGTGGCTGGCCGTCTTCGCCGACGACGCCATTGTCGAAGATCCCATCGGCCCATCGGCTTTCGACCCTGCGGGCCGGGGGCACCGCGGCCTTGAAGCGATATCGGCGTTCTGGGACAAGGCCATCGCGCCCACCACGAAGATCGAGTTCTTCTTCCGCGACACCTACCAGTGCGGCAACGAGGAAGCCAACGTCGGGCACATTCTGATCACCACCGGCGACTACCAGACCACTGCCGAAGGCGTTTTCACCTACAAGGCCAACGACGACGGCCAGATGGTGGCACTGCGCGCGTACTGGGAGATGGACCGCGCCGTCGCCAGCGTGCAGAAAATATAGATTATTTTTATTCTGGGCGCGCCTAGAATTCGCGCATGACTCTCGAATTGCGCTATGACCGTTGGTTTCTCCCGCTGTCGGTCCCGCTTGGGCTGGGGCCGAAGCGCAGCCAGGTGCGGATCCAGGACGGGACCCTACACGTCAAGTTCGGCTGGGGATTCGAAGCCGCCGTTCCACTGGCATCCATCGTGGACGCCAAACCCAGCCACGAACGGGTGTTGTCCTGGGGCGCCCACGGCTTCCGGGGCCGCTGGCTGGTCAACGGGTCCTCTGAAGGGATTGTCGAGTTGACCATCGATCCGCGGGCACGCGCACGCGTCATGGGAGTGCCCGTCAAGCTCAGGACGTTGTACGTCAGCGTGACCGACCCCGATGCGCTGATCAGCGCCGTCAGCTCACCACGCCTAGTCTGACGCGCCCGGGGGAGCCTCGACCGGTTCCACACCCGCGATATGCCGCTGCGCCAGGTCCCGATAGGCCTGTGGGTTGACATTGACCCACATCTCGGCGCCGGTGCCCTCGATCGGCCCCTTCACCTTCGCGGGCGCACCGGTTACCAGCATTCCGGCCGGAATCTGGGTGCCACCCACCACCAGCGCACCAGCCGCAACCATGCAGCGCGCGCCGATCACGGCGCCGTCCAGCACCGTCGCGTGATTGGCGATCAACGCCTCGGACCCGATGTGCGCCCCGTGGATCACGCACAGATGAGCCACCGTTGCCCCAGGACCGACGTCCACCGGGATGCCCGGCGGCGCGTGCAATACCGACCCGTCCTGCACGTTGGCGCCCTCCCGGATCACCACGGGCGCGTAGTCGCCGCGCAGCACGGCGTTGTACCAGACCGACGCCCCCGCCTCGACGGTGACGTCGCCGATCAGAGTCGCGGTAGGGGCCACGAACGCGGTCGGATCGACCTTCGGCGAACGGCCTTCGAAAGAGAACAGCGGCATTGACTACATATACCCCAACGTGCATATGCCGTGGCAGGACTCGCCGTCGTTGCGCTCCCCCGCCCCAAAACTGTAACGTGTTCTAGTTAGTACCCGCGATCTGGAGGTGACAGGTGAGTACCGACACAAGTGGCGTTGTCGGTCGGGAAGGTGTCCGGGAGATCGATGCCGGCGCGTTGCCGACCAGATATGCCCGGGGCTGGCACTGCCTGGGCGTGGCCGAGGACTTCCGTGACGGCAAGCCGCACTCTGTTCAGGCGTTCGGCACCAAGCTCGTCGTCTTCGCCGACTCCACCGGCGACATCAAGATTCTGGACGGCTACTGCCGCCACATGGGCGGCGACCTGTCCGAGGGCACCATCAAGGGCGACGAGGTCGCGTGCCCCTTCCATGACTGGCGGTGGGGCGGTGACGGCCGCTGCAAGCTGGTGCCCTACGCCAAGCGCACCCCCAAGACCGCCCGCACCCGGGCGTGGACAACCGACGTCCGCGGCGGGTTGCTGTTCGTCTGGCACGACCACGAGGGCAATCCGCCGGACCCCGCGGTCCGGATCCCCGAGATTCCGGAAGCCCACAGCGACGACTGGACGAACTGGCGCTGGAACCGGATCCTCATCGAGGGATCCAATTGCCGCGACATCATCGACAACGTCACCGACATGGCGCACTTCTTCTACATCCATTTCGGGTTGCCGACGTACTTCAAGAACGTGTTCGAGGGCCACATCGCATCGCAGTACCTGCACAACGTGGGCCGTCCCGACGTCAACGACCTGGGCACCTCGTACGGCGAAGCGGAATTGGACTCGGAGGCTTCCTATTTCGGGCCGTCGTTCATGATCAACTGGCTGCACAACAGCTACAGCGGCTACAAGTCCGAGTCGATCCTGATCAACTGCCACTACCCCGTGACGCAGGACTCCTTCGTGCTGCAGTGGGGTGTGATCGTCGAAAAGCCCAAGGGCCTGGACGAAAAGATGAGCGACAAGCTGTCCCGCGTCTTCACCGAAGGCGTCAGCAAGGGCTTCATGCAGGACGTCGAGATCTGGAAGCACAAGACCCGTATCGACAACCCGTTGCTGGTCGAAGAGGACGGGGCCGTCTACCAGATGCGCCGCTGGTATCAGCAGTTCTACGTGGATGTCGCCGACATCACCCCGGAGATGGTGGAACGCTTCGAGATGGAGGTCGACACCGCCCGCGCCAACGAGTTCTGGAACGCCGAGGTCGCCGAGAACCTGAAAGCCAAAGAGGCCGAGGCGGTTTCCGATGAAGTGCCGGCCGAACAGCACTGACCGTCATGTCTGACGACCAGCCGGCGGTTCCCGACGTCGATCGGCTCGCCAGGTCGATGCTGATGCTGCTCGGTGATCACCATGATCACGACGAGCCGCACGCCTCCGACGGAGGGTCCGGTTCGTGGTCCAAGTCACGGGATTTCGCCGACGATCCGCAGCGGGCCGCCGCGGTGGCCGAGGCCAGCCGTGCGGACCGGGAGCGCTATCTGACGGGTGGGCTACGCCCGGTGGACTGCCGGTTCTGCCACGTCACGGTGTCGGTGCGCTGGTTGGGTCCGGGTCACACTGCGGTGCAATGGAACACCGAGGCTTCGCAGCGTTGTGCGCACTTTGCCGAGGTAAGGGCCTGCGGCGGAAACACCGCACGCACTCGGTCCTGCCCCCGGCTCTCCGACAGCATCGAACACGCGGTGGCCGAAGGGATCCTGGAGGCGGCCGAGTAGCCGAAGCCCGCGGGTCACAGCCCCGCGAAGCGTTCCTTGACCTCTTCGGCGGTCAACCCGTAATCGGCCAGCGAGTACTTGTGCTTGGGGGCCCGCGCACCGGTCTGACTCTCGGCGTGGCTGTCCTCCATGGCTTTTCGCGCCTCGTCCGTCAGGGTCAGCCCGAAATGGCGGTACACAGCGGCGACGGTGCCGAGCGGGTCGCCGATCAGGTCGTGGTAGTCCACATCGCAGAATTGGGCCGGATCATGCTTGGCGCGAACGGTGTTAAACCGCTCCAGACCGCGCGACCAGGTTTCCATTGCGTCCGCGCCGATCCGGTCAGGCGTGAAGTTCGTCGACCAGTCCTCGGCGGTGTGCTGGGCCAATGAGCACATCGAGGCCATGATCGTTTCCACCGGCCGGTGAGTTTGAATCACCAGGGCGTCGGGATAGGTCGCCATCAGCGCGTCGAGCGCGAACAGGTGGCTGGGATTCTTGAGCACCCAACGCTTGTCCTTGTCGTTCAACCCAATCAGTTGGAGGTTGCGGCGGTGTCGCTGGTACGACGGAGTCCAATCCTGTTGGGCCAGCCACTGGGCGTAGCTGGGGATGTGGGCCAGCGTCTCGTAGGACACTGAGTGCAGTGATTGACGCAGTAGCTGCCAGCACTCCTCGAGCTCGTATGCCGCCATGAAATGCAGGCCGGTGTATTCCGGGTTCTCCGCATGGGCCTTGTTGAACTGCGCATTCAGCTGGCTGTACCAGGGATTCGAGTCCCAGGTATCCCGGGGCGGGCGCGGCTGCGGGAACTCGGCCAGCCACAGGTGCAGTCCCTGATGGCCCGGGTCGGCGCCCAGCAGCCGGTGCAGGACCGTCGTCCCGGTACGCGGCAAGCCGGTCACGAAGATCGGCCGCTCGATGGCCACGCCGGCGTAGTCGGGATACTGCTTCCACGCCGATTCGGAGAGCAGCCTGGCCACCAGCGCGCCGCGCAGGAAGAACCGATTCATCTTGCTGCCCAAAGCCGTCAGGTTCGCTTCGCGCTGGTAGGCGTCCAGCAGAACGCTCAGCGCCTCGCGGTAGTTGTCGTTGTCGGTGCCGAAATCGTCCAGCCCGGTCAGTTTGGTCGCCGACGCGTGCAGGTCGTCGACGGTGCCTACGTCGGTGCGCTCCATCAGGTGTGGTACTCCCCGCAGTTGACGTCCAGCGTCTGGCCGGTGATGCCGCTGGACAGGTCGCTGGCCATGAAAAGGATCGCCGATGCCACCTCGTCTTCGGTGGGGAGCCGCTTCAGATCCGAGTTCGCGGCGGTGGCCTGATAGATCTGGTCGGCGGTAGTGCCGTACTTACCGGCCTGATGGTTGAAGTAACCCTGTAAGGTGTCACCCCAGATATAGCCCGGTGCAACGGAATTGACGCGAATACCCTGCTCACCGAGCTCGGTCGCCAGCGACTGCGACATGGACAACAACGCAGACTTGGCCATCTTGTACGCGCCGTACTTGGCCTGGGAGTGCCTGATCACCATGGAGTTGACGTTGACCACGGAGCCCTTCGACGCCGCCAGCGCCGGCGTGAAGCCCTGAATAAGCCGCAACGCCCCCAGGGCACTGAGCTCGATCGCGTCCCGGATGTGCTGAAAGGTGGTGCCGGCCAACGGCTTCATCGACGGGACCCGGAAGGCGTTGTTGACCAGCACGTCGACCTTGCCGTAGGCCTCCAGGGAGGCGTCGACCAGGTTGCTCACCTGATCGTCGTCGGTGATGTCGGTGGGCACCGCGACCGCCTTGCGGCCCAGGTCGACGACCTGCTTGGCGACGTCGTCCAACCGGTCGGCGCTGCGTGCCGCCAGCACCAGGTCGGCCCCTTCGAGCGCGCACCGGCGCGCCAGCGTGGTGCCCAGACCCGGACCGACGCCGCTGATCACTACCACCTTGCCGTCGAGCAAATAGGTCATCCCAGCATCCTTGCCGCAATCTGCAACTGGCGCAGCGCAATACGCGCCCGCCAGTCGTCCTCGGAAATCTTGTTGTGCTCGAAATACGGCAACGAAGCCGGTACCGCGTCGACGTCGACCAACTCCACAGTCGGGCCGTCAGCCTCGGTGAGCTCCCGGGACACCCGCTGCCACCGGAACTGCAGGAACCCGCGACGATGGCCGAGCGTCTCAACCCAGTTGGTCACACCGGGATTCTGGTCGCTGACCACGATACGGACCTTCCCGTCCGGATCCGCTTGTGCCTGAGTGTTGTTCAGCGATGTCTGGTGGTTGATGTAGTCCAGCGAGATGTACCACATACTGCCCAGCTGGAAGCCGAGGTACGGGGCGTCACTGACCGGAACCGTGATCACCAGGGCCTGGTTCGGTTGCAGGTCGAAGTGGCCGACCGACGAGTACTGGGTCGCCAGCCCACCCGGGGTCAGCCGCGGCGGCACCATCGTGTTGACGGGGATCTTCAGATAGAACCACTGCGGGAACTGCAGCCAGGTCTTCACCCGGTTGACCAGCTGCTTACCCGCTGTGGCATAACGCTTTTCGATCAGCTCCCGAGTCAGCGGCGGCGGCGCGGTGCCCGCGGTGTCCAACCGCTCGATGGTCAACGTGCCACGGGTCGCCGACCAGTCACCGTAGACCTCGCGCATGACGAGTTGCCCTGCGCTGGTTGGCCGTAGCCGCCACTCGAAGCTGCCGTCGGGTGCGATGTCGAGTTCCCGGTCGTCGAACGCGGCCTGGCTGGCGGGCACGTTGTCGTCGGTGTATTCGCCCCCGAGCAGTTGGAAACTCAGGTCGGTGGTGGTGCCGCGGACACCGCGGACCACGTAGTCGCGGTCGGCGTGCACCCGGGTCCCGAAGTACAGCGTGTCCGGGTTGTCCAGTCCCATCTTGGTGAACGGCCCGGTTCCGGACTGCAGGAAGGGATGGTCGCGCTCGTAGTCGAAGGCCAGATGCATGCAGCCGGTGATGCAGCCGGCCAGATACTGGAGGCCTTCGAGTAGGTCGGCTTCGGTCTCGATATGCGGGGCGGCGGCCACGAGTTGCTCGGCTTCCGCGATCGCTTCGTTGAGCGGATCAGAAAACACGTACTTGACGCTAGAACGTGTTCCTATTTTGAGTCAACCGCGAACATTTGCGCGTGTCGCATGCGCCGCTCAACGACGAAGCCCGATCACGTTAGGAGGTGCACTCGTTGGCCAGTGTGATTAAGAGCTGGCGCTGGTTCGGGTGCCGGTTGAGGTAGTCGATCACATCTGTGCCCGACCCAGCCTGGGCCTGAAGCGTGGCCTTCACGTCGGGATGGCGGTCCAGGTAGCCCTGGATCTGTTCGGACGCCGTCTGACCGAACGTAGTGTTGCACTGCTGGCCAGGATCGGCGCCGGCCACAGGCACAGTGATAAAGGCAGCCGCGGCGACACTCAGCAGACCACCGGCCAGAAGACCTTTGCTCACGGTCATCGGATCGCTCCTTCAATACGGTCGGATTCACATGTCGGCACTGGTCCGATGTCTTCGAGGCTACGCGCGCCGCACGGCGACGCACACCGGCAGAAATCGGACCCGACTAAGCTGAATTCACATGAACACGCGCGGTGGGGAGTTCCGTGGCGGTCGTCGGACGGGCGGCCCGATACCAACAGGTCCGCAGACCGATCCATTGCCGCGCGAGACGGCGGCACCCGATTTCAGTCTCGAGCCCCGGCAGCGCAGCCGCCCTTCGTTGACGACTTTGGGCGTGGGGCTGGCAATCCTGCTGGCGGTCGCCGCGCTGGTGATGTCCCTGATCGCGCTGCTGACCGATTCCGCGCCCACGCCGGCGGCCAGTGCGCCGAAAACGCCCGTAGCGGACTCGGATAAGGCCTTGTGCCAGGCAATCGGACCCCTGATGAAGGAGAACGACGACCGCAGCAACGCGTTTCTGGCCACGGGTGAGGCCGGTTCGCCGGAACGAGACGCCGCTCTGCCGAAGTTCGTCACCGATACCCGGGACTGGGCGCGCCGCACCCAGCAGGCCCTCGACGCGCATGACAATCCTCCGCGCCTGACCACGCGCGCGCTCCAGCGCTACATCGATGACATGCAGTTATTCGTCGCCAGCGTGCGTCCCGGCGCGGGCACTCAGTACGACGAGGCCGCGTGGACCGACAGCATCGTCGCGTACGGCGGGGTGTTATCCACCTGCCAGCAGATTGGAATCGGCTGGTAGAACCAGGGGTCAGTAGGGCTGTAGCGGAACCCACACCCCGTATAGCCAGAAGCCCCACTGCTGGTAGTAGGGATCCCAGAGCGGCAGCACCGAGTAACCCAGGTAATTCAGCGTCGGCGCCACCCAGCCTGCCGGAGGTGGCCAGGGTCCCCAGCCCCCGAACGGGAGCAGCGCATCCCGGAGGGGCGCACCCCAACCGCGCGGAGGCGGAGGTGGTGGGCCCCAACCCCATGGTGCGCGTCCCAGGCCCCACGGCGCAGGACCACCGTGCCAAGGCGGCGGCAACAGATGCAGGCCCGGGCTCCGGAACGCGGCGTTCCAGAGCAGATCCCCGATCGGGGCGCCGGGACCCCTGAAGTCGCCGCGGAAGTGCCACGCCGGGCCGCCGCGCCAGCCGAGACGCCAGTTCAGGTTCGCGCGCGGCCAGTCGGGTCCTCGCAGGTTGATGCCCAGGTCTCCGCGGGGACCCCACCACCGGGCAAAGGGTGGCGCGGCCAGACCGCGGAAGGCCGCCCGGAAGTTTCCGGGTGCCATGCCGTTCAGTCGCAATCCGCCCCGGAAGTCTGCGCGCGGGCCGCCGGGGCCACGGAAAGCGCCACGGAAGTCGGCCGCCGGTGCGCCTGTTCCGCGGAATGCCCCTCGGAACTCGCCGCCTGGACCGCGCAAGCCGCCGCTGAAACCTCCATTTGGGCCTGCGCCGGGTACGCCCAAACCGCCACGCAGCTGCGTGGCCGCAGGTCCGGGGTTTTGTCCTTGCGGTCCGCGGGGGCCTCCGCCCTGACCGGGTGCAGTCGCAGGTCCACCGCCGCGCGGGGCCGGTCCGCCACCACCGGTCTGCGGCGCAGGGCCACCACCACCGGGGCCACCACCACCGGGACCGCCACCGCCGGGGCCGCCACCGTGCGGCGCCGGTCCGCCACCGGCCTGCGGCGCAGGGCCGCCACCACCGCCGGGGCCACCACCACCGGGACCGCCGCCACCG
>NZ_LKTM01000391.1 GCF_001417955.2 Mycobacterium gordonae | reverse complement strand
ACCCGTCCCGCCCTGCCCTCCCGCACCACCGGAGCCGAACCAGTTCGCATTGCCGCCGTGGCCTCCGGTGCCGGGAGTTCCACCGAGCACGCCCACCACGGCGGACCCACCTCGCCCGCCGGCGCCACCGTCGCCGAACAACGTCCCACCGGCACCGCCGTTCCCACCGAGCGCGCCGGCCCCGCCCACACCGCCGATCCCGCCGTTGCCGATCAGGCCCGCGTCTCCTCCGGCGCCGCCGGCCCGGCCCGGCGCGCCCGAACCACCGCGACCGCCGTTGCCGAACAACAACCCGCCGGCACCACCGGGTGCCCCCGAGAAGTCCGGTGCGTCAGCACCATTGCCGATCAGCGGGCGCCCCAGCAACGTCTGGGTCGGAGCGTTGATCAACCCGAGCAGGCTCTGCAGCGGCGACGCGCCGGCCGCCTCGGCGGCGGCGTACGCGGCGGCCCCGGCGGCCAACGATTGCACAAACTGCTCGTGAAAGGCCGCGACCTGCGCATTGAGTGCCTGGTAAGCGCGGCCGTGCGCCGCGAATAATGCCGCAATCGCCGTCGACACCTCATCCTCGGCCGCCGCGACGATCCCGGTAGTCGGTACCGAAGCCGCCGCGCCGGCCGACGACAATGCCGACCCGATTCCCGCCAGATCGCCGGCTGCCGTCGAGACCAACTCAGGTACCGCGATGACAAACGACATCAGTAACCTCCCGACAGGCCTGGCGACGGGACCAGATTTTAGACCCGATGCGATCACTGCGGATGAACATTGCGGCACCCAGCCACCCGACCCGCCAAGCGGATACTTCCGACGACGGTTTCGGCCAAAACGCACCTACGGCCTCGTGATTCTCGATACGGTTGGCCAGCGTCGCGTTGCAGAGTGGTCGGGGAATCAAGACTGGTTGGCAACGCGACGCCCCCCTTTCATCCGGCGGCGAGTCCGGAACACAATTTCTCTGTGCCGCTTGCCTTTTCGCCGGTGCGACAGCCGCTCTGGCGGGTCCTCTCGCCGATCCGCTCGGTCGCCGCTCAGGACCGGCGCGTGGACGCCTTCACCAGATCTGGGAAAACGGAAATATTAGCTAACGCCTCATATACAGTCCCGCGGTATGTAATCCCAGGCTTCAAGGGACCTGGGGAAACCTCTGGAGCCTGTCATGAGTTTTTTGGTATCACCGCCCGAGGTCAATTCGCTGCGCATATTCAGCGGAGCGGGCTCGGGACCGATGTTCGGCGCGGCCGCTGCCTGGGACGGGCTGGCCGCGGAACTGGCGGTGGCGGCCGAGTCATTCGCGTCGGTGACCTCGGGGTTGGCGGGTCAGGCGTGGCACGGTCCCGCGGCGACGGCCATGACATCAGCGGCCGCACCCTATGCGAAGTGGCTGAGCGCGGCAGCGGCCCGGGCCAGTGCGGCGGCCTCTCAGGCGACGGCCGTGGCCGGCCTGTTCGAGGCCGCGCAGGCCGGCACCGTCCATCCTCTGGCAGTGACAGCGAATCGCAATTCCATTGTGCAGCTGGTGATGTCGAATTTGTTCGGGCAGAACGCGCCTGCGATCGCGGCCGCCGAGAGCAGCTATGAACAGATGTGGGCCCAGGACGTGGCCGCGATGGTCGGCTATCACTCCGGGGTGTCCGCGGCCGCCGCCGAGTTGGCGCCCTGGCAATCGCTGGCAGGCCTGGCGAATCTGAACACCAGCATCGGCAACAACGGAGCCTGGAATCTCGGCGTCGGAAACACCGGCGACACCAACCTCGGCAGCGGCAACACCGGAAAAGCCAACGTGGGCAGCGGAAATTACGGCAACGCCAACCTGGGCAGCGGCAACGGCGGCAACACCAACGTGGGCAGCGGCAACACCGGTAATGCCAACCTGGGCAGCGGCAACTGGGGCAACACCAACTTCGGCAACGGCAACTACGGCAATCTGAACCTGGGTGGCGGAAACCAGGGCAACGGAAACCTGGGTCCCGGAAACGTCGGCGACGGCAACCGGGGTGGCGGAAACATCGGCTCCACCAACTTCGGCAGCGGAAACCTCGGCTCCTTCAACCTCGGCAGCGGCAACGCCGGCGACTCGAACGTCGGCTTCGGGAACAAGGGCAGCTTCAACTTCGGGTTCGGCAACACCGGCAACAACAACGTCGGATTCGGGCTCACCGGCGACAACCAGGTGGGTATCGGCGCGCTCAACGCCGGCGTCGGGAACCTGGGCTTCGGCAACTCGGGCAACAACAACATCGGTTTCTTCAACTCCGGCGACAACAACGTCGGCTTCTTCAATTCCGGCTACGGCAACTGGGGATTCGGCAACGCCGGGACCACCAACACCGGCTTCTGGAACGCGGGATCGGTCAACACCGGCTTCGGCAACGGCGGCAACACGAACTTCGGCTTCGACAATGCCGGCATCAGCAACACGGGCGCGGGCAACGCGACGTACAACAGCGTCGGCTTCGGCAATGCGGGCTCCGGCAACACCGGATTCTTCAACTCAGCGCAATACGGAACCAACACCGGCGCATTCAACTCCGGCTACTGGAACACCGGTCTGTTCAGCTCGGGCAACACCAACACCGGGCTGTTCGATTCCGGAAGTTTCAACACCGGCTTCGGCAGCTCGGAAACCCCTGTCGGCCTGACGAATTCAGGGTTCGGCAATGTCGGCAGCAATCTGTCCGGCTTTTACAACACCGGCTCGGATTCGTCGGGATTCCAGAACAGCACCGCCGACGCCTTCGGCTACACGTCGGGCTGGCACAACTCCGACGGCCGGGGCAACGTCGGGTTCTACAACACCGGTTACGCACTGTCCGGCTTCGGCAACACCGGTTCCTACAACAACGGGATCAACAACTCGGGCAATTACAGCTCGGGCATCGCCAACTCCGGCGACAGCAGCTCCGGCGGCTGGAACAAGAGCAACGACAAATCGGGATTCTTCAATTAGCTTGTACAGCTTGCTCTTTCGCCCACCGGTAGTCGGCCTTGCCGGACGGTGACCGCTGCACCTTGGCGCAGAAGATCACCTCTTTGGGCAGCTTGTAGCGCGCGATGTGACGCGCGGCCTCGGCGATGATGCCCTCCGCGTCGGCGTGAGCACCGTCCGCCAGCTGCACCAACGCGACCACCTCGTTGCCCCACCGCTCACTCGGACGGCCGGTCACCACGACGTCGTAGACGGCGGGATGCTCGTTGATCGCGGCCTCGACCTCCTCGGCGAAGATCTTTTCCCCGCCGGAGTTGATGGTCACCGAGTCCCGGCCGAGCAGTTCGATCTGGCCGTCGGCGTCCCAGCGGGCCCGATCGCCGGGAACTGAGTGCCGGATGCCGTCGATGACCGGGAACGTCCGAGCCGTCTTCGCCGCATCGTCGAGGTAGCCCAACGGGATCGGGCCCTGCTGGGCCAGCCAACCGATCTCGTCGTCGCCCGGGGACAGGATCCGCGTCAGGTCCTCGCTGACCACCACCGCCCCCGGATTGGGTGCGAACCTGCCCGACGCATGCTGCGCCGCGCTGGAGACCTGCCCCATCTGGGCGCCCGATTCCGAGGAGCCCCCAGCGTCCAGGATCGTCAGGTGCGGCAGCACTTCCACAAACCGCTGCTTCAGCGGAGCGCTCAACGCCGCCCCGCCGGTGACCAGCACGAACAGCCCGGAAAGGTCGTAGGAGCCGGTCTGCAGTTCGTCGAGGAGCGGACGGCCGAAGGCGTCGCCGACGATCGACAACGACACCACCCGCTCCCGGCTGGCCAGCGCCCACACTTCGGCCGGATCCAGATGGGTGGTCGTCGGCGCCATCACGAACGGCCGCCCGGCACACAAGTTGATGAACGCCGCCCACTGCGCCGCCCCGTGCATCAGCGGTGCGGCCGTCATGGATCCGGGGCCATCGGGCCGGGAGCGCTCCACGATCTCCTCCAGGCTGCGCACCGGCTCACCGGTGCCGAAGGTCCGGCCGCCCATCGCGTTCATGAAGATGTCGTGCTGACGCCACAGCACCGCCTTGGGCATGCCGGTGGTGCCCCCGGTGTAGAGCATGTAGAGATCGTCGGGCGACGGCACCACGTCCAACGGTTCGTCGGAAACCGAGGCCAGCAGCTCCTCGTAGCGCACCGCCCCCGGAAGCGGCGCGTTGCCGGACTCGTCGTCGACGTGGATCAGCCGAACCGGCTTCGACGCGCGTTCCAGAGCCTGGGCCAACGTCGGTGCGAAACGCGCCTGGTAGACCAGCGCATCCGCGTTGGCGTTGCCGATCAGGTACACCAACTCCTCCGCGACGTAGCGGTAGTTGACGTTGAACGGAGCGACCCGGGCCCGGTAGGCCCCGATCATCGCTTCCAGGAACTCGTTGCAGTTGGCCAGATACAGCCCCAGGTGACTCTGGCCCGATTCATGTGGCGCCAACTCGGCGCGTTCCCGGTGGGCGCCCAATCCCCAGTCGTGCAGCGCGCGTGCGAAACGCCGGGCCCGTTCCTCGGTCTGAGCGAAGGTGAACCGGCGGTCACCGAACACGATCGCGTCGCGGTCCGGGTTGGCGGCGGCCACCGCCGAAATGATCTGCGCGAGGTTGAATTCCAACGGGACCTCCGGAGCTGCCCTGAGTCTTGACGTCACGACAGTATTCGCTGACGGCGTTGTGCCGCGTATCCGGCGGCGGTCAGGCATTCTTTATCCATGGATCTGGACGCCCTGCTGCATTCAATCCCGCCGCTGGCGATCTACCTGCTGGTCGGCGGCGTCGTCGGAGTGGAAAGCCTGGGCATTCCGCTGCCGGGCGAGATCGTGTTGGTCAGTGCCGCGTTGATGTCGTCGCATCACGAGATCGGGGTCAACCCCATCGGCGTCGGCGCGGCCGCGGTGATCGGCGCCGTGGTGGGCGACTCAATCGGCTACTCGATTGGCCGGCGTTTCGGGATGCCACTGTTCGACCGCCTGGGCCGCAGATTCCCGAAGCACTTCGGTCCCGGGCACGTGGCACTGGCCGAGCGGACCTTCAACCGCTGGGGTGTTCGTGCGGTGTTCTTCGGCCGCTTTATCGCACTGCTGCGCATCTTCGCCGGGCCGCTGGCCGGGGCGTTGAAGATGCCCTACCCGCGCTTCCTGGCGGCGAATGTGGGCGGCGGCATCTGCTGGGCCGGGGGTACCACCGCCCTGGTGTATTACGCCGGTGTGGCCGCCGAGCGCTGGATGTCCCGGTTCTCCTGGGTAGCCCTGGTCATCGCCGTCATCTGCGGCATCACCGCGGCGATCCTGTTGCGCGAACGCACGTCTCGCGCGATCGCCGAACTGGAGGAAGAGCACTATCGCAAGACCGGAAACCAGGCTGCGGAAAAGGCCGCCTGAACTAACCGACCGCCTCTTCGCGGTCCGTTTCGGGGCGAACGCCGTCGGGCGGGCGGTGCCGATCGATGAGGCCGCGGGCCATGCTGCGCGATCGCAGGGCGGCGTCGGTGTCGCCAACCGCCGCGAGCATGATCGCGCCCTTCATCAGGATCTGCCAGGACCGCGCGAAATCCTCGACGTCGCGCAACCCCGCGGCCACCGCCCGCGTGCGAACGATCTCACGCACATTGTTGATATGGACGATGCTCGGTTGCCCGGCGGGATGGTCGGCGCCCAACTCGAGCAGCACGTTGATGAACGAGCAGCCCTCGAAGCCGTCCCGATTGTGGAACCACTCGTGCAGGACGTCGAAAATCGCCAGCAACTGTTCCTCGGGCGTGCTGCCGAGCGACGCGGAGCGCTCCTCGATCAGGCCGTGCGTCCACAATTGCTCACGCCGCTCCAGGACGGCCAGTACCAGCGCATTTTTGGTCGCGAAGTGCCGGTAGAGCGTCGCCTTGGCCACACAGGCGCGCTCGATCACTTCCTCGGTGCCCACCGCCCTGATTCCACGGCGGCCGAACAATTCGTAGGCGGCATTCAATATCCGTTCACGGGCGGGCACGGCGGGACCCCCGGGGCCCGTGACGTCGGGCGTTGTCATAACGTGACTTACCGTACTCTTACCCCAGCCATGTAGACAGACAGACCTGTCTTGTTATAGAACTGGTATCTACAGGGCGATTTATCTGTCTGTCTTCAGATATGCAGGACGGGCATCCATCGCGGCGCGATTTGCGCCAGTCGATTAGGAGTGCACCATGAGCCTGGTCATCGCAGAATCTTTTTCCTCACATCTCACACTCAGTACCCGCCTGGTCTACCAACTCGGCGAGCCGCGCAGCACGCTGCGTGCGATCACCGATCGCAGTGGCGACGCGGTGGTGATCCACGCCGGCGGTGAAATCGACGCCTGCAACGAGAGCACCTGGCGCCAGCTGGTGACCGAAGCGGCCGCCACTGCCACCGCACCCGGACCGTTCGTCGTCGACGTAACCGACGTCGATTTCATGGGCTGCTGCGCCTACAGCGTGCTCAGCGAGGCCGCCGAACAGTGCCGCCGTCGCGGCGTCGAACTGCGGCTGGTGACCCACGCCCCGATCGTCAGCCGGATCGTGGCTGCCTGCGGACTGACCGCGGAGTTGCCGATCTTCCCGACCGTGGACAACGCCCTCGCGATTTCCTGACGACGGTTACGCCGCGCCGTGGCGAGCGCCGCTGGCCGCCAACTCGCGGTCTGCCCCGGCCGGCGGGGGTCCCACTTCGAGTACCGATCGCACCGCCGCGCGCAGGTAGTCACGCAGGATGGGCAGGCTGTACCGTCCACCGCGCAGACCGATCCACTTCGGCAGATCGATGATGCAGGTGGCGATCAGGTCGACTGCGCCGTCGTCGCTGCGCCCCCAGAGGCCTTCGGCCAGCTGGGCCATGACCGCGGCGAGTTCGCGCTCGAGGCCCTGCAGGTGCTCGGCGATATCGGCGGGCATCGGTTGGCTGACGACGTCGTCACGACGCACCGTCATCAGGCATGCAGACGAACCCGGGTACAAGTCCGGGTACAGCAGCGAGGTCTCCGCGGCGGCATAGACCGCATCGAGGGGTTCACCGCCGGGCTGGGCCTTCGCCTCCTCGACGAGACTGGTCAGCTGATCCAGAAAACGACGTTCAGCCCGGATCCAGACCCGGCCCAGCAGGCCGCCGCGGGATTCGAAGGTGCGGTAGATGGCGCCGTTGGAGACACCGGTGGCCTTGGTGAGCGCGCGGATCGTCACGGCTTCGATGCCGTCCTGGGCGACCAGGTTCTCGGTCGAATCAAGGACGTAGTCGTGTTCCTGCAACCGGGGACTTAACACTGCTAGATCGCTCCTTCATCGGACCGTGCCGCGCACGCTCACTGAACCCACCCCAGAGACCCCGTGAGGGCCGAACTCCGGTTCCCTTCGAGGCCATTGTCTCCAACTAACCGCGTTCGTACTGGGAAATCGCCGACATGGCCAAGTTCCCATGCATAACACCGGGTGAGAGCAGGTTTGCCCGGTCACCAGCCGGGTAGGTTGCGGGACATGAGCACGCGGCAATCGGAGGGTGACCTGCCGACGGTCGGTGTGGAAGAAGAGTTTCTCTTGGCCGCCCCGGACACCGGCGAGCCCGCTCCCCGCAATCGGGACGTGGCCGCCGAGGCCGCACGCCGCGGCGTCGAGCTCGACGTGGAGCTGGCCAGCTGCCAGGTGGAGACGACGTCCAGCGTCGCGACCACTGCTGCACAGCTGCACGAAGAGCTCACCGAGCTACGACGCACAGCCGCGCGGGCCGCCGAAGCGGTCGGCGTGCGCCTGCTGGCCCTGGGACTGCCTCCCGTCACTCCCCACGAGTTCCCGGTGACCGACACCCCCCGCTACCGTCAGATCGGCGAGCGGTTCGGGATGGTGGCACATGAGCAGGGCATCTGCGGGTGCCATGTCCACGTGGCGGTGCCCGACCGCGGTGCGGCGGTCCACGCCGGCAACTGGGTGCGCCCATGGCTGCCGACTTTGCTTGCGCTGTCGGCGAATTCGGCGATCTACCGCAACAGCGACTCCGGCTATGCCAGCTGGCGCAGTGTGTTGTGGCGGCGCTGGCCCGTCGCGGGTGCGCCGCCGTATTTCGCCTCGGTTGAGGAATACGACCGCACGGTGGGGATGCTGGTCGAGACCGGGGTGATCCTGGATGCCGGGATGGTCTACTGGGACGTGCGCCCGTCGGCGGATTTTCCCACCGTGGAGGTGCGGGTCGCCGATGTGCCGGCGACCGCCGCCGACACCGTGTTGCTGGCCACGCTGATCCGGGCGGCCGTGATGACCGCGGTCGACGAGCGCGATCGCACCGTCGACCGGTTGCCGCCGGCCGCGTTGCGGGCGGCGTACTGGAAGGCCGCGCATGACGGGCTGGCCGGCAGCACCTTGGATCTGGTCGACGGGCGCGGGGCGGTTCCGGTGCGCGAGCTGCTGAGCGCGTTGGTGCACCGGGTCCGCCCGGCACTGGACGCCCTGGACGAATACCACCACGTCGTCGACGAACTCGACCGTGTCACCGCGCTCGGCAACGGAGCGATGCGGCAACGTCGAGCGTGGCAACGCCGCGGCGCGGCGCTGGACGTCATCGAGGACGCCGCGGCGGCGACAGTCAGTTGAATCCTGTTGCGCCAGTGATGATCAATTAACGAGGCGGTGTCGTCGGCGTACTCGAAGGCGGCGGCTGCGGAATCGTTGAACGCCCCGGGCCCAGGTTGCCGGGCCCCATCATGCCCCCGGGGCCCATCATTCCGCCGGAGCCCATCATCGGGCAGGTCCCGTCGCGTCCGCCGCCGGAATTTCTCGACCCCCAGGTGTGGCCGTCCTGCGACCAGGCCACGAAAAAGCCCGAGAAGAAAACCACCGCCACGATGAAGACGATCCCGGCGACGATGCCCACCCAGGCCAGGAGTTGACCCAGCCAGCGACCTTCGGCCGCCGAATCGGGTTCAGGTTCTTGCGTCATACCCCCGGACGCTACGACTCAGATACCCCACGGGGGTAGAGCAATAAGTCCCTGATCATCCGGGTGCTTCGGCGCCGCGGTCGACGCCGGTCCGCAGTTTGACCGACGCCGAATATGCCAAGGTGCGAAAGTGCAGCACCGGGTCCTCGGAGGGTTCGATGCCGTCGGTGACGCGCATCGGGTCGAAGACGACGATGTCGCCGCCGTGTTCGCGCTCGGTGTCCACGCCGGTGATCTCGATGGTGCCGACGGTGACCGTGTCCGCGCTGTGCCAGGGCGCCGACGGATCCACCGTCGAATCGTTGGGTCCGGCGATCTGGACGCGGTAATCGAACCGCACCGGGCTGTTGCCGAGGCGCGTGTTCAGTTCGTCGGTGAGGAAGTCGCGGTCCTTCTTGCGGGACGCCAGTAGCGACAGGTGCTCTACCCCGGCGACCGGGATCAGATGGTAGCGAACGAATCTCGCGCTGCCGTCGGCGGCGACCCAGCGGAAAGCATGCAATCCGTGGTATTCGATGGTGGCGTAGCTTGCCGGGGTCTTACCGGCGGCGGCCAGAACCGGCAGAGCACGCAGCAGGGCCGGCCGGGTCGCGAAGAGGCGGGCCAGCCGGGCCGGCATCGTCGCGCCGGGCCGCAGCGCCTTGAGCAGGTCGACGAATCCGTCGGGTCCGCTGGCGGCGAACAGGCGGGCGGTCTGCGTGGAGACGTCGGTTGTGCTGCCGTCGGCCAGAGTGAACTTCACGGCCAGGCCGCGCACGCCCGGTGCACCGTCCGGTTGAGCCGGGTTGCCCGAGCCGTTGGAGAACCGCACCAGTGTCGGGACCGGCGAGCCGTCCAGATGCTGTGCGCGGGAGAGCCCCGCAGCCTCCGGCGTTGCGGTGAAGGTGCCGCGGTACAGAGTGCCCTTGGCGTGCAGGGCCCGATAACCGGGGCAGGCACCGCCGGCGCCCCGGATCGCGGCGATTGCGTCATCAGGAGTAACCGGCATTGCCGAATCGTATGTCTTCGCAGTCGCATTTACACGGCGAGCAACCGGTACAGCCCGATCAACCCGACCACCACGATGGTGGCGCGCAGCGCATTTGACGACAGCCGTCGTCCATAGCGTGCGCCGATCAATCCCCCGATCAGCGAGCCGACCGCGATCAGCCCGGCTACCGGCCAGCTGATCCGTTCCCAGGCGACCAGCGTATAGCTCACCGCGGCAACGACATTCACAATCAGCGTGAGCAGATTCTTTGCCGCGTTCATGCGTTGCACCGATTCCGGCAGCAACGCGCCCATCACGCCGACCAACAGGATGCCCTGAGCCGCTGTGAAATAGCCGCCGTAGGCGCCCACCAGGAAGGTGCCGATGACCAGCGCCGCCATTCTGCTCGGCGTGATGTGATCAGCGGAGCGGCCTGCGTCCTCGGCGCGTCGGCGTGCCCACGACTGAATCCGCGGACCGATGACGACCAGGATCAAAGCCAGCACCAGCAGCACGGGCACGATTCGGGTGAAGACGCGTTCGGGCAGATGCAGCAGGAGGTAGGCACCCAGTACCGCCCCGGCCAGCGACGCCGGGATCTGCCACCGCAGCCGCCCCCATTGCCCACGCAGTTCCCTGCGATAGCCCCAGGTGCCCGAGACACTGCCGGCCACCAGGCCGATCGCGTTGGACATGGTGGCGGTGACCGGCGGGTAGCCCAGCGCGACCAGCGTCGGAAACGTGATGAGGGTGCCCGATCCGACGAGCGCATTGATCGCGCCGGCCCCGAGCCCCGCCAGTCCGATCAAGATCATGTGGGAAACCGACACCCGAAAACCCTAGACTCACCAACGAATCAGTGTTTGATCCGGAGTGGACTCATGCCAGTGAACCCTCGGCGGCGCGACTGTGCGATCAGTGTTCTGGGCGGTCCGACGACGGTGGTCGACATCGGCGGTCACCGGATCGTGATGGACCCGACCTTTGACCCTGCCGGACCACACGCCTACCTGACCAAGACCGTCGGCCCCGCCGTCAGCGCCGAAGCGCTGGGCCCGGTCGACGTGGTGCTGATCAGCCATGACGAGCATCCCGACAACCTGGACGACGCGGGACGCCGCTTCGCCTTGACCGCTCCCCTGGTTCTCACCCACCCCGGGGGCGCCGGCCGCTTGGGGCCACCGGCGCTCGGGTTGGCTCCCTGGCAGTCCTTCGAGTTGCCCGGCGGATCGGATCGCCTTGTGGTGC
Source organism: Mycobacterium gordonae (assembly GCF_001417955.2). Taxonomy (GTDB): domain Bacteria; phylum Actinomycetota; class Actinomycetes; order Mycobacteriales; family Mycobacteriaceae; genus Mycobacterium; species Mycobacterium gordonae_B. Next base: position 9,804 of record NZ_LKTM01000391.1, on the reverse strand, counting down.
AAGCGGTTCCAGCGATCCACGGCCCCGCCGACGGGCAACGGGACGCCAGCGGTCACGTCAACTGCGAGGTGACCGGGTTCGTGCTGTCCGGCCGCGGCCTCCCCACTGTCTATCTCAGCGGCGACAACGCCTCGATCGACGTGGTCAGGCAGGTGTCCGAGCGGATCGGCCGCGTCGACATCGCGGTGCTGTTCGCCGGTGCGGCCAGCGTGCCCAGCAAGGAGCGCGGCCGCCCGCTGACCCTTACGTCGGCTCGCGCGGCGGCCGCCGCCGAAATCCTGGGCGCCGCCTTGGTGATACCTGCTCACGTGGACGGCTGGGCCCACTTCACCGAGGGCGCCGACGACTTCGTCGCGGCCTTCGACCAGGCCGGGATCAGCGGTGTGCTCGGGGTGGCCGCCCACGGCGAGTGGATCGACTGGAGCGATCCGAGCACCCGCTGATCAGCCCTAGCTGCCGGTGTAGGGGATGTTCGGGATGTTGGGGATGTGCGGAAGGCTGTTCAGCGACGGCATCGGACCACCCTGCTGGAACAGCTGCACCGCGGCGTTCTGGCCGTTCTCATTGGCGACCCAGTCACGCACCGTGGTGTACAGGTTGGTGCTGGCCTGGGTGGCCAGTTTCGCTGCCAGTTCATACATCGTCATGTTCGTGCCGGGGATGACCTGTGCGCCACGCGGGGTGTGCGGGCCGTCCTTGTTCAGGGCCGTGTGGCACTCCTGGAAGCCGGGCGGCGGTCCGCCGGCCGGGCAGCCCTCCAGGGGGAACTGCTGGGAGAAGTCGATGTTGTAGTAGCCCGTGTGCAGATCGGCCGGGAAGTCGGCCGGGTTGCAGGTCGGGAAGATCGGCGGCGCAAGCCGGTCCAGCTGGCCGATGGCGACGTTCTCCTCGACCCAGTTGGAGTGGGCGTAGAAGTCCTGCTGGGTGTGCAGCAGCGCCCCGAAGGCGGCGCGGGCGCCGGGTCCGTCGACCTCCACGTTGCCGTTGAGGACGGAGCCGCTGAGCACGACCGGGGAGAAGACGTCCCAGGCCTGGCGGGCCCGGTTGCAGATGTCGACCGGGTTGATCGAGTTGTCCAGGTGGCGGAACTCGTCGGTGGCGAAAACATCGCTGCCCATGGCACCGCCGCCGGGCGGCGGGCCGATCAGGATCTGGTTGACGGCCAGCTGGCTGACCTGGTCTGCGGGCAGGGCGTTGCGGGTGATGGTCTCGTGGTACTTGACATAGAAGGCTTGCGCCGTCGGGGCCCCGAAAGAAGCGACCGCGGCGAGGCTCGCCACTATCGCGACGAGGACGCCCAGCGGGTGTCTGCGGGTCAGCGTCATGAAATCTCCGTGCTCGATGGACGTGCTCGATGGGCGTAGTGGCGTGCGTTTTCGTAGACGTTTCCTCATGAACCTTACGAAATCAATAAACAGTCGGCGATATCAGCACCGGCAATCAACGCCACCGACTATTGGACGGCCGCTCAATAAGGGGCGAATTCCGGAACGTTGGTAAGGACCGCGAGTCGGCTAGGATCCGTTGTGCCGCTTGCTTTTTCAGCTGAAACCATGGAGGCGCAACCTGACGTCGCACCAATCCGGTTCGCCATTACGCCGGCGGATTGCGATTATGTGTTTTCGATAGGAGCTCGGTGTGCGGCCTGCGCCGTAAATCCATTGCAGCGCTTGGGGAACCGACTAGGGGCCCCGGGCTCCACTTGGAGGTCCTCGGCGCTCCCCCGCTCCCGTCGTCCGGTGCGTCGGCTTTAACCTGTGCAATGCCCTGCCGTGCACTACATTGGCTACCCATGGCAGGAAGCTGGGGCTCGGTCCTCACCGGGCTGATTCCACTCGGACTGGTCGTCGCGGTCTCGCCGATCACCATCATCCCGGCGGTCCTGGTGCTGCAGGCGCCGAAACCGCGGCCGAGCGGGCTGGCTTTCCTTGCCGGATGGGCGCTGGGACTGGCAGCACTGACCGCTGTGTGCGTCGGGGCCTCGGGGCTGCTCGGCGGGTTGCACAAGACGCCACCGAGCTGGGCTTCCTGGCTGCGCATCGTCCTGGGCTCGGCGCTCATCCTGTTCGGCATCTACCGCTGGCTGACCCGGCAGGGCCATACCGAATCGCCGGCCTGGATGCGGTCGTTCGCGACGATCACCCCCACCCGCGCGGCGCTGACAGGTGTGGCTTTGGTGGTCGCACGTCCTGACGTGCTGTTCATCTGCATCCCAGCAGGATTGGCGATCGGCGCCAGCGGGCTCGACCACATCGATGTCTGGCTGGCCGCAACGTTTTTCGTCGTGATCGCCGCGTCATCGGTCGCCATTCCGATCCTGGCTTATGCGGCCGCGGGTACCCGTTTGGACGATACGATGGCGCGGCTCAAAGACTGGATGGAAAAGAACAACGCTGCCCTGATGGCGGTGATCCTGGTGGTGATCGGCGCGATGGTGCTCTACAACGGAATCGACGCGTTGAAGCGCTGAGACCTCAGAGATACGGCAGCGTGGTGGTGCGATAGGTCTCGCCGGTGTCCGCGAGCAGTTCGGCGAACTTCGCCCGCAACGTCGCGGTGTTCTCGCCGACCGTCTTGTCACAGAATCGGCAGTGCGCCGTGAAGCGCGTCTGCTCGCTTTCCGCCGGCCAGAACCGGCGCGGCCCGACGACGGCCCCAGGGTCGTACTGCGTCGACTGATGTGCGGTTTCGCGCATGATCCTGCCCACCGGGTGAGCCTGCGGGCATTCGAGTTTGAGCGTGCCGATGCCTTCGTTGAAGCTCATGCGGTCGACGGTATGCCAAACCGCGTCGCCTCGCCTGCGCTAGACGTCGGCGGTCGTGTATCTCTTCTTGTTCGGCGGCGCTGCCAACAGCGGCGGAAGCTCGGTCACCTTGCCCTCACCGGCGCGGAAGCGGCGGTACGCCTCGTCGTGCTCGACGGAGTCCCAGACCTCGTAGATCAACCAGTGCGCTTCGTCGTCCTCGTCGACCCATACGTCGGTTTGGAGGTTTCCGTCGAACGCGCGGGTGACCTCCAGCGTCCGGCTCATGAGTTCCCGGCCGGCAGCCACCGACTCGGGCTTGAACTGGAGCTCGAGAATCACTATGACCGCCATGCCGTCTCCTTTTTCGCGCCCCGACCAGTCGCCGACTTCACCGAGCCTGAATTCTTGCAGGTCTGCACTTTCGGCCCTTCAGCCGGCCGCCCACTCCTTGGCCTGCTCCAGCGCGTCGAGACCGAACACGGCAAGCTCGCCCGGAACAATCCACGCCAGCGCGTGCAGCACGTGCGCGACCCAATCCAGATCGGTGACGATCGCGATCCGTTTGAAGGCTGAGTGGTGCGGCAGGACGGTGCCGAAGCCAAGCTTGAGGTCCTCGATCAACCCGCCAGGCCCGAAGCCCTCGTAGTCCGACGGGATGACCTCGACGATCCTCACCTCGCCGGTGTCCAGCCGCTCCTGCAGGCTGGGCTTGATCTCGCGAAGCTCGTCGCCGCGCAGTCGGCCCGATACGCGGATACCGGTGACTCCCTCCGGCATATCCGGCAACATTTCAATCATCGGATTCTTCTTTCTGTGTCGGGGTGATACCCCTGCGTCCAGTCAACCCGTGCCGATTCAGGTGCGCAACGGTGTGCGTCTCAACCACTCAATCGTGTTGTGCTACGCGGGATCTCGGAGCGCAAGAAGACGTCGTTGAGGGTTACGGTGCGCAGCCGGCGCGCCCGGATGATGTCGACCAGCTGTCCGTAAACGTGCGTGATGGGAGCGTGGTTGAGGTGGCCGATCACGATGGTCTGCGGCGCGAAGTACTGGTAGGCGAGCCGGACGATGACGTCCTCGGGAAGCAGGGCGGAGTCCCGCAGGTCGCCACTCCACAGGGTGGGATTCTGATAGCCGAGATCGGCGGCGACCGCGTCGACGGCGGCGTTGTGGTGTCCGTACGGCGGACGGAAGTACGGGGCGGCGTCCACGCCGTAGGTGTTGCGCAGGAAGGCGTCCGTGCTTTTCAGTTCGTCGGCGATCTGGCTCGGCGCGAGCCTCGTCAGGTCCGGGTGGGTCCAGGTGTGGTTGGCCAACTGAATCTGCCCGGATTCGACGAGCGGTCTGAGTTGCGCCGCGTTCTCGGTCCAAGAGCGATAGCCGGCGGTGACGAAGTAGGTGAGCCGCACGCCGGTGTCCTTGGCGAACTGTGTGTAGGCCCGCACGACCGCGGTGTCGGCGCCGTCATCGACGGTCCATGCCAACAGGTCACCGCTGCCGGGAAGTTGCTTCAGGACCGTGCCTCGCGGCAGTGGTAGCCGCGAACCGGGGTCGGGCGGCGGCAACAGATTCGGTGGCAGCGGGCCTGGGCCCGGTGCCGAGCCGAGCACGTCGGCGTGCGCCATTGGCATCGTTGCCGCCGCGACGGATGCGGCCACGGCGACCAGAAACCTCCGCCGGTCCAGTTCGCTCACGTCCGCACTCCTCGGCCCCGCGGTGCCCACAATCCGCCCAGGCGCCTGACAGGCTATGCGGTGCCCAGGCTCGATTTCGGGTGCAACTGCCGAGTGTCGCGGTCAGGTATGAATTCGTGACCCGGGGTTGGTCAGCTTGCGACCGGGCCTCAGAGAGAAGTTTGGAGGTGTGGTCCCGGCTGGGATCGAACCAGCGACCTTCCGCGTGTGAAGCGGACGCTCTTCCACTGAGCCACGGGACCGGCGCCGAGAGGCGAACGACGTCGAACACTAGCATGACCGCCACATGGGGCGGGTGGCCCAGGTGTTCGAGGGCCGGTCCCGGGCCCTCTTCGACACGCTCTGAGCAAGGAATTTGTGTGGGCACGCTCACTGGACTATCGTCGTGCTTCGCACCGGGCGACGATCTCGCCCGTTGCGCGCGGATGTAGCGCAGTTGGTAGCGCATCACCTTGCCAAGGTGAGGGTCGCGGGTTCGAATCCCGTCATCCGCTCGAAGGTGCAAATGGCATCAATCCCAGCGGTGGAGTGGCCGAGTGGTGAGGCAACGGCCTGCAAAGCCGTGCACACGGGTTCGATTCCCGTCTCCACCTCCGATTTCGATCCCCCAGCGCGATTAGCTCAGCGGGAGAGCGCTTCCCTGACACGGAAGAGGTCACTGGTTCAATCCCAGTATCGCGCACCAGAGTTCTTGCAGTTCAGAAGTACTTTTGGGGATCAGATTGCAAAATCGTGGACTCCCCGTGGACTCCGTTGGAACGGTGTATTTCGTCGGAATCCAGGGAAGACCACTGATGCCGACGACGAGAATGCCGCCTCGGGATCCGGCCCGGCAGGGGAAGTTTCAGCGAATCACCCTGTGAACGACATAGTCTTTTCGCATGAGCGAGACCACCTGCTACGCCATCGCCAAGGTCGACGCGGCCGGCAAGCCCGTTGCCTACCTCCCATACATGGGCGAGAATTGGCAGCCCACCATGAGCTATTCGCTGACGCCCCACCGGTCTAAGGCGTGGAGATTCCCCGTCAGGTGGGCTGCGGAAGAAACGCTGGAAGTAATGAAAGCGACTACCGGCGACCAAGGTCTTAAGGTCATCGGAATTGACTGCGACGGGCCACCCCTCACCCTCGCGCCTTGAAAACTCCCGACTCCCAACGACGCAGGCAGACCACCCCGGATGAAGTTGTTGCCATCGCGCGCCGCCTGCGCCACCGACTCGCACGTCACCTCGACGCCCTCGAAGCCGGTGCAATCGGAGCCGTAGACGACGTGGCAGCGGTCCTCCGAACACTGCTCGCCCACGGCGCAGGCGATAACGCGATCGAGCGGCTATGCCGAATCAAGGGTATCTCGCTCCCCCAGTTCAACGTCTCGAAACCAGTCGCCGACCACCCGCAGATCGGCCTCGCCTTCGGTGCGGTACCAGCACTGCCCGGCGGCGATGAACCGGTCAACTCCGTAGACCTCAACACCTGGCGAGGGATGAAAGCGCTCATCATCCGTGGTGCACCACGAAGACTCAGCACGTGGGAGCAACTCATCACGGCATACGCCAACACATACGGATCACACCTCAGCGGAACCATCCCCCACCTTCTGTCGCACATGTCGTCCATCTGCTACAGCGGCCACCTCGACCTCGGCGAATACCTAATTCACTGTGCGGGACTCGTCGCCGAGGATGCCCTACAGCAGACCCTAGGCAGGATCGACGGCGATACGGCACCAGCATCACCTCGACACCGCAGATTGAACCCTCTCGTTCGCCTCATTGTGGAATCCAGACCTCCCCAACCACCGCAGATGACCGCTGGCTTCACGCTCGAAGGCCGTCCCTTCGGAACACCCGTGCCTATCGCCAAAGTGCTGATCGACGGTGTCTACATGCTGCTGGAACTGACGCCGACAGCCGCAAAGGAAGTCGAATACCACTATGAAGTCACGAACGCCGAACCGGAATGGTGGGACTCACCGGCCTAACGCCACCCACGCGAACGAACGTCCGGCCCACAATGGGTCGGTGAATGCGATTAGCGATTTCTGGGCCAGGGGTGGCGCGGAACTGCGCGCAAGCTTCGAGCGCACTCGTCAGGCGCAGAAAGATTCCCACATTAAAGGCGGCGCGAACGAACAAGCGCTTGCGAGGTTTCTCCGAGAGAACCTCGGAGCTAACCGGGTCGCGCTTAGCTCATCCATCATCGACCCCAGCGGTGCACAATCCGACGAGGTTGATGTTGCGGTCGTCAATCAGTATCAGCCGCTGTGGACCTGTGACAGCAACCAAGTGTTGATCGCGCACGCAGTGGACGCCGCATACCAAGTCAAGGCACGGCTCAGCACCGAGGAACTCCGCCGAGCAATCAGGAATGCCCGATCTGTGAAGCAACTAGTGCGGCCCGGCGGCGGGCAGGGAAGGGAAACCTTCATAGCGCCAGCGGATAAGCCCCGATTTGTTGATCGGATCCCGTACTTCATCTTCGCCTACACGACCAACGTCACCGGAGAAGCCGCCATCAAACTACTCAGAGAGGAACTCGACGGCGTCCCATGGTACGAACAGCCCGACGGAATCTTCGTACTAGACGACTGGGCAGCTATCAACGTCGGCGACAACGACGGCATGAACAGATTGTGGCCAGCGGAACTTAGGGGACTGACCCTGACTCATACCGACGAGCAGTCAGCCCTTGCGCAAATGCTCTGGACGCACTGCGGTTTCGTTCCCCTCATCGTTTACCGCGCACACCCAATCCGGCTTTACCATCCGTTTCCCGACCGCCCGTCCGAGCACTGGTGAAACCACACTTGCACCCGCGACGGAGTCTTCGACCCCGAATTTGCGATCACCCACAGCGCCAAACGACGCGGATACACCGGTTACGGCGGATACATCATCGGTGCCGCATCAAGCCGCCTATGCCCCGACCAGCAAGCCACCGTAGACGCACGGGCCAACAGCCACTGAGCCTTGAACGATTGCGCTCAAGCGCATAAGTATCACCACACGGTGCCGTCAGGCCACACCCGACGCCCCGCCGCTGCCCAGTGCCCCCGCACCGGATGATCCAACGGCAGATGTCCCAACCGGAAATACTGCAAGTCGTCCAACCGGGCGATATCTGCCGGACACGCCACCTCGGTGCACGCCAACCCACCCTGATACTTCGACAGCAGCGCATCCAGCTCGGCGTCCACTTCCGGATCGTCGGCACCCTCCTGCGCCCGCCGATAGTCCTGAATCACGCGGTGAACGCTGGTGCGCGGCAAGTCCACCGCGGCGGCGATCACACGGACCGACTCACCCGCGAGATGAGGCCGAACGATCTCCTGCGCAGCCAACAACTCCGCGTCACGAGTCCGACGCGGCCGGCTCGACGGATCATTTCGACTGGTCACAGCATCAAGCGTAAAGCCAGCAAACGACAACACCCTGACGCAAGGACAAGGCCGCCGGCCCCAAGACCGGGGCGCGTTCGGTTCTGTAAGCCAACTCCCATCCGGGCGCTGGCAGGCCCGCTACTACGGCCCCGAAGGTAAAGCCGGACGCCGGTACAAAGCGCCCACCACGTTCACCACCAAGAAATCGGCGCGGCAGTGGCTGTCGACCGTGCAGGCCGACATCATCCGCGGCAAGTGGCTGCCACCCGAGGACACGACACCAGCTGCACCGGGCACGAAGGCGCTCACGCTCGCGACGTACGCCAACACGTGGCTCGAGCAACGCGACCTGAAGGACCGCACGCGCGAGCACTACCGCAAGCTGTTGGAAGCGCACATCATCGGCAAGCCGATCGGCGGGTTGCCGCTGCGCTCGATCACGGCCGACGACGTGCGGGCGTGGTACGCGAAGCTCGACAAAGACACCCCAACGTTGCGGGCGCACTGCTACGGACTGCTGCGCACCATCATGGGTGCGGCTCGGCGAACCCTTGCGTCATCCGGGGGGCCGGGAACTGTGCGCCTCCCATAATCCCCGGCGTGGACTCCCCGTAGACTCGACGGGGTTCCGCCAGCTTACTACCAAACTCCGCGAGATTCCGGTATAGGAGGGCATGTCCGCAGGTAGGCCGTCTATCTGCGCAGGTCACCCTGTATGCCAGCAAACTAGATATCACTGGTTAAATCCCAGTATCGCGCACCAGCGTTTGTGCATGTCAGGCCCGGTTTTCACCGGGCCTTCGCTGTTTAGGCGGAACAAGCGCGCGATAGGACCGGTTCGAGCATCCGGCTCGTCGAGCATCGCAACGCGCGAACACTCGGTGGCGCTTGATGCGCTCTACGAACTACGCGCGGCAGAGCGTGGTGGTCGCGGTTGCCGACCCGTGCCCAAAAGCATTTGTCAGTGGGCTCTTTGAGCAACTCACGCTGGAACGTCAGGTGATCACCGACACCCTGTCACCGACGCCTGAGTACGTGACGTAGAGGTTGCCGAGGGCGGGACCGGTGGAGCTGACCGCCAACCCGCGCGGGTCGGCGCCGATGGGGATGGTGGCAGTGACGGTGTTGGTGGCGGGGTCGATCACCGCCACCGTGCCGCTGGTGGTGAGGTTGGTGACGTAGACGGCGCCGGTAGTGGGGCTGACCTCCACTCCGAAAGGTTCGGTGAGGGGGATAGTGGCGGTGACGGCGTTGGTGGCGGGGTCGATCACTAACAGCGTGTTGGTACCTAGGTTGGTGACGTAGACGGTGCCCGTGTGGGGGCTGACCGCCACTCCGAATGGATAGGTGTCGACGCCGACCGGGATGGTGGTTGCGACGGTGTTGGTGGCGGGGTCGATGACTGACACCGTGCCGCTGTAATAGTTAGTGACGTAGACGGTCCCGGCGGCCGGGCCGGTGGGGCTGACCGCCACCCCGAACGGCTCGTCACCGACGGGGATCGTGGCGCTCACGGTATTGGTGGCGGGGTCGATCACCGACAACCTGCCATTGGCCACGTCTGTGACGTAGATGATGCCGGTGGGGCTGACCGCCACCCCGCCCGCGATGCCGCCAACGGGGATCGTGGCGCTCACGGTATTGGTGGCGGGGTCGATCACCGACACCGTGCCGTCGGAAAAGTTGGTGACGTAGACGGTCCCGGCGGCCGGGCCGGTGGGGCTGACCGCCACTCCCGTGGGGTTGCTGCCAACGGAGATGGTGCCGGTCACGGTGTTGGTTGTGGGGTCGATCACCGACACCGTGCCGGATGAATGGGTGACGTAGACGGTGCCGGGAGCCGGGCCGGCGGCGCTGACCGCCACTGCGGTCGAGTCATAGCTGACGGGAATGACGGTGCTGCCGGCGCCACTGCCGCTCCCACCGATGCCGCCATCCCCACCCGCGCCACCCGAACCACCGCTGGCCCCGCTCGGACCAGCAC
>NZ_LKTM01000390.1 GCF_001417955.2 Mycobacterium gordonae | reverse complement strand
GGCGGTGGGGGCCGGACGGCCCGTCAACAGGCTGACCACACCTTGCAACTGCTGCTCCGCGTTGCGCAGCGAAGCCGCGATGGCAGTCTCGGTGCCGGCATACCACTGCGCACCCGCGTTTAGCGCCTGCACGATGCGGGCGTTCACAGCGGCCGCCACCTGCGCGCTGATGGTCTGGTACTGCCTGGCCTGCAGGCTGAGGAACCCGTTGACCGCCGCCGATATCTCGTCGACACCGAGCGCCGCCAACTGCGTCGTGGGAGCCGCCGCCGCGGCGTTGGCAGCAGTCAGCGTGGAGCCGATACCGGCGACATCCGCGGCCGCGGCCGCCAGCAGCTCGGGCCCGACAATCACATACGACATGTCCAATTCCTTCGATCACGAGACATATTCGCCTATAACAGGCATATAACGAACGGATCGGCCGAAGGTAGCACCTACTGGTCCAGAGGATGGACAGAAACCACGAATTTGAACACGCAGGCGGGTGTTGTCAAAAGACTTCACAAAAAATCAATAATGCGCAACGCGCATACCAATTGGCGAGGATATTTACTCAGCGCACCGCATTTGAGCGCGATAATCGGCGGGCCGCAGCGGCCCCTACACCACGCCGCGCAGCGCGTCGGCGCCGAACATCTGCTCCATCATCGACGAGTAGTCCGGGCCGCGCCGCACCATGTGGCCGCCGTCGACGTTGATGCACTGGCCGGTGATGAAACTGGCCGCATCACTGAGCAGGAACATGGCCAGGTTGGCGACGTCCTCGACCTCACCGATCCGGGGCAGCGGTGTGCAGAGCGCGTAATCGCCGCTGATCTCGGGCGACTGGATGACGCTGGCGTCCACCAGATCGGTACGGATCAGGCCCGGACGAATGCTGTTGGCCCGCACCCACGACGCCCCGAGTTCATCCGCGGCCAGGCGCATCATGTGGTCGATCGCCGACTTGGTGACCCCGTACGGCCCGAACCACCGGTGGGTGTTGCTGGCGGCGATCGACGAGATCGCCACGAAGGACCCTCCGCCGCCGCGTACCAGCTCCCGGGCGGCGTGCTTGAGCACGTACATGGTGCCGTTGACGTTGAGGTCGACCGTGCGCCGCCAGGCCTCCGAATCGGTGTGGGTGAGCGGTCCGACCGTCAGCGAGCCGCCCGCACTGTGCACCACCCCGTGCAGTCGGCCGTGCCACGCCGTTGTCGCCTCCACGGCGCGGGAGACCTCGTCTTCATTGGTGACGTCGGCCGGTTGGTAGCGGATCGATCCGGACAGCTGCAGGCCTTCGATCTCGGCGACCGCCTCGGCCAGTCGGTCAGCGCTGCGGCCCACGATCATGACCGACGCGCCGCCGTCGACCAACCCGGTGGCCACAGCCTTGCCGATACCGCTGCCGCCCCCGGTGACCAGGTACGTCCGGTCTTGGAATGAAAGCTGCACTGCCGGTCCTTCCGCTGAAACTGAAACACGTTTCAACTATCGAACCATGGCGGTTACGGCGTATCGCGGCGGGCAACCTTGGTGGGCCGGGCGGTGCGCCAGTCCTCGACGTCGGGCGGCAGGCCGACGGGGAATCTGTTCTCGTTGTGCGCCGCCCAGTGCGCGTGCCCGAGTTCGTGAACGTGAAACGCGTGGCGCAGCGCCTCGGTGAATCCCATCGCGTCGGCGGCGGCGTTGACCGACGCCTTCACCAGAAGCGATGCCATGGTTGGCCGTTCGGCGATACGCCGGGCGAACTCGAGGGTCTTCTCCTCGAGATCGTCGAGCGGGAACACCTTGGACACCATGCCCAGCCGGTAGGCCTCGTCGGCGTCCAGCGAATCACCGGTCAGCAGTAGCTCTTTGGCTTTGCGGGCGCCGAATTCCCATGGGTGGGCGTAATATTCGACACCCGGCATACCCAGCCGCACCGCGACGACGTCGCTGAACCTCGCGTTGTCGGCGGCCACGATCAGGTCGCACGCCCAGATCAGCATCAACCCGGCCGAGATCGCGTTGCCCTGCACCTGGGCGATGGTGATCTTGCGCAGGTCGCGCCAGCGCCGGGTGTTCTCGAAGAAGAAGTGCCACTCCTGGTGGTAGAGCTTCTCGACGATCGGCTCCAGGGTGGCGCCGTGGGACCGGAAAGTCGGATGCTGCTGCGGCCCGGGCTTGCGCTCCAGCATCGCCTCCTCCGACCCGAGGTCGTGTCCGGCGGAAAAGTTGCGGCCGCGCGCGCCCAGGATCACCACGCGCACGGTGTCGTCGGCCTCCGCGCGCGAGAACGCCTCGTCGAGCTGCACCAGCAGGGTGCGGTTCTGCGCATTGTGGGCGTCGGGCCGGTTCAGCCAGATCCGCGCGATGCGGCCCTCGTCCAAAGTCTCGTAGACCACCATCTGCGGGGCTTCGCCGTTCTGGGAGTCAGCGCCGGCGTTGGCCTGATCGGAAACAGTCATTCCGCCCACCTCTACTTGTCACGGGCCTGGGCTTTACACATTACGGCGAGTGTGTAACCGGGTTGCCGCTGGGTTGGGCCGATCGCCACCGTCCGTCGATCACAGCCCGGACGCGGCCAGGTGCTGGACCATGAGCGTGTGCGCCATATTCCGAGCCCGCTGGGCAGCGCAGGGGTCACCCTCCGACCCGGCGATAACAGCGCCGATGAGAAGTATGGTCATCGACTCGACAAAGGAGCGCACATCGGTCAATTCGGCCCGCAGGGCACGCTCACGGACCATCTCGCGAATGCTGAAAAGGCAGTTCATGCTGACCTCGTCGGCATGAACTTGTCGACCCATCTCCATCAACACCGTCAAGGGTGACCCACCCTGGTAGCCGTCGAAGTCGACGATCCAGTCGTGCAGGACGTCAAAAATGGCCAGGATCTGCCCCTGCGCCGTACCTCCTCGTAACCGCGACTTGAGTTCGAGTAGCGAGCACGTCCAGAGCTGGTCGCGGCGTCTCAGCACGGCCGTGGTCAATGCCCGGGCATCGGGAAAATGCCGACACAGTTCCGCGCGGCCCAGGCTAACCGCGGCAGCGACGTCATCGAGGTCGATCGCGCGCACGCCGTGCGTGGCGAACAGCGCGTATGCGGCGCTGAGAATGCGTTCGCGCCGACTCGCGTGGGATTCAGAGCGTGCCTCCGCAGTCATGGATACGGTTAGCCTCCGGCAGTCGGCCCCCACTTACATGACAGATAATACATGAAACATGTCTCGTGTATTTGGCTGCGTGCTTCTCGGCGACCGTCCAGGTCGGCCGCAACGGCGCTCGCAGCGGACTCGGCACGGGCCGCGGGCCGTCTTGGCTTAGCATTGTGCAATGCCAACAAAAACGGACCATGGTGACATCGGCGACGTGGAACCGCTGGCCGACAGCACCGCAAGCCAGGCCCGGCGCGTCGTCGCCGCCTACGCCAACGACGCCGATGAGTGCCGTGTCTTCCTGTCCATGCTCGGTATTGGTCCGGCGAAGCACGAAAACTGATGGCTGCCAGGAGCGGCCGGGCCTCGCGAGCCAAGTCCGCAGGTTTCGGCGACTCCGATTTCGTGGTGGTCGCCAACCGGTTGCCCGTCGACATGGAACGGCTGCCCGACGGCAGCACCACATGGAAGCGCAGCCCCGGCGGGCTGGTCACGGCCCTCGAGCCGCTGTTGCGCAAACGCCGCGGCGCGTGGATCGGGTGGCCCGGCCTGGTCAGTGACGATGTCGATGAGCCGGACCAGGAACCGATCGTCCAGGACGAACTGCAACTGCATCCGGTCTGGCTGAGCGCCGAGGATGTCGCGGAGTACTACGAGGGTTTCTCCAACGCCACCCTGTGGCCGCTCTATCACGACGTCATCGTCAAGCCGATCTACCACCGCGAATGGTGGGACCGCTACGTCGACGTCAACCGCCGGTTCGCCGAGGCCACCGCACGCGCGGCCGCCAAGAACGGCACCGTCTGGGTGCAGGACTACCAGCTGCAACTGGTGCCCAAGATGCTGCGAGCGCTGCGCCCCGACCTGACCATCGGCTTCTTCCTGCACATCCCGTTCCCGCCGGTCGAACTGTTCCGGCAGCTGCCGTGGCGCACCGAGATCATCGAGGGCCTGCTGGGAGCCGACCTGGTGGGATTCCATCTGGCCGGTGGCGCCCAGAACTTTCTGGTGCTGGCCCGGCAACTGATCGGGGCCAACACCTCGCGGGGTTCGGTCGGGGTGCGGTCGCGCTTCGGCGAGGTGGAGCACGAGTCCCGCGTCGTGCGGGTGGGCGCGTTCCCGATCTCCATCGACTCCGGCGAACTCGACCACGCCGCCCGGGACCGCAACATCCGGCGCCGGGCCCGCGAGATCCGCGCCGAGCTCGGCAACCCGCGCAAGGTGCTGCTCGGCGTCGATCGGCTCGACTACACAAAAGGCATCGACGTTCGGCTGCGAGCCTTCAACGAGCTGCTTGAAGAGGGCCGCGCCAAGCGGGATGACACCGTGCTGATCCAGCTGGCGACGCCCAGTCGCGAGCGGGTCGAGAGCTATCAGATTCTGCGCAACGACATCGAGCGCCAGGTGGGCCACATCAACGGCGAGTACGCCGAGGTCGCCCACCCGGTGGTGCACTACCTGCACCGCCCGGTCCCCCGCGACGAACTCATCGCGTTCTTCGTGGCCAGCGACGTCATGCTGGTCACCCCGCTGCGAGACGGGATGAACCTGGTGGCCAAGGAATACGTCGCCTGCCGCAGCGACTTGGGCGGCGCCCTGGTGCTGTCCGAATTCACCGGTGCCGCAGCCGAACTCCGCCAGGCGTATCTGGTCAACCCGCATGACCTGGAGGGCGTCAAGGACGCGATCGAGGCGGCGCTCACCCAGACCGAGGAAGAGGGCCGGCGCCGGATGCGCGCGATGCGCCGGCAGGTGCTCGCCCACGACGTAGACCGTTGGGCCCGTTCGTTTCTCGACGCGCTCGCCTCAGGTGCCGAAGACACCCAGCCGGGCGCGCGGAGCTGACCGCCCGATTCCATGGTTTTCGCGCCGGATCGCTGTGATACTGAACGGGTGAAAATCCGTCGCGGGCTGGCCGCCGGTGCCGCCATCGGCTCGGCCGTCGCAATAGGCATGGCGCTGGAATCGGAAAGCCCGGCATATGCGATCGGTCCTCCGGCCGACGGCGCGTACGCGTTCAACCAGGCCGGCGTCTCCGGGGCCACCTGGAACATCTCGGCCCTGTGCGTGCAGCCGTCCGGAACCCGGAACATGAACGACTACTCCGACCCGATCGTGTTCGCGATGAACTGCGCGCTCAACGTGGTGAGCACCACGCCGGCGAACAACAGCCGCGCCGAGCATCTGCAGAACTTCAGCGCCCGCGCCCGGATGAGCAGCATGCTGTGGACTTTCTCGGTGAGCAAGCCCGAGGGTGTGGCGTGTCCCGGCGGCGGCTTCGGCGAGACCAGCGAAACGTACGCCTTCAGCGACGAGAGTCTGACCGGCACCCACACCACCCTGCACGGGGCGGTGTGCGGGATGCAGCCGGAGATGAAGAAGGAACCGTTCTCCCTGCAGCTGGTCGGACCACCGCCCAGCCCGGTCGAGCGTTACCCGTTGCAGTGCAACGACATTGCTATGTGCTTCTAGATCGGCGTGATGTAGGAGATCAGCCACTTTCCGTCGATGCGCTTGAATTCCACGCGCAGGCGGCTGCCGTCGTAGTGCGGCTCGCGTGACTTGTCGGTCACGATGCGGTTCATGTAGACTATCGCGGTGGCCGAATTGCGTTTGGCGGCCATGACTCCCACGCCCACCACGTCCGCCTGGACCACCATCTCCCGCTTCTTCGCCTCGGGGATGATCTGGGCGTTGACGACCTTCTTGAACTCCTGGCGGTAATCGGGCGTCAGCAACGGGTAGACGTCGTTGAGGCTGCGCTCGATGGTCTGGAAGTCATAGCCGAAGAACTGCGGAATCTCCTTCTGGGCCAGCTTCGGCAACTCCGCCCGCGCGGCCTGTTCGCCCTGGCTCTCCACCCGGTCCCAGTAGAACCAGCCGCCGATGGCCGACAACGCCACCACCGCGGCCACGGCCAGTGCTCCGGCGACCGGGAGCAGCCACCGCAGCCGGCGCATTAGTTGCCTCCGTTGGGATACATCAGGTCATACGCCGTCATCTGGCCGCGCTCGTCCTGGTGCACGATGACCCGCAGCCGGTACGGCTCGGACGGTTTGTTGACCCCGTCGACGTCGGCGACGGTCACCCGCACCGCGACCAGCACCGACGCGTTGTCGCTGACGTTGTCGATGCTTTCAGGGCGGCGCCGTTGATCACCGCTTCAGACGTCGCGTTGGTCTTGCGGTACAGCTGCTTGAGGAACTCGACGTTCTCGGCGCCGAACTTGCTGCGCAGCGGGCCGCTGGTGCCGTTGACGAACCGGGTGACCGACTCGTCGATGGTGTCCTGGGTGTAGCTGTACATGTTGACCACGGTCTGGGAGGCCGTGTCGACGAAGCGCTGCTCGCGGGCCTGGCGCGCGTCGGCAGTGCGGTGCTGTCCGGCCAGAGCCAGTACACCCCACACCAACCCGGAGATCACCAGCACCGAGGCCGCCAGCGAGACCCAGCCGACCATCCGGCCATTGGGCCGGCGCCGCCGCGGCGGCCGGGCGTTGACGGATTTGCCGCCTTTGGCCGGTCGCTTCGGTGCGGGTCTGGTCTTCACGGCGACGGCGGCCGGGACCTCGCTGGTGTCCTCGGCTTCGGCGGCGCCGACCGACGCGCCTTTCGGCGGCCCCGCCGCGCGCGACGCCCGCCGGCGGACGCGCTGGGTCGTCGGTTCTTCTTCTGTCACCACTGGATCCACTAAATCCGTTATGAGTTCTTCGGCGCGAGCATGAGGTCCACCCAGCTCTCGGCGTTGGAGGTCCCGGTAACGCCGGACGCGAAGATACCAGTGCCGCCCGCCGGATCCCTGAACCGCCCGGTAGACGGGTCATAGGTGGTGGTGTAGGCGGCCCCGTTGGCCTCCGGCGCCGGACCGGTGCCGACCGGTGGGCCGGGCGGCTCGATGTACTTGGGGTACGGCAGCTGCGGGGGCACCGGCGGATAGTTGGGCGGCATCCACGACGGGTTACCCGGCGGCGGCGGCACGTTGTTGGGCGGCGGCGGGTCGTAGGCGGGCTGGTTGGGCGCCGGACCCGGGCCGGGCGTCACCCCAGGCGGAGGCGGGCCGACGATCGGGATACCCGGATCGGGATCGGCTCCCGGCGGGATGTACGGGAAGTGGTTGGGCGGCAAGACGTTCAGCCCGTTGGTGACGGGGGTGCCGTAGGGGATCGGCGGCCCGCGCCACGGGTTGGTGCCGACCGGCACATATCCGCGCGGGTCACGGCACAACTGCACCGTCGGTGCCCGCTTGCCCGGGAACTCCTGGCACGGGTAGTTGCGGGCGCCACGCACGGTACTCGGATCGTTCTGCGCGGTCTTGCAGTACATGTCGCGCGGGACTTCCCGGACCGTCTCGTCGGCGGGCGTGCGCATCAACGGCGACGGGATGAACCCGGTGCTACACGGCGGCGGGTCGTTGAGGTCGAGCTTGAAGTCCAGCTTCGCGCCTTCGTCCTGCGGTGCACCGCCGGCGGCGGTGGTGATCGCGGCGAACAGAGCCGGGAAGACGACCAGCAGTTGCTCGATGGACTTGTGGTAGATCACGCCGACCCGGCCCAGGTTGGCCATGTTGGCCGCCAGCGCCGGGAAGGACGGGCGGATGCCGGAGAAGGTCTCGTTGGCCTCGTCGAGCGCGCCCGGTGCGGTGGCCAGGGTGTCGCGCAGCCGCGGGTCGGCCCGGCGCACCTCGGAGGTGAAACGCGCCAGCCCGTCGGACAGCGACTTGATGTCGGCACCCGCGCGGACCTGGGCCTGCAGGAACGGTCCGGCCTGGTCGATCAGCTGGGAGACCTGTGGGTAATTGGTGTTCGCCTCGTCGACCAACTGCCGGGCCGACTCGACCAGCCTGGCCAGTTCCGGTCCGGTGCCGTTGGTGGCCAGGAACGCCTCGTGCAGCACCTCCCGCAACCGGGTGTCACCGAGGCTGTTGACCAGGGTCTCCGCCTTCTTCAGCAGGTCGGCGACGTCCTGACCGATGCGGGTGTTGGCCCGGTCGATCTTGGCTCCGTTGCGCAGCTTGCCGGGCGCGGGGTTGGCCGGCGGCACCAGGTCGATGTACTGCTCACCGATCGCCGACACACTCTTGACCGTCGCCGTGACGTTCGACGGGATCGGTGTGCCGCTGTTGAGCCGCATGTCGGCGGTGACGCCGCTGGGATTGAGCTGCACCGAATCCAACCGGCCCACCGCGACACCGCGGTAGGTGACGTTCGCGTTCTTGTAGATACCGCCGCCGGCCGCGAAGTCGGCGCTCACACCATAGGTGCCGATGCCGAACGTAGACGGCAGGCGCAGGTAGAAGATCGCCATCACGGTCAGGGTGATCACGGTGATGACCGCGAAGATGGTCAGCTGGATCTTTGTGAGTCTGTCGATCATCGTCCCCGCCTCTACTGTGCCGCCGTGCCGGGCGGAATCTTGAACGGGTCGGCGGCTTGTCCGGACAGGTTCGCCATTTCACCCATCAGGAAGTCGGGCGCGTTGAGCACCTCGTCCATGTGCATCATGTTGGGGTCCAGGGCGTAGCTGGTGGTGAAGAAGGTCTCTCCGAGCCGGCGCAGCGTCAGGTCGAACGTGGTGAACACGTTCAGGTAGTCGCCGCGCACCGCCTGCTTGATGCCGAAGTTGGGGAACGGGAACGTCAGCATGATCTGCAGCGAGGTGACGAAGTTCTTCCGGTTGTCGTTGAGCGCCTTGATCGCCGAGTACAGGTCTTTGAGGTCCGCGGCGAAGTCCGCCTTGGTCTTGGACAGCACGTTCGAGGTGACCTGCGCCAGCCGGTTGAGGGCACCGAATGCCGCAACGATGTTGTCCCGGTTCTTGTTCAGCACGCGAAGTGCTTCGGGCAGCGTGTCCAGCGCCCGGCCCAGGTTGTCCTTGTCCCGCGCCAGGATCGAGGAGAACCGGTTCAGCCCCTCGACCGCGGAGATGATGTCGTTGACCTGCTTGTTGAGGCCCGATGTCAACTCCGCCAGGCGGGGCACCAGGTCGACAAACTGGCCCTGCCGTCCGGCGACGGCCTGGTAGGTCTCGTCGGTAATCTCTTCCAGCGCACCGACATTGCCCTTGTTGACCACCACTCCGAGAGCGGAGAACACTTCCTCGGTGGTCGGGAAGCGACCGGTCCGGGACTCCGGGATGCGTGACCCGTTACCCAGCCGGCCCGTCGGCGCCTGGTCGGTGGGCGGGGCCAGGTCGATGTGCAGCGAACCCAGCAGCGAGGTCTGGGCGACCTTGGCCACCGCGTTCGCCGGCAGCACCACGTTCTTGTCCAGCGCCAATTTCACTGCGGCGTAGAAGGATCCGTCGGAGCGTTGCTCGGCCGAGATGCCGGACACGCTGCCCACAGTGACGTCGTCGACCATGACCGGCGAGTTCTGCGGCAGCGTCGACACATCCGGCAATTCGACGGTGATCGAGTAGGCGCCGCCGCCGTGGCCGGCAGTGCCGGGCATCGACAGGGAATTCAGCCCGCCGAAGGAGCAGCCGGCGAGCAGTGTGCTGCCCGTGACGAAGACGCCGGCCCGCAACAGGATTCGCTTCATCGACCCGCTCCTTGCTCGGCAGGCAACGGTCCGGGGAGCGGACCCGGGGCCGCCGCCGGTGCCGCCGGCACCGGACCGGGCGCCGGTCCCGGTGCGGGTCCGAAGCCCGGTGGCGAAGCCGGGCCGGGGCCGGGAGCGGTCGGGACGAACAGGTTCTGCAGGTCCGTGATGTTGCTCGGCTTCGGCTGGCCCGAGCCCTTGGCCGGAATCCAGGTCAGCTCCGGCACCGGGGTCTCCGCCTTGGCCGCGGTGGCCGGGGTGTCGTAGATGATCTGTCCCTTATAGGCCGTGATCGTGTTGATCGGGTGGAACATGATCGGCGGGAAGTTGACGGTGAGCCGGCGCAGCACCGGGCCCAGCCGCTCGCGGCAGATCTCCGCGCGCTTGAAGTACTCCGGACCCGACGGCCCGGCCGCGGTGTCGAAGGAGCCACCGCAGATGAACTGCACCGGGTTCATGAAGTTGGGCAGCGACAGCAGGCCGTTCAGGGTGCCCTGCGCCGGGTCATAGATGTTGTAGAAGTTGGTGATACCGGGACCCGCGACGTGCAGGACCTGTTCGATGTTTTCGCTCTGGTCGCTCAGGGTCTGGGTGAAGTCGGTGAGCTGGTTGACCGTTTCGATCAGCGTCGAGTTGTTCTCGTGCAGGAATCCGCGGACGTCCGAGAGCGCCTGGTTGAGCGAACCCAGGGTGTGGTCGAGATCCCGCGAGCTGTCCGCGAGCACCTGCGACACCGAAGCCACGTGCCCGGCGAACTGCACGATCTGCTCGTTGCTCTGCGACAGCGCGTCGACGAGCACCTGCAGGTTCTTCACGGTGCCGAAGATGTCGCTGCGCGAATCTCCAAGGCGCCCAGCGACTTGCGCGAGCTCACGCAGGGCGTTGTGGAACGAGTCGCCGTTGCCGTTGAGGGTGTCGGCGGCCTGGTTGATCGCCGCGCCCAGCGGGCCCTGCATTTCGCCGGCCGCCGGGCTGAGCGAGACGGACAGCTGGGTCAGCGCTTCCTTGACCTCGTCCCACTCCACCGGCGCGGCGGTGCGGGTCAGGTCGATGCTCGCGTTGTCCGGCAGTGAGGGTCCGCCGGTGAAGGCCGGGGTGAGCTGAATGAACCTGGCCGCCACCAGGTTCGGCGACATGATCACGGCCTTGGCATCGGCGGGGACCTTGACACCGTCTTTGACCCTCATGGTGATCTTGACATCCGACGGACGCGGCTCGATGGACTCGATCTCCCCCACCGGCACGCCCAGAATGCGAACCTGGTCGCCGGGGTAGAGCCCGACGGCCGAGGTGAAGTAGGCGGTGAGCTTGCGCCCGCCACCGCCGGCCGAGAACAGCACGTAGGCACCGCCCACCAGCACCGCCACCAGGACGACGATGGTGACGGTCCGCCAACCCTTGCTGCCGAAGCGCTTCGCAGTCGTCATGGTGATTTCGGCCTAATCGTCCAGCGCTCCTGGATCATGCCGCGCAGGTAGTCGGCGAAGCTGTCGGGCAGCTTGCCCGGTTGGAAGACCACGTCGAACATGGTGGCCACCAGCGGTGCCGGGATGGCGCCGAAGACGTTGACGTTGAAGCCGGGACCCGAACCGACCACCTCGCCCAGCGTGGTGGCGTACGTCGGCAACCTCTTGAGGGCTTCGGTGATGTAGTCGCGGCGCTCGTTCAGGTTGGCCAGCACCTGGTTGATCTTGGTCAGCGCCGGGCCGAATTCCCGGCGGTTGTCGTTGACGAAACCGGACAACTGCGCGGAGACGTCGTCGATGCCGGAGATCAGCGCACTCAATGCCGAACGGCGCTCATCCAGCGCGGCGAACAACTGGTCGCCCTGGTCCACCAGCTTCTTGACCTGTCCGGCCCGGTCGGACAACACCGCCGTCACCGACTTCGCATGCGCCAGCAGGCCTTGCAGCGCCTCGTCGCGGCTGTTCAGGGTGCGCGACAGGGTGGTCACCCCGTCCAGCGCGCCGCGCAGCCCGGGGGTGGCGTCGTGCAGCGTCTCGGTGAGCACCTTCAGTGCGTGCTCGAACTGCGGCTTGTTCAGGTTGTTGGCGTTCTGCCCGAGATCCTCGAGGGCGCCGGCCAGGGTGTAGGGCGTCGTCGTCCGGCTCAGCGGGATGGTGGTCGCGTTGCCCGAGCCGGCCGGGCTCACCGACACCGAGCGCTCGCCCAGGATGGTGTCGGTGCGGATCGCGGCCAGCGACTGGTCGCCGACGACCACATGGCGATCGACGCTGAAGGTGATCTTCGCGGTGTCACCGGCCAGCGCGACGTCGGACACCTTGCCCACCTTGACGCCGGAGACCAGCACGTTGTTGCCGGGCGTGATGCCACCGGCGTCGCTGAAATATGCCGTGTAGGTCTTGCCCTGCGGCCAGAACGGCAGCCCGGAGTAGCCGAATGCGATCAGGACGACGAAGGTCACCACGGCCAGCCCGATGATGCCGGTGCGGAGTGGATCCTGGTCGCGCTTACTGCCGGGCTTTTTCTTGCCTGGCTTCTCAGGATTTGGCAAAGGCGCACCTCCCCTTGCTGGAGTCCACCTGGCCGCCGAGGCCCAGCCGGATGTCGGAGCCCGCCGGTCCATTGATCTTGATCGTCACCGAGCAGAAGTAGATGTTGAAGAACGACCCGTAGGTGCCGAGCGCGGCCAGCCGCAGGTAGTCCTCGCCGAGCTGCTCGACGTCGTTGTTGATCTCGGCTTTGCGGGTGTCGAGTTCGGTGGCGAACGGCCGCGCGTTCTCCAGCACACCCTGCAGCGGCCGGCGCGAATTGCGCAGCAGCTCAGTCAGATCCGTCGTCGTCGAGGCCAGCGGCGGGATGGCGCCGGCGATGGTGTCCTTGTTCTTGGCGAGCCCCTCGATCAGCTGCTGCAGCTGGTCGACGCTGGCCGAGAACTGGGCACTGCGCTGGTCGACGGTGCCCAGCACGGTGTTCAGGTTGGTGATCACATCACCGATCAGCTGGTCGCGCTTGCCCAGCGCGCTGGAGAAACTACTGGTGTCGGCGAGCACGTTGGCCAGCGCACCGCCCTGGCCCTGCAACAGCTCGATGACGGCGCTGCTGATCGTGTTGATCTTGTCGGCGTCCAGCCCCTTCAGCACCGGCTTGAGCCCGCCGAGCAGCGCGTCGAGATCCAGTGCGGGCTGGGTGTGCTGGGCGTTCATGGTGCCGCCCGGGGGCAGCTTGCGCAGCTCGCCGGGACCCGAGGTGATCTCCAGGAAGCGGTCGCCGACCAGGTTCTCGTAGCGGATCACCGCCCGGCTGGACGAGTACAGCGTGTAGCGGGCGTCGACACCGAATTCCACGTCGACGGTGTTGTCCGGGTTGAGCTTGACGCCCGACACCGCGCCGACGGGCACACCGGCGATACGCACCTTCTGTCCGCCCTTGAGCTTGGACGCGTCCAGGAAGGTGGCGTGGTAGGTGTTCTCCGACCCGAACCGGAAGTCGCCGAACACCACCACCAGCGCGGCGCTCGCCAGCACCATCGTGACGACGAAGATGCCGACCTTGATCATCATCGACCGGTGCGACGGCATTGCCCCGGAGGCCATCAGAAGTCATCCCGTTCCGCGAAGGCGCCGTGGAAGAGGAACTGCAACGTCGACGGCGCGTCGAATTGGAACTCGGTGAACGGCTCGTAGGGGATGAGCGCATTGTCGGTGACCAGGAACGGGGCGCGATAGAACGATCCGCCGGTCTGCTTGGTCGGAATGTCAGGCAGGCCACGGCAGTTCGGGCCGCCGGAGGCGTTGACGATGGGCAGCGCCTCCGGATACGTGTAGGCGGGGGCACCGATGACGAAGCTCGACGAGGTGAACAGACCCGCCTTGCGGACACCGATCAACGGCGCGAACTCCTTGATGCCGCGATCGATTCCGGCCAGCAGGCAGCCGAATTCCGGTGAGTAGTCCGCCGCCACCTTCAGCGGGGCCCGCAGCCGGTTGATGGTGTCGATCAGGTTCTGCTCGGCCGGTGCCAGTGTCTCGTAGCCGTTGTTGGCCAGGCCGATCGCGGCCAGCAACGTGGTGTTGAGGTTGCTCTGCTCGTCGACGACGGTCTTGCTGATCGTCGGCAGATTGGCGAACACCGTGTTCAGGTCGGGTGCCGCGTCGCCGTAGATGTTGGTCACGATGCCGGCCTTGCGGAAGTCCTCCTGCAGCGTCGGCAGCTTCGGATTCGCTTGGCGGGTCAGGGTATTGAGGCCCGACAGCAGCCCGCCCAGGTCGTCACCATGGCCGCGCAGGCCTTCCGACAGCGCGCTAAGGGTGCCGTTCAACTCGACCGGGTCGACCTTGTGCAGCAGGTTGGTCAGGGACTGGAACAGGGTGTTGACCTCCAGCTGCACCGCGGAAGCCTCCACCGTGGAGTTGGGGCGCAGCGACGTCTGGGCCGCCGTCTGGGGCGGAATGAACTCCACGGATTTGGCGCCGAAGATGGTGTTCCCCGCGATGTGCACCGTGGCGTTGGACG
Organism: Mycobacterium gordonae; assembly: GCF_001417955.2. Classification (GTDB taxonomy): domain Bacteria; phylum Actinomycetota; class Actinomycetes; order Mycobacteriales; family Mycobacteriaceae; genus Mycobacterium; species Mycobacterium gordonae_B. The sequence continues at coordinate 7,230 of NZ_LKTM01000390.1, read as the reverse complement.
GGATGAAGTGCAGGTCGTCGCTGTAGATGGCCAGCTTGAGGCGCGCCTGGTCGCCGCTGTAGCTGATGTCCTCGACCTTGCCGATCTGGATTCCGCGGAACTTGACCTTCGCCCCCGGCTCCATCACCAAGCCGGCGCGCTTGGACGCGACGGTCACCGTCTCGGTTGAGGTGAACGCCGCGGTGTAGGACAGGTACGTCAGGACGGCCGCCGCCACCAGCAGGCCGGCGAGCGTCGCCGCAGCGATCCGCCCGGCGGTCTTTCGTGATCCAGTGCCTGCCATAGCCCTTACCCGGAGAGGTTGAAGTTGCCGGACGCTCCGTAGACGGCGAGCGAGATGAGCAGGGTGATGACGACGACGACGATCAGCGAGGTGCGTACGGCCTGACCGACCGCGATGCCCACCCCCACCGAACCGCCGCTGGCGTTGTAGCCGTAATAGGTGTGCACCAGCATGACCGCGATCGACATCGCGATGGCCTGAGCGAACGACCAGAGCAGGTCCGACGGGATCAGGAACGTGTTGAAGTAGTGGTCGTAGAGGCCCGCCGACTGTCCGTTGATGAAGACTGTGGTGAAGCGGGCGGCGAAGAAGGCGGCCAGCACCGACAGCGAGTAGAGCGGGATGATCGCCACCAGACCCGCGATCAGCCGGGTGGACACCAGGTAGGACACCGAGTGAACCGCCATGCACTCGACGGCGTCGATCTCCTCGGAGACCCGCATCGCGCCCAGCTGGGCGGTGGCGCCGGCGCCGATCGTCGCCGCCAGCGCGATGCCGGCGATGACGGGGGCGACCACGCGGACGTTGAGGAATGCCGAGAGGAATCCGGTCAGCGCCTCGATGCCGATGTTGCCCAGCGACGAATAACCCTGCACGGCAATGACACCGCCGGAGGCCAGCGTCAGGAAGGCCGCGACACCGACGGTGCCGCCGATCATGATCAGGGCGCCGGCGCCGAGGGTCATCTCGGCGATCAGCCGGATCGTCTCTTTGCGGTACTTCGTGAGCGCGTTGGGGATGTAGCGCATGGTCTCGCCGTAGAACAGCGCCTGCTCACCGAAGTTGTCGACCGGGTCGGCGAACCTCGAGAAGAAGCGCTTGAAACGGAGTGTGGCGTCGTAGCTCATCGCATGATCACCATCGCTCGTTCACCGTCATCTGTTACCCCGCCCCTACTTGGCCGAGATTCTGACGCCGATGGCGGTCATGACGACGTTGATGACGAAGAGGCAGATGAACGCGTAGACCACGGTTTCGTTGACCGCATTGCCGACTCCCTTGGGACCGCCCTTGACGGTCAGACCGCGGTAGCAGCCGACCAGACCAGCCATGACTCCGAACAGCAGTGCCTTGACTTCGGCGAGGATCAGCTCGCGCAGTCCGGTGAGCACGGTCAGCCCGTTGATGAACGCACCGGGGTTGACGCCCTGCAGGAAAACGGAGAATGCGTAGCCGCCGGACAGGCCGATGATGCACACCAGGCCGTTGAGCAGCAACGCGACCAGCGTGGAGGCCAGCACCCGGGGCACCACCAGTCGCTGGATGGGGTCGATGCCGAGCACCCGCATCGCGTCGATTTCCTCGCGGATGGTGCGGGCACCCAGGTCCGCGCAGATGGCGGTGGCGCCGGCGCCGGCCACCACGAGCACCGTGACGATCGGACCGAGCTGGGTGATGGTGCCGAATGCCGTTCCGGCGCCGGACAAGTCGGCGGCACCGATCTCACGCAGCAGGATGTTCAGGGTGAAGGCGACCAGAACGGTGAACGGGATGGACACCAGCAGCGTGGGCACCAGCGACACCCGGGCGACCATCCACGTCTGGTCCAGGAACTCCCGCATCTGAAACGGCCGCCGGAAGGCGGCCCGTGCGGTCTCGATCGACATCTCGAAGAAGCCACCGACAGCGCGAGCCGGCACGGCAACTTTCTGCAACAAGTCCGGTCCCCCAATCTGCTGCTCGCGGCGAAGTGCTATCTCTGCCCTGAACACACCGTTGGATGACTCGTTGCTTGGTGTGAGCCGGCTCATACTAACTAGAACAAGTTCTGAGTGTCGATGAAGCTCGAAAAATTTTGTGGCAATTATGCCTAGCTGGTATTTCTCCTCTACCTGAGCCCGGTACGGCTGATCAGTCCATCAGCCCGGTGGCGGCGAAGTTCACGTCCGGGTCGCGCTCGGCAAAGTAGTCCTGCAGCGTCGCGCTCAGCTGGGCGGGCTCCCAGGCCGGGGCGCCCGCGTCGAACTGGTGCTCCGCGGTGGGCGCCGCCACCAACGTCACACGCGGGCCGTAAACGATGAAGACCTGACCGTTGACCGCGGCCGCCTCGGGCGACGACAGGAACTGCACCAGGCTCACCACGTGATCCGGCGACAGGGGGTCGATCTCGCCGTCCTCCGGTGCGGCCCCGAACACATCGGCGGTCATCGCGGTGCGCGCCCGGGGACAGATTGCGTTGGCGCACACGCCATATCGGCCCAGTGCCCGTGCCGCCGACAGGGTGAGCGCGGTGATGCCCGCCTTGGCGGCGCCGTAGTTGGCCTGCCCCACCGGACCGACCAGCCCGGCTTCCGATGAGGTGTTGACGATGCGGCCGAAGACGCGGCCGTCGCCTTCCTTCGCCTTGCTGCGCCAGTAGGTGGCGGCGTTGCGGGTGAGCAGGAAGTGCCCGCGCAGGTGCACGGCGATCACCTGGTCCCAGTCCTCGTCGCTCATGTTGAACAGCATCCGGTCGCGGGTGATGCCCGCGTTGTTGACGACGATGTTCAGGCCACCCAGGCCGTCGGCGGTGGCCACGAGTTCGTCGGCGGTCTCGCGCCGGCTAATGTCGCCGGCCACCGCCACCGCCTTGGAACCCGCCGAGCTGATCTCGTCGAGGACGTCGGAAGCGTCCAGGCCCGAAGCGATGTCGTTGACGACGACGGTGGCGCCGAGTCGGGCCAACCCGATCGCCTCGGCCCGGCCCAGACCCGCCGCGGCACCGGTCACCACCGCGACCTTGCCGGAGAGATCGGTCGCGTTCGTGTTGCTGCTCAATTTATGAATACCTCTAGTTTCCTCGTCAGTCCTCACGCAACAGTGCCGCGCGGGGGCATTCGGCGATCGCCTGCTCGGCCAGATCCTCCTGATCCGGCGGGATCGGATCGGTCTTCACCACGGCGTAGTCCTCGTCGTCCAGGTCGAAGATATCCGGTGCAATTCCCAAGCACACCGCGTTACCTTCACACCGGTCACGGTCGACAATCACTCGCACGGCACCCTCCTTGGAAACTGGGCAGGAGTCAGGAAACACGCCTGGTCCGAACTCGATCAATATGTAGCACCACCATAGGGCCCCGTTGCGCGTGACCATAGGGTCGCTGGATTCCGAGACTAGAACGTGTTACAACCGGGAGAACGAATGGGTGGCCGCCGGCGTGCGTTTCGGTGGCCGGCACACAGAGACGATCGCTCGATCGGAGGCGGCGGGAATGCGCATCAGTTACACCCCCGAACAGGAGGAGCTGCGTCGCGAGCTGCGGTCCTACTTCGGCAAGTTGATGACACCGGAACGGCGCGAGGCGCTGAGTTCGGTGCAGGGCGAATACGGCACCGGCAACGTGTACCGCGAGACCGTCGCGCAGATGGGCAAGGACGGGTGGCTGACCCTGAACTGGCCCAAGGAGTACGGCGGTCAGGACCGCGAGCCGATGGACTCGCTGATCTTCACCGACGAGGCGGCCATCGCCGGTGCTCCGGTGCCGTTCCTGACGATCAACAGCGTGGCGCCGACGATCATGGCCTTCGGCACCGACGAGCAGAAGAAGTTCTTCCTGCCCAAGATCGCCGCGGGTGAGTTGCACTTCTCCATCGGCTACTCGGAGCCGGGGGCGGGCACCGACCTGGCCAACCTGCGCACCACGGCGGTCCGCGACGGTGACGAGTACGTCATCAACGGCCAGAAGATGTGGACCAGCCTGATCGCGTACGCGGACTGGGTCTGGCTCGCGGTACGCACCAACCCGGAGGCCAAGAAGCACCGCGGCATCTCGATGCTGGTGGTGCCCACCACCGCCGAGGGCTTCTCCTGGACGCCGGTGCACACCATGGCCGGTCCGGACACCAGCGCCACGTACTACAGCGATGTGCGGGTGCCGGTGACCAACCTGATCGGCGAGGAGAACGCGGGCTGGAAGCTGGTGACCAACCAGCTCAATCACGAGCGCGTCGCGCTCGTCTCGCCGGCGCCGATCTTCATGTGCCTGCGGGAAGTCCGGGAGTGGGCCCAGAACACCAAGGATGCCGGCGGCGGACGTCTCATCGACTCGGAGTGGGTGCAGCTGAACCTGGCCCGGGTGCACGCCAAGGTCGAGGTGCTCAAGCTGATCAACTGGGAGCTGGCGTCGTCGTCGAGTGAAAACCTCTCTCCCGCGGACGCTTCGGCCGCCAAGGTGTTCGGTACCGAGCTGGCCACCGAGGCCTACCGGCTGCTGATGGAGGTGCTCGGCACCGCGGCCACGCTGCGCCAGGACTCCCCCGGCGCGCTGCTGCGCGGTCGCGTCGAGCGGATGCACCGGGCGTGCCTGATCCTGACCTTCGGCGGCGGCACCAACGAAGTCCAGCGCGACATCATCGGCATGGTTGCCCTCGGGCTGCCCCGGGCCAACCGCTGAGTTTTCCGGCAGGAGAAGGATATTCATGGATTTCTCGACAACCGAAGCGGCACAGGACCTGGGCGGCCTGGTCGACACCATCGTCGACTCGGTCTGCACTCCTGAACACCAGCGCGAACTCGACAAGCTTGACCAGCGTTTCGACCGCGACCTGTGGCGCAAGCTCATCGACAGCGACATCCTGACCAGTGCGGCCGCCACTCAGGTGGGCGGCGACGGTTTCGGGGTCCTCGAGCAGGTCGCGATCCTGGTCGCGCTCGGGCACCAGTTGGCCGCGGTGCCCTACCTGGAGTCGATCGTGCTGGGCTCCGGTGCTCTGGCGCGGTTCGGCTCCGAGGAGTTGCAGCACAGCTGGGGCTCCGAGGCGGTGCGCGGTGAGAAAATTCTGACGGTCGCACTCGACGGCGAGATGGGCGACGGGCCCGTGCAAGCCGTGGACGGTCGGCTGACCGGCAGTCGCACCCAGGTGTTCTATGGCCCTGCCGCCGACGCCTTCCTGGTGCCCGCTGAAACCGATTCCGGCACAGCGGTCTACCTGGTCGCCGCGGACGACCCCGGGGTGACGGTGACGCCGCTGGAGACCACCGGGCTGGGCAGCGTCGGCCACCTGGCGCTGGACGGCGTCTCGGTGGACGATGCGCGCCGGGTGGGCGGACCCGAGGTGGTGCTCTGGCTGCGCACCATCTCCACCCTGGGCCGCAGCGCCTACCAACTCGGCGTGCTGGAGCGCGGACTGCAGATGACCGCCGAATACGCCCGCACCCGCGAGCAATTCGACCGCCCGATCGGCAGTTTCCAGGCAGTGGGTCAGCGATTGGCCGACGGGTACATCGACGTCAAGGGCCTGCGGCTGACGTTGACCCAGGCCGCGTGGAAGGTCGCCGAGGACATCCCGGCGGAGATCGATGTGGCGTCCGCGGCGTTCTGGGCGGCCGACGCCGGCCACCGGGTGGCGCACACGATCGTGCACGTGCACGGCGGCGTCGGCGTCGACACCGATCACCCGGTGCACCGATACTTCCTGTCCGCCAAGGAAACCGAGTTCGCACTGGGCGGGGCCACCGGGCAGCTGCGGCAGATCGGCCGGGAACTGGCGGAGACTCCCGCTTGAATCCTGTCCTTGGCCGAGCGTGAAGCCAGCCGCACGCTCGACGTCGAGGGTGCAGCCAGCCGCACACTCGCGATGAAGAGGAAGTGACTTGAACGAACCGACGGTCACCGCGCTGCTGCGACCGCTGGCCGAGATCGACGACCGCGGCGTGTACTTCGAGGACTCGTTCACCAGTTGGCGGGACCACCTCCGCGACGCCGCCGCCCTGGTGGCGACGCTGCGGGAGCGCCTGGACCCGGCCCGGCCGCCGCACGTCGGCGTGCTGCTGGAGAACACGCCGTTCTTCTCGGCGGTGCTGGCCGCGGGCGGGCTGTCCGGCATCGTGCCGGTGGGGCTGAATCCGGTGCGCCGCGGCGCGGCCCTGGCTCGTGACATCAAGCACGCCGACTGCCAGTTGGTGCTCGCCGATACGAACTCGGCTGGGGCGCTGGACGGTATCGATCACCTCAATGTCGACTCAACCGAGTGGGCCGAAGAGGTTGCCGCTCATCGTGATGCCGAGCTGCAATTCCAATCAGCTTCTGCCGCTGACCTTTTCATGCTGATCTTCACTTCGGGAACCAGCGGCGAGCCGAAGGCGGTGAAGTGCAGCCACGGCAAGGTAGCGGGAGCCGGCATGGGAATGACTCAGCGCTTCCGGCTCGGCGCCGACGACGTCTGCTATGTGTCGATGCCGCTGTTCCACTCCAATGCGGTGCTGGTCGGCTGGGCGGTGGCCGCGGCATGCCAGGGTTCGATGGCCCTGCGGCGCCGGTTTTCGGCGTCCGGCTTCCTGCCTGATGTGCGCCGGTACGGCGCCACCTACGCCAATTACGTGGGCAAGCCGCTGTCCTACGTACTGGCCACGCCCGAGCAGCCCGACGACGCGGACAACCCGTTGCGCGCCGTCTACGGCAACGAGGGCGTGCCACGGGACATCGAGCGGTTCGGCACCCGGTTCGGCTGCCGCGTCCAGGACGGTTTCGGGTCGACCGAACTCGGTGTGGCGATCGCCCGCACGCCGGATACCCCGTCGGGTTCCCTGGGCCCGCTGCCGGACGGCGTGCAGATCGTCGACCCGGAGACCGGCGTGCCGTGCCCCCCGGGAGTGGTCGGCGAACTGGTGAACACCAAGGGCGCCGGCGGTTTCGAGGGCTACTACAACGACCCCGCAGCCGAGGCCGAACGGATGGCCGGCGGCATTTATCACAGCGGGGACCTCGCGTACCGGGACGAAGCGGGCTACGCCTACTTCGCCGGCCGCCTCGGCGACTGGATGCGCGTCGACGGCGAGAACCTGGGCACCGCCCCGATCGAACGGGTGCTGCTGCGTCACCCGGAGGTGACCGAGGTGGCGGTGTATCCGGTACCGGATCCGGCGGTGGGCGACCAGGTGATGGCTGCGGTCCCCTCTCTGCCAACCTGGGTTGAGGCACCCGCCCCCTGACAATTAGTGACCCGAGGGCGGGGATGGAGAGACTCCC
>NZ_LKTM01000389.1 GCF_001417955.2 Mycobacterium gordonae | reverse complement strand
CGCCTCCGCCGGGCTTGGCGCTGGCGAGCGGCATGTCGAGACCGACGGTCGGAATGCCGAGAGGATTAACGGCTATTACGGAGAACGCGGCAGCTATCGCGAAACCGGCTGCCAGCTTCTTCATCTTCATGATCCGCCCCACGAGAAATCTCTATCGCTAGAGTTCCCCAACCCTTGCGGTCTATTTTACGCCGCGGCATGCCCTCACTGACTCTGCCCGACGGCAAAACGTCGACGCGGCCGGCATTGCGCTAGTGGAAGAAGCCCGACTGGAAGTCCCCCGTGTTGAAGAACCCCGAACCTCTCAGTCCAGCGTTGAAGATTCCCGTCACCAGCTCACCCGCGTTGCGGATACCGGCGACGTTCGGGCCGCGGTTACCGATACCCGCCGAGGCCTGCGCGGTCTGCGCATTCAGATAGCCGGTGACGTTGTCGCCTGCGTTCTGAATGCCGGAGGTCCCATTGCCCGAGTTGAAGAAGCCGGAACTTCCCGATGCGGTGTTACCGAAGCCCGAGTTCGGACCCGGGCCGGTGCCGATCAGTCCCACGCCCGTGTTGAGGTCGCCCGCATTGAAGATTCCGGTATTGGTCATGCCCGAGTTGGCCCAGCCGGTGTTGAATACGCCCGAATTGAAGTCGCCGGTGTTGTATCCGCCGCCATTGAAATTGCCAGTGTTCAGGATGCCGGCATTGAAACTGCCGGCGTTCAGTTCACCCGCGTTGCCATAACCAAAATTAGCTAATCCCGCGTTCCCGCCGCCGGTGTTCAGCTGACCCGCGTTACCGAATCCTGTATTGAGGGAACCGGAATTCCAGAAGCCAGTGTTATGGCCGCCGGGAAGGAAGCCCCAGTCGGCACCCGAGTTGCCGAACCCTACGTTGCCGCTGCTCGAGTTACCAATTCCGATATTACCGTTGCCGGAATTGAAGAAACCGATGTTGCCGTTCCCGGAGTTGAAGAGGCCGATATTGCCGATGCCCGAGTTCAAGCCGCCGATGCCGACCTGATTGTCGCCGGTCAGACCGATGCCGAAGTTGTTATTGCCGGTGTTCCCGAATCCCCTGTTGCCGGATCCGCTGTTACCGAAGCCCCAATTGTTGTTCCCGGTATTTCCGCTGCCTACGTTACCGCTACCGCTGTTGCCATTTCCGACATTGGCATTGCCCGTGTTACCGAAGCCGTTGTTGGAGTTTCCGGTGTTGCCACTTCCGACGTTGTTGCTGCCGTAGTTTCCGTTGCCGAAGTTGGCGTTGCCTTTTTCGCCGGCGAAGGAACCGTTACCGAAGCCGATGTTGCCATTACCGAAGTTTCCGCTGCCGATATTGTTATTACCCCAGTTGCCGCTGCCGAAGTTGCTGTTGCTGGTCTCGGTGCCGAAAAATGTGCCGTTGCCACTACCGAAGTTGAAATTCCCGCGGTTCGCGCTGCCGACGTTGCCATCACCCGTGTTGCCGCTGCCCACGTTTCCGTGGCCGACATTCCCGAGCCCCAGGTTGGGCAACGTCTGCAACGTCTGCTGCAATTGCTCGAGAGGCGACAACGCGGCGGCCGCCAGGGACGCCCCGGAGTGATAGCCGAACATCGCCGCCACGTCCGCGGCCCACATCTCCTCATAGACGCCCTCGGCAGCCGCGATTGCGGGTGCGTTGAGCCCGAGCCAGTTGGAGCGCACCAGTTGCACAAAAGCGCTGCGGTTGGCCGCTATTGCAAGCGGATGGACCATCGCAGCCCGGGCAGCCTCGAAGGCGGCTGCCACGGTCTTGGCCTGAGCGGCCGCTTTCGTGGCCTGGACCGAGGCAGCGCTCAGGAACCCCGCGTAAGGTCTGGCGGCGGTAGCCATCGCCGCTGAGGCCGGCCCCTGCCAGGCGTGTTCGGCGAGCCCCGATGTCACTGATGAGAACGACGTCGCCGCCGATCCCAGCTGATCGGCTAACCCGTCCCAAGCGGTTGCGGCCTGCAGCATCGGCGCGGCGCCGGCACCGATAAACATTCGAAGCGAATTGATTTCCGGCGGCAAGAACGCAAAGTTCATCGGTACCCAGTCCCTTCGGTGGCGGCCCCGAAACCGCCGAACACAACAGAAACTAGGTGATCCCGGGCCAACCTTTCCGGGTTTTGCTCAATTCATCGCGTGACCCGGTTAGTGGGCCGCAGCAGCGCCACTCTCCTGCTCGCGCTTGATTTCCAGTGCGATGTCAATCAGCTGGTCTTCCTGGCCTCCGATCAGCTTGCGCTGGCCCGCCCGGTGCAACAGTTGGTGAGCCGGAACGCCGTACCGCTCGGACTGACGCACCGCGTGCTTGAGGAAGCTCGAGTACACCCCGGAGTAGCCCATGATCAGCGCGTTGCGATCCAGCAGGCACTCGGCCGGCATGGCCGGGCGCACCACGTCTTCGGCAGCGTCGGCGATGTCGAAGAAGTCGATGCCGGTCTTCACGCCGATCTTGTCGAACACCCCGATCAGCGCCTCTACCGGTGCGTTGCCGGCACCCGCACCGAACCGGCGCACGCTGCCGTCGATCTGCTTGGCGCCGGCCCGCACGGCTTCCACCGAGTTGGCCACCCCGAGGCCGAGGTTCTCGTGCCCGTGGAAGCCGACCTGCGCGTCCTCGCCGAGTTCGGCCACTAGCGCCGACACCCGGTCAGCGACGCCGTCGAGCACCAGGGCGCCGGCCGAGTCCACGACATAGACGCACTGGCAACCGGCGTCGGCCATGATGCGGGCCTGCGCGGCCAGTTTCTCCGGTGGAATGGTGTGCGACATCATCAGGAACCCGACGGTTTCCAGCCCCAATTCGCGGGCCAGCCCGAAATGCTGAATGGAGACGTCGGCTTCGGTGCAGTGGGTGGCGATGCGGCAAATCGAACCGCCATTGTCCTGCGCTTCTTTGATGTCCTCTTTAGTGCCAACGCCGGGCAGCATCAGAAAGGCGATCTTCGCTTCCTGCGCAGTCTCGGCGGCGAGCTTGATCAACTCCTGCTCGGGCGTCTTCGAGAAGCCGTAGTTGAACGACGACCCGCCTAGTCCGTCCCCGTGGGTCACCTCGATCACCGGCACCCCGGCGGCGTCCAACGCCGTCACGATGGAGCGGACCTCGTCCTTGGTGAATTGGTGACGCTTATGGTGGGACCCGTCGCGCAGCGACGTGTCGGTGATCCGGACGTCCCAGGCACCTTCGAAAATGTGGCCGCTCATCGTGCGCCTCCTGTCACAGCCAGCGTCTCCTTGGCGATCTCCTCGCCGACCTTCGTCGCGGCCGCCGTCATGATGTCCAGATTGCCCGCGTACGGCGGCAGGTAGTCTCCGGCGCCCTCGACCTCGACGAACGTCGTCACCACGTGATTGCCACCGTTGACCACCGACGGTTCGTCGAACTGCGGATCGTTGAGCAGTCGGTATCCGGGCACGTAGGTCTGCACCTCGGCGACCACGTCACGGATGGACTGGGCGATCGCATCCCGGTCGGCGTCCTCGGGGATCGCGCAGAAGATGGTGTCGCGCATGATCATCGGCGGATCCGCCGGGTTCAGAATGATGATCGCCTTGCCGCGGGCCGCTCCGCCGATGTTCTGCACGCCCCGCGAGGTCGTCTTGGTGAACTCGTCGATGTTGGCCCGGGTGCCCGGCCCCGCGGACACCGAAGCCACCGACGCCACGATCTCGGCATACGGCACGTCGACCACGCGACTCACGGCGTACACGATCGGAATCGTCGCCTGTCCCCCGCAGGTGATCATGTTGACGTTCGGGGCGTCCAGGTGCGCGCGCAGGTTCGCCGGTGGGATCACCGCCGGACCGACGGCGGCCGGGGTCAGGTCGATGGCCCGGATGCCGGCCGCCTCGTACTTGGGCGCCGCCGCCTTGTGGACGTAGGCGCTGGTCGCCTCGAACACCAGGTCGGGCTTCTCGTCCTGTTCCAAGAGCCAGTCGGCGCCCTTGTGACTGGTCTCCAGCCCGAGCTTGCGCGCCCGTGCCAGGCCCTCACTCTCCGGGTCGATGCCGACCATCCAGCGGGGTTCCAGCCAGTCGGATCTCAGCAGTTTGTACAGCAGATCGGTGCTGATGTTTCCCGATCCGACAATGGCCACACTCGCCTTTGCAGGCATACCAACGCTCCTAACCCCATGGTCGCGACCCGCTTCGCCCGGCTTCGCCGCGATTGCGATCACTCCTTGTCGAGACTTATTCAAAAGACAGACGAACGGCACCCAGCCCCGCAAAGTCGGCGACGAACTCGTCGCCGGCCCGCGCGTCGACGGCGAAGGTGCACGATCCGGGTAACACGATGTCACCCTTCTTCAGCCGCACGCCGAAACTTTCCACCTTGCGGGACAGCCAGGCCACGGCGGTGACGGGATTACCCAGAACCGCGTCACTGCGGCCCTCGGCGATCAACTCGCCGTTGCGGGTCAGCTTCGCGTCGATCGCCTTGACGTCGACATCCGCCGGCGAGACGCGCGCGGCGCCCAGGACGAAGCCCGCCGAGGAGGCGTTGTCGGCGATGGTATCGCAGATCTTGATCTGCCAGTCCTTGATCCGGGTGTCGATGAGCTCGATCGACGGGACCAATGCCTCGGTGGCGGCGAGCACGTCCTCTTCGGTGCACTCGGCGCCCGGCAGGTCGCCGGACAGAATGAAGCCGACCTCGACCTCCACCCGCGGCAGCAGGTACCGCGACGTCGGCACCGGGACGTCCTCGAAGACCTGCATGTCGTCGAGCAGGTGCCCGTAGTCAGGCTCGTCGACGCCCATCATCTGCTGCATCACCGGCGACGACAGGCCCACCTTGTGACCCACCACCCGGGCACCCTCGGCGACCCGGCGGCGGATGTTGAGCAACTGGATCTCGTAGGCGTCGACGACGTCGATGTCGGGGTATGCGGGCGTGAGCGGGGCGACTCCCTGACGGGTCCGCTCGGCCTGTGCCAGGTCGGCGGCAAGCGCTTCTCGGGTTGCATCACTGAGCATTTACCGAAGTTCCTTCGTCCGCGTGACCGGGCCAGTAGCGCCCAGCCCGGGCAATTCTATAACGTGTTCTACATGACAGCACAGGAGTACGACGTCGTCGTGGTGGGTAGCGGCGGCGCCGGTATGGTGGCTGCCCTCACCGCCGCGCACCGCGGCCTCTCGACAGTAGTCATCGAGAAGGCACCGCACTATGGCGGTTCGACCGCCCGCTCGGGCGGCGGCGTGTGGATCCCGAACAACGAGGTCCTGCAGCGCTACAAAGTGAAGGACACCGCGGAGGCGGCCCGCACCTACCTGCACGGCATCGTCGGTGATGTCGTGGAACCCGAGCGCATCGACACCTACCTACAGCGCGGGCCGGAGATGCTCTCATTCGTCCTCGAGCACACGCCGCTGAAGATGTGCTGGGTACCGCGTTACTCCGACTACTACCCGGAGGCGCCGGGCGGGCGGGCCGGCGGCCGGTCGATCGAGCCGAAGCCGTTCAATGCCCGCAAGCTCGGTCCGGACGAGGCGGGACTGGAACCTGCCTACGGCAAGGTGCCGCTCAACGTGGTCGTCATGCAACAGGATTACGTGCGGCTCAACATGCTCAAGCGCCACCCACGCGGTGTGCTGCGCAGCTTGAAGGTCGGCGGACGCACCATGTGGGCCAAGGCCACCGGCAAGAACCTGGTCGGCATGGGGCGCGCATTGATCGGCCCGCTGCGAATCGGGTTGCAGCGAGCCGGAGTTCCGGTCGTACTGAACACCGCGCTGACCGACCTCTACGTCGAGGACGGGGTGGTGCGCGGCGTTTACGTCCGCGATGCGGGCGCTCCGGAATCCGCGGAGCCGCGACTGATCCGGGCCCGGCGCGGGGTGATCCTGGCGTCCGGTGGTTTCGAGCACAACGAGCAGATGCGGGTGAAGTATCAGCGCGCCCCCATCACCACCGAGTGGACGGTCGGCGCCAAGGCCAACACCGGTGATGGCATTGTCGCGGGCGAAAAGCTGGGCGCTGCACTGGATTTGATGGAAGACGCGTGGTGGGGGCCGACGGTGCCACTGGCGGGCGCCCCGTGGTTCGCGCTCTCGGAGCGCAACTCGCCGGGGTCGATCATCGTCAACATGTCCGGCAAGCGGTTCATGAACGAATCGATGCCCTATGTCGAGGCGTGCCATCACATGTACGGCGGCCAGTACGGTCAGGGCCCCGGCCCGGGTGAGAACATCCCCGCCTGGCTGGTCTTCGACCAGCAGTACCGGGAGCGGTACATTTTTGCGGGATTGCAGCCCGGGCAACGTATTCCGCGCAAGTGGATGGAGTCCGGCGTGATCATCCAGGCCGACACTCTGGAGGAACTGGCCGGGAAGGCGGGCCTGCCCGTCGACGAATTCACCAAGACCGTGGCGCGTTTCAACGGCTTCGCCCGCTCAGGCGTTGACGAGGACTTCCATCGCGGCGAGAGCGCGTACGACAAGTATTACGGCGATCCGACCAACAAGCCGAACCCGAACCTGGGCGAACTCACCCATGCGCCTTACTACGCCGCCAAGATGGTGCCGGGCGACCTCGGCACCAAGGGCGGCATCCGCACCGATGTGCACGGACGGGCCCTGCGCGACGACGGCAGCGTCATCGACGGCCTCTACGCCGCAGGCAATGTCAGCGCACCGGTGATGGGGCACACCTATCCGGGTCCGGGCGGCACGATCGGTCCCGCCATGACATTCGGGTACCTGGCGGCACTACACATCGCAGGAGCACGCTGATATGCCGATCGACGTCGAAGCCGCACTGGCCGCGGAACTGGATCCCATCGAATTCTCCTGGACCAGTAGCGATATCCAGCTTTACCACCTCGGCCTGGGCGCCGGGTCCGACCCGATGGACCCGCGCGAGCTGCGCTACCTGATCGACGACACCCCGCAGGTGCTACCCACTTTCGGCAACGTCGCCGCCACCTTTCACATGACCACGCCGCCGACGGTGCAGTTCCCCGGCATCGACATCGAACTGAGCAAGGTATTGCACGCGTCGGAGCGAGTGGAAGTGCCTGGGCCACTGCCGCCTTCGGGTTCGGGCAAGGCGGTCACGCGGTTCACCGATATCTGGGACAAGGGCAAGGCCGCGGTGATCTGGAGCGAGACGACGGTGACCGGGCCCTCCGGGGATGTGCTCTGGACGCAGCGGCGGTCGATCTTCGCCCGCGGCGAGGGCGGGTTCGGGGGCGAGCGTGGGCCCTCGGGCTCGGACGCCGCGCCCGACCGCGCGCCCGACCTGGAGCTCGCCATGCCGCTGTTGCCACAGCAGGCGCTGCTGTACCGACTGTGCGGCGACCGTAACCCGCTGCACTCCGATCCCGAATTCGCTGCTGCCGCAGGCTTTCCCCAGCCGATCCTGCACGGGCTGTGCACTTACGGCATGACCTGCAAGGCGATCACCGACGCGTTGCTGGACGGGGACGCCTCGGCCGTCGCTGCCTATGGCGCCCGCTTCGCGGGTGTGGCCTATCCGGGTGAGACGTTGCAAGTCAACGTCTGGAAGGAAGACGGCCGCTTCCTGGCCGGCGTTGTCGCGCCGGCGCGCGACAACGCGGTCGTGCTGAGCGGCGTCGAACTCGTCCCGGCCTAGCCCTCCGCTGATCGCCCAGCGTGAAGCCAGCTTCACGGTGGGCGCCGAACGTGACACCAGCTTCACGTTCGGCGGGCCAGAGCGTCACGCACCCGACGGACAATCGCCGCCGGCCGATCCCCGGCCAGCACCCGGACAACGATCCAGCCGAGTCGTTCGAGGCCTTCTCGTCGCCGGCTGTCCCACCTGTACTGCCGCTGATCGGTCCGGTGCTGTTCACCGTCGTACTCGATCGCGACCTTCAGCGACGGCCAACCCATGTCGAGATACGCAAAAACCTCGCCGAACTCGTCGCTGACCGGAATCTGCGTCTGAGGTCGCGGCAGACCGGCATCGATCAAGACGACGCGCAACCAGGATTCCTTCGGCGATTGCGCGCCCGTATCGAACAAAGTCGCCGCGCGCCGTGCCCGGACAATGCCGCGGCGGCCGACGTACCTGTCGATCAACAATTCGAGGTCGGCCGGCTTGACCTCTGTTGCCTGGGCCAGCGCGTCAATGGCGGCCACCGCCGCCATGGTCGGGTACCAACAGCCGAGATCGAGGGCGGTGCGAGCGGGTGTTGTCACCGAGACACCGTCGATCACCTCGATCTCATCCTTCTCGATGTGATCGCCCCGCGGTTGTATGCCAGGCAGTCGGTGCCGGTTGTCACAGATCAGCTCGACCGGTCGCGCATCGTCGACCCAGTTGCTTCCGTGCATCGCCGCCGCGGAGAAGCCTGCGACGACGCCACACCGACCACTCCACAGCCAACCCGCGTGAGCCCGCAGTTCGGCCGTGATTTCGATGTGCGGATCGACGTAGACATCCCGGAACAACCGCCGGTAGCCCGTCAGCAACTGACTTTTGGTCAGAGTTCCCGCGGCGATCGCCTCGCTGCCGAGAAATGGCACTCTCATAGCCGAAGCGTTGCAAGTGCCGCCGTCTGGGTCACTTCATGCATCCCCAGCCCCGCCGAGCGTGAAGCTGGCTTCACAGTCGATGCTCAACGTGAAGCTAGCTTCACGTTGGGCAAACCGGGACAGCCCTAGCCCAGGATCAGCCCCGACGTCGGCACACCCGTCCCAGCAGTCACCAGCACATGCTCGACATCCGGCACCGGGTTCACTGAAGTGCCGCGCAGCTGACGAACCCCTTCGGCGATTCCGTTCATGCCGTGGATGTAGGCCTCGCCGAGCTGCCCGCCGTGGGTGTTGATGGGCAGCCGCCCGCCGATCTCGATCGCGCCGTCGGCGATGAAGTCCTTGGCCTCACCGCGGCCGCAGAATCCCAACTCTTCCAACTGAATCAGCGTGAACGGCGTGAAGTGGTCGTACAAGACCGCAGTCTGAATGTCAGCAGGCGAAAGACCGGATTGCGACCACAGTTGCTCGCCCACCACGCCCATCTCGGGCAGCCCGATCTCGGGCCGGTAGTAACTGACCATCGTGTACTGGTCGGGGCTGGATCCCTGCGCAGCCGCCTCGATGACGGCCGGACGGTGCTTCAGGTCGCGCGCCCGCTCAGGCGACGTCACTACGATCGCCACCGCGCCGTCGGTCTCCTGGCAGCAGTCCAGCAGCCGCAACGGCTCGGCAATCCATCGCGAATTCTGGTGATCCTCAATGGTTATCGGCTTCTCGTAGAAGTAAGCCTTGGGATTCTTCGCCGCGTGCCGACGGTCGGCCACCGACACGGCGCCGAAATCCCGGCTACCGGCCCCTGACCAGTGCATGTAGCGCCGGGCGATCATCGCCACCTGCGCGGCCGGAGTCGAGAGCCCGTGCGGATACGAGAAGGAGTTGTCCACACCCGTCGAGTCGGCGTTCTCGGTCAACCTCGTCTGCACCTGGCCGAAGCGCATGCCGGAGCGTTCGTTGAACGCGCGGTAGGCGACCACCACGTCGGCCACCCCGGTGGCCACCGCCAGAGCCGCCTGCTGCACGGTGGCACACGCCGCGCCGCCGCCATAACCGATCTTGGAGAAGAACTTCAGGTCACCGATGCCGGCCGCGCGCGCCACCGCCACCTCGGTGTTGGTGTCCATCGTGAACGTGGTCAGGCCGTCGACGTCCGAAGGCGACAGCCCCGCGTCATCCAGCGCGTCCAAAACGGCCTCTGCGGCCAACCGCAGCTCGGACCGGCCGGAGTTCTTGGAGAAGTCGGTGGCGCCGATCCCGACGATGGCAGCCTTACCGGACAACATCTACGCGTCCCCCATCGTCAGCGTCACCGTCGCAATGACGTGATTGCCAAGGCTGTTGGCGCCGATCACCTGAACCGTGATCAACCCGTCCTCGACCGCGGTCACCTCACCGGAGAACGTCACCGTGTCATAGGCGTACCACGGCACCCCGAGCCGCAGCCCGATCGACTTGATCAATGCCGACGGGCCAGCCCAGTCGGTGATGTAGCGCTGTACCAGACCGGTATCCGTCAGGATGTTGACGAAGATGTCCTTGGAACCCTTGGCCTGCGCCAGATCGCGATCGTGGTGCACATCCTGAAAGTCTCTGGTAGCCAGGGCCGTCGAGATGATGAACGTCGGGGTCCCTTCGAGCTTCAGCTCAGGCAGCTGCAACCCGACCTCGACAACCGGCGCACTCATGCGTCCGGCTCCCAGGCGTACAGCGTCCACTCCGGCCCCGAATCTCCGGCCGGAAAGTCGATATACGTTGCGCGCACCGGCATTCCGATCTCCACCGCGGCGGGATCGACACCCCGCAACTCGCCCAGCATCCGGACGCCTTCCTCCAGTTCCACCAGCCCGATCACGAAAGGCAATGTGCGGCCGGGCACTTTCGGCGCGTGGTGCACCACGAAGCTGTACACCGTGCCACGTCCGCTGGCCACGGCATAATCAATAGGATCGGCCGGGTCCTGCCACACCGCCGGAACCGGCGGGTGCTGCAGCGAACCGTCAGCCAGCTTCTGGATCCGCAACTCGTGCGCCTTGACACCCTCCCAGAAGAACGCCGTGTCCCGTGACGACGCCGGGCGCATCATGGCGTCCGCGTCCAGGTCATCCGGCACGGCCGAAGCCGAAGAACCCCCACCAGCCGGCTTGAATTTCAGGATGCGCCAGTTCATCTCGGCTACATCCTCGTCACCGACCCGCCACACGATGTGCTGGTTGATGAAGAAGCCCTCGCCCAAAGCGGTCTGTTTCGGCCCCACCACATCGCCCATCTCGGACGTGATGCTGACTTCTTCGCCGGGCCGCAGATAGCGGTGATAGGTCTGCTCGCAGTTGGTCGCGACCACTCCGATGTAGCCGTTGTCGTCGAACAGCTTCATCATCGGGCCCATGGGATCGTCGTCCGGGCGTGCCCCACCCAGCCCGAACATGGTCCACACCTGGATCATCGCCGGAGGCGCCACCAGTCCCGGGTGTCCCACCGCACGGGCCGCGGCCTCGTCGACGTAGATCGGGTTGCGGTCTCCGATCGCCTCGACCCAGTTGTTGATCATCGGCTGGTTGACCGGATCACGACCGACGCGCGGCTTACCGCCACCGGCCGCGACGATCTCCCCGATCGCGTCCTGCAGTTCGTTCATCGAGGCACCCTCGGCACCTTGAGACCCGCCGCCGCGATCATCTCGCGCATGACCTCGTTGACGCCGCCGCCGAAGGTGATCACCAGGTTGCGTTTGGTCTGCGAGTCCAGCCACTCGAGCAGTTCCGCCGTCTCCGGCTCGGCCGGGTTCCCGTACTTGCCGACGATCTCTTCGGCCAGCCGTCCGATGTACTGAATCTTCTCGGTGCCAAAGACTTTCGTCGACGCCGCATCGGCCACGTTGATATCCTCGCCGGCCGCCGCAACCTGCCAGTTCAGCAGCTCGTTGACCCGCCACATCGCGTAGATCTCACCGAGCGCCCGCTTGACGTCGTGATGGTCGATCGGGGTGACACCATTGCCACCGGGCTTGGACGCCCACTCGTGCAGGCGGTCGTAGATGCCCGCGGTGCGGCCGGCCGGTCCGAGCATCACCCGCTCGTTGTTGAGCTGGGTGGTGATCAGCCGCCATCCGCCGTTCTCCTCACCCACCAGCATGTCGGCCGGCACCCGCACGTCGTTGTAGTACGTGGCATTGGTGTGGTGCGCGCCGTCGGACAGGATGACCGGCGTCCAGGAGTAGCCGGGATCCTTGGTGTCGACGATCAGGATCGAAATGCCTTTGTGCTTGACGGCTTCCGGGTCGGTACGGCAGGCCAGCCAGACGTAGTCGGCATCGTGTCCGCCGGTGGTCCACATCTTCTGGCCGTTGACGATGTACTCGTCGCCCTGGCGCACCGCTGAGGTCCGCAGCGACGCCAGGTCGGTGCCGGCTTCCGGTTCGCTGTAACCGATCGCAAAGTGCACCTCACCGGCGAGGATCGCCGGCAGGAACTTCTTCTTCTGCGCCTCGGTGCCGAACTGCTGCAGCACCGGACCCACCGTCTGCAGCGTCACCGCCGGCAGCGGCACGTCGGCGCGGTGCGCCTCGTTGACGAAGATGGATTGCTCGATCGGCCCGAATCCCAAGCCGCCGTACTCTTTCGGCCAGCCCACGCCGAGCTTGCCGTCCTTGCCCATCCGGCGGATCACCGCTCGGTAGGCCTCGTTGTGGCGGTCCTGCTCCATCGCCTTCGCCTCATCGGACGAAATCAGGTTGGTGAAGTACTCGCGCAGTTCCGCCTGCAGCTGCCGCTGCTCCGGGGTCAAGTCGATAAACATCTAAACTCCAACCAAATCGAGACGGTGCGAAGGCCCACCCAGAAGCCGGGTCAGGTCCTTGATCGTGGAGTAGTACCGGTGCATCGGGTAGGTGATGTCCATACCCATGCCGCCGTGCAGGTGATGGCAGGTCTGCATCACCGGTGGCGCCTGCGAGGCCAGCCAGTAGCCGAGCACGTCCAGGTCGGAGCCGGCGTCGCGACCCTCGGCCAGTTTCCAGATCACCGCTTTGGACGCCAAATCAATTGTGCGCGAGGCAATGTAAACCTCCGCCAACTGCGCCGCGACGGTCTGGAAGGTCGACAACGGCTTGCCGAACTGCTTGCGCCCGGCCACATAGTCGGCGGTCAGTCGCAGCGCCCCCGCCACCAGGCCGGCCGCATAAGCGCCGATCATGCCCAGTACCAACTGATTCACCCGCACCGCCGATGCGCCCTCCAACACGTCGGTGTCGGCGACCGCGACGTCGGAGAAGCTCACCGTGTACTCGTCGGCGCCACTGGACGTCGGAGTACGGACCAGCCCCACTCCGTCGGCCTTCGGCGATACCACCACGACGCCGCTGTCGGCCGTTACCAGGATCCAGTCCGCCGACTCCGCATATCCGACACCGACTTTCACGCCCGACAACCGGCCGCCCGACAACGACACCGTCGGCCGGTCCGGCAGTGCGGACCCAGGTTCGTTGAGGGCGGCGGTCAACACCCCGCCCTTCGCTACCCCGGCCAGGAACCGGTCCTGCTGCTCCTCGGACGCCAGGTCGAGCAGCGGCACCACACCGAAACCCAGGGTGACCAGTGCCGGTGTGATGGCGCCGTGCCGGCCGGCTTCGGTGACCACCGTGCCCACCTCCGCCAGTCCGACCCCGTCACCACCGAGACGTTCGGGCACGGCCAATGCCGTTACCCCGCCGTCGGCCAACGCTTTCCAGCTCAGTTCCCGGTCCAGAACCGAGGTCACGACGTCGGCGACGGCTTCTTGCTCTGCGCTGAGATTGAAGTCCATCGCGATCAGTGCGCCGCCGCGCTGTTGCCGGTGTAATCGACCTGCCAGTGCTTGATGCCGTTGAGCCAGCCGGAGCGCAGCCGCTCGGGCTCACCGATCGGCGTGAGGTCCGGCATGTGGTCGGCGACCGCGTTGAAGATCAGGTTGATCGTCATGCGGGCCAGGTTGGCGCCGATGCAGTAGTGGGCGCCGGTGCCGCCGAAGCCGACATGCGGGTTGGGCTCGCGCAGGATGTTGAAGGTGTGCGGGTCGTCGAAGACGTCCTCGTCGAAATTGGCCGAGCGGTAGGACATCACCACCCGCTGGCCCTTCTTGATCTGTACGCCGCCCAACTCGGTGTCCTCACTGGCGGTGCGCTGGAAGGCCGACACCGGTGTGGCCCAACGGATGATCTCGTCGGCCGTGGTCGACGGGCGCTCCTTCTTGAAGAGCTCCCATTGATCGGGGTTGTTCGCCATGGCGATCATGCCGTGGGTGATCGAGTTGCGGGTGGTCTCGTTGCCGGCGACCGCGAGCATGATCACGAAGAAGCCGAACTCGTCATCCGACAGCTTCTCGCCGTCGATATCGGCCTGGATGAGCGTCGTGACGATGTCGTCGGTGGGGTTCTGGTTCCGCTCCGCCGCCATCGCCATGGCGTACATGATCAGCTCCATCGACGACTGCGCGGGATCGACGGTGGCGTATTCCGGGTCGGTGCCACCGGTCATCTCGTTGGACCAGCGGAAGAGCTTGTCGCGGTCCTCCTGGGGGACGCCGAGCAGGCCCGCGATCGCCTGCAGCGGCAGCTCGCACGCCACCTGCTCGACGAAGTCGCCGCTGCCCGCGGTCGCCGCCGTCTTGGCGATGTTCTGGGCGCGCTGCGCCAGCTCGGCCTCCAGCCGTCCGATGGCCCGCGGAGTGAAGCCGCGGGAGATGATCTTGCGCAGCCGGGTGTGGTGGGGGGCGTCCATGTTGAGCATGACGCTGCGCTGCAGTTCGACCTGCTCGCGCTTCATCTCCGGCGGCCACGTCGGGATGGCGCCGTTCAGCCAGCTGGAGTAGACGTCGCTGCGCCGCGACACCTCCTTGACGTCGCCGTGCCGGGTGACGAGCCAATATCCGTGGTCCTCGAACCCACCCGCGCCGCCGGGGATGTCGACCCAGTGGATCGGCTCCGCCTTGCGCAGCGCGGCAAGCTCCTCGACGGGCAATCCTGCGAGGTTGACGTCGGGGTCAAGGAAGTCGAAGTCGGCGGGAATGTTGGGGGGTGCCATGTACGGTGCGCTCCTTTTACAACACTATTTGCAACGTGTTCTAGTGCCAGTAAAACACGGCTCCTGCGCAGATAAAAGGCAGGTAACCATCCTCGCTTGTCATAGTAATGAAACGTGTTCTAGCCTGGCTTCATGGGTAACCCGGTAATCGTCGAAGCCACCCGCAGCCCCATCGGGAAGCGCAATGGATGGCTGTCAGGACTGCACGCCACCGAACTACTCGGGGCGGTACAGAAGGCACTGGTCGAAAAGGCCGGGATTGATGCGGGCGACGTGGAACAGCTCGTCGGCGGCTGCGTGACGCAGTTCGGCGAACAGTCCAACAACATCACCCGGGTGGCGTGGCTGACGGCCGGGCTGCCCGAGCACGTCGGCGCCACCACCATCGACTGCCAGTGCGGTAGCAGCCAGCAGGCCAACCACCTGGTCGCCGGACTGATCGCGACCGGAGCTATCGACATCGGCATCGCCTGCGGCATCGAGGCGATGAGCCGGGTGGGCCTGGGCGCCAACGCCGGCCCCGACCGCGGGGCGATCCGCGCGGCCTCCTGGGACATCGACATGCCCAATCAGTTCGAGGCCGCCGAGCGCATCGCCAAGCGACGCGGAATCACCCGCGAGGAGATCGACGCGTTCGGCTTGGCCTCCCAGGCGAAGGCCAAGCGGGCGTGGGAAGAGAACCGGTTCGACCGCGAGATCTCCCCGATCGTGGCCCCGGTGCTCGACGAGAACAAGCGGCCGACCGACGAGCGCGCACCGGTCACCCGCGACCAGGGCCTGCGCGAGACGACGTTGGAAGGGCTCAGCCAGCTCAAGCCGGTAATGGAGGGCGGCATCCACACGGCGGGTACCTCGTCGCAGATTTCCGACGGCGCCGCCGCGGTGCTCTGGATGGATGAGGACAAGGCCAAGGCGCTCGGGTTCCGGCCGCGCGCGAGAATCGTGAGCCAGGCGAACGTCGGCGCCGAGCCCTACTACCACCTCGACGGTCCCGTCCAGTCCACTGCCCGGGTGCTGGAGAAGGCCGGCATGAAGATGGGTGACATCGACATCGTCGAGATCAACGAAGCCTTCGCGTCGGTGGTGCTGTCCTGGGCTCGGGTCCACGAGCCCGACATGGACCGGGTCAACGTCAACGGCGGTGCCATCGCCCTGGGCCACCCGGTGGGCGCCACCGGCGCCCGGTTGATCACCACCGCGCTGCACGAACTGGAGCGCACCGATCAGAGCACCGCGTTGATCACCATGTGCGCGGGTGGTGCCCTGTCGACCGGGACCATCATCGAACGCATCTAGCTCCGTGCACGTCTCCGAGGAAAGTCGCATCGCGGCCGCACAAAGCTACATCGACGCGCTGGTCAGCCATGACGCCGAGGCCGTTCCGTTCGCGGCCGGCTGCACCCGCACCGAACTGGGGCTGCGTAACGGTTTCTCCGGAAATCATTTGCGCCGCGGCCTCAATCGCGGATTGCAGTACCGCGTCATCGCCGACGCGACGCCGCCGGACTACCGTATCGACGGAGACGAAGTACACGCCCGCTACAACGTGCTGAGCAAGGCGGCGTTCGGTGGTCGGCGGATCGCGGCGCGGGTCGATGAGACCTTCGTGATTCCGGCCGAAAGCGCGACCGGCAAAGCCGAGATCCAGCACATCAGGGCCAGTTTCACGCCGTTCATCCAGCACTAGGATCACCTCCATGCCCAAACCCCGTCCAAAGTTTCAGGATTCGCCCCTCACCGATCACCTCATCAAGTGGATGTCGCGGCTGAACACCTGGATGTACCGCCGCAACGGAGGTGAAGGCCTCGGCGGCACGTTCCAGAAGATCCCTGTCGCACTGCTGACCACGACCGGCCGCAAAACCGGGGAACCTCGCGTGAGCCCGCTGTACTTCCTGCGTGACGGCGACCGGGTCATCGTGGCGGCGTCGAAGGGCGGGGCTGCCAAGAACCCCATGTGGTACCTCAACCTCAAGGCCAACCCGAAGGTGCAGGTGCAGATCAAGAAGGAAGTGCTGGACCTCACCGCTCGCGACGCCACCGACGAGGAACGCGCCACGTACTGGCCGAAGCTGGTCGACATGTACCCGAGCTACGAGGACTACCAGTCCTGGACCGATCGCACGATCCCGATCGTCATCTGCGACCCTTAGCTGCATCCATTCTGCGCCTGCGGCGTAGCCCAGTCGCACATCCGCACCCTGGGCGCAGGGTCAACGCGAAATTACGCCCCGTAGACCGGGACCGGCGTCCGCGACTTGGCCAGCAGGTCGGTGACCACCGGACCCAGCTCGGCGGGATCCCACTTCGCACCCTTGTCGATCTGCGGCCCGTGCGCCCAGCCCTCGGCCACCCGGATCAGCCCGCCCTCGACTTCGAACACCTTGCCGGTGACGCCGCGGGATTCGACACTGCCCAGCCAGACCACCAGCGGCGAGACGTTCTCCGGGGCCATGGCGTCGAATCCGCCGTCCTCCGGCGCGGCCATGGTCTCGGCGAAGACGGCCTCGGTCATCCGGGTGCGGGCGGCGGGCGCGATCGCGTTGACGGTGATGCCGTACCGGCCCAATTCGGCTGCGCCGACGAGGGTCAACGCTGCGATCCCGGCCTTGGCGGCCGAGTAGTTGCCCTGCCCGACGCTGCCCTGCAGGCCGGCGCCCGAGCTGGTGTTGATGATGCGCGCATTCAGGTCATCGGGGCCGACGGTGCCGGCTTTGATCTGCCGGCGCCAGTAGCCTGCCGCGTGCCGCAATGTCGCGAAGTGCCCCTTGAGGTGCACGCGGATGACGGCGTCCCACTCACTTTCGCTGGTGTTGGCCAACATTCGGTCGCGAATGAATCCGGCGTTGTTGACCAGCACGTCGAGGCCGCCGAAGGTGTCGACCGCCGTGTCGATCAGGTTCTGTGCGCCCGTCCAGTCGGCGATGTCGTCACCGTTGGTGACGGCTTCCCCACCGGCAGCGTTGATTTCGTCGACCACCTGCTGCGCCGGGCTTTCGCCGGCCGAACCGTCCAGTCCCACCCCGATGTCGTTGACCACCACGCGCGCACCCTCCGCGGCGAACGCCAGGGCGTGCGCACGGCCGATCCCGCGGCCCGCGCCGGTGACGATGACGACCCGTCCGTCGAGCAAACCCATACTTACCTTCTCCCTCTACTTGATCGCGCTGGCGTTCGTTGTGGCCAGATAGTGCGGCGGCTCGCCGCCACCGTGCACCTCCAGCGTCGCCCCGCTGATGTACGAGGCCGCGTCACACGCCAAAAAGGCTGCGGCCCAACCGATATCCTCTGGCTTGGCCAGTCGGCCAAGTGGCACATTCTTCGAAATCGCGGCGATCGACTCGGCGTCACCGTAGAAAAGGTCGGCCTGCTCGGTTTCGACCATGCCGACCACGCACGCGTTGACCCGGACCTTGGGCCCCCACTCCACCGCCAGCGTCTCGGTCAAACTCTCCAAGCCGGCCTTGGCCGCCCCGTAGGCCGCGGTGCCCGGACTCGGCCGCCGGCCACTGAGACTGCAGATGTTGACGATCGACCCGCCGCCGGGTTGGTTCTGCATTACATCATTGGCGAACTGCGAAACCACCAGGCCGCCAATGAGATTGAGCTCGATGATCTTGCGGCTGAATTTCGGACTGGATCCCGCGGTCAACACGTAGGGCGAACCACCGGCGTTGTTGACGACGACATCGAGCGAGCCGTGTCGCTCGACTATCGAGTCGATCAGGCCCTTGACGGCCTCTTCATCGCGCACATCGCAACTGTGGAACTCGTGCGGAAAGCCCTCGACCGGCCGCCGGGCGCAGGTCACCACCGTCGCGCCCTGCTCGGCGAATACCGAACTGATACCGGCACCGACGCCGCGAACGCCACCCGTCACCAGCACCACACGCCCGGCCAAACCCAGATTGATGCCGCCGGGGGCTGATTGGGGTTGGGTCACTGTGCTAGCGTACCAAGCAAGTGCTTGCTTAGGTAACTGACCCAGCAGACTCAGCAGGAAGTGCCATGACGATCACCTCCACAACGACAGAACCCGGCATAGTCGCGGTCACCGTCGACTACCCGCCCGTCAACGCCATTCCCTCGCAGGGATGGTTCGAACTCGGCGACGCGATCACGGCCGCCGGACGGGACCCACAGACGCACGCGGTGATCCTGCGCGCCGAGGGCCGCGGCTTCAACGCCGGTGTCGACATCAAGGAAATGCAGCGGACCGAAGGGTTCACCGCGCTGATCGACGCGAACCGCGGCTGCTTCGCCGCGTTCCGCGCGGTCTATGAATGCGCGGTCCCGGTCATCGCCGCGGTGAACGGCTTCTGCGTCGGCGGCGGGATCGGCCTGGTCGGCAATGCCGACGTCATCGTCGCCTCCGACGACGCGATCTTCGGCCTCCCGGAAGTGGAGCGCGGTGCGCTCGGCGCGGCCACTCACCTGTCCCGCCTGGTCCCCCAGCACATGATGCGGCGACTGTTCTTCACCGCCGCCACCGTGGACGCCGCGACGCTGCACCACTTCGGTTCGGTGCACGAGGTGGTGCCGCGCGCCGAGCTGGATGAGGCCGCGCTGCGGGTGGCCCGCGACATCGCCGCCAAGGACACCCGGGTCATCCGCGCCGCCAAGGAGGCGCTCAACCTGATCGATGTGCAACGCGTCAATTCGAGTTACCGCATGGAACAAGGGTTTACGTTCGAACTCAACCTGGCCGGTGTCGCCGACGAACACCGCGATGCATTCGCCGGCACGGCGAAGGGCAAGAAGGAATGACCGATAAGCGCACCACCCTGGACGACGCCGTCTCACACGTGCGCAGCGGCATGACCATCGGCATCGCCGGCTGGGGATCACGCCGCAAGCCGATGGCTTTCGTGCGCGCCCTACTGCGCACCGACGTCACCGACCTGACGGTGGTCACTTACGGCGGACCTGATCTGGGCCTGCTGTGCTCGGCCGGCAAGGTCAAGCGCGTCTACTACGGATTCGTCTCGCTGGATTCGCCGCCGTTCTACGACCCGTGGTTCGCAAAAGCCCGCACCAGCGGTGCTATCGAGGCGCGCGAGATGGACGAGGGCATGCTGCGCAACGGCCTGCAGGCGGCCGCGCAACGCCTGCCGTTCCTGCCGACTCGCGCCGGGCTCGGCAGTGCGGTGCTGGACTTCTGGGAGGGCGAGCTCAAGACCGTCACCAGCCCCTACCCCACCGACGGCGGGTCCGAGACGCTGATCGCGATGCCTGCGCTGCGGCTCGACGTCGCCTTCGCGCACCTCAATCTCGGCGACGAGAGGGGCAACGCCGCCTACACCGGCATCGACCCCTACTTCGACGACCTGTTCCTGATGGCCGCCGACCAGCGCTTCCTGTCGGTGGAGCGCGTCGTCCCCACCGAGGAACTCGTCAAATCGGTTCCGCCCCAAGCATTGCTGATCAACCGGATGATGGTGGACGGCGTGGTGGAGGCACCCGGCGGCGCTCATTTCACCACCGCCGCACCCGATTACGGCCGTGACGAGAAGTTCCAGCGCCACTACGCCGAGGCCGCGTCCAGTGAAGAGGGCTGGCAGCAGTTCGTGGCCACGTATCTGTCCGGCAGCGAAGAGGATTACCAGGCCGCCGTGCGCAAGTTCGCCGAGGAGGCAGCGAAATGACCGCCACCCGAGCCGAAGTGTGCGCGGTCGCCTGCGCCGAGCTGTTCAGAGATGCCGGCGAAATCATGATCAGCCCGATGACCAACATGGCCTCGGTGGGCGCCCGGCTGGCACGACTGACGTTCTCCCCCGACATCCTGCTCACCGACGGGGAGGCGCAACTGCTGGCCGACACCCCGGCGCTCGGCAAGACGGGGCCGGTCGAGGGCTGGATGCCGTTCGGGCGGGTCTTCGAGACGCTGTCCTGGGGCCGGCGCCATGTGGTGATGGGCGCGAATCAGGTTGACCGCTACGGCAATCAGAACATCTCGGCGTTCGGCCCGCTGCAGCAGCCGACCCGGCAGATGTTCGGGCTGCGCGGCTCGCCGGGCAACACGATCAACCACGCCACCAGCTACTGGGTCGGCAACCATTCCAAGCGGGTGTTCACCGATACGGTCGATATCGTCTGCGGCATCGGTTACGACAAAGTGGACCCGGACAACCCGGCGTTCCGGTTCGTCAACGTCTTCCGCGTGGTGTCCAATCTCGGCGTTTTCGACTTCGGCGGACCGGAGCACACCATGCGGGCCTTGTCGCTGCACCCCGGTGTCGCGCCCGACGACGTCCGCGAAGCCACGTCGTTCGACGTGCACGGCCTCGACGAGGCGGACGAAACCCGGCAGCCGACCGACGACGAACTGCGCCTGATCCGTGAGATCATCGACCCGAAGTCGTTGCGCGACAGAGAGATCCGGTAGTGAAGCTCAGGACACCGCTGACCGAGCTGGTCGGCATCGAGCACCCGGTGGTGCAGACCGGGATGGGCTGGGTGGCCGGCGCGCGGCTGGTGTCGGCGACGGCCAACGCCGGCGGGTTGGGCATCCTGGCCTCGGCCACCATGACACTGGACGAGCTGGCCACCGCCATCGGCAAGGTCAAAGCCGCCACCGACAAGCCGTTCGGCGTCAACATCCGCGCCGATGCCGCCGACGCCGGCGATCGCGTCGAACTGATGATTCGCGAGGGCGTCAAGGTCGCGTCGTTCGCGCTGGCGCCCAAGCCCGAGTTGATCGCCCGCCTCAAAGAGGCCGGCGCGGTGGTTGTTCCGTCGATCGGTGCGGCCAAGCATGCCCGCAAGGTGGCCGGCTGGGGCGCCGACGCGATGATCGTGCAGGGCGGTGAAGGCGGCGGGCACACCGGCCCGGTCGCCACCACCCTGCTGTTGCCGTCCGTCCTGGACGCGGTCAAGGGCACCGGCATCCCGGTGATCGCCGCCGGAGGTTTCTTCGACGGACGCGGACTGGCGGCGGCACTTTCCTACGGCGCGGCCGGGGTGGCGATGGGCACCCGCTTCCTGCTCACGTCGGATTCCACGGTGCCCGACGCCGTCAAGCGGCGGTACCTGGAGTCGGCCCTGGACGGCACGGTGGTCACCACCCGCGTCGACGGCATGCCGCACCGGGTGCTGCGGACCGGCCTGGTCGAGAAGCTGGAAAGCGGTTCGCGGGCAAGGGGTTTCACGGCGGCG
>NZ_LKTM01000388.1 GCF_001417955.2 Mycobacterium gordonae | reverse complement strand
GGTGGGGCCGGGGGGACAGGCGGGCTGTTCGGCGCCGGCGGCACCGGTGGCTCCGGGGGATCCGGCGGCAACACCGGCGGAGCCGGGGGCACCGGGGGTAACGCCGGCGCACTGTCCTTCGGCGCCGGTGGCGCCGGCGGCAGCGGTGGGGCCGGCACCCAGACCGGAGGGGCCGGCGGAACCGGCGGCAACGGCGGCCTCCTGTTCGGCTCAGGCGGCGCGGGCGGCAATGGCGGCCACGGTGGCGCGGGCGGAAGCACCACCCAGCAGGGCGGTGCCGGGGGCGCGGGCGGCAATGCCGGCCTGCTGTCCGGCTCGGGCGGCGCCGGCGGGGCCGGCGGGTCCGGCGCCAACGCCAACGGCAACGGCACCGGCGGCGCAGGCGGAAACGGCGGCAAATCCGGCGCAACCGGCAGCGGCGGTGACGGTGGGGCCGGCGGATTCGGCGCCACCACCGCGGGCAAGGGTGGAAACGGTGGCAACGCCGTGCTCATCGGCGACGGCGGCAACGGTGGCAATGCCGGCAAAGCCGGCGGCACGGCCGGCACCGGCGGCACCGGCGGGCTGCTGCTCGGCAACAACGGAAACAACGGCAAGGCGTAGCCGCCTCCGGTGCGGTGGCCACCCGAGGTGACTCACACCGGAAACCTCGGCGAGATCCGAAAACCCCTCGGACACAAGCCCTTAGCTGTTCCGCCTTGTCAGCCCCGCCAGATGAGGCCGTCGATCGCCTCGGTGCCGAAGTCCTTGCCGATCCGCAGTTCAGGATTGTGCTCGGGTTCCCCGGCATCGGGTTTGCCCTGCGTGCTCAGGATGTAGAAGCCCTTGTTCGGTGCCGCGGAGACGACCGCGATGGACTGCTGGAACATATCGTTTTGAGAGATGTTGTCCTTGACCAGTTTGAAGACGTTCGTGTCGAGGTCGTTGACCCGCACGATTCGGTACACATGGCCCATCACGACATACAGGCTCGTGTTCCACTTCGACAGGTCCGTCGGAATCCCCTTGAGGCCGTTCAGGTCGTTCCTGGCCTGGTGCTGAAGGCCGGTGAGATGGATGTGCAACTGATCCTGCTTGCGGCCGTGGAAAGAATTGATTCCCAACATGATGTCAACGCCCGGGAACCGCTTGACCGCCTCATCCCAGGCGGGCTTCCAGAGGTTGAAGGCCTTCGGGCCCCAGATCTCCGGGCACTCGACACCGGTGACGCGGGCCCTCGGTATCGCCAGTAGGTCGTGTTTGCCTTGTCCGCCGTCCTTCAGGGCCCATGAATCGTTGACGAAGATGTTGGGCGCCGGGTTGGCCGGCGGGGGATAGTGGTCTTTGACGGACTTCCAGAGTTCGAGTCTGGGTCCACTGTCGTTTGGGGATCCGCAGTTGTCAGGCGGGTGGAAACCCGGGTCGGCAAGAGCCGTCCATGATGAGGTCCCAGCGGGCGGGAGACCGACGCCGAAGAGGCATGCAGTGATGACGACAACCATCCCGAGCAAGCCTGAGGCAAGACCCGTACGTCTCTTGCCGATGCCGCTGACCATTGAATCCCCCATGGTGACTGCTCCTTGACCAGAATCAGAAGGCTTGCTGAACCAGCAATATAACTTTCCTCGACGTCTACCGGCCTCCCGCCGTCGCGCCGCTCTGTTGGCGTCGCCTGACGGTCGGCGGCATGATGAGCCGAATACACGTGTCGAGGAGCCGAGAAATGAAGGTCGCCGTCAAGATCTTCATCGTGCTGGCGCTGTCCTCCCTGTCATTGTGTGCGGCGGCGTACTCGCCAGTCGCGACTCACGTTCTGTCCGCTGCACCGGACCGTCTTGAGCTGTCGAACAATTGGACGCTGTCTCCCGCGAAGACGACCTCGATGAACGGCGACGTCCTGTCGGTGACCGACTACGACGCCACCGCCTGGTACAAAGTCGCGCGTATGCCGGCCACCGTGTTGGAGATACTGCGGGAGAACGGCGTCTACCCAGATCTGTACACCGGCAAGAACCTTCGAGACCACGTGCCGCAGGATCTCTATCGGCAGGATTGGTGGTACCGCACCGAGTTCACCGCACCACAGGGCCGAACGACCTACGTGTTGGGGTTCCCCGGCATCAACTACCGCGGCGAAATCTGGTTGAACGGACACCTGGTGGCCGACCGCACGCAAGTCGTCGGTATGTACGTGACGCATGAGCTGGACGTGACGCCGTGGCTTCGGCCTGGACAGACAAATGTTCTGGCGGTCAAGGTGACACCTGAGCGTGCTCTTCAGGACGTCGACGGTGTTGAGCTGGCGGACAGTTGGAACGACTGGATCAACTGGGACTACCTCGGCCTCCCTGCGCCCGATGGCGACCCCGACCGGCGCGGAACATCATTCGTTGCCGACCGCAATGCCGGTATCTGGAAGCCGGTGTACCTGAGATCGGTCGGCGACGTGGGAATCGGTGCTGCGACGGTCAATTCGGAACTTCCGCTGCCCCGCACCGACAATGCGCGGCTGACGATCCACACCGAGATCCACAACTACCACACACAATGGGAGCGCGGCATCCTCCGGGCCACGATCACCCGCCCCGACAGATCCACGGTGCACGTCGAACAGGTCGTCACCCTCGGACCCGGAGAGAATCGCCGAATCACCCTCACGCCAGATCAGTTCGCGCAGTTGAACCTGCAACATCCGGACCTGTGGTGGCCGTACACCATGGGGCGGCCCACCCTGCACGACGTTCGCTTGGAGTTCCGGATCGACAATCGGCCAAGCGATGTCAAAGAATTCCGGTTCGGCATTCGCACCGTCACCCAACATCGCGACGAAGGGTTCTCGGGCGACGGTGGAGACTTCTATCTGCAGGTCAACGGCAAGAACTTCCCGGTGCGCGGCGCCGCGTACACGCCCGATCTGCTGTTCCGGTACGACCCGGACCGGGAGACCGTGATCCTGCGATACGCACAGGATCTGGGTCTGAACATGTTGCGGCTCGAGGGCAAGATCGCCAGCGAACACCTCGTGGAAAAGGCCGACGAGCTCGGCATCCCGCTGATGGCCGGCTGGATGTGCTGCAACCAGTGGGAGAAATGGGAGCAGTGGGACCCCGAAGACGACCGTGTGGCGATGGCGAGCCTGCGCTCACAGATCCAGTCCTTCGAATCCCACGCATCGGCGTTCATCTGGGCGAACGGCAGCGACGGCTTGCCGCCGCCCAACATCCGCGCCCGATACCGGTCGATACTCGATGAGTTGCATTGGCAGAACGCCACTGTCGATACCGCCGCCATCCAGGCGCGCGACGGCGACGGCAATGCGCAATGGGATGGCATCGACATGGCGGGACCGTACACCTGGCGACCGCCCACCTTCTGGTTCAGCGGACGCTACGGTGCCACCTGGGGCTCCTCCGCCGAACAGGGCAGCAATGAACAGATCCCGCCGTTCGCCAGCCTGAGAAAATTCATCCCGCCCGACCAGCTGTGGCCGATCAACGATACGTGGTACTTCCATGCCGGTGCCCAGCCGAAGAACGCCGCGTTGCTCAGCGCGCAGCGGTCGATCGGTCTGCGCTACGGCCCATCCGACAGTGCCGAAGTGTTCGCCGCCAAAGCTCAGATGGCCCAATACGAATCTGCCCGTGCGCAATTCGAGTCGTTCGCGGCCACGGGATGGGACAGCCACAAGATGACCATCTACTGGATGCTGAACAGTCACTGGCCGTCCTTCTTCGGCCAGCTCTTCGATTACTACCTGCGCCCGGGCGGTGCCTACTTCGGCGCCAAGAAGGGGCTACGTCCTCTCTCTGCCGTATTCGATTCGTACGCCGGCGGCTACGGCAGCCCGGCACGCATCAGGGTCGTCAACCAGACTCAAAATGACGAATACGGCCTGCGCGTCCGCGTCCGTGTCTACGACCTGCAGGGAACACTGCAGGCCGATCGAATTTCGCAGCGCACCAACGTGTCTGCGGGTGGCGCCGCGGAAGCCATGACGCTACCCCGCGGGCTCGCCAACTCGCCCGTCTTCTTCGTCCGGTGTCAGTTGACCCGGGATTCCGGTGAGGTCGTTGCCGATAACGTCTATTGGCAATCCCAACAGCCGGACGACGTGGGGGATCCGGACAATGACCGGGCGTTCGACTCGATCCAGGCGAGCTGGGCGGACATGACAGCTTTGAACTACCTGCCGCGCGTGCCGCTCGAGATCGCGGCGCGGTCGACCGATCAGAGCGTGTCCATTCGGCTGCACAACCCCACGCCGAACCTAGCCTTCTTCGAACGTGCCGAGGTCTTGTCATCGCGCGACGGCGACGAGATCCTGCCGATCGAGTACGACGACAATTACGTGACGGTGTTTCCGGGGGAGACGGTCGAGATCCGGGCATCGATCCCGGAGCGGGATTCGTCGGCGAACTGGGTGCGGGTGACCGGACAGAACACGGCGCCGATCACCGTCGCCGTGTCATAGGGCCCACGCGTGGTCAAACCCGGCTGCGCGCAAGCGAAAATCGCTCAAGCTGCACAGGCGGCCCGTCTGCCGACGGCGGCGGCACCAGAGCGGCGACACCATCGATCACGCTCGAGACGGTGCGGCTCCGACGGTCGACGTTCAGGGTGCCGTGTTGGAAATTCTGCGCGGTCCACTCGGGTTCCTGGATTTCGGCGCTGGTCGGCAGCCCCAGCGCGCTGTGTTCGTAGCCCAGAGCGCCCCATGCGGCGTAGATGGAGCCGGTGACGGGCTGGGCTCCGGTGATCGGGGACCAGTACATCGCGCCCCTCTCGAAGATGACGTACCGCGCGCTTCCCGCCGCTTGCGATTCCGGTGACTTCGGTGCGCCCAGTGCGCTGTTCATGCCGCCCATCGTCTGCCACCGGTCATAGATGGCACTACCTTCCAGTGACTGCGCCAGGTCCGACGGGCTGGGGCGCTTGGTGAACTGCGCAGCGATGTCGCGAATCTGACCCATCAACACATAGCCGAGTTTGCCGGGGCAATCGGTGTCGCTGACGTCGCGGTGGGCGAAAATGCTCGGCAGGCTCACGGCGGTGGCGCGGGGCACTCGGGTGTAGGGTCCCCCGTCCGACGTCAACGTGGTGCTGCCTCGGGGATCGATGCCGTCCAAGGCGAGTCGCCACCCGAGTAATCGCCCGACAGTCCGCACCTGAACGGGCGTGGGACCCATCGCATCGAACTCACCGATCATGCACACCGCCCAGGTATTGCGATTGAACCCGCCGGTGTGGGTGCCCTGAACCGGCCTGGCCATCCCGCCGAATCGCCCCTCGAAGACCTGACCGTACTTGTCGACGAGTGCGTTGTAGGCAATGTCCGGCCAGCTCAGGGTGCGGGTGTGGTACGCGTAGATCGAGCGCACGATCGCCGCGGAATCCTGTGGTGCGTAGTCATTCACGGTCGCGGTGTGGTGCACGACGCCGGCCTTGATTCCGTTGTCATACACCGGTGGCCGGGTGCGAAGCGACTCCTCGGCGCCCCACTGCGCGCGGCTGATGATGTTGGGCGGCTGCCCGGGGACTTCGACCGCGGCAACCAGCACGGGGTCCGCCGCCGCTGTCGCAGGTTGTGCGAGTCCGGATACCAGGGTGCCCAGACCCAGCGCGATCGGCGTGGCCGCAACGTATCTGAGTACGTCACGACGTGAGACAGCGGGTTTCGCGGAGCACCCGCACCGATCCGGCACGGCAACAAGGTAACTCGCGTCGCGCATAATAGTGATGCGACCCGCCGCAGCGGAAGTCCTTTGAGCGCAGTCGATTCGCGGCGCTGCCGACTGGACTTCAGGCCGGAGGAGCGAGCAGTTTCGTTATCAGACCTTCGGTTGCGCTGAACGGCCGGCCGGCCACGGTGCGCAGTCCCCGGGAAAGCGGAAGGGTCAAATCCCCGGTCTTTGTGCTATAGCAAAGTTATGGGGTAAGCGCTGCGGCTCTCAGAGAGGACACCCGATCATGACCTTTTCACGACGCATTGTCTCTGTCGCCGTCCTCGCCGGGTGGTTAGCCGCCGGGTCGGCCGGTACCGCCTCGGCTGATCCGACGATGAGTGGCCACTACGTCTCGACGGTGACCTCGGCATCCGGTGAGACCACCACAAGCGACTGGTACTTCACCCCCTGCGGTGCGGGATGCGCATCGGTATCCAACACGCCGGGCGGCCCAGGCTTCGGGGAGGCGCGGTTGTTCAACGGGCAATGGACACTTGCCTGGCACTCTGACGCATTCTGTCCCTCGGGCACGGCGGTTCCCGGCGCGTACGCCAGCTACGCGACATGGGATCCGAACACCCTTTCAGGCAAGAACGAATCAGGCATTACCAGGCCCGTATGCGGATCAGACAAAGGGTTGCCGCGCGTAATTCAGCATTTAGAGCTCACGCAACTGGGATAGGACGGGACTCAACGTTTCAGCGTGCCTATTTGAATTCAAAAAGCCCGGTCGCGATCTCGTACGGCGAAACCGGTGACGGAAGCAATGGCGAGGTAGGTCCGCGCCTGATCTTTGGCGCCTGAGCAGCCCTTTTACGACAGACCTCGGTGGCGGCGGCGATCCAATTCTGACATTGCTAACCGAGGACACCAGAAATTCGCAAGAATGCCGCGATACCTTGCCAGGAAATCGCTGACATGCGATCTATACCGAAACGAAGGAGATGAAAAATGCAGCGAATCATTGCCGGAGCGATGCTCTCGGCGGCGCTCGCGTTGGGCAGCCTGGGTTTCGCCGCAGGCAGTGCACAGGCAGACCCGGGGACGGGCATCTGTAACCAGTTGGCGATGTGCAGCCGCATTTGGTGCCCCGGCAGCCCCCTGCCCATGCCGGACGTGGTCTGGGATATGAACACCTGCCACCACTACTACGGCGGGAGCCTCGGACACCCGGGAACCGAGGGCGGCATTCAAGTCGGTGCGCACATCCTCGAGGGAGACCCTTCGCCGGCGAACACCTGCGGCGGATCGCCCATCTGTCTGCCCGGTCTGTGAGAGCGCCTTGGGCACGAGTCGTCATCGACACCGTTGCCGGCGAACCATCGCTGATTAACCTGCACCACAACACCCTTCGCAGGCTTGCCGGAAGTTCCCGGTAGCCTGCGCCGTCAAGGGTGGCCGCAACGAATGCTCATCGGGGCGGCCACCCGAAGGCGTCCACACCCTCGTCGATCTGCTTGGGTGCGCGGTTGTCCACATCCGTCACCACCAAGTGTTTCCCGGAATCGACGTAGGCGAGGAGGTCCCCCGGTCCCCAGACGGGGCCGAAGCTATCGGCCGCCACGTTCCCGACGATCGTGCGGGCCACCGACGCGTGGGCATCCAGCACCTGGATGCTCTTGGACGATCCGTCGGCACTCGTCTGCGTGAACGCCGCGGCGCCGGAGGAAAGCGCCGCAACATCTCCGTACAACGCCTGCCCCTTGATGAGTGATGTCGGCGCCCCCGGCGGATTCGCGCCCGCTCCGCCGGGGGAGGCGATGGAGTAGATGCCGCCGTCGCGGAACGCGAACGGGATCCCTTCGAACATTTCACCGGTCGCGTTGCCATTTGCGAACCAGATCGACTGACCCGCAACGTCGTACGTCACGGAGAACGCGTTGGTGGCGCGCAGGACGGGCGTCGAGGTACCACCGACCGTCAGTACGTTGACGTCGACGGGGGACACGTCGCTGCGTCCGCCCGTCCAGGCGATGTGCTGGCCGTCGGGCGCCCAGGCATAGCTATCGTCGGCAAACATCCGCTGTCGGTGCGGTACGGCCTGACCGTTCTGGGCGTCCGCGACCAGCAGCAGGCCGCCCCCTTCGCCGGCCTCGAGGAAGGCGATCCGGTTCCCGGTGGGGGACCAGCGGGGGCGCACGACTCGCCTCTGCGCGTCGATGAATTCCGGGTCACTGAATTTCGGTGGAAGAGCCGCCGGGTCGACGAGTCGTCGCGGCGCGCCAACGGGTGTATGCGTCGGCGAAAGATCGAGTAGCCATAGCTCACCGCCATAGTCGGCGGGATCCGCCTTGCGGATGTATGCGACGTGCGCGAGGTCAGGTGATGGTGCCGGCTCGGTATCGGCCGGTCCATCGGTGAGCTTGCGGCCCGGCGTACCTACGGGGTCGCTGACGTAGAGCGAACCGGCCTTCGAGTAGAAGAGCGCGCTCTGCGGGCCGCGCGAAAGGCTCGGCGCCACAGGCTTCGGGGAAGGTCCGGGAGACGAAGTGCAACCGGCAATGGCCAGCGCCGCCGTTATCGCCGCGATCCAGCGTGCGGTGACGCGTACGCGGCATCGGGTGTATCCGGGATACCGGCTCATCATTGCGATCGTCTCTGGTAGGTCCCGTCGACGTACTCGTCGCAGTGGTCTTTGAAGCAGCAGTTCGAATAGTAGATTTCGGCGTCACCGTGCCACGCCGTGTACCTGCCGCCGGCGGCGGCGCAGTCGCTTTCGATCTGCGGCCCTCTGACCCAATTGAACAGGCCGGCCGGATACAGCTGACCTTCATACCTGACGTATGCCACGCCGAGGAAGTGCTCGGCGTTACGCGTCCACGCCAGGGCTCCGTCCCTGGGCTGCCAGTCGGCGCCTTCGCCGTGCGCGCAAGCGAAGAACCCCGCCTGTTTGCCGTCCGATCCCAGCACGGCAGTGGGTTCCGACGACTGCTTGCCGGGGCATGGTGTGGCAATCCAGGGGGGATTCTTCAGGCTCTGGGTGAAGGCGTCATACATTCCCGTGTAATCGCGGAACAGCGAATAGGTCGCAAACGTCGGGCCACCGGGCACCGAATTGTCACGGCACTCCACGGTGGCCAGTGCGCCCGGTGAACTGGCAGGTTTGCAGGAGCTGCTGCTGTAACCGGATGGCAGCATCCTCATCAGATCGGCCAACGGATCCGCGCCGGCCCGTGGAGCCGCGCCGAAGGCGGCCAGCACGATGCCGGCAGCACCAAACGTCGCGCGAAGCATGAAGGTCATATTCGACCCCTGGCGGTCGCCGCGACAGGGACTTTCTACCCTGACGCCCGCGGCTTAGTGCCCTACGCCGAGCAAAACCGCGGACTTAACTTCTGAGTCTGTGGAATTCTCGCGTGAGGAGCCTTCGATGATTTCGACAACTGTCGCCCGGTTGGCGCTTGCATCAGTCCTGCTCTGGCCGAGCGGCGTTGTCGTTGCCGGCACAGCGGCGGCCGAACCGCAGACAACGCCTTGCGTGAGCACGGGAGAGGGAAACGACCCGACTGACGTGTTTCCAGCCCCTGACTCACCGTCACCCAGCTGCGACAGCCAGAAGCAGGCCTGTATGTCAGCCGGTGTGCAGATAGGCATCTACGGGGAGCGTTATGTGCCGCCCGATGTGGTAGCGCAGTGTATGGCGGCATACCGGTCCTGCATTGCCAACCAATCGGGGGGATAAGGACGCGGGAGCCGTTGTCGCGCAGTGGATGCAGCGCTGCCTCAGCGGCGGTTGGCCCGGTGCCGGGAGCTGGTCTGAAGGTGGACCCAGAGCACCAGAACCCCCGCCAGCACGATCCCCGCAAGGTTCACTCCGAGCTGGATGGCGGACTGCTCGGCAACCTGCCAGTCGCCCACGGTGGCGGCGACCACCGCGAATCCGGCCGCCGGGACCGTGGTCACTGAGATGAAAACACCAACCAGCGCAGCGGATTTCGCGGAAACCAGGGAAAGCATGCCCGCCGCGCCGGCGAGCAGTGCTACCACGAACGACAGCGGTCCGACCTGAAAGATGAAGTCGACCTGGTTGAGCTGCCGTAGGGTTCCCAGCTTGATCCAGCCGATCGTCTCACCGCCCAACACGGCGATCGCCGTCACCAACATCGCGACCGGGAAACCCACCACCAGGGCCAGCACCGCCCGCCGGGCGAGGTAACCGCGGCGCCGCACGATGGAGACCGCGAGCGCGGCGAGCGGCCCGAACTCCGGGCCGACCACCATCGCACCGACGACCGTCACCGGCGAATCCGTCACAACACCGACTGCCGCGATGAGACAGGCCAGTGTCAGGAACGTCAGGAAGGTGGCGTTCAGGGTGGATTCCTCGCGCGACCTCTCGGCCAACTCGTCCCAGACGACCGCGTCGGCGGGATCGCCGTCGGCCTCGTTCTCGGCGCGGTATGCCGCGGTGGACACCACCGTGTCGACCACATCGAGGGTGATGGCGCCCCGCCGCTTGAGCCCGAGCGCTTTGAGCTCGTCGACGACGTCGTTGGCGCTTTCGCGTGCGATGTCGGCCGTGATCTCGTCGCCCGGCGGTTCCAGCGCGGCGTCGCGGTGCACGACGATATGGGTCACCCCCACCTCTCGGCGAAGGACTTCGAGCACCGAATCGGTGGACTCGGTCGGCGCGATCACCCGCAGATGGAGCATTCACCGCACATTAGCGGCAAACCTCACGGCGTAACCGGACCGCGTAAGGAATTACCGCCTATCGGGGCAGCACGGCCTCGATGGCGCTGATGACCTCGGGCGCGTCGGGTTCGGTGCGGGGACGGAACCGGTTGACCACCGAGCCGTCGGGAGCCACCAGGAACTTCTCGAAGTTCCACTGAATGTCGCCCGCTTTGCCGTCGGCGTCGACGGCCTTGGTCAGCTCGGTGTAGAGGGGGTGGCGGTCGTCGCCGTTGACATCGGTCTTGGCGAGCAGGGGGAACGTCACCCCGTAGGTCGTCGAGCGGAACGTCTGGATCTCTTCGGCCGTTCCCGGTTCCTGGCCCATGAACTGGTTGCACGGGACGCCGACGACGGTCAGGCCACGGTCGCCGTAGTCCTTGGCCAACCTTTCCAGCGCTTCGTACTGGGGTGTCAGTCCGCACTTGGAGGCCACGTTCACGACCAGCGTTGCGCCGTCGGACAATTCGGCCAGCGTCACCGGTTTGCCGTCGAGGGTGGTCAGGGCGATGTCTTTGAGGGTCACGCCGTCGACGCTAACACTGCGGCTGTTTGTCCGATTTGTTCATGACCGCCGCAGCGGCCGCGATCTAGCGTCACACCCATGGACAACCAGCTCATTTCTGCCGCGGTCGGGATCGTGGCCCGCGACCTGGCGCGCTCCCTGGACTTCTATCGCCTACTCGGTCTGGCGATTCCCGAGACGGA
This sequence comes from Mycobacterium gordonae, assembly GCF_001417955.2. Classification (GTDB taxonomy): domain Bacteria; phylum Actinomycetota; class Actinomycetes; order Mycobacteriales; family Mycobacteriaceae; genus Mycobacterium; species Mycobacterium gordonae_B. The sequence goes on along the minus strand of NZ_LKTM01000388.1, from coordinate 11,555 downwards.
TGCCCCGCACGTCGAAGTCGAACTGCCGGGTGGCAACCGCCTGCTGTTGGACACCGAGGAGACGATCGCGAGTTTCCACCCGGGCTGGCATGCCCCGACATCGCCGGGTCGAGCCACGCTGGCGTTCGGTCTTGGCACGCCCGCCGAGCTCGACATGTTGTTCAGCCGGCTCAGCGCTGCCGGTCACCCCGCAGTCGTGGAACCCTTCGACGCACCCTGGGGGCAACGGTATGCCACGGTCGCCGACCCGGACGGGATCTCGGTCGATCTTTACGCCCCGTTGCCGAGCTGACTGGCACTGATGCCGGCCAGCTCACGCACCTGCCGCGACATGTGCGACTGGTCGGCATACCCGGTCATGACGGCGGCATCAGCGGCAGACATCCCTGCGCCCAGCAGTCGTACTGCCCTGCGGAATCGCAGAATCCGCCGCAGCGTCGCCGGGCCGTAACCGTACACCGAGACACACTGTCGCTGCAGATTCCTTGCCGACCAACCGATTTCCGCAGCCACCGAGTGCACTGCGGCTCCGCTGCCCAGCCGTTCGGTGACACGGCGCAGCACGGCGAGTTGCCACGGTGCGGTCTCGCGGGAAGTCTCGTGCCGTAACAGGCGGGCGGTCAATGACATCAGCGGCACGCCACTGACGTTGGGGCACAACAATTCCAGGTCGACCCGTGCGTCGCGCACTTCGACGGCCGGGATCCCCAGCAGTCTCGGCAACGCACCCGGGCGAAACCGGATGCCCCTTGCGACAGCACAGCTTTGCTCGCTGATAAATGCCGCGGTGTCAGGACCGGCCACCAGAACCCGATCGTCCATTTCGATGAGGTCCATGCACCCGTCGGGAAGGACCCTCGCGCGCCGTGGCGAGTCGCTGACCCACGTGCACTCCACCAGGTCCCGCAGCGGTGCGGGCGCCGGCAACTCGCGGTAGCTCACCGCACCGAGTCTAATTCGCGGGCAAGACCCCCTGGCGCTGCGCCGACCGGAAGCCGGTGAGGATCAGTCGACGGACGTCCGCTCCACGTGGGGCTTCGCGTCAAGAACTTTCCAAGCGGTGCTGTCCAGACTCTGTCCATCGACACGTCCGACACGACAGCTGAGAGATCCATGACCGCCGCCACCGCATCCGCTGCGTCACACCGCGCCGCGCCTTGCGGCGAGCCGCGCCGTGTGCAACCGTCGGGCACTGGCCTACGGGACGGCGTGGTCATCTGGATGTTGTTGGCCCTCAGCATAATCGCTTTCTGCGGCTGCACCGGCATACAGCATCTCGGCGTCTTCGGAACCCTGGCGAAGGCGGCCCCGTCACCCGTCGTCCGGGCACTGGCGACGGCGGCGCACGTCGACCTGGCAGCGTCCGGTCAGGGCTACGTCGAGCGCGTCGAGTGGACCAGGGTCGGGGACACGGCCAGCTTGCGGGTGTACCCGACGGCCGCCGGCCGGCAGGCGTCGACCCGTCTGGTCGGGCCGGACCAGGCCTGGGGGGAAGTGCTCAGACTTGCACCGGACGCCGACAAGCCGGGAATGCGCTACCAATTCGTGTGTCATTGGCGTTTGGCCGAATTCGCCCAACCGGGCAAGGTCAGCTGGAACCTCGAACCGTGGCGGCCCTCGGTAGGCGCGGTCGCGATGATCACCTCACGCTGCAATCCTGGTGGAACCGAAGAGTCCGCCTGAACCGTCAGCGCCGCACGCACGGTAGCAACATCGGCACGCGTTCCTGGTAGCCGCGGTACTGCTCACCCATCTCCCGGACCAGGTCGCGCTCTTCGAACCGGACCGCGATCATGATGTAGACGGTGTTGGCCGCGGCGAACAGCAGATGCCCTGCCGTCATCGTCGGCGCGGCCCAGAACGCGATCAGGAATCCGAGCATCAGCGGATGGCGCACCAGCCGGTAGAGCAGCACGACGCGGAAGCCTTTCTGCACGAGGGGCTTTGACAGCAGGTTGTGCAACACCTGCCGGATGCCGAACAGCTCGAAGTGGTCGATCATGAACGTCGAAGCCAGCGCAATCAGCCACCCGAGTGCACCGGCCGCATACATCGCTGTCCGAGCCGGCGCGGAATCCAGCTGCCAGATGGTGATGTCTATCGAACGCCACTGCCAGAACATCAGCACGAAAGTCGCGTTGGACACCAGGACGTAGGTGCTGCGTTCGATCGGCGCGGGCACGAATCGGGTCCACCACCGCTTGAAAGCGGGCCGGGCCATCACGCTGTGCTGCAGCGCGAACAACAGCAGCAGGCCGAGGTCGATCGCCACGGCCTGCCCGACCGGCGCGGCGATGGCGTGGTCGACGCTGCGGGGCACGGCGACGTCGACCACGAAACCGACCAGATACAAGAAGACGCCGAAGAACACCAGGTAATTGAGACCGCCGTAGAGCAACGCTAGTACGCGGAGGAACCTCGCATCGGTCGCAGTAGGGGTCCCGGCATGGTGGAGCACCGGGCACCCTATGCCTGTATTGTCGTTGCTGACACAGTATTTCGGTGTGTTGGTCATGGTCGCGGTCACCTCGCAGGCACGATGTTCTGGTTGATACGGAAGATGTTCTGCGGGTCGAACTCCGCCTTGATCTCGGTGAGTCGGCGGTAGTTCGGCCCGTAGGTGGCGCGGACGCGTTCTTGACCTTCGTCCATCATGAAGTTGATGTAGGCGCCGCCCGCCGAATACGGATGAGTGGCCGCCCAGTAGTCGGCCGTAAACCGCCGCAGCGCAGGGCCGTTGGCCGGGTCAGGGTCCACACCGACGATGACTTGCGAGAAGTTCACGTCACGGTAGGACCACGCGGTCTCGGTCTGCCCGACCCGGTGCACCGCCCCGTCGATCGGATAGAGGTGCATCGCGGAGTGCATCGTCGGCAGTTCCTCGACGAAGCGGGCGTGCGCCCGCACCGCGCCGTCGTCGATCGTCCGGAAGAAGTCACCGCGCCAGTACCACTGCAGCCCTTTGGGATACAACCCGTCGAAGGTCGACTGCAGCGCCGGGTACGGCGCCGCACCGATGCCGTCGAAGGCCGGTTTCATCTGCCGAACAGGTGCGAAGACCTCGTCGGCTCGCGACGGGTCGCCGGTGTAGCACCAGACCACGGAGCAGGCCTTCTGCAAGTAAAACTCCGCCGGAAAGGGATCTCCCGGCGGCACCGTCATCGTCGCGAAGAAGCCGTAGAGGTCCTCATCCTGAGCCGGAATGAAGTCGCGAAACCAGGAGAGGATGTCGGCGGTGGCGGCGCCCGGCCACGCCGTGGGCCCACAGATGACCGACTGGACGGGATGCAGCCGGAACGTGAACGAGGTGACCACGCCGAAGTTTCCGCCGCCGCCGCGCAGCGCCCAGAAGAGGTCGGGGTGATCGGACTCGGAGGCGACCACCACCCGCCCGTCGGCCAGCACCACCTCGGCTTCCAGCAGATTGTCGATGGTCAGGCCGTACTTGCGTGACATGTAGCCGTGGCCCCCGCCCAGGGTCAGCCCCCCGACACCGGTGCTGGCGATCACGCCGGACGGTGTGGCCAATCCGAAGGCGTGGGTGGCGGAGTCCACCTGGCCCCATGTGGCTCCACCCTGCACCCGGACGGTGCGTGCGTCGGCGTTCACGTCGATCCGGGCCATCGGCGACAGGTCGATGACGATGCCGCCGTCGACGGTGCCGAACCCGGGACCGCTGTGACCGCCCCCGCGCACCGCGACGGCCAGGCCCGTCGTCCGCGCGAACGCCAGTGACGCGGTCACGTCGTCGACGGACCCGCATCGGGCGATCATCGCGGGCCGTCTGTCGATCATCGCGTTGTACAGAGCGCGGGCATCGTCGTACTCCGCGTCGTGCGGCAGAATCACGCTCCCGCCCAGCAGATTCGGCTGGCCGACCGCACTTGCAGTGGACATGTCGTCACCTTCCGGCAAGTTCTGGAATCGATGCGGTGACGCTACGTCGCGCCGGCGCCACCCGTCATGACCACAACGAAGCATTTCGCTTGCCGTCCAGCAATGGTCATATCTGACTATCGACGGCGCGACCGCGGTGCCGTTACCTTGGGCAGATGGCGCAGTGGGTGCCGCCACCGCTTCCGGCCGAAGTCGTCGTACGTCGCCGTGGGTCTTTCGTGGGCCGCGCCGGTGAACTGGCCGCGCTGGAGCAGGCCTGGGAGTTGGTCGAAAAGGGGGACCGCCAGGCGATTTTCGTGGGCGGGGAACCGGGTGCAGGCAAGTCACGTCTGGTCGCCGCCATCGCCGGATCCCTGGCCGATCACGGAGTCGCGGTCCTGATGGGCAGTTGCACCGCCGATGCCGGCGTTCCGTACGAACCGTTCGTTGAGGCGCTCGACCGGCTGCTGTCGTCAAATCCTGCCGGAGCGTTCGCCGAAACGCTGGCCGAGGCGGGACCGCAGTTGAGCCGGTTGTCTTCTCATGTGCAGCGGCACAGTGCGGACACGGCCGTCACCCAACATGCAGGCACCGGCCGGCGGGTGCTACTCGATGCGCTGACCGGATTCCTTCGCCGGTTGACCAGAGACCGCCCGATCGCGCTGATGCTCGAAGACCTGCACTGGGCGCAGCTCCCGACGCTGGCGATGTTGGAGCATGTGCTGGCCGGCTGCGCCGACGTTCGCATGCTGGTGGTGGCGACGTTTCGCACCACAGCACCGGACCGCTCCGACGAACTGGTCACCCGGATGGCCGAAATGCACCGCTTCGACGGCGTGCGACGACTGGACCTGGACGGCCTCGACACCGACGCGATCGCTGAATTCGTCTGCAGCACCCAGCGATTGGCCCGCTCGGAGCTGCGGACCGCGGCGGCTCTGTTACGCGACAAAACCGGTGGCAACCCGTTCTTTCTGACCGAACTGTGCAAAGACCTGGAGCGGCGCGGCGGGGTGGCCGCGCTGAGCTCGCACCGATCCGTTCCCAGCTCGATCGGTGACGCCATCGCCGGCCGGCTGGCCGGTCTTGGAGCCAGCGTGCGGGAGATCGTCGAACAGGCCGCGGTGCTCGGTGAGACATTCGACCTGCCTGCGCTCATCGCCGGCAGTGAGGCCGATCTGGCGGTGACGCTGGCAGCCGTCGATTCGGCCGAGGGCGTCGGCCTGATCAGGGCGGTGCAGGGATCCGACGTCGACTTCTCGTTCGTGCATGCGCTGACCCGAGAGGCCGTGGTCGCCAGGATGGCGGCGTCGCGGCTGCGAATACTGCATGCCCGAGCGGCGAAGGCCCTGGAGGGGCGGGCCGATCCCTCGGTCATCCCGCGCCTGGCCAATCATTATCTGTTGGCCCACGTGCTCGGTTACCACGAGCAGGCCCTGCGGTACGCGCAGGAGGCGGCCCGGATCGCCGAGCACAGTCTGGCCTATGAGGACGCGGCGACATGGTACGAGCGGGCCGCATCGCTACCCGAGCTCAGCCGCGCGGAGCGGGCCGGTATGCAGCTCAGTTCCGCTGCGAATCACGTTCGCGCCGGGGACTTCGCGCGCGCTCGCGGCATGTACGAGAACATCAATGCTTCCGACGACCCGCTGGTGCGCCTGCAGGCTGCCATCGGCTACGAAGATGCCAATTGGCGTCCCGGGCTGGCAGATTCCAAAGCCGCCGATCTGCTGGCCGCGGCCCTGGAGACGTGCGGTCTGGACGCCGCTGACCCGCGCTATGTGCGGGCGCTGGGCAGCTTCGGCCGGGCACTGGCGTTCGCCGGTGAGACGGCGCGTGCCAGGGACGTCAGCAGCCTGGCCATCGACCGGGCGCGGGCGGGCGAAGACCCGGCGGTGCTCGTGCATGCTCTGGAGACAAGTCTGTGGCACGGTCTGACGCCGGATATGTGTGAGCACCAACTGGATCGGTCCACTGAACTGTCGCGGGTGGCGCTCGCCCGGCGGGACTACGAGGCCCTGGGCTCTGCGTCACACTTCCGGGCGCTGGCCAGTTATCAAGCGGGACGGCCGGACGACTTGTCGGCGGCGACGGGGGACATGGAGCGCGCCGGCCTGACGTCAGGGCAACCCTTCTTCAGCTTCGTCGGCGCCTGCGCCCAGGGCGGGATGGCCTACCTGCGTGGCGATTTCGAGGATGCCGAGCGATGGGCGGAGATCGCCGTGCGCACCGGGGGACTGCTCGGCAGCGACACCACGGAAGGCTCTTACGGAGTCCAGATGTTCATGATCCGGCGCGAGACCGGTGCCCTCAGGAGATTCAGCGCATTCGTAGACGGCAGTGAGACTTTCGCCGGCCGCTGGTTGCCCGGGCTGCTGGCGCTCTATACCGAATTGGACTGCGAGCGGGGCATGAACCGCGCCCTCAATCAGCTACTCAGCCGCAACCTCGGGGAGCGGACCGAGGCGGCGCGGTGGCCGATGGAACTGATCTTCATGCTGGAGGCGGCGCTGGCGCTGGGCAACCGGGAAGCGGTTCATGCGCTACGCCCGTTCGTCACACGCTACGAAGGCAAGAACGTCATGGCGGGCCAGTTCGTCGCGTTGTTCGGCAGTGCGGACCGCTACCTCGCCCGTATCGCGGCTCTCAACGGCGAAACCGACACTGCTGAAGCGTATTTCACCTCTGCCCTGGAGATGGACCGGCGCATGGGCTCGGTGGTGCACGTCGCTGAGACGCTCGCCAGGCGGGCTCTGTTCGCGCTCGCGCACGGCAGTACCGAGCGGGCCCTGCAGTGGGCCGGGGAGGCCCGCGCCGTCGCCGCGCCGATCGGCCAGACTCGCGTCTTGAACCTCCTGGACCCCGTGATGACCGCCAACGGGCCGGACGGCCTGACGGAGCGGGAAGTCGAGGTGTTGCGGCTGCTGGCCGAGGGACTGAGCAACCGGGCGATCGGTGAACGTCTCTACATCAGCTCGAACACCGCCGCCAACCATGTGCGCAGCATCCTGCTCAAGACAGGCGCCGCCAACCGCACCCAGGCCGCCATGTACGCCGCCGATCACGAATTGCTGGGATAGCGATCAGATCTCAGCCATTCCTCCGGTCGGTAGGACCCGGCCCGAGACTTCGACGATCACATCCGCCGGAAGGCCGGCCCGCACTGCCGCGGACCTGATCGCCTCGGGCGTCGGCGCCTCATAGAGGCAGTACGTCTTGCGCTTGTCGGCGGACAGAAAGGAGTACAGCCAGCGGACGCCCTCCTGGTCGTTGATCCGCGCGATCCCGTCGGCCGGTACCAGGCTGGGCTCCAGCTCTTCGGCGTAATTTCGTTCGACCATGAATATCGGCATTGCGGTCTCCTTCGCGCATGGCGGTCGAACCCCCCCGCCACGGCTCCGATGAAACCGAAGCCGTGCTTTCTCAAGATAGCCGCTCGCGGCGGGCTAGATTACCCGCATGCGCATTGTTCGCCTGTTCGCAGTAGTCCTGTCGGTCCTCGCGGCGAGTTTGCTGCTGGCGACCCCCTCGGGCGCGCAGCCGCCGTCCAAGCTCACCGATCACATCACCGACACCACCGGGGCGCTGACGAATTCCGATCGGGCGGCGGTCAGTTCGGCTCTCGATCGGCTGTACCGCGACAAGCACATTCAACTGTGGGTGGTCTATGTCGACAATTTCTCCCGGTTCAAACCGGAAAACTGGGCCGACCGGACCCGCGAGGCGACCGGTATGGGGGGCAACGACGCGTTGCTGGCCGTGGCGACGAACACCAAGCTGTACGCGTTCAGCGCGCCGGGGGTCGCGGCAGGCCAATTGAGCAGTCTGCAGAGCACGCAGATCGGGCCCGCGGTGAGCGCCAAGAACTGGAGCGGCGCCGCGGTCGCCGCGGCCGATGGGCTGAACAGCACGACGACCTCATCCCAGGCCCCGTCGAAACGGATCTGGCCGCTGGTTGCCGTCGGCGTCGGCGTAGTCGTGCTGGTGGTGCTGCTTCTCCTGCTCTACCGCAGGCATCGCCGGCGGCGTGCCGGGCGGGGGATCGAAGCCGGCAGTGGTCAGGTGAATATCGAGGGACCCGTCAATTCGGCGGGTCCGGCGCTGTCGACCGCGGACGCCAGATTGCGACAGATCTCCGATTACGCCGCCAAACACCGTCAGCACATCGGCGCCGACGCCAAGGCGCGGTTCGAAGATGCGAAACGGCACCTGGCCACGGCACACGCCAAGGCGGCAACCAACGAGCGCGAAGCGGTTGCCCATGCCAACCAGGCATCGATTCTGGCCGCCCAGGCGCAGACGCTGGCCAATTCCGATGTGCTGGCTGCGCACCGGACCCGTGGACCCCGCGGCTCCGCATCCCGGTAGTGAGCGGTGGCACCACCCCACCCCTGCGGCGCGCCACCGAAGCGCGCAGCGTGATCGCTTACCGTAGCCTCAAGCGAGACGGCCCTACCCCGAAGAGCCGCACACCCGACTGAGCCTGGCTACGATCGTCGAAATAAGCACCTGGACACCGACATCCGCCTCGGCAGCCTGTCCACCGTGAAACCGAGGACCTGATTTATGCCCGCAGCAACCGCAGTTCACTTCTTCCTCGAACTCGCCGTCATCCTCGGTACGTGCCGGGTGGTGGGGCTGCTGGCAAAACGCATCGGTCAACCACAAGTCGTCGGCGAAATGATCGCGGGTGTCCTACTCGGGCCATCGCTGCTGGGAAAATTCGCTCCGGGAATACAACACCACCTGTTTCCTTCAGGGCAGGCGAATACCGTGCTGTACACCCTGGCGCAAATCGGTCTGGTGCTTTACATGTTCCTCATCGGCCTCAATTTCGATGTCAATCTGATCAAACACCGAGCGGGCACCGCGGTCGCCGTCTCTGCTGCCGGGATTCTCACACCGCTGGCTCTGGGCCCGGCCCTCGCGATGCCCTTGCTGGCGCAGGGAATCTATTTCGACAAAAGCGTCACCCTTGTCATGGCGATGATGTTCCTGGGCGCGTCTATCGCAACCACCGCTTTTCCCATGCTGGCCCGGATCATTTTCGAACAACGGCTGTCCGGCACGCCGTTGGGCACGCTCGCCTTGGCGTGTGGCGCGGCTGACGATGCTCTTTCCTGGTGCATCCTGGCGATAGTCCTCGCCGTCCACCGCGGTAATCCCGCGCTGGCCGCCACGGCGATAGTCGGCGGCATTCTTTACAGCGTGCTACTGCTCACCGCGGGGCGGCGGGCATTCAAGGTATTGGGCACGATTTCCGAACGGCGCAACACGATCACCGCACCAGTGCTGAGCACGGTCCTCATTCTGCTCATGACGTGCGCCTGGTTCACCGACACCATCGGTATCTACGCGATATTCGGCGGGTTCATCCTCGGCGTGGCAATGCCGTCGGGTTTCTTCGCCCGAGAACTCACCGCCCGTCTAGACCCACTGGTGACGACCTTCCTGTTGCCGCTGTTCTTCGTCTACTCGGGACTGAACACGCAGATCGGCCTGTTGAACAGTCCCATGCTGTGGGCGGTGACATTGGGGATTCTGATCGTGTCGATCCTCGGGAAAGGTGTCGCGTGCACGGGCGCGGCGCGCCTGAATAAGGTTCCCCTTCGCGAATCCGTAGCGCTCGGTTCGTTGATGAACGCCCGCGGATTGATCGAACTCATCCTGCTGAACATCGGACTTCAAGCAGGCATCATCACTCCGACGCTGTTCACCATTCTGGTCCTGGTCGCCATTGTCACCACCCTGATGGCCACACCGATATTCGAGTTCGTTTACGGTCGCCACCGAGTCGATGAACCCAGCGAGTTGCCCGAGCCCGCGACCGTGCCCGCCGACGGCTCCGCCTAGATCAGGTCCTGATGGAGGTCGGTTTCGGCCGCCCGGTGCCGCGACTGCGCGGCGAACCTGACCTCCATTTCGTGTAACCTACTTAACTATTAACTAACTTCGCCAAACGCACTTGCGAAGGGGGACGAGTGGACGTGCGAGCGCAGCTGTCGCATCTGAGCGCGGAGGCACGGGAGGCCCTCGCGCAAAAAATAAAAAGCCAGCTCTCCGGTGGTGAGCTCACCGCAGCGGACTACGACGTCGCGATCGTGGGGGGCGGCATCGCGGCGCTTACGCTGGCTCTGGAGCTCCACCGGGCCAGGCCTCAAACCAGACTGCTCGTCATCGAGGCCAACGCGCACCCGGCTCCGGAGATCACCCACACGGTCGGTGAGTCGACGGTCGAGATTTCCGCGCAGTACCTGCGCGACCGCCTCGGACTGGCCGACCATCTCAACACCGCACAGATTCGCAAGATGGGTCTGCGCATGTTCTTCACGCACAACGGAAACACCGATATCGCTCAGCGAATGGAACTCGGCAGTTCCTCGTTCACGCATCAGGTCACCTACCAAATCGACCGCGGCAGGCTGGAAAACGAGCTCAACCGACGCTGCGTGTCCGCCGGCATCACCGTTATCACAGGCCGGGTTCGATCCGTTGAATTGGGTTACGGAAGCCGTTCTCACACCATTTCCATCCAGAATGGCGACACCATCACCCACAAGACCGCTCGTTGGGTCGCTGACGCGTCGGGGCGAAATCGGGCATTGCCCCGGCAACTGGAGCTGAGGCGGCCCAACGAGCACAACTGCAACGCCGTGTGGCTGCGAGTCGCGGCGGAGATCGATATCGGTAAGTGGAGCGACGACCCGAGTTGGCAGGCGCGACTGATCGAAGGCGACCGGGCCATGTCGACCAATCATCTGATGGGGGAGGGCTACTGGGTCTGGCTCATCCGGCTGGCATCCGGAGCCACCAGCGTCGGCATTGTGGCAGACCCGGCATTTCATGCATTCAACGATTTCAATACGCTTGCCAAGGCGAAATCATGGTTGCGTGAGCACGAGCCGCAATGTGCCGCGGTGCTGGCCGATATCGATCACCTGATCAAAGACTTCAGAGTGATGAAGAACTACAGTCACGGTGCCAGCCAGGTATACGACGGACGCGACCGGTGGTGCGTCACCGGAGACTCGGGAATCTTCCTGGATCCGCTGTATTCATCCGGACTCGACCTTGTTGCAATCGGCAACGGTCTCATCACCGACATGATTGTCCGTGAACTCGACGGCGAAGATGTCGTCGGAAGGGCCGGAATCAGCGATTCGTTGTTTCGCTCCCTCACCGAGATGTGGCTGGCTATTTACTGCGACCAGTACATTCTGATGGGCTCACCTGCCGTCATGGCCGCGAAGGTGATCTGGGACATCGCCTTCTACTGGGGATTTTTGGGTCTTCTCTACAGCAACGACCGATTCGTCAGTGTCGCTGACGACCCCGGCGTAGTGCCCTATTTGGAGGGACTGATCGCGCTCAGCAACCGGATGCAACAATTCTTCCGGGAATGGGCCGCAATCGAGGGCGCGCGTCCCGCCGGGGGCTTCGTCGATCTCTACGCTCCGCTGAACTTCATGGTCACGTTGCACAAAGCCATGATGGGACGGGCTGCGGACTTCACCGCCCGGTTCGACGCGAACGCGCTGTTGCTGCGCCAGATAGCAGGCCAGTTGGTCGAGACAGTAGTTGCGGAAAAGTGCGAAAGGTTTTCCGGCTCTTCGCAGATGAGGGTGTAGGGGTGCTCGGCGCGTCGTTGTCGGGATAGGGGTCGAGGTCTTCCGAAGATG
>NZ_LKTM01000387.1 GCF_001417955.2 Mycobacterium gordonae | reverse complement strand
GACGGTCACCGTTTCGCGGGCATTCTTATGTGAGGCACCGAGGGCGTTTCGCGGGCACTTTTCGTGAGTCAAGCCGTCGCCTTGACGGTTTTCGTGTGGTGGATTTACTATCGGCTTCGTCACTAATTCTGTCGATGCATCCAAATCCGGTTCTATCCTGCAGATTCTGCGGCATGACCTCCCCGCGTCGCTCGTCGTGTTCCTTGTTGCGTTGCCCCTATCGCTGGGAATCGCCATCGCCTCCGGGGCACCGTTGATGGCCGGTTTGATCGCCGCGGTGGTGGGTGGCGTCGTCGCCGGTTCCCTTGGCGGGTCGGTACTGCAGGTCAGCGGCCCGGCCGCGGGTCTTACCGTGGTGGTCGTTGGGCTGATCGAGGACCTCGGTTGGCCGATGATGTGCCTGATGACCATTGGCGCCGGTGCATTACAGATCGTGTTCGGCCTGAGTCGGGTGGCTCGCGCTGCGCTGGCCATTGCTCCCGTGGTGGTGCACGCCATGCTGGCCGGTATCGGTGCCACCATTGTCTTGCAGCAGATTCATGTCTTGCTGGGCGGTGCCTCGCGTGGGTCCGCGTGGCAGAACCTCGAGGCGTTGCCGAAGGGCGTGCTCAATCACCATTTGCCGGATGTAATCATCGGCGGACTGGTGATCGCCATTTTATTGTTGTGGTCAAAGCTGCCCCCCAAAGTCCGTAGCATCCCTGGCGCACTCGTGGCCATCGTGGCAGCGACCGCGTTCGCGATCGTTGCGGGGCTGGCGGCCGAGCCAATCACCCTGTCAGGCAACTTCTTCGACGCCATCGGCTTGCCCAGTCTTCCCCGAACGGCCCCCGGAGGAAAGACATGGGTTCAAGAGTCGAGCGCGATAGCCATCGGTATCCTCACGATCGCCCTCATCGCCAGTGTCGAATCACTACTCTCGGCGGTCGGTGTCGATAAGCTCCACGACGGTCCACGCACAAACTACAACAGGGAGATGATCGGGCAGGGCAGCGCCAACATGATGTCAGGATTGCTCGGCGGGCTGCCGGTCACCGGCGTCATCGTGCGCAGCTCCACCAATGTGGCCGCCGGCGCCCGCACCCGGATGTCGACGGTGCTGCACGGCATATGGATCCTGCTGTTCGCTTCTTTGTTCACCAACCTGGTGGAACTCATTCCCAAGGCCGCGCTAGCCGGCCTGCTCATCGTGATCGGTGTCCAGCTCGTCAAGCTGGCTCACATCAAAGTTGCTTGGCGCACAGGAAACTTCGCCGTTTACGTCATCACCATAGTGTGTGTGGTGTTCCTCAATTTGCTCGAAGGTGTGGGCATCGGACTTGCCGTCGCAGTACTCTTCCTGTTGTTCCGGGTGATACGCGCACCCATCGAGGCCAAGCCGTATGGCAGCGAGACGTTAAAGCAGTGGCGTGTCGATATCGACGGCACGCTGAGCTTTCTGCTGCTGCCGCGCCTGACGAAGGTGCTGTCAAGCCTGCCGCCAGGGTCTGAAGTGACGCTGAATTTGAACGCCGACTACATCGATCATTCAATTTCGGAGGCCATCTCCGATTGGAAACGCGCCCACGAGGCGACCGGTGGAGCGGTCATCATCGTTGAAAATTCATTGGCGAAGCTGCACCATGCACACACGGATCCGCCGAAGCGGCACTTTACGTCGCGGTCGGTAGGCCTTATTCCGCGGCGCCACCGCCATCGCGACGGTGACGCATCGATTCTCGACGGCGTTGATGAGTACCACCGCAGCATTCTCGCGGCGCTGCCCCCCGAGGGTGCCGAGCGGACCGAACCACAGAACCCGGATGCGATGTTCCTCACGTGTGCCGACGCACGGATCCCGCCAGATGTCATCACCGCAAGCGGGCCCGGCGACCTGTACACGGTCCGCAATGTCGGCAACCTGGTAGCGAAAGGTTCGGCCGACGGATCTGTCGACGCCGCACTCGACTTCGCGGTCAACCAGCTCGGCGTGAGTTCGGTTGTCGTCTGCGGACATTCATCCTGCGGCGCGATGACGGCGCTGCTGGAGCACACCACAGATCAAGCGACGACACCCATGGGCCGCTGGCTCGGCCATGCACACGACAGTCTCGCCGCGTACCAGAATCGCCATCCGGCACGCAGCAGCGCCGAGTCCAGCGGCTTCAACGATGTTGACCAGCTGGGCATCGTGAACGTGGCCATGCAGGTGCGATGGCTGACCCGCCATCAGATGTTGGCCTCCGCCGTGGCTTCAGGTGCTTTACAGGTCGTCGGCATGTTTTTCAACGTCTCGACCGCCCGTGTTTACGAGGTGGATCAGAACGGCCTCGTGGGCCCTCCGGGCCCGGCTGGCATGCGGTAATACTACGTGTGCGGGACCAACGGCGAACTGCCAACAGCACCGAACTCGGTAGCCGGGGTGCGACGATGCCACGATGCACACACACGGGAGCGGACGAAGATGATGCCGAATCATGGCCGAGCGCAACAAGAATCAGCGCAGCCGTGCCCCCACCCTATCACGCGTCAACGACATCCTCAGTACGATGGTCACTCGGCGGCGCACCACGGCAGTAGGCCTACAAATGTGTTCTGAAGTTGATTCCTTCGAAGCAATATGTTCGTCGACTGCTAACCCGCCGATCAGCGCCCGAATCGACCTACGCGAGAAGCCGAATATTCGCGAAGCGCTTATGAACTGCCGAAAGCCAGGATCGTCAAGGACGGACACCGAGGTCCTGAGGCACCGAAGGGGCTACGCACTATTCGATTGGAGCCGGCCCCGACCGGCCTTATTGACGGCCGGTCGAAAAGGGGACTAGCAGTGTCGGGTCGCGACTGGCCTACCTTTGGCCCGGCATCAACACGGGCGCCCCTAATGCGCTTGCGATTGGCACGCCCGCAGGGTCAGCGCCAGCGGTGAATTGACCGTCGTTTTCACTTCGACACGGACGGCGTCAAAGCTATAACGTCTCTTGTCTGCGCTGCGTGCGCTGCTACATTTGAGGCACTGTGCTTAGCAACAGAGGTAGACAGCCATCGGCGCGATCGGTCATCGCCATCGCGGCCGTACTGTGGCTGCTCGTCGGCGGGGTCGGTGAGCTGCAGCGGTCGGTGACCGCCGCCACGGACACAGCGCACACCGCCGCCGCCTCCCTAGGCAAAGCGGTGGCCGTCAACGCCGATCACACCCGTGTCGATCGAGGGTCGTCGTCGGAGTGGCCCAAAGTGTTCGCGACGGCGGTTGACCCACGGTGGACGACCACACTGGTCGCGCTCGGGATGCTCGCGCTGGTGGGTACCGTCGCCGCGTTGTTTGCTGATCGGGTGGTGCCTGCCGGGCGAGGCCCGCCTTGCGGTTTCACCACGGCGAGGACAGGTCAAGACGTTCTGACGCGGTTCTGCCTGTCTCGCCGCTGATCGGACAGCGTCAGGTCGTGGAGCACTAGCACCACAACCGGTGATCAGCGAACCCAGTTGATAGCCGCGTGACTTAAATCCCGCACCCGCAGGACGACCCAGCATCTGGCGATCGGGTCAAGCACTTCTGAGGTCCACTATCGCGGCTGTCACCGCCATCGGCACACCCCTGAGGCGCCTAATTCGGGCTTGGTGGGGTGAGTCGCAGGGAACTTAGTTAGAGGACGACAAACATGTCTTTTGACACCACCACACTGCAGATGCACCCTTTGCTGGTCGACGAGCGGACGATCGGGATCGGCCCGCCGCCGGGAACCCGATGGTGGCGCCGGCTCACCGAGGTGGGGCGGTCGACGCCCACACAGCGGGAGTCGCCCCCGACATGTTGGTGGCTGACATGCAGGGCAGCCGTACCGCGTACACCCCCGGCGGCCTGCCGACAGTACGGCGTCTGTGTCACCAGCTGTATCCCTATGACCCGTGCAAATAACACCAGCAGGCGCGCCCCGTTGCGCCGCGAGAGGCGATCATGACCGCGATCGGATACCAGCAGACTCTTGGGGGGTTGCCCCGCTACAGGGGGCCGTTACGTACAGCTCGGGTCGAGGACCTCGTCAGCAGAATGCGCGCCTCGTGATCCCTCAAGATTCGCCCGGCGATCCGACTATCGTCGTCGACGATTCCTGTTGTGCCAAAACGCATTCAGCTCCCCTAGTCCCAGAGCGAGACGCTGGGTGGCATCAGGCCGCGCGGTGGGCACGAGGGCTGGCCTTCGTCAGCCTGGTTTTTGTGGTAGTCCAGGGTGCGGTCGGGGTGTGGCAGGGGGTGATGGCTGATTCTATTGCGCTGACCGGGTGGGCGCTGGGCAGCGCCCCTGAGGCTTTGGGCAGCTTGATTGTGATGTGGCGGTTCAGTGGCTGGCGTACGTTATCCGACACCGCTGAACGGCGCGCCCAGCGTGGCGTGGCGGTGTCATTTTGGCTGACCGCCCCCTACATCGCTGCCGAGTCAATCAACCACCTGTTCAGCGAACACGAAACCCACACCGCTCCGATCGGCATCGTGCTGACCGCTGTCGCGCTGGTGCAAATGCCGATCCTCGGCCGCGCTCAACACAAACTCGGCACCCGGTTGGGCTCGGCAGCTACCGTCGGCAAAGGCTTCCAAAATTACTTGTGCGCTGGCGAGGCGGCAGCGGTTCTGGTCGGTCTGGCGGTCACCGTCGAGTGGCCCGGCGGGTGGTGGCTGGACCCGACGATTGGTTTGTTCATCGCCGCAATCGCAATCTGGCAAGGCGTCAGGTCTTGGCGCGGCGAGGACTGCGGATGCTGAAGCACCTGGCACTGCAAGATCGGCTCTTTGCCGCGAACCCGTCCGCTCTGTTCGCACCGTCGCCGACGGCCGCTAGCCGTGACGACGTTACTCACTCGGATAGGAGCCAACATGATCACAAATTGCGTGCCGCTGTGGCAGTCAGGGGGAGTACTCGGACCACCACGCGCCCGCGGTCAACCGTCGTCCACCGAGCGCCACAGGGTTGCCAGCTCGCCCGAACGGTTCGCGGGGCACTCTGAGCGGCATCGGCAGCGCCGTCACACCGATGATGCCGTCAGATCGACGGTTAGGTGTTTCAACCTAGGCATGTAGCCATTGACCCATTAGTACGAGATGCAGCTAATGCTTGCAGGGGAGGATTGCTGTTCAAATGGTAGATAATAGGTCTCACGCGCACGGGGAGTTGATGCTGCGGTGTGTACGGTGTGCACCGCAAATTCATCCGCGAAGACACGTTAGGGTCACCATCCCGCAATGCACCGACTGCGGGGACCCGGTGGTGCACGATGCCGAACTCGTCGCCTTGATTGAAGCCGACCGAACGTTGAGTCCCGTAGCACGCCCACAGACACCAGCGCCACAGGAGCCTGCGGTGCGCGAGATCTTTTCCAGTGAGACGAGGCTGTCGTGGGTCCTGGCCGCGGTGGCAGGGTTGATCGGCGCGGCAGCGTTCACCCACTCCGCCGGTTACTTTGTCACCTTCATGACCGGAAATAGCGAGCGCGCAATCCTAGGATTCTTTCGCGACGAACAGTGGCTGTCGATCGCAGCAGCACTGATATTAGTGTGCTTCGTCTCGGGCGTCGTCATCGCATCGCTGTGTCGACGGCATCTATGGCTCGCTCATCCGCACGGCCCGACCGTGCTGACAGCCATATCCCTTTTGGTGGCCGCCGCCGTCGACATCGGCGTGGATGGCTGGTCGACCAATCAAGTCTCGTTTGTGCCAGTGTTGTTTGCTGCCTTCGGAATCGGGGCATTGAATACCGCATTTGTCAAAAACGGCGAAGTGTCGATCCCCCTGAGCTATGTGACGGGAACGCTGGTCAAGCTAGGTCAAGGTATCGAACGCCACCTCAGCGGCGGACGCGCCGCCGACTGGCTCGGCTATTTCCTTCTCTGGACCAGCTTCATCGCGGGCGCAACCGTCGGCGGCTGCATTAGCTTGGTGGTCACCGGATCCCAGATGCTCGCCGTCGCCGCTTCCGTGTGTGCGCTGGCCAGCGGGTACACCCATTTTCATGCAGACCGTCGTGCCCTGCGGCAATAACCAGCCCGCTCCCCGTGCAATACGAGCGCGCGACGGTGCGCCGAGGAGTCGCGGGCGAAACCTGCCCTGCTGCCCGCCGAGCGGTAACCCGGACACGTGAATACCAGTCGTCGATCGTGCCGGGCCGCCGCGGCATCGGGCGTATCGATGCAGATTTGTCGTACCGTCGAAGACCCATCGGCTGAGCACGCCAGCCTTCGCCCACCGGTGTCAACACCGGGAGGTCTGTTACCCGAATGCTGATATGGACGTGCGCTCTCATGATATTGACTGGGGCGCAGACAGAGCCAGCGAGCTCGTCTGTAAAACGTGCATTTCCGCAACACCGACCGCGGGCGCAAGACCGCAGAAAGTTGCTTGAACGATGGAGCCGGACAGCTCATCACGCAAAAACGAGACATTTGGTGGAGCGAGCTGGCCGAAGAGGCGACCATCGATTATTGGCACCACCGTTGCCGGTGCTACTAGGTCAGTCTTCGTCGTCGCCTGCGCAGTAGTTGTCACGATCACGGGGTGCTCGCGTGACACCACACCTGCTCAGACGAGCACCTCGCCGGTATCAGCTGTCGATTCGTTGATTGTCAGCGTCGAAGAAGTACGGCGCATCGCCAACTACGAGGAACTCACCTCCCGGTCACACGCTGACCTGCGTCAGCCGCCGCCAGGAGACTTGAACGCTCCGGGTCCCTGCCGCGCGGCGGGAACCAGCGACCTCACGTTTGCCAGTGGCTGGTCCGAGTTTCGTAGCGCGGGGTACAGCGGAGTCACCGACAACCTCGAGCCCGGCGGGAACGCCATGATCGACTCAGTCAGTCAGGCCGTCGCGGTGTACCCGGACACCCACGCGGCGCGCCAAGCGTTAAATCAGCTGGAGTCATCGCTGACAGCGTGTATTGCCTTGCATAACCCAAACTACAATTTCACCCTCGACCACCCGGATTCCTCCACCCTGAAGATCACTGCTCCAGGTTGGAGCCACCTGTACCGCTGGAAGAATACGGTGTTGATGTCGGTCGGCGTGTTGGGCATTGAACCAGCAGAGCGGATCGCCACCGACGTGCTGCAGGTAATCGCCGAACGAATCTAGTTAGACGCATTCGGGATAGCGGGTCTGCGTGTCGGCCGTTCGGTGGATGGTGCCGACGCTGGCCCGGTATCCGCATCCCATCGCGTAACCGAAATCGCCCACCCGGATAGGCGATTTCCCCCGAGAACGGAGTCGTTGCGCGGAGAAGGTCGGCATAGCTGGCGAACCCCACGCCGAAGCCGCCCACGACGATCGCCAGATCGAGTTCCTGGGCCATCGGCGAGACGAATGTTCCAGCACGAACCAGCGAAGCGCGGTATCAACAGTCGGCGGTGGCGGAGATGGTTCCAGCGTTCACTGCTGCGGTCAGTTGGGCGTGGTCGGATTCGGTTTGGTCGGCGTAGGCGGTCGCGTAGGCGGTTAACGCGTCGTCCAACTCGTCAGTGTCGCCGCAGTAGCCGGCCAGGAGTCGGGGGTCGATCGACCGACTGTGGGCCCGCGCGAGCAGCGCACCGGCCAGTCGGCCGTAGTCGTCGAGGTGGTCGCGTTTGAGCGCACTGGCCTCGATGGAGCCCTTGCGGTTGCGGAACTGCCGCACGATGAAGGGTCGGGCCTCGATGGTGGTCCAGCCCAGCAGAATGTCGGTCTCGGCTTGCACTAGCCGCGTGCCGTGCACGATCCGTTCGCCGTCATGGGGCACGGGCGAGCCTGCTTGGCCTGTAGGATCAGCGCTTCATCACCGTTGCCGTGCAACAAGATCACATAGGTGCAAAGGCCGATGCTGCCGGTGCCCACCAGACGCAACGCCGCATCGCAGAACTGGTAACGCGCCATCAGGTGGGCGCGGGATTCGCGCAGCGTGTCGACCTAGTCGGGGATCGCCGCGGCGATGGCGTCCGCGGTGGCAGCGCTGACCTCGGTCAACGTCGGCGGGTCGGCGACGAAACGCCAACGCTCCGCCTCCGTGCGGGTCGTCTGGGCTGCGATCTTGGCGCTGGTGTTCTTCCGAGCCTTCTTGGCGGCAGCGGCGAAGTCGTCGAGGAGGGCGTCGGCCTTGACCCTGTCCAGCATGGAGTCGTCGGTCAGCGCGGTCCAAGACTCGAGAAACGGTAGTTCCGCGAGGTGGGCGATCGTGCGCCGGTAGCTGCGGGCGGCGTCGTGGGCGGCGTCCCGACAGCCGTTCTCGGAGACTCCACCCAGTCGGCCGGCCAGCACGAGGCTGACGACGAGCCGTTTGAGATCCCACTCCCACGGACCTGGCGCGGTCTCGTCGAAGTCGTTGATGTCCATGACGATCCGGCCGTCCTGGGTGCCGTAGAGCCCGAAGTTCCCCGCGTGCGCGTCCCCGCACAACTGGGCGGTCATACCGCTGCGCGGCCCCGCGGCCAGATCAACAGCCATCAACGCGGCACTACCGCGGAAGAACGCGAACGGCGAGGTCGACATCCTCTCGACACGCAGCGGGATCAGCTCCGGCAACCGACCCTCATTGCTCGCCTCCACGTAGTCGGCCACCGAGGGCCGAGCGTCGGCGAGGACGACGTGGCGATGAACCGCGGGATCAGCCGCGTCGCGCAACGCCCGCCCCCGCGCATACGCCTCACGCGAATCCACTCACTCTCCCGGCATGAGAGACCTCCTGATCAATGTTGGCCTTGATCGCCACCACCCACTGCATGCACGCTACCCAGGGGCCCGGGGCATCGACGCGCTCTTGACCCGGACGATACCGTTTCTCTGCACGCGCAGTCCCACCTCGACGAGCGAATTAGGACACGCGCGTAGCGCCGCAATGTGGCTGACACTTTTCGAGGGCATCACCTGACTGGGACGGAGACCACACGATGGCATCATCGAGCAGCGCTGAAGAAGCCGCCGCCACGTCGCCTGGGCACCCCGATGGCGACGGCCATGCGCACGGTCCGCGGATCGGGAGCGCAGGGCAGCGCCACCAGAAGCCGTTAACGATCGCGTTCGCGTTGACCGCGACCTACGCCATCGTCGAGCTCGTCGGCGGCCTCGTCACCGCCTCGCTGGCGCTGATCAGCGACGCCGCCCACATGGGTACCGACGTGCTCGGACTCGGGCTCGCGCTGGCTGCGATCCACCTAGCGAAGCGGGCCGCCGCCGGGCAGCGCACCTACGGCACCTACCGACTGGAGGTGCTGGCCGCTATCATCAACGGGCTCCTGCTGTTCGGCGTCGCGTTCTACGTGCTCTACGAGGCGGTGCAGCGCTTCATGGACCCCCCGGAGGTTCTTGGGATACCGATGCTGATCGTCGCGACGGTAGGCCTCGTCGTCAACGTCATCTCCTTCCAGCTACTCACCCGCGGCGCCAAGGAGAGCCTCAACGTCAAGGGCGCCTACCTTGAGGTGCTGTCCGACATGCTCGGTTCGATCGGCGTCATCGTCGCGGCGATCGTGATAACAGTCACCGGATTCCGCTACGTGGACGCCATCGTGGCGGCGGCCATCGGACTGTTCATCCTGCCACGTACCTGGCAGCTCATGCGTCAGGCGTTGCGCATCATCATGGAGGTCGCACCTCCGGGCGTGAACGTCGAGGCCGCTGCCCGCGACCTCGCCGCGATCCCCGGTGTCGATGCAGTCCACGACCTGCACATCTGGACAGTCACCAGCGGCATGGAAACCGCCACCGCGCATGTCCTGATCACCGAGGGCGCCGACTGGCACGCCGTGCTCGACGCGAGCCGCCGACTCTTAAGCGAACACTACGGCGTCACCCACACCACCATCCAGGTCGAACCCGCCGACCACCAGGAGACGTCGACCGGCTTCTGAAGAAGCCTCGGTCACAACCGCCGCCCAGCCCAGCTTGAGGCGACGCATCAACGCTTTGAGTTCGGCGGAGACCTCGATCGGTTTGGCCGCCGGTGCGGCGTCCGGGCGGGGTCAGAGTTTCGGTTGGGGGGTTAGGCGACGGCGGCGGTCAGGGGCTGCTTAGTGTGGGGTTCCTGCTCGGTGGCGTCGATGATCATGGGCCGCGAAGCGGCTAGCGTGTGGATCTTGTCCACGGTGAGCCGGCTTTGCAGGCTGGCGGCGTCCTGCGCGTAGGGCGCCCCAGTGGCCAGCAGCATGAGTGCACGTCGGATCCACACGGCCGGGGAGCCGTAGAGGCTTCCGCTGACGGCGACTAGCGCCGCAGCGACGACGAGGCCGGCTATCAGCGGTCGCGCGGCGCGGTCGGCGTGCTGCTTGCCTG
This sequence comes from Mycobacterium gordonae, assembly GCF_001417955.2. Classification (GTDB taxonomy): domain Bacteria; phylum Actinomycetota; class Actinomycetes; order Mycobacteriales; family Mycobacteriaceae; genus Mycobacterium; species Mycobacterium gordonae_B. The sequence goes on along the minus strand of NZ_LKTM01000387.1, from coordinate 12,537 downwards.
CAGCTTCCAGGGTCTGTTCGGCTTCCAGAACGTGCACGATGCGTGCCAGGGAGTTGGTCGAGGCCGTCGCGGTGACCTCGACCCGCAGCGCTGCGTGCCCATTGGTTGATCCCGCGCGCACGTGGTCCCCGGGTACGGCGACGACGGGCGCCGATTCGCCGGTGATCGCACAGAGATCGAGGGCGCTGCGCCCGGCGCGAATGATGCCATCGGTGGCCAGGCGCTGCCCGGGTTGGACGATCATCTGATCACCGACGCGCAAATCCGCGGCGGCCACCACCGTCTGCATGCCGTCCCGCTCGACCGTGGCGTGATCGGGGGCCAGCGAGAGCAGTGCATGCAGGCTGCGGCTCTCGCGTGCGGCGGAGTACTCATCCAAGCCCTCCTTCATCGACAGCAGACATGCCAACTTGGCGACGCCGCCGATGTCGCCGAGCCCGACGGCACCGAGCGCAGCGGTAACGGTCAGGGTGTCCACGCCGACGCGGCCTTGGCTCAATCCTTTGAGGGTAGGCGGCACGAACGTCGAAGCCCCTAGCGCCAGCGCGAGGACCTTCAATCCCAGCGTCACGGGCTTGAGCGGAATGATCCACGTAGACAGGGCCGAGGCGGTCAACAGCGTCGCAGAGCACGCGGCTCGCTGCAGTTTGACGTTCATCCACAGCGACTGCGGCCCGTCGGTGCGGTCCTCGGCGTCACGCTGAGTTGCTCTGCTGCTCAGCACCGTGAGAGCAGCCGGTGTCGGGTCATCGCGGTGACCGGCGAGCGCTCGCGCTGTCCAGTTAATGAGGTGCTTCAAGGCCCCCGGCTCACTGTCGTCCGCGGACTGCGGGACACGGGAGGGTGCCGACGTGATTGAGATGTGTTCCTGGTCTTCGATGGCGGACAGGATGGCCGCACTGGTGCAGCACGCCGAGGAATACCAGATCACAATTGATGCGGTTTTGGTGTAAATCTGCACGTCCCGGACTCCGGTAAGGTGCCCGACGGTGTCCTGGATCCTGCGTGCACGGGCCTGGTCGAGTCGAGAGCCGCTGAAGCGCAGGCGGATTCGGCCGGCGGCAGCCGCTACCACGGTGAGGGACACCGCGCTGTCGGGGTGCGTGCTGGTGCTGGCGGAGTGCGTGCTTGTGGTGGCTAGGTGCGTGCTGGTGGGGTCCGGGTGCGTGCTGGTGGTGTCGGGGTGACTAACTGTGGTGGTGGACATCATGAGCCTCTCGAGTGGTGATAGGACCGCCATCGACGGGGATTCATCTCACCCAGGCGGTTTGTTGTCTGACCGGATGCCGCATTAGCGACCTGCCAGGTCAACGGCCGATCGTGGGATCAGCGGTAAGCACCAGCGCCGCAATGGGGGTCCGTGAAGAAGTGAATGATCACCGACCGTCGGCGCAAGGCACGACGACCTGCCGCTGACCGGTCAGCGACGCGACAAGCAGAACCGCGCCAAGATGTCTTGCCCGGTGTCCACGAGCGCCGAGCCATGAGGACCGCGCCCGCCCAAAGCGCCGGCCCGGGCCCATCCAGCCGCGACCGCACCCAGCGCTGCGGCTGCGCAGCTGATTACCCACGCCGCCGCCGATCGTGGCATCGCCGTCACCGACAGCGGCTCGTGATGGTCGGTGGGCGACCTCTTGTGCACATGCTGGTTATCGGTGTCGTAGGCGGAGTGAGCACTCGGGGATCTTGCCGGCGCCTGCGGTGCGGGGCGGGCGCTGAGCTGCAAACAGAGCACGCTGCTGTGGGTGCCGTCATGGGCGCCGAGGACAACGACTGCCAACGCCATCCATGCTGCTGTCAGCGCAGCGACGAGGTAGCGCATTCGTGAGTTTCGATTAACGGCCTCACATTTCATGACTCTTCGACGCTAGCACTCCAGGAGAGATTGGTCAGGTCCTGACGTTGCGGCTTCGCTGTTTTCATCCGCTATTTAGCGCACGCTCACCAAAACCTCACTGGCGCAGACGGCCATCATCGCCGTGCGCTGGACTGTCACTGCTGCAATGGGGATCGGCGACGCACCGCAGCCCAGATGCTCATCGTGCCGGCGACAACCCCCACCGAATCAGCACCGAGGCCGCCTGGGCCAAAACTGTGCAGTGTCTGCCCCATCCGGCATCCACCGGCAAAACCGTCCGCCACCGACTCAATTGGGGCGGTCACCGCCAGGCCAACGCTGCGCTCTACGCGCTGTCGTTGTCCGGATGCAACTAGTAGCACCGCGCAATTTCAGTCGTGCGCTCCCAGGTCGATGATTACCCGGGCAACCGGAAGCGACCCATTTTTCCGCGCCGTCGTTGGGCACCAACGTGTCGATGGCGTCGGAGGCGACGCTGGCAGCGCCACCATTGTCGCCTGGTCGCTGCGCTGCACACTCGCACTCAAAACGCTTCTGGCCCCGGAGCTGAGCCCGCTCGTCGCCCGAGAAACGAGCGTGCGGTCGACATTGCGCATTCTCAGGTTACTGCGGCGGTTACTTTGGGCGCGGGGGATACTATTCAAAAAGGCCGGATCACCGTAGCGAACAACGGGTCGGCGGTACTTATCGGCCGAGGGTCGGGGGAGGGATATGAGCGATCACACCGACGCCGCGCCGTGGTCTGAGCTGTCTAAGCCGATCGCCGTTGTCGAGGACGTCGCCGAACCTGCCGCCGAGGGTGCCGTCCATGTGCTGACCAAGCCGCGTTTGCGCGGCTGGATCCATGTCTACTGCGCCGGTGGGGCTGTCATCGCGGGCGCGGCGCTGGTAGCGGTGTCGTGGGCGGTGCAATCCAGACGGGCCGGGCTCGCGACGCTGGCATACGTCGCGGCGACCGTGGCGATGTTCACTGTTAGTGCCGTCTATCACCGAGTTCACTGGCAGTCGGCGACCATTCGGGCACGGATGAAGCGGCTCGACCACTCGATGATCTTCGTGTTTATCGCCGGCAGCTATACACCGTTCGCCAGACTGGCTATGCCGCATGCGACTGAGCATGTGGTGCTGGCGATCGTGTGGGGCGGAGCGCTGGCCGGAATCGCGCTGACAGTGTTCTGGCCGACGGCGCCGCGCTGGGTGGGCGTGCCGCTGTATCTGCTGCTGGGTTGGGTGGCGGTCTGGTACACGGGTCTGATCCTTCGCAATGCCGGGGTGGCCGCGATGGTGCTGCTGACGGTCGGCGGCGTCCTGTACAGCGTTGGTGCTCTGTCCTATGCACTGCGTCGGCCCGACCCGTGGCCGTCGACGTTTGGTTATCACGAAGTTTTCCATGCCTGCACCGCAGTCGCGGCGATCTGCCATTACATCGCCATGTGGTTCGCGGTCTTCTAAAACACCCCGAATTTTGTCGGGCATTAGTCCATCCGCCGTGCGTCCGTGGGGCACTCGATGGCCAGTGACAATGCCCTCGCAGCCCCGGCGACCCGGGTTGGTGGCTTGCAGGTAAGGCCGATGAAAGGGCTGTGGATGACGACGTTGAATACCTTCGCAATACCGTGACATCGCCAGCGAGTGTGCCTGAGCGCCGACCGACCGTGGCCGCTATTGCCAAAACGTGCAGATCGGCTTTTGTTTTCTGCTGTGCAATTACAGCGTTTACCGGTTGCTGGCATCCCAGCACGGCCAAGCCGGGCAATGCGCCGCCCAGTGTCGAGGCGTTGATCGTCAGCGTCGAGGACGTGCGGCGCATCGCCAACGACGAGGAGCTCACTGCGCGTGCAGGCGCCGACCTTCGTCGACCGCCGCCGGGAGATGTCAACGCTCCGGGTCCCTGCCGGGCGGTGGGTATCAGCGATCTGACCTTCGTCGGTGGTTGGTCGACGTTTCGCAGCGCGGGATACAGCAGGGTCGCCGACGACATAGCCCCGAGCGGAATCGCCCCGTTCGGCTCGGTCAGCCAGGCTGTTGCGGTCTACCCGAACTGGCATGCGGCGCACCAAGCGCTCGATCAGCTGGAGTCATTGCTGACGGCTTGTCTTGCCTTGCACGATCCGAAGTACGCATTTTCCCTAGACCACCATGATTCCCCGACCCTGAGGATTGCTGCTCAGGGCTGGACGCACCTGTATCGCGTGAAAAATTCGGTTATGATATTTGTTGGCGTGGCGGGCGTTGAACCAGCGGAGCAGATCGCAACGGCCGTTCTACAGACCGTCACCGATCGCATCAGATAGCGCATTTTCTGTTTGCGCGGCTCCGCTGAGCCACCGCAAAATCCGCGCCACTACTATAGTGTTCGGACCATCGGGACGTTCGAAACCAAGATCGGGCATGATAGCTAGTTGTGGGCCAACAACGCTACCCACGTCCGCCACGTCGTGGCCTGCCACCGTTTCACTGACGTCATAGGACGAAACTTGGCGCAGTTCTGCGGCCGAGCGCCGGAAACACGATGTCAACCCAAAATTGCCTCTCCTGACTTGATCAGAACATCAAGTTCCCTGACGAGATTATCCAGACCGTCGCACATGTTGGCCTGGTCAGCCGTCACGTCGATGATTAACTGCCGTGTTGCGTCGATGACCGGATCGAACTTCCCCAGGGCGATCAACGTGACGCGTTCTCCCACTCGGTTGAGTTCGGCGACCGCTGCTTCCCGACGTCGTTCGCGTTCACCCTGGTTCACCTTGTCCCGGTGCAGACCTTCGCCAATGGAGGCCAGCTGACCAATGACAGGAACGACGGCGGATGCGACAGCGACTCGGTGACAAACTGCCGCGGCGGCTCGCCCCGCGACCGGTCCCGAACTCTTGGGAACGCTCATCTTCTCGTACTCCGTGAGCGCAGTCAGCGCGGCCTTTGAGATTCGACTCACTACGCTGGCGAAGACCTCTGCGTTGTCGGCCGCTGTCGCCTTGGCGTCAGATTCGTCCCTAACCGTGTGGACCAGACCCTCCAGCTGATGCCACGACGGTCGTCGGCGCTCAACCTTCGTCGTGGCATCGACGTCGTGTCGTAGCTTGTCAACATTTCGCTCGTGCGTCGCATACCAAAGGTCAACCCCAGCTTTCAACGCCAATTGCGTTGTGTGAGCACATCTTTGATCGTCTACAACCGCGCCAATGGTTTCAGAGACCCGCCCCTTGAGATCGGCCTCAGCCGATCTCTTCAAGACGTCCAGCTGCGCCAACCATGACATGCGGTGCTGTAGACTCTCCTTGGCGAAGTGCTTTTGCTCTGCGTACTTCACCACCTCGGAGCGGAGGCCAGCCAGCGATTCCGCGAGTTGAGATCTCCAGAATCTTTGCGCCGCCGAGCTTCTCAAAGTGTCGATATTAGACGATCCAAGCTCGGCCAAGGCTCGACTGAGCCGGTCGGTCCCGTCCCACTCTCTGAACTCGTCCCAGACCGCCGAAGCAGGGTTGCGCTCCGATCCCGCCATCTGAGCGAAGTCCTGAGACACGACGAACACTGGTACTGTTTCGCCGAGTTTGAGTGCCCGCCTCAGTTCATCTGTCTTCCGGTTGGCGAGTGCGCGGTACCCTTCGGGATCACTTTCCGGGTCTACGCCCGCCTCGTCGAATCTGCAGATGACGAACCAAAGCGAACCCTGAACCCATTCCCGGGCAACCAGCTTGCGCAGCGCGGGATACTCGGCAGTGGCAAGTTGAGGCGTTACCGCAACCACCGCCACGTCGGTGAGGTCGATAGCGTTATTGGCCAACTCGGTGTTCATATCTGAGCGGACGTCGTCGCGTCCGGTAACGAATCCGGGGGTATCACGCCACATGCATCCGGCTGCCTGAATGACGTTGACTTCGAAGGTTTCGTGGCGCGCACTAATGGTAAGCCACTCTGGCACTTGGGCTTCCGCGTCCACGATGAGCCTCCGGAGTAGGGAGCTCTTGCCGGTGTCATACGCGCCGTAGACGGTGACGACCGGCAGCGCGGACGCAGCGAACCTCTGCCATTGACTGCTTGCTTCACTACCTAACGCCGCGCCTGGGATGTCGTCCAGCCACGCCCGCGCCTTATCGGGATCGATTCGCGCACCCATTAATTGAGTTCCTTTCCCAGGTCGTCGAACGACTCGAGTAGCTTCTGGATGACGTGGAGACGCTGACTCAGCTTGTCCGCCTCCGAGTGCGCATCGGTCTGGCTCTTGAGGCAGGTGCTGTGTTCAACCTCGAGTTTGTCGCACTGTGCGGTCACGTATGTCAGTGGGCCATCGGGACCATGGGCAAGTTCATTTACCCGCTCAATCGCTTGCTGCTCAACAGCAGAGATAGCTTCGGAAACCGTTCTCTCCCAGTCAGATCGGCTGATCTCGCCCCGACGGCCACCAATATGAGCACACCAGCGGAGCGATGGTTAGCCGCAGAACCCAACTACATACCCCGCTACAGCGACACCCAGCAAATCATCGGGACAACGGTCCTCGCCACGGTTGTCGCAATCACGGTGTTGACCTTCGTCATCGTCTACTGTCGACGAGGGCGATAACAGCCTGCACAACGTTGCCCACGCCCACCCCCTCAACGGCTGCACCTCGAACTATGTTGATTGCCGTACCTCGCCGTACCGGTGGTATGTACCCCGTCGTCCCTGGCCTAGGTTTGGACCGTCGTTAACACAAGGTCCAACCACTAATCCAGAGTGTCCCGGATCAGCGACACAGAAAAGTCACTTATCCTCCGAATTTGAACTGGCCGTGAAAGGCATCGGCGTTGATCGGAGCGAAGTAGCTTCAAGCCGGAACGGACCGCCGGGCCCCCCTTCGGCAGATTGGGCAACGCCGCGGACTCCCACGGGATCCCTACCGGCATCCCTGCCCGCTGGACAAGGGCAGCGAGGCGGCGGCGGTCAACATTCAAATTCAAACATGCGCATGTTACTATCCTTTTTATTCGAAAGAGGCGATTGCCGTGGACGCAGGGAGGGCTTATGGAGGATAAGCGCGGGGCGACGGACATAGGGGAGTCGACGCTGCTGTGTCCGCGGTGTGTGTCGCAAATGTTGCCGGTGCAGCGTTTTGGAGTAACGATCGATCAATGCACCGGGTGCGGCGGCGTTTTTCTTGACCGGGGCGAGCTCGAACAACTTTCGGAGGCCGAGGCTAAGTTTTATGCGGCCCAGCAACCCCAGCCGCCAGCGCCGGCCTATCCGCCCCCACAGCAGTATGCGGTTCAGCCGGGGTACATCGAAGGTCCCCGTCAACGAGGATTCTTGGGCGGCTTGTTCGGTGAGGGGTACTCCGGCGGCCGGCACGGAGGCAGTCGCGGCGGCCACCACTGACCACATGACCACGTATCGCCGCAGCGGCGCAGCGTCCCAGGCGCGGTTCGCAGCACCTCGAGCCGTGCCGATGAGTTCACCCTGACGGCAGTGCATTAAAGGAGCAACGAGCCATGTATTTCGGGAGCTATCCGCCGGAGCTCAACTCTGCCCGTATGTATACCGGTACTGGGGCAGGACCGTTGTTGGCCGCGGCCGAGGCGTGGGATGCGCTCGCCGCCGACCTGCATTCGGCGGCCACTTCATACCAAGCGGTGGTATCGGGATTGACCGCTGGTCCCTGGTTGGGGCCGGCGTCGGCGTCGATGAGCGCTGCGGCCGCGCCGTATGCGACGTGGTTGCGAATCACCGCCGCACAGGCCGAAGAAACCGGCGCTCAAGCCAAGTCCGCGGCTGCTGCCTACCAAACCGCGTTTTCGGCGACGGTTCCGCCGACGATGGTGGCGGCCAACCGCAGTCAGCTAATGACCCTGGTCGCGACCAATGTGTTCGGAAGAAACTCTCAGGCGATCGCGGCCACTGAAGCACAGTACGGGGAGATGTGGGCCCAGGACCTGGCGGCGATGTACGCCTACGCAGCGTCGTCAGCCTCGGCGACGACGCTGACCCCGTTCTACCCACCCCCGCAGACCACTAGCCCGGGCGGCTTGGCCAACCAAGCCGGCGGCCAGGCCGCTGGCATCGTGAAGAACACGGTCCAGCAAGCCTTCTCCGCGGTGCCCAGCGTGCTGCAGAGTGCCGCGGCGGCCCCGGCAGCGGCCACGGCGGCCCCACTGGACTCGCTGGGCACGCTGGCCGACCTGTTCACCATTTCCTTCGGCATAGCAGCGGCCTTCGCTACCTTTCTGGTCGGCGTACCTTCCGGTGTGGTCGGGGTGATCGGTCTTCCGGTGTCCATCATCGGTACCGGAACGGGTATTCACACCGACGAGATCATCAGCGGCTGGGCGGGCGAGGAGCCCTTTCCGAGTACTGAGCCGGCACCGGTGAAGCCGTTCCCGGCGCCGCTGCTTAACTTGCCGGAAGGCACGGTGCCAGCCCCAAGCCTTTCGGCCAGTCTGGGCGAGGCCAGCACCGTCGGCGCCTTGTCCGTGCCACCGACCTGGGCCGTTGCCACCCCGTCGGTGCGCCCGATCTCGTACACGCTGCCGGCGCTGGGTGGGACGGCGGTTAGCGCCACCGCCGTACCGGCGGCGGGAGCCAGCTCAGGCAGCACGCTTACCGAGATGGCACTGGCAGGCATGGCCGGACGGGCCATGGCCGGAACCGTTGGCACCGGTCGGCGCGGCGATAAGGCGGTCAAGGAGGCGCGCTTTCGCGCCAGAACTGCAACGACCGCTGGTGAGGATGCGGCACCTGGCGAAAACGGCGAGGCGCCCAAGGGCAAGCCTCGGGCTGTGGTCACCGGAGTCGCGGCCGAGCTTCGCGAATTCACCAAGCTGCGCGACGAGGGAATTTTGACTGACGAGGAATACACCGAGCAGAAGAACCGTCTGCTCGGTCGCTGAACCGCCTGTCGGGCGAATGTAGCGGTCATCGAGAAAAGGTCTGCGCAGCAATGGATTTCGGGATCTATCCGCCGGAGATAAACTCCGGTCGGATGTATGCGGGTCCGGGACCCGGGCCGATGCTGGCCGCTGCGCAGGCCTGGGAGAGTGTGGCCGACGAGCTGTATACGGCGGCCAGCGGATATCACACTGTGGTGTCCGTACTTACCGAAGAGGCGTGGTTGGGTCCGTCGTCCTCTGCCATGAGTGCCGCCGCCGAATGTCATGTTCAGTGGCTAAGCGCCACCGCCGCGCAAGCCGAGGAAACCGCCGCCCAGGCATGGACGGCGGCCGCCGCTTACGAGGCGGCGTTCGCATCCACGGTGCCGCCGCCGGAGATCGCCGCCAATCGCAGCCTGCTGGCGGTGCTGGTGGCGACCAACTTTTTAGGACAGAACACACCGGCGATCGCGGCCACCGAGGCGCTCTACGCCCAGATGTGGGCGCAGGACACCCTGGCGATGTACAACTACGCAGGTTCGTCATCAACCGCGGTCGTGCTCACGCCGTTTACCTCTCCGCAGCAGAACACCGACCCGGGCGCGACGGCCAGCCAAGCCGCCGCGGTCAGCCAAATCGGCACCGCGGCCGGACCCGAGACCGGTGCCCTATCGGCGGTGCCGCAAGCGTTGTCCGCGGCGGCGGCACCGGCCCAAGCCGACCCGCTCAGCACGCTGGCCATCCTAAGCGGAGTCTTTCTCCTTGCACCGGCCGATTTGGCTGACCTTTTCGTGGTCTTACCAACAGACCTGCTGACTGGATTCGGGGATTTTCCTCTCTCCGCTTTCAGCACTGCGTCGGGTCTCGTTGACGACGACACGGTCAGCGGCTGGAACGGGGAAGAGGCATGGCCGGGTACCGGACCGGCACCTGTGCAGCCGTTTCGTGCGACCCTTCCGAACCTATCCTTAGCCGGGCTTCCTGCGCCGACGATGTCAGCGGCCTTGGGCAAGGCGAACATGGTCGGGGCATTATCGGTGCCGCCGAGCTGGACCGTCGCCGCACCCGAAGTACGCCCGACCGCGCTGACAACACCGCTGTCGAGCGCGAACGCCGCAGCAAGGCCGGCAGCAGAATTCGGCGCGGCAAACACGTTCAACCAGATGGGAATCGGCGGAATGGCCGGACAAGCCACGGCCGGCCCGCCAGCTGTCGCGAACGTTCAAAAGAACGCCAGGCCGGCGCGGCTTACCGGCCGCAGCGAGGACGCACCGTCCGACGACGCCGAGGCCTCGCCCGCGCCGCGGACCGTCATGACTGGCGTCGCCGCAGCGATCCGCGACATCGCCGTGCAGCGCGCCGCTGGACGGCTGAGCGAACAGGAATACACCGAGCAGAAGAAGAGACTGCTCGAAATCTCGTTCGGGCAGTAAGTCAGTCGGCGATCGACAGCGCGATGCCGTCCGGGCGACTCGGCCGCCCGTATCGACTGTCCGTCTTTCGTGGTGGTCCGGAACACGCCCGCAGGGGCCAGAAAGCCTTATCGCAATTGGTGGGCGCCGAAGACGAAGTGACGGGCGACTAACCCTTGCCATGCCTAGGCCGCTATCAATTTCTGCTTATTTGGAATTGATAATCGTTTGTAATTTGGGGATGGCGCGACGATTTCGATCTACCTGTGCAAGTCCAACTAACTCATCTACGTACCCCCAGCCGACGACTCGGCTTCAGTCATCGCGAACGCCCTGATCCGCCCCCAGGACCACAGAGGCCTAACTGTTGATTCGTGTAAAATACTAACCGATTACGCGGTGCGGTCAGGTTGTTGAAGGCTCTAGAAATGTACTGGCCCGGTAGATTTAAGATATGTCATCAGTCAAATATCATTTAATACGTTTGACCGCCCGGAGAGCTGTCTACCCCGAATTGTGTTCGACATGCTGGCTGCGCTGACCAGGGCAGCCCCATAGTGAGAGAGAAGCACTCGATCAAGGAATGCATGGGAATGATTACGAAAATCATTATCGGTTGGTTAGTGATTTTCTGCGCCGTTCTTGGATTTGCACCGACTACCGCTAACGAGCCCCCATCGTTTGGGGTTCTCAGCTGTCGGTGTGCTATTCGGGACCAACATGCGCCCGGTGGCCCCGCTCGCAGCACCGACGTGGAACTCGGACTCTCGGAAGGTCTTGCGTTTGTACCAACTAAGCCCTTCGCCCGACATGCGAACCCAGGCTGACAACGTCGGGTTGAATCACCGGGTCAGTGACCGACCGTTCTGCTCAAGGCGACACCGGGCGCACGGCTGCGGGGCTGATGAGGTCGGTACTCTTCCTTGGCGACTTGGCCGCGGCCCTGAAATCGGCCGCCTGACGCACGCCGTCGTGCAGACCGTGACATTTTGGTGAGAACACGGAGGGGCAACCGCGGGCTGGTCAGCACGTGGCGCGCGGCGACAGATACCAGGCGAGGTGGGTGGCGCATCGCTGTGCGGGTGATTGTTCTCGCGGTGTTAATCGACGTGGCCGCGTCGCCCGCTATCTGCGCTGCGCAGCAGCGCCCGCATACCAAAGCGCCTGGAGATGCGGCGCCTGCCGCGAGCGAGCCGCCGCGAGGGCCGGCCACCGTGACCGTCAATCCTGCACCCGGTAGCCACGATGTCGATCCATTAACCCCGATTTTTGTCACTGCTCGCACGGGTGTGCTGGTCGCGGTGCAAATGGTCAACGAGACCGGCAAAGTCATCGATGGTGTCCTGACGCCGGACAACACGATGTGGAAGCCCGCCGTGCCCCTGGGTTACGGCCGCACCTACACGCTAAAAACCTCCGGACGCGGCACAGATTCCACTACCACCACGTGGACTTCAAGCTTTTCCACCGTGGTGCCCAGTGGGCAAACCGCGGTGCGGCTCACCACCACGGCGAACACCCCACTGCGTGACGAGGGCACCTATGGCGTGGGCACGGTGGTGGTGGCCCGCTTCGATCAAGCCATCCCTGACCGCGCCGCCGCCGAACGGTCTCTGCGGATCAGCACGAACCCGCCCGTCGACGGGGCGTGGAATTGGGTCGACAATCAGACGGCCCACTGGCGCCCGCAGCGCTACTACCCGCCGGGGACCAGCGTTACCGCTACGGCCGACCTGTACGGCAAAGCGCTCGGCGAGGGGCTCTACGGCCAAGATGACGTCCAGGTCAGCTTCCGCATCGGTGAGGCCCACATCGCCATCGCCGATAATGCCACCAAACAGGTCACCGTCTACGACAACGGGAACTTGGTACGCACCATGCCGACCTCCATGGGTATGGGCGGCAGCCAAACCATCGGCGGTCGCACATTCAGCTTCTGGACCCAACCCGGCATCTACACCGTCATGGACAAAGCGAACCCCGTCATCATGGACTCCTCGACCTACGGATTGCCGATTAATTCCCGCCTCGGATACCGCGAGACGATTTCTTACGCCACCCGGATCAGCCCCGACGGCATCTACCTGCACCAACTCGACGACACGGTCTGGGCGCAGGGCAACACCAACGTCTCCCATGGTTGTCTGAACCTCAACGCCGCCAACGCCCGCTGGTTTTTTTCGTTTTCGCAGCCTGGCGACGTCGTCGAGGTCCGCAACACCGGAGGCGCGCCCTTAGCCATCGGGCAGAACGGCGACTGGAGTGTGCCCTGGGACCTGTGGTTGGCCGGCAGCGCACAGAGGTAACCCGAGCACGGGCACCAGCTACGTGGAAACATCGCGCGATGGGGCTAGACGGTATGGAGGCGACTTGAGGCCGAAGGCCTCGGGCTGCAATCGGACGTGGGTTGCCGATGGCGGGTGAA
>NZ_LKTM01000386.1 GCF_001417955.2 Mycobacterium gordonae | reverse complement strand
GCCCCAACGGCCGCGTAACCGCCGGCTCCACCGACACCACCGGTGCCGAACAGCCACCCGCCTCGCCCGCCCGGGCCGCCGGTCCCGCCGGTGCCTCCAGCCCCGCCGGCGCCACCGGTGCCGATCAACCCTGCATCGCCGCCGGCCCCGCCGGGACTGAACGCGGCGCTACCCGACCCGCCGGCGCCGCCGTCACCGATCAACCAACCGCCGGGCGAGCCGCTTGCCCCGGTCCCCGGAGCCGCGTTGGCGCCGTTGCCGATCAGCGGGCGCCCGGTGTACGCCACAAACGGCACATTCACCGTGTCCACCACTTCCAGCAACGTCTGCTCCAACGTCTGCTCGAAGCCTTGCAGCGACAACACGTTGACGGCCTCGGCGGCCGCGTATGCGCCCGCACCGGTGGCCAACGCCTGCTGAAACTGCTTCTGGTACAACGCAATCTGAGTGCCCACCGACTGATACGACTGGGCGTAACCCCCAAACATCTGGGCAATCGCCGCGGACACCTCATCAGCCGCCGCCGCCGCGATCTGCGTGGTCGACGGCGCCGCCGACACCGTCGCTTTCCGGATCGCCTCGGCGATCCCGTTCAGATCCGCTGACGCCGCGGCCAAAGCCTCAGGTGCTGCGATAAGAAAGGTCGACATCTGCGGCTCCCATCAATCAACGGGACGACTCGAACGGGCTAACTCTATTCACACGGAATGAAGAAGTGAATAAGCACAGCGCTGTCGTGTCGCGTCCATTACAGCCCGCCGAATTTGCGTTGACACGTGGCGTTTTCCCGGTAGACCGGTCGAGCTCGTTTTAGGGTCCTGTGACCCGAGGTCGGGCTGGAAGGGGGCGACAAACCACCTGGCCCGAGCAAACGGCATTCTGCGGAGGCCATCGTGCAGCACGTTGCGCCGCGCGGATCAGTTGTCTGCTGAAGGCAAGACCAGTGAGGAAATCGCCACAGCATTGGCAGTCGCAGCGGCCACGCTGTGCAACTCGGCGCCGCACCTACGGGCAGGGACATTGACGCCGCCAAAGAGCTGCGTGAGCTTGGGGAGCAGAGCACGCGCTTGCAAGGCTGTCGGCCGAGGCCGAGCAGGAGAAGGGTTCACCGGGCGTGGCGGCGCGATGCGGTGCCCGAAACGCCTCAAACCACCAGGGAATCGAGCACCACTACAGCTCGGCCGTGACCATGGCATTGCTCACGGCTGCCCGAGCGCTGGACGGCGCTTGTGCGACTAAGCTTCAGATGTTGGTCAGGCCTCGCCCGGCACTCTTGAGCGCAGCGGCGACATGACTCTGCGCAGGCGCGACAGTGATCGTTGTCGTGCTTGTCGCACTCGGCCGCGCACGCCTCACAAATCTCTGCGCACAACTGGCACAACTGAGCCGCCCAACGAGACCCGCGGGGCACCGCGTCACACACGCCCCGCATATCGCTGCGCAGTCCAGGCATAAGCGGACGAAGTCGGCCATCTTCGTATCGTTGAGGCAACAGTTCGCACATGTCGCCTGCCATGAGGATGGGACCAGTGTGAACTGATTTTTGCCGGGGTGATGGGACCACCTGGATTGCCAGTGGGTACACCTGCGGGCTGGGCCACTGAGCCCCGAATCCGAAACAACGACCACCTTTGTGGACTCAAATCCGGGAACTCGTCTAGCCGACTTTGGTCAGGGTAAATAATTGATGGTGGTCAACGATGTAGCAGTTCGGTGGGACGTGTGGGATGTCCACTTTACTGTAGGGTGCGAAGTGCACTTCCCCGTGGAGCGTAACAGGGTCCCACCACTGGACTACGCTCACCGGATGGTATCCGCCATCGAATAAAAAGTCGCCCATCACATATAACGGACACTCCAGACCATCGGGGATAGTCCGCGCATTGACGTATTGGCCATCTATTAGTGGGGCGTCGAAACTCCCCCCTAGCGCAGTCGTCACGTGGGCGACACAGGACGGGCTGCAGGTCGTATTGGCAGTCCACGTCCCCTTACCGCCGTCGTCGTCGGCGTAGAGATAGACACCGTCCATCGCCGGAGGTTCCGCCTTTGCCTGCGGTGCGGCCGCGCCAAGCCCCACTCCGAACAGCAGCGCAACAGCTGCGGCAGAGGCGTTCATTATCATGCGTATCGCCGTTCTCTTGTTTTACTGCTATCAATGGCTAGGTTCATGACCCTGCTGCTCATCAGTGGTGACCCCACTTGGCCACCAGTGGGACTTCTAACTAGGTGCGCTGCGCGGGTCACACCGGATGAGCACATCTTGTCGAATTGCAAAAACTTCAAATCGAGGAGACGGTGAATTTGAGCAAGCCTCTGAATACTGGCGCCGTCCCAAGTAGGTTATCACGGTAACGTAAAAGCGCAACCATATTTCGAGGTGCCGATTTCATGAGTAGATTTGTGAACAACGGTTTGTCCGGCACACCTAATATTTAGAACTCGTACACCGGCAATTAACTGTCAGGGGAGGAACTTACAGCGTCATCGGCCTTTCCAGGTGTGTCAGGTCGAGTAAGCGGTGTAGTTGAGCATGGTCATCATGCCGGCTTCTAGGTGATAGCCATGATGACAGTGGATCATCCAGGTGCCTGGGTTATCGGCAATCAGCACAGCGTTGAGTTTCTGGTTGGGCAACACGATGACGGTGTCTTTGCGGGCGCCCAGCTGGCCGTCGGGTTTGATCACCTGGAAAGTGTGGCCGTGCAGGTGCATGGGGTGGTACATCATCGTCGAGTTGGTGAAGGCCAGGGCAGCTCGCTGGCCCTGTTTGACGGTCACCGGCGTGCTGTCCGGGTAAGGCTTCCCGTTGATCGCCCAGTCGTACTTCGCCATCGAGCCGGTGAGTTCCAGGGCCAGGTTCGCATCCGATTGAACTGACCCCAAGCTGGCGGACGATGGGGCGGTGAACGTGTCGACGGCAGCGATTCGGCCATCGAGCTCGGGCGGCCGGAAGTTGACATCTGGTGGGCTGCCGTCCGCGGTCTTCAGCAGCGCGCGCCCGGGTGTCGCCGGTTTGCCTTCAGGCATTGCTACCAGCGGGAAGACCCCGTCGCCGGCGGTGACGACGACGTCATAGCGTTCCGCCATACCAACCAGCAAAGCGTCGGTATCGGTTGGCGCAACCGGGAAACCATCGGTGTGGGTGACCGTCATAACGTGGCCTGCCAAAGCCACGCGGAAGGCGGTGTCGGCACCGGCGTTGATGATGCGGATGCGAATGCGCTGGCCCGGTTTGGCGTCAATGGTGGTTGGCGCCGCCGCAATTCGCCCGTTGACCAGATAGTAGGGGTAATCGATGTCGCCGGAATCACCGCCAAGTAATGCACTGCTACCCACGGCGGACATTCCGGGCATCTCCTGCTGGCTGGGCGCGTGGGCCGGCATTTGGGAGCCCCTGAGCTCATCGAATATCTGTTCAGGATTTTTACCGACGCCGTCGGTCCAGTCGTCGAGGACCACGATCCATTCGGCGTCGTAGCGGCCTGGGTCCGCGGGGTCGTCGATGATCACCGGCAGGTAGAGCCCGTAGTCCGTCTGCATTCCGACGTGTGGGTGGGCCCAGTAGGTGCCGGGATGCGGCGAGGAGAACCGATAGGTGAAGTCACTGTTGACTGCGATATTGGGGGTGGAAGGGGAGACACCGTCCATGTCGTTGCGCAACGCGATGCCGTGCCAGTGCACCGAAGTGGCGTCGCCGAGCCGGTTTCTGACCGTGACGGCCAGTTCGTCGCCGACGTTGGCGCGGATCAGCGGGCCGGGCAAGGCGTCGCCGTAGGCCAGTGTTCTCGCGACCGGACCGCCGAGGTCTACGGAGGCCGGCTGCGCGGTCAGAGTGGCGGTGACGGTCCGTCCCGTATGTGGGCGGGCTTTTTCCGCGGCGTCAATCGCCTGCTGCAGGTTGGGTGCGCGATCGCTTCGCCCGCATGACCCGAGCGCAAGCCCGGCCGCGCCGGCGATTGAAGCGGTGACGAACGTGCGCCGATTGAGTAGGACGTCATTCCGCACTGCCCGCACTACCATCCTTCGTCGGTCGTTTGCCGCGTGCGCTGCCGCGGGTTAATTCGTGGCTACTGACCCCGCGGTGTGGCGAGGCGTCGTGCTCTCAGGATCGTTCCCGCTGAACTTCAGGGGATTGCCCAGCGCCGGTTGGTCCGGTCGCGCAGTGTTGAGTAGCGCCCGGCTGCAGGTGCTGGTTGCGGTCAAGGACGCGCAGAGCCAAAGCCGCGAGTAGACCGATGATGAACAGCCCGGCCCATACCAGTTCGTCGGCTCCCGCCTGGCGCGCTGCGCCCATTGCCCAACCGGTAGCCAGGTTGCCGGCAAGGATTCCCACTCCGACGATCGTGTTGTAAAAGCCGTAATGCGTTGCTAGGAGCCGGCCTTCGGCCAGTGCCATGACGGTGTCCATTTCGAACGGGAAGACCGCGGCCGAGCCGACGGCCAGCATGGCGGCTGTCACCAGCAGCGCGGCGACAGCCGCGACGATCCCGAGTCGGGAGCCGTCGGGGATGGCTACCAGCGGCAAGAATGAGGCCGCCAGGACACCCAACCCGATGGCCAGGCTGCGTCCGGGACCCCACCGCGCGGCGAACCACCGGGTGATGCGCAGCTGTCCGGCGACGGCCACCAGACCTGAAACGACGAAGATGGCCGCCACCAGCAGCGTTTGGTGACGCTTGGTCAACAGTGCTGCCTGCAGCGGCAGGGCGAGATAGACCTGGAAGGACAACACGTAGGAGCCGATCATCGCCGCGGCGAACAGCAGAAAGGAGCGGTTTCCGAGGACTACTCGCCAGTCATCGAGTATCGATGTTTTTTCCGGCGCGGGATCGGCGCTGTGCTGCGGTAGCGCCAGCAATTGCGCCACGGTCAATACCGCGAAGATCGCTGCGGCGCCTGCCGCGGTGATGCGGAAGTCGATGGCTACCAGCAGAACTCCGACCAACGGGCCGAGCAGAATCCCAGCTTGGTAAAAGATGTTGAACACCGCGAATGCTTCCACGCGGCGCTCACGTGAATCGGCGGCGAGATACGCGCGCACCGCGGGGTTGAACAACGCTCCTGCGAAGCCTGTGGCGGCCGAGGCGAGCAACACGACCGGCAACGAGTGAGCGAAGACCAGCGACGCGAAGCCGCCCGTTCGGAGCAGACAGCCGGCCACGATCAAGGGTTTGAAGCCGATCCGGTCTGCCAGTGTGCCGCCGACAATGAACATGCCCTGTTGGGAGAAGTTGCGGACACCCAAGACGAGCCCGACGGCCCACCCCGCCAGCCCGAGTGGGCCGGCGAGGTAGGCCGCCAGGTACGGCATCAACATGTAGAAACCGAGGTTGATGCCGAACTGGTTGATCATCAGCATCCGGCTGGGCCGGTCGAAGCTGCGGAATTGCGTCAGCAATTCCATTACTGCATCGCTCCGGTGGGATCCACCACGGTGGCGCACCGGGTCCAGGACTGCACGACCTGGTCGTTCGGGTGGTCGATCATGGCCGGCTCTTCGGGCGGTAACTGGTCGAGAAGGCCGTGTTCGCGGCAGTATTCGTCGTTGTAGATGGTGTCGAAATACCGTTGCGGACCGTCGGGGAAGACGGCGGCGATAGTGGTCCCGGCGGGCATGGTCCGCGCGGCCCACCCGGCCACCAGGCCGACGGCTCCCACGCTCCAGCCACCGCTAGCGTGGTGGGTGGCCGCCAGGGCACGCGCCGCCCACACCGCCTCGGCCGGTGCCACCCAGTGCACCTCGTCAAACGCCGCATAGTCGACGTTGCGCGGGTAAATGCTCGATCCCAGACCGCGCATCAACCGGGTGGCCGCGGGTTGACCGAAGATCGTCGAGCCCACGGTGTCCACACCTATCACCTTCAGATCCGGGTTCGCCTCGCGCAGCACCCGTGCCACTCCTGCCGAGTGCCCGCCGGTACCCACCGAGCACACCAACACATCAATGCGACCAAGCTGGTCGAGCAGCTCCAGGGCGAGCGGACGGTAGGCGTCAACGTTCTCGGGGTTGTTGTACTGATTGGGGCACCACGCGTCGGGGTCAGCGGCCAGCAGCTGCGCAATACGGTCCTTGCGGGCCTGTTGCCATCCGCCGACCGGGTGGGGCTCGGTGACCAGGTCGACCTCGGCGCCGTAGGCGCGCAGCATGTTCTGCACGATGGGCTCCATGCCCGGGTCGGTGACCACCGTGACCGGGTGCCGGTACACCATGCCGGCCAAAGCCAGCCCCAGGCCCAGGGATCCGCTAGTGGATTCCACGATGCGGGCCCCCGGGCGCAGTTCGCCACGTGCACGGGCGCGTTCGACCATATGCACTGCGGGCCGGTCCTTCATGCTCCCGCCGGGATTGAAGCCTTCCAATTTGGCCCAGAAGCCGCGGTCTGCGGCAGTCAGCGGTTCTGAGATTCGCAGTACCGGGGTGTTGCCCACCAGCCCGGCCGGCTGACGGTGGCTTCCCGGCACGGGCGGGCATTGTGCGGGGCTGAGAGGCCGGTCCACCAACTTCAGCGACCGGGAACTGCAGGACAGACGGGATTCCAGAGAGTTCGAAGCACGAGAAGGGTTGTTGTTCATGCGATCGTCGCTTTCTAGCGAGAGGCTGCTGGCGCAGCCATTGACAAGGGAAGCGGCCACCGGCCGTCGTGACAGTGCACAGACGACCTGGCGCTACCCAGTCAGCGACGAGAAGAGCACAACCGCGTCAGAAGTTCTTGACCGGTCAAAATGCCAGCGATACCACGCGGCGGACCACGACCGCCCAAGATCACATGCCGCCCGAACAACCCCACCGCGCCGATCACCGCTACCACCACGCTCAGAGCCGCCACGGTGGTGACCGGCGCGTTAGGCAGCACGGCGGACATGAACGCCTCGTGATGGGCAACCGAAGGAGTTCCGATGTGCGCGTGATTGCTGCTGATTGTGAATTCGCCACCCAGCGAACTCACCAGAACATGAGCGGGATGGGGTGCAACAGGCTCATGCCGCACCTCGGCGTGTCCGAGAAGAAGGATCCACACCGCGACCGCGGCAACTGCAGCAGCCAATGCCGCGGTGAATTGCCACCACGGCCGCGGGCATGCGCTTGATCCGCTCACAGTACTTACAGCGTAACAACGGGATCGGGGTTGCGTCGACGACAGGCGGCCATGCTGGGACATCACGTCCGCCCCCACCGTTTCGTACCCCATACCCCCTGAGGGTACAGGTGAGTGGGGTGGGCGGCAAGGGGCGACAAGGTCACGAAAAGGTTGTCGAACATCGTCTGGCGCAGGTGTATTACTTAATGATTATCATTGTCATTAACGTGCGGGGCGGTGCCCTCAGGAGCGATGCCGATGGCGCTGCAGTTGCCGCTACAGTCAGTGATCACGGCCGTCGGCGCTGGCAGGGAGCCCACCCCGGTGCGGGACTGCGAGGTGCAATCGGCGGGGACCCGTGTTGGTGAGCTCAAAGACTCGTTTCACCTCCAAATGGGTGGACATGTCGTGATTCCGGCCGCTGTATCGTGTACCCTCGGTGGGTATGAGAAGCATCCGATTGTGGTCGGATGATCGACGTGTAGACACAGGCAGAGCGCCCCGATTGCGCTTTGCCGTAGTCGTCGCGGCTGCAGTCGCGGCATTGGCCATCATCGGTCACTGCGTGCCGGCGCGCGCCGCTGCTCTGCCATCTTCGTCGCCGGAACAACTTTCAGTGGCTTCGCTTCCTCTTGCGGTCCATGCCAGCGCTGATCAGCCGCAGCTTGCGCAGGAGCGGCCAGTCTGTAAAGCCTCGAAGGTGTTCGCAATTGATGGGATACCCGCCGCGGTGATGACCGCGCTGGTCGTCCTCGGCCTGGGTTTGGCGGCGCTGGCGGGTATGGGCTGGCTGACACAGTTGGTGGCACCGGCCGGACGGAGCCCTCCGCGCCCACGCGTTGCCATCTTGTCCGGTCGAGATCTTCTGACTCGGTTCTGCTTAGCTCGTCGCTGACTGGTCAGCGTCAGGCCTTGGTGCTGTGCTGCACCCGGCTGGTGACGTCTGTTCCTGTCGATTTTCGCGCGGTAGTCGCGCCCTGATCTAAAGCCGACTGATGTGATGCATTCACTATTTGATGAATTATACAAATACTCTGCTGCGCCCGGGTTGCTGAGTTGCTCGCGGCCGAGGGAAGCACGGCGCCGTGAGCCTGCCCGCCGAGGCCGATTCGTTCGTGCGTCAGCCGAGGCTCGCGGACGACGGTCGCTGTCCACAGGGATGTTGCAGGTCCCCGATCGCCGGGAAACGAATCTCGGCGGCACCGCCGATCTTTCCCAGGCGCCGACATGGTCCCTCCGCCGCCTTGGCACGGGAACACAGTTCGGTAGCGGAGCCGCATTCTTTCAAGGAGAGCGAACATGTCGTATGTGACAACGCATCCGGAATCACTGGCGTCGGCGGCCGGTGATTTACAAACGATCGGCGCGGCGATGGATGACCGAACGGCGGCGGTCGCGGTCCCGACGGCCGCAGTGGTGCCGGCCGCCGCTGACGAAGTGTCGGCGTTGACCGCGGCCCAGTTCGCCGCGCACGCGCAGTTGTACCAAGCAGTGGCTGCCCAGGCCACAGCAATTCACGACCAGTTCGTTGCCGCCTTGGCGACTAGCGCTGGGTCCTATGCCGTCACCGAGGCCGCCAATGCGGCCGCGACCGGCTAACGCGCGTCATAGCTGAAGGGGTATGCGAATGGATTTCGGGGCACTTCCACCGGAGATCAATTCGGCCAGGATGTATTTGGGTCCCGGTTCCGGACCGATGCTGGCCGCCGCGACCGGCTGGGATGAGCTGGCCGTTGAAATGAGTTCAGCCGCAACGTCTTACGCCGCGGTAATCGCCCGGCTGACGGCCTTGTCCTGGTACGGCCCGGCGGCGACCTGGATGGCGTCGGCAGCTGCGCCGTATGTGATGTGGATGACCACCACCGCAACCGCAGCGGAGCAGGCGGCCGACCAGGCCCGCGCCGCAGCCGCCGCATTTGAGGCGGCGTTCGTGCAGACCGTGCCACCACCGGTGATCGTGGCCAATCGCAGCTTGTTGATGAGCCTGATCGCGACGAACATCTTCGGGCAGAACACGCCGGCGATCGCGGCCACCGAGGCCCAGTACGCGCAGATGTGGGCCCAAGATGCGATGGCCATGTATGGATACGCAGGTTCGTCAGCGGCCGCGTCGACGTTGACGCCTTTCGCGCCGCCCCAGCAAGTCGCCAATCCGAGCGGGTTGGCTGCGCAGGGCGCCGCTGTCGCCCAGGCCACGGGCGGTTCGGTGGCAACCGACACCCAGGCCGTCCTCACACAGCTGACATCGTCCGTACCCACCGCGTTGCAACAACTTGCTTCGCCCCTGTCGTCGAGTTCGGTGCCCTCGATGCTGAGTGCGGTAAACCCGGAGCTATCAACGATAAGTTCGACCGCGTGGATCGCCAGTGCCGGCCTGTCGACCGGGGAGAAGCTCAAGGGTCTGCTGCCGGCGGCCACCAGCGCACTCGCACCAGCCGTTGCCGAAGGGTTGGCCACCGGGCCACTCGGATCCGGGTTGGCCGGTCTGGCAGGCTTCGGCGGTGCCGGCACGGTATCGGCGGGTATGGGGCAAGCCGGATTAATCGGGTCGTTGTCGGCACCGCAGAGTTGGACAGCTTCTGTGCCGGCCAAGGCGGCTGCTGCGCTGACTGGCACCAACCTCGGCGCCGCTCCGGCCGCCAACTCCGGTGTCCCGAGCAGCATGTTAGGTGGACTCCCGTTGGCGGCGGCAGGAGAGCGCGGCGCAGCCGGGATTGTCCCCGATCCCCGGTTCCTGGAGCGCCCACCAATGGTGCCTCGGTGGTCAAACCTGGTTTAGGGAGAGGAGGCCACCACGAAGGGCCGCCAAAAACCACGGTTGCGTAGGCCTGTGGGCGCCGTACAACGGCGCCCACGCAGACCTGTGTCCAACGCCCGATGAATCGGCGAAACGATGTTCGCGCCCGGTTGCTGGAACAACATCCGACGCCTACCCTCTAGGGGTATGAGGTCTGTGCGAGAACGGACGGCTCCGTCTCCACGCACCTCGCCGCTGACACGGCGGTCGACGACCGCGGTCGCCACAGCCGCGTTCTTGCTTCTGCTGCTAGGGCACTCGGCACTGCTGCATTCGGAGACCGGCCACCCCCACCACTCCCACGCGCTGTTATCCAGCGTGGGCGCGGAATTCGCGATCAATGTCGATCACCCCCATCTTGTCAACGGAGCGTTGACCGCTTGTCATGACGTCTCGGTGTCCGCGGTGTTGCCGCGAACCCCAACCATTTTGGTGGAAACCGGCGTGGCCGCAGCAATGGTCGCGATTGTCGCCGGAGTGTCCGGTGACGCCGCGACGTCGGGGCGGAGCCCACCGAATGCAGCACCGCCCGCCCTCACCGGTCGAGATCTCTTGACGCGGCTCTGCCTGATTCGTCGCTGACCGATCAGCGTCAGGTCGTGGTGTCATGCGCACGGCGGCCGGTGCTCGCTGACCGGTGTTCGATGTCGCAATTCTGCGGCGCATTTGCGAAAGCGACGATCAATGAAAGACTTTTTGTCCCTAGCACACTCTGAGCGCTGCAGTACGCTCACTGAAACTGCCGAACTGCACTGCACTTGTGACGCGGCCGATCCGGGCATCGGAGGCCATCTTAATTCTGCGGCTGCCTCGGCCTGTTCAGCTGGTAGGTATCGCGAAGCCGCTAGTTTAGTGGGCAATACCCCGGTGCTGTGGATCTCGGACGCACTTGCGGCCGAGGGCCGAGGGTTCTGGGCCAAGCTTGAGGGCACCAATCCCGGCGGAATGAAAGATCGGCCCGCCTTGCACATGGTTCAACGCGCTCGGGCTCGCGGCGAACTACAACCATACGCACAGATTGTCGAATCCACCAGCGGCACAATCGGATTGGGTCTGGCATTGGCCGGGCAGGTATACGGCCATCCCGTGACTTTGGTTACTGATCCCGGCATGGAGCCCATCGTGCAACAGATGCTGGCCGCGTACGGGGTGCGCATCGAGGTCGTCGCCGAGCCGCATCCGCGCGGGGGATGGCAGCAGACCCGCAAAGCCCGCGTGGCGCAACTGCTGGCCGCAGATCCGCGTGCGTGGAATCCCGATCAATACAACAATCCTGACAACATCGGCAGCTACGAGTCGCTGGCGCTTGAACTGCTGAATCAGGTTGGAAGCGTTGATGTCCTGGTGTGTTCGGTGGGCACCGGAGGCCACTCGGCCGGTGTGACGCGTGTGCTGCGCGAAGCTAACCCCGACCTGAAGTTGATCGGGGTTGACACCATCGGCTCGACGATCTTCGGGCAGCCAGCCGCGGCCACACGGTTGATGCGCGGTTTAGGGTCGAGTATCTATCCCCGCAACGTCGACTATGCCGCGTTCGCCGAGGCGCATTGGGTAGCCCCAGCTGAAGCCGTGTGGGCATGTCGGACGCTGGCAAGTACGTACTTCATCAGCGGAGGGTGGAGTGTCGGTGCGGTGGCGTTGGTCGCCGGTTGGGCTGCTCGCGCCTACCGTCCCGGTACGACGATAGTCGCCATCTTTCCCGATGGTCCCTTGCGCTACTTCGACACCATCTATAGCGACGATTTTTGCCGCGGCCACGATTTGTTCCTCGCAGCCCGCCCGCATGAGCCCGCAGTCATCACTGACCCAACCGACCAGGTTGTGCAGTCGTGGACGCGGTGCACGACCGTACGCGATCCAACCCTGTCCAGGCAGTGAGCATTTTCCGGTGTGCACGTCTTCACCCCGGGGGGTCGGTGTCAGCGGAAACCTCATCAAGGTCGCAGCTACGTTGCGGCAGTTCCATTGTCCCCCAAGTCCGCAGGGACAAACGGTATGGCGCAATGCTGGCCGTGGACACCGCAGCATCCTCGATCTGCTATGCGACCTTCGACGTTGATCAACGAGCCGCAACGACCACGGAAGGGGAGGCTCGATGCCCCCTATGGAACGCCCGCAGAGACCGGACCCGCGCACAATCCTGCTCCTCTACAGCGGACTGCTGGCCGCAGTCGCCGGTTGGGTCAACTCGGTGGCCCTCCTGGTGTGGGTATATCCAGTGGGCAACCTCACGGCGCTGACCACCAAAATCGGCCAGCACACTACGAATCCACTACTGCATCCGGGTGGCATGATCGCGGCGATCGTCACCGGATTTCTGATCGGCGTTCTGGGAGCCGGCGCCCTGCTTGCTCCCGCGCAAAGCCCTACTGGCCCGCGCCACGCCGCGGTGCTCCTGGGAGAAGCAGCTCTGCTGTTGGCTGCCGCCGGCATCGAACACCCGTTGATCAGAGCGCCGCTGGCCGCCGCGGCGTGCGGATTGCAGAATGGAATGACTTCCAGTTTCCCGGGGATGCCCATCCGCACCACTCACTTCACCGGCACGATCACCGACCTCGGCCTGCTGGTGGCGCGTAGTCACCGCCACGGAGTTGACCGCTGGAAAGCGGCGCTGCTGACTTCGACGGTCCTGCTATTCATCGGTGGCGCCGCCGGCGGCGTGATCCTCGGCGGCCGGATCGGCGACCACGCACTGATCCCGGCGGCCATCACATGCGGGGGTCTCGCTATCGCACACGTGTTGCGTTTTCGCTGGCATCGCTCGCTCGCTGTCGACACGGCACCCGCGCTCGAACCCGGCCCTCACGGGGACGCACCGTCATAAGCTGACGTCATCAACGCGCTTGCCCCCAGGTCGAATGCAGTGACTCCTGGTGACTACCAAAGTCCCAGGCCTTCTCAGCGACGTCAACGTGGCAGATCCAACCGGACCCGGTGCAGCGGCCGCCGAGCTCCAGTCAAGCGCGCCTCGCCGCTCAACGCCGTCGTGGAAGCTATGACGACACTGCTGACACACCCGGACGCAACCGTCAATCTGACGCCGCCGTCACCGCACCATCTCCCCGGGATTGCGTACGTGAAGCGATCAGCGATTTACGCGGCGGCTTCGCTTGTGGGCAAAAGCTGTGCGCGTTTGGCGGCATGCCGTTGCCCGCCCGGCGAACCGGCGATCGGTTTGTGGCTGCGGTGCACGCAGGCCGACAAGGCCTTCCTTGATTCCTTCGGTGACCTCGGGAACATCAAAGCGATGCCCCGAATCCTGGGAAGGGCACGAGCAACTGAGTCCGCTGTAGGGGTCTCCCGGATCAGCCTTAACCGCCGAGGCGGTACCGCCGATTACCACGCCCGTCGCGGCCACAACGGCCATCACCTGCTGCAGGTGCCGGCCATGGAGCGTCATCGCCTCCTACCGGCTCTCGACACTGAGACCAGCGAACCCGAATCCGACGTCAGCCCAGCCATCGGCGGCAGGGCTCGGAAATATCCCTAACAGGTGCAGCACCGTCGGACAACACATAACTCTATATACGATAGCCCTGTACGGTATGGCGATCAACCGCCTGGCGCCTGCGCCCGCATGGCCGATGCTCTACCCCGCGGAACGTTGGCGCCCAGTCCTCAGCGCGCTCAGTTGCATACCCAGCTGACGACCGTCCCACCGCCAAGCCTGTTCACAGCATCGGATTCGGCCGCGGCACGCGAAAAACCCGTTCCACCACGGTAGTTCACGCCGTCGGAAGCCACCGCGCCACACAGATTGAAGCTGATCACGACGCGGCAGTCCTTGTCGTTGCAGCGATCGACTGCGACCTGTTCGGCTTGTGCCTTGGCGGGGTAACCCTGCGCTGTACCCCAAGCGCCGCTCGGGGCATAGGCGATCGCGCCGTAGCGCATCACGTGCGGCACGGGCATCTCCGGCCGCATGCCCATCTCGGACATCGCAGCTTTGTCCAGATTGGCGCTCACTTGCGGAACCAGCGGAAGCGCTATGGCCATCAGCCCGGCTGTGGCACCGACGCTTGCGACTGCTACTGCGATTTTATGCCGTCTCTTAGTTGTCATTGTCTTGATTCCTCTCTTGTACATTCCCGTGTGTGATGATTTGGCCCTGTTGCACTGTGGGCGAGAGAGTTTCGACCGAGGCAAACACGCTCTGCTCCAGACTCTTAGGCGGATTAGGGATGGTGCGGTACTGAAGGCGGTGTCGGCACCGTGGTCTGCCGTGGCTCGTTCTCCTTCCTGGGTTCCATACCTTTGCCTGCCCCCATCATTGGGCAGCTGCTGCGTTCGCCGCCGCCTGATGGTGGGTGCCCGGCGCTCGGGCCATTCGTGGCGCGGGACAAGAAGAAACCCGGCAAAAACAGCAGGGCTAGGACGAAAACGACACCGGCGGTAGCACCCACGAGCACCCACGCCTGGTCTAGTGGGCTCGGCGGATTGGATTGGTGCGCGCGGCTGGCATGCTCTGCTGCCGTGCGAGGCTCCTGCGATCCTGATGTCTGCGTCATGTAGTAGATTTTTCGAGAAAATACCCCCTGGGGGTAGGGACTAAAGTCACCAAAAGACTAGTTTTCGCTGGGGGCTGTGAATCGGTTATCTCGGTCAGCCCCTGGGTCCGGCACCGCGCGGCCAAATAGTGACAGCATGAGTTCTGTCGCTGTGCGCAACCGCGCAGACGCAGGGCGTTATCGAATTACTTGTGCCGCGGCATGTTTGGCCGTTTTATCCA
Source organism: Mycobacterium gordonae (assembly GCF_001417955.2). Classification (GTDB taxonomy): domain Bacteria; phylum Actinomycetota; class Actinomycetes; order Mycobacteriales; family Mycobacteriaceae; genus Mycobacterium; species Mycobacterium gordonae_B. The sequence continues at coordinate 8,502 of NZ_LKTM01000386.1, read as the reverse complement.
AGCCCGGCCCAGCGCTTTCCCGGGATGTGCGGTGCTGGGTGCGCGTGATGATGGTCTGACCGGTGTGATAGGACGTCGCACTGTGCGCCTGTGAGCAGGGCTGTGCCGGCGATGCGAATATCTACAGCTGGTGACGTCGAATTGTGTCACGGTGCGAGCCTTATCAGGCCGGGCGGACCGGGGGGCTCCGGTGACGGCTTCGTCGAACCGCTGCCACCGCCAGAGGCGCCGCCCGCTCCAGCGCCACTGCCGCCGCCCCCTCCAGCGCCGCCGCCACCGCCACCACCGCCACCCTGCTGACCAGCGTCAGGTGGCTCAACTACTTGTGGTGGGGGCGGCGCTGGAGGGGGAGGCAGCGGCGGCGGTGGCGCTGGAGGAGGAGGCAGCGGCGGTGGCGCTGGAGCGGGCAGCGGGTCTGGTGGTGGCAGCGGTTCGTCGAAGCCTTCACCGGCTCCCCCCAGTCCACCCGGCCTAATAAGGCTCGCACCGTGAAACGGCCTGACGCCATTGACCGAACAGATTCACACTGTCGATACAGCCCGAATAACAGACGCGCGACGGGGCGTCCTGACACACCTGTGATACCAACGCCACGCACACCCAGCACCGCACACCCCGGTGATTCGCTGAGGCAGGTTGGGATACAACCGCCAAACATCGAGTTTCGCAAGCAATCTGACAACGCCTACCGTCTGCGCGGTCGCGCACAGCGACGGAACTTGCTATCTCGCTTGGTCGCGACGGTGCCGAACCCAAGGCTGGTCGAGATGGCTGATTCGCGGCCATCGGCGAGCAAGTCTTGCTTTTGGGGACTTTCGTCCCTACCCCCATGGGGTATATGATGGAACAATTTCCTGTGTGACGCAGACATGAGGGTCACTCCCCAGAGTGAACAAGAAAGGAATCAAATCAATGACACCCAAGAGAGGTCATCGAATCGCGCTGGCGGTCGCGGGCGTCGGTGCCACAGCCGGGCTGATGGCTATAGCGCTTCCGCTGGTTCCGCAGGTAAGCGCCAATCTGGACAAAGCCGCGATGTCCGAGATGGGCATGCGGCCGGAAATGCCCGTGCCGCACGTGATGCGCTACGGCGCGATCGCCTATGCCCCGAGCGGCGCTTGGGGTACAGCGCAGGGTTACCTTACTAAGGCGCGAGCGGAACAGGTCGCGGTCGACCGCTGCAACGACAACGACTGCCGCGTCGTCATCAGCTTCAATCTGTGTGGCGCGGTCGCTTCCGACGGTGTGAATTACCGTGGTGGAACGGGCTTTTCGCGTGCAGCGGCCGAGGCCGATGCTTTGAACAGGCTCGGCGGTGGGACGGTCGCGAGCTGGGTATGCAATTGAGCGCATTGAGGACTGAGCGCCGAGGTTCCGCGGGGTAAAGCGTCGCGCGTCCGGGCGCCAAGCTGTTGAGCTCCATACTGTACAGGGATACCGTATATAGAGCTATGTGTCGTTCGGCGGTACTGTACCCGGGTGGGGGTAGTTGAGAGGTCTGTCACGAAGGCTCGGGTGGCGGCGTTCGCGTTCGGGTTCGCGGATCTGCGATTTGAGATGTGGTAGAACGCGATGACTGTGTAGGGCAGGCGCCTGCGGAACTTGATGACCGTCGTGGCTGCCATGGGGGCGGCAATCGGCGGCCCCGCTTCGGCGGTTGCTGCGGATCCAGGGGACCCTTACAGCGGGCTCAGTTGCTCGTGCCCTTCCCAGGATTCGCGGCATCGTTTTGATCTTCCCGAAGGAACCAAGGAAGGGCTTGCCGGCCGGCGGGCACCCCAGCCAGAAGCCAGTCGCCGGCTCGCCGGACGGGCAACGCCGTTCCGCCAGACCCGAATAGCTGGCTCTCACAAGCCAAGTCCGGCGCGCAAAACGCTGATCGCTTCACCTACGCGACCGCGCGGCGACGGCGGCGTCAGATTGACGGTTGCGTCCGATGAACGGATTTTCCCTTTGAGTTAGCTGTACCTGCAACGCCGTGCATAGCTTTCTCGACGGCGTTGTGCCGGCGAGGCTTACTCGACTTGAGCAGTCGCTATCCTCGCGAGCCCCGGCGGGCGCGGCGGCCGCTGCACCTGGGCCGGTCGATCTGCAACGTTGAGGTCGGTGAGAATGCCTGCAGCAGCTTCGGTGGTCACCAGGGGTCACTGCATCCGACTCGCGGGCGAGCGCAGTGATGACGCCAGCTCATGGCGGTGCGTCGCCTTGAGGGTAAGTTGCGGGTGCCGTGTGAACAGCGAGCGAGCGATTTCCGCGACAACGCAACACGTGTGCGATTGCGAGGCCGCCGCATGCCACGGCCGCCGGGATCAGTGCATGGTCGCCGATCCGGCCGCCGAGGATCACGCCGCCGGCGGCGCCACCGATGAATAGCAGGACGGTCGAAGTCAGTAGCGCCGCTTTCCAATTGTCCATTCCGTGGCGGTAACTGCGCGCCACAAGCAGGCCGAGGTCAGTGATCGTGCCGGTGAAGTGAGTGGTGCGGAGGGGCATCCCCGGGAAACTGGAAGTCATTCCGTTCTGCAATCCGCACGCCGCGGCGGCCAGTGGCGCTCTGATCAACGGATGTTCAATACCGGCGGCCGCCAACAGAAGAGCTGCTTCGCCCAGTAGCACCGCGGCGTGGCGCGGACCGGTAGGGCTTTGCGTGGGAGCAACCAGGGCACCGGCTCCCAGAACGCCGAGCAGAAATCCGGCGACGATCGCCGCGATCATACCACCGGGATGCAGCAGTGGATTGGTAGTGTGCTGGCCGATTTTGGTGGTCAGCGCCGTGAGGTTGCCTACCGGATATACCCAGACGAGGAGGGCCACCGAGTTGACCCAACCGGCGACCGCGGCCAGCAGTCCGCTGTAGAGGAGCAGGATTACGCGCGGGTCCCGTGTCTGTGGTCGTTTGATAGGCGGCATCAAGCTCCCCTTCTCTGTGGTCGTTGCGGCTCGTTGGTCAGCGTCGAAGGTCCAACAGCAGATCGATGGGGCTGCGGTGTCAACGGCCAGGATTGCGTCGTACCGTCTGTCCTTCGGACTTGAGGGACAACAACAGAACTGCCGCAGCCTAGCGCGACATCGATGTAATCTCCGCTGACACCGGCCACCACCTCCCGGGTGAAGACGTGCACACCGAGAATGCTCACTGCCTTGACAGGGTTGGATCGCGTACGGTCGTGCACCGCGTCCACGACCGCACAACCTGATCGGTCGGGTCAGCGATGATTGCGGGCTCACGCGGCTGGGCTGCGAGGAGCAAATCGTGGCCGCGGCAGAAATCGTCGCTATAGATGGTGTCGAAGTAGCGTAGCGGACCATCGGCAAAGATGGCGGCTATGGTTGTACCGGGACGGTGGGCGCGAGCAGCCCCGCCGGCGACCAACGCCACCGCACCGACACTCCATCCTCCGCTGATGTAGTACGTGCTTGCCAGCGTGCGACATGCCCACACGGCTTCGGCTGGGGCGACCCAATGCGCCTCGGCGAACGCGGCGTAGTCGACGTTGCCGGGATAGATGCTCGACCCTAGACCGCGCATCAGTCGCATGGCGGCGGCCGGCTGCCCGAAAATTGTCGAGCCGATGGTGTCAACTCCGATCAGCTTCAGGTCGGGGTTAGCTTCGCGCAGCACACGCGCCACACCCGCCGAGTGGCCTCCGGTGCCCACCGAACACACCAGAACATCAACGCTTCCAACCTGATTCAGCAGTTCCAGCGCCAGCAACTGGTAGCTGGCTACATTGTCAGGATTGTTGTATTGATCGGGATTCCAGGCACGCGGATCTGCGGCCAGCAGTTGCGCGACGCGGGCTTTGCGGGCCTGCTGCCATCCCCCGCGCGGATGTGGCTCGGGGACGATCTCGATGCGCACCCCGTACGCGGCCAGCATCTGTTGGACGATGGGCTCCATGCCGGGATCAGTAACCAAAGTTACGGGGTGGCCGTATATCTGCCCGGCCAATGCCAGCCCCAATCCGAGCGTGCCACTGGTGGATTCGACAATCTGTGCGTTCGGTTGCAGTTCGCCGCGAGCCCGAGCGCATTGAACCATGTGCAAGGCGGGGCGATCTTTCATTCCGCCGGGATTGGCGCCCTCAAGCTTGGCCCAAAACCCGCGGCCCCCATCCGCGATTGCGTCGGAGATCCACAGCACCGGGGTATTGCCCACTAGGCTAGCGGCCTCGCGATGCCTACCAGCTGAACAGGCGCAGGCAGCCGCAGAACCAAGATGCCCTGCGATGTCCTGATCAATTACGTCACAATTGCGGTGCAGCTCGGCAGTTTCAGTGAGCGTATTGCGACGCTCAGAGTGCGCTAGGGGCAAAGAGTCCTTCATTGATCGTCGCTTTCGCAGATGCGCCGCAGAACTGCGACATCGAACATCGGTCAGCGAGCACCGGCCGTGCGCATGACACCACGACCTGACGCTGATCGGTCAGCGACGAATCAGGCAGAACCGCGTCACGAGATCTCGACCGGTGAGGGCGGGGGGTGCTGCGTTGGGTGGGCTCCGCCCCGACATCGCGGCGTCACCGGACAATCCCGCGACAAACGCGACCATTGCTGCGGCCACGCCGAATTCCACCAAGATGGTTGGGGTTCGCGGCAACACCGCGGACGCCGAGACGTCATGACAGGCGGTCAACGCCCCGCTGACAAGATGGGGGTGATCGACATTGATCGCGAACTCCGCACCCACGCTGGATAACAGCGCATGGGAGTGGTGGGGGTGGCTGTTCTCCGAATGCAGCAGTGCCGAGTGCCCCATCAGCAGAAGCAAGAGGGCGGCTGTGGCGGCCGCGGTCATCGACCGCCGCGTCGGCGGCAAGGCGCGTCGAGACGCACCCGTCCGTTCTCGCACACACCTCATACCCCTAGAGGGTAGGCGTCGGATGTTGTCCCAGCAATCAGGCGCGGCAAGGTTTCGCCGATTCATCGGTCATTGCACCCCGGTTTGCGTGAGTCGGCGCCCGTGTCGGCGCTGCAGGCCTACGCAACCGTGGTTCTGGCGGCCCTTGGTGGTGGCCATCTTTCGTTACACCAGGTTTGACCAGCGAGGCACCATTGGTGGGCGCTCCAGGAACCGGGGATCGGGGACAATTCCGGCCGCGCCGCGCTCTCCTGCAGCCGCCAACGGGAGTCCCCCTAACATGCTGCTCGGGACGCCGGAGTCGGCGGCCGGAGCGGCGCCGAGGCTGGTGCCAGTCAGCGCAGCAGCCGCCTTGGCCGGCACGGTGGCTGTCCAACTCTGCGGTACCGACAACGACCCGACCAACCCGGCCCGCCCCATACCCGCCGATACCGTCGTGCCGGCGCCGCCGAAGCCTGCCAGACCGGCCAAGCCTGATCCGAGCGGCCCGGTGGCCAACCCTTCGGCAACGGCTGGCGCGAGGGCGCTGGTGGCCGCCGGCAGCAGGCCCTTGAGCTTCTCCCCGGTCGACAGGCCGGCGCTGGCGATCCACGCGGTCGAGCTGGTCACCGACAGCATCGGGCTCATCGAACTCAACGTCGAGGAAAGCGAACCCGACGACAGGGGTGAAGCCAGTCCCTGCAGCACGGTGGGTACGGACGACGTCAGCTGCGTGAGGACGGCTTGGGTGTCGGTTGCGGCCGAACCACCCGCGGCCTGGGCGACAGCGGCACCCTGCGCAGCCAACCCGCTCGGATTGACGACCTGCTGGGGCGGCGCGAAAGGCGTTAACGTCGACGCGGCCGCTGACGAAGCTGCGTATCCATACATCGCCGTAGCGTCTTGAGCCCACATCTGCGCGTACTGGGCCTCGGTGGCCGCGATCGCAGGCGTGTTCTGACCGAAGATGTTGGTCGCGATCAGGGTCATCAGCAAGCTGCGGTTGACCGCGATCACCGGTGGCGGCACGGTCTGCGCGAACGCCGCCTCATATGCGGCGGCTGCGGCGCGGGCCTGGTCGGCCGCCTGCTCTGCTGCGGTTGCGGTCGTGGTCATCCACATCACATAAGGCGCAGCTGCCGACGCCATCCAGGTCGCCGCCGGCCCATACCAGGACAAGGCCGTCAACCGAGCTACTACCCCGGCGTAAGCTGTTGCCGCCGAACTCATTTCAACGGCCAGCTCATCCCAGCCGGTCGCGGCCGTCAGCATCGGTCCGGAACCGGGACCCGAATACATCCGTGCCGAATTGACCTCCGGCGGAAGTGCCCCGAAATCCATTCGCGTACTCCTTCAGCTATACCGCGTGTTAGCCGGTCGCGGCCGCGTTGGCGGCCTCGGTGGCGGCATAGGATCCAGCGCTAGTCGCCAAGGCGGCAACGAACTGGTCGTGAATCGCTGTGGCCTGGGCGGCCACTGCTTGGTACAGCTGGGCGTGCGCGGCGAACTGGGCCGCGGTCAACGACGACACTTCGTCAGCGGCGGCCGGCACCACTGCGGCCGTCGGGACCGCGACCGCCACCGTTCGGGCATCCATCGCCGCGCCGATCGTCTGCAGATCGCCGGCCGCCGACGCCAGTGATTCCGGATGCGTTGTCACAAACGACATGCTTTGCTCTCCTTGAAAAATGCGTCTCCGCTACCGACATGGGTTTCCGTGACAAGGCCGCAGATGGACCGTGTAGGCGCCTGTGAAGATGGGCGGTGCCGGCGGCGATCGTGTCCCGGCGGTCGGGGACCTTCAACATCCCTATGGGCAGCGACCGTCGTCGGCGAGCCTCGGCTACCGCTCGGCCTCGGTGGGAAGGCGCGCGGCGCCGTGTCTTCCTCGGCGGCAAGCAGCTCAGCAACCCGGGCACCGCAGAGCATTCGGAAGTCATCAAGCAGTGAATAAGTCGCATGAGTCGGCTTACGTCAGCGGCGCGACTAGCGCGCGGAAATGGACAGGGCAGACGTCTCCGGCCGTGTGCAGCAGAGCACGAGGGCCTGACGCTGACCAGTCAGCGGCGAGCTACGCGGATCCGAGTCAGAAGATCTTGACCGGACAGGACGGCAACGGGTGGGTGCGGAGGGCTCCGTCCGGCCGGTGCCACAAGCTGTGTTTGCCAGCCCATACCCGCCAGCGTCGCTAGGCCCGCGCTAAGGACGACCAGCGCTGTCATCACCGCCGCAGGTATCGCATCAATTGCGAACACCTTCGACCCTTTACAGATGGGCCGCTCCTGCGCAAGCTGCGACTGATCAGCGCTGGCATGAACCGCGAGAGGAAGCGAGGCCACTGGCTGTCGTGGCGCCGACGGAGACGGCGAGGCAGCGGCGCGCATTGGCACGCAGTGACCAATGATGGCCAGTGCCGCGACTGCGGCCGCCACGACGACGGCAAAGCGCAACCGTGGCGCTCTGCCCAATCCGACACGTCGGTCATCCGACGACAATCGGATCCTCCTCATACCCTCCGAGGGTACACCATGCGGCTGGATCACGACAGGTTCCCGCTGCGGAGGTGACGCGTCTTTCAGCTCCTCGGCTAAGTTCCCGGCTGACTGCACCTCGCAGCCCCGCAACGGGATCGGGCTTCCTTCGCCGCGCCGACGGTCCCTGCTCCTTGTCAAGACGTGAGCAGAGCAGGGCACTACCTCCGCCGGTTAATGACGATGATCACCATTGGTGATGCACCTTAAGCCTGTCGATGCACCAGACGATGTTCGACGGCCTTGTCGGACCTCCTCGCACCCCTTGCCACACGCCCGGCTCGTCCGTACCCTCAAGGGGTATGGGGTACGTAGCGGCGCGGGCGGACGTGATGTCCCAGCATGGCCGCCCGGCGTCGGCGCGCCACGGGTCCCGTTGCTACGCTGTTAGTACTGTGAGCGGATCGAAGGCATGCCCGCGGCCGTGGTGGCAATTCACCGCGGCACTGGCTGCTGCGGTGACCGCGATCGCGGTGTGGGTCCTTGTTCTCGGACACGCCGAGGTGCGGCATGAGCCTGCCGCACCCCATCCTGCCCATGTTCTGGTGAGTTCGTTGGGTGGCGAATTCACCATCAATAGCAATCACGCGCACCTAGAAAATCCCTCGGTTTCTCATCACGAGGCGTTCATGACCGCCGTGTTGCCTAACGCGCCTGTCGCCACCGTGGCGGCTCTGAGCGTGGTGGTGGCGACGGTGGGCGCAGTGGGCTTGTTCGGGTGGCAGAGGATAGCGGGCGGTCGTGGTCCGCCGCGTGGGCCCGCCGCTCCTTTAACCGGTCGAGAACTCTTGACGCGGTTGTGCTCTTCTCGTCGCTGACTGGGTAGCGCCAGGTCGTCTGTGCATCTCACGACGGCCGGTGGCCGATCCCTTTGTCGATGGCTGCGCCTGCGGCCTCATTCAAGAAAGCGACGATCGCATGAACGCCAACCCTGCTCGTTTTTCGAACTCTCTGGAAGCCCGTTTGTCGTGCAACTCCCGGCCAGTGGCGGTGAACCGGCCACTTAACCCTGCGATGTGCCCGCCGCTCACGGCAAGCCGGCAGCCGGCCGGCCTGGTGGGCAATACTCCGGTGTTGCGGATCTCGGAGCCGTTGACTCCGGCCGATCGGGGGTTCTGGGCCAAGCTCGAG
>NZ_LKTM01000385.1 GCF_001417955.2 Mycobacterium gordonae | reverse complement strand
TTGCCATGGGGACATCCTTCCAGCCCGCCCATGCTGGGCAAGCCAACTCAGATGTCACCTATTCGTGCAGCAGACCCCCGCGCTGATCCTGACTTGCGATGGGGACGTGACCTCACCTCCCAGCTCATCCACTCGCTTCGCCTCAGAGGTCCCACTGAAGGCCCAGTGTATTTCGTTCCCAGCTGGCGACCACTTCTCGCTGTACTGGGACCCTCGATTCATTGACGCCGTCGATGACTTCGTCAAGTGCTCGGAACTTACCGAAACCGCCAGTAGCCCCGATGTCGCGGCAACGCCCAGGTTCGGAAAGGTCGCCACTTCTACGGTGGGTGCGGGGGAGAGGATCACCGTGGCGGCGCTGTCGAAGCGGTCACCGACACGCGCACTCGCCTAACGGCCGTCAGTCTCGTCGCGACCGATCCTGCACATGCGTTCCCCCCAGAGTTTAGGCTCGCAGCACGCGATCCTGATAACATCGGTACACGTCCGGTGTCATCGCGTGAAACGAGAGTGTATGGCCGAGAGTGCTTCACTTGGGCTTCAAAGTAATTCCGGGCTGGCGCAGAAGCTGAACAAATTGTTCGAGGTCATGCGTAAGCCCTCGGATGCGCCGTTGTCTAACGCCGCGGCGGCGGAGGCGATCAAAGAGAAGACGGGCGTATCCATCAGTGCGGCATATATATGGCAATTGCGTAGTGGCCTGAAGACAAACCCCACTGTTACGCACCTGCAAGCGATGGCCAAATTCTTCGGAGTGCCGGCGTCCTACCTGATCGACTCCGACTCTGAGCCGGAGATCGAAGGGCAACTCAACCTGCTGCAAGCACTGCGAGACAGTGGCGTGCGTGATTTGGCAATGCGCGCTTCGGGGCTCACCCCGAGCGCGATCACCAACATCGCAGCAATGGTCGACCACGTGCGTCGATTAGAGCACCTGCCGCCGGTCGCCAATGATGAAGGGACATCCAAGTAGATGGCGGTTGCGAGCAATGACATTCTCGATTTGGTGCGCGCTTTGCCCATCCCCACGCCCTGGAATCGAAATGTCTTCGTCGAGAACCTCTCGAAAAAGCGCGGTCGCGCGATCACGCTCGTCCCTACAGACACCGCGTCACTGGGGCTCGGCCCCTGCGGACTGTGGCTTTCCCGTGACGACGACGACCTGATCCTGCACGAAGTAGGGACTTCGGAGTATCACATCGATCAAATTGTCGGCCATGAGGTCGGGCATATGTTGCTGGGGCACGATCGCATCGATGCCTTCGGCAATAAGAAGGAACGCCAACGCGATTTGTGTCGCTACGTGTTGCCCGATATCGACCCCGAAACGGTTCGGGCAGTCTTGGGGCGCACCAACTGCCCCGGCGACGAAGACGAACGCGACGCCGAGAGGTTTGCTTCTGCGCTGATGCTGGCCGTCGCTGATGCCAACGAACGGCGATCGATTGTGCGCAGCGCCTTTTTCCGCCGACGATGAGCCCGGTCCTTCCAGACACCACCGCTGACCGGTGACGAAGTTCATCATTGTCATCGATCGTTTGTGGTGGCGGCGGGCAGACCTCCATGTGAAACACTTTTTCACGGTGCCTGCACACGTGGCGGTGTTTCAGTGACCCCCTCCGCCGTCCCGGCCATGATCGCCTGGCCATTCATCGCATTCATGACAGTGGTACTACTCGGGCGCTACCGGTGGTTCAACGAAAATCTCTCGGAAAAGTACATCAACAACACCCTGGCCTTCTTGTGGGCGGCTCAGCTACTCCGAGAACCCTTCGTGCAAAGGCAGATGATCGATTCAGCATTGGTCACGGAGCCCGGCGTGTGGCAAATAAGTACCGCGCTCATGGGCTACAGCTTCACCGAATTCATCGGATTCAGCATGCTGTGGTCAGGGATGCCCGAAGCGGAAACCCGCCGCAAACACCGGTACTACCGTATGGCGGCGATTCTGCTAATCACGGGATTTCTGATCTGCGGGACCCGTGCCCGCCTTGCCAACAAGCCCCTAGAGCTCCTGGTGGGGTGGGATTCAGTGACAACGCTGAGTTGCCTCACGGCCATGTTGATGGTCCTGGCTATACGTCTGGTGTGGAATTCCCTCAGCGAGCTGCGGGCGGCCAATAGCCCCCGGGAACGCTGGATTGCACTGAGCACACTGCTGATGGGGGTGTTCGGCGTCGGAATCGTAGTGCAAGAGGCTGCGCTGCAGCTGTTCGACCAACTCGGCTGGACTCACACCGCTAGTTACCGCAAGGGGTCGCACGAGGACGGTCTCTTTTTCGGCATCCTGGCGCCGTTTGTGATGGCCGCCGTCCCTCTCGCGCTGAAGCTGCTCCGGTCGCTCGGGCTGGATCGCACCACTCGAAGCTGGCACAAACTGCAACCCCTGCGCCAGGCGATGAGAGCCGTCACCCCAGAACGCTTCATCGATTCTGACGACGAGGAGTTCGGGCGGCGGGGAAAGTCGACACTTCAACTGCACGACACCGTGGTCGAGATCCGCGACGCCATCTTGCGCCTGCGCCCCTACGTCCGCGCAATACCCGAGGATGAGGTGATTTGCTTCCTGGATGTGTCCCAAACTGTCCGTGCCAGCGAGCGCGAGGCCGCGCTTGCCGCGCTGCGTCTCGCTCACGCCGCGAACGCGAAAACTGCCGGCATCACCCCCGATCCCCCGAAGGCGACGCCGCGCTGATCGTCACCTCAAAAGCGACAACCCTCGAAGAAGAAGCGGCCGAACTGCTCACGCTGGCGAAATGGTGGCCCAGCGCGTACGCCGCAGCCACCTCCGTGGCCCCCACGAAAGCGAGCCCAACACCATGACCACGCCCACCGCCACGGCCATCCCGCACTCCCGCTTCCGGCTTCCCTTGCTTGGTGATCTCCTCACCATCGACTTCACCAGCCCTGTACTAGGAACGACCGACAAGCTGCGCAACTCCACCGACGGAATCTTCGAACAGCGCATCTTCGCCCTATCAGCCATCGCTATCTCCGATGCCGCCCTCATCGAGGAAGTCAACGACGAAACCCGATGGCAAAAACACGTCGGTCCGCTCGTCGACAAGCTGCGCCTCACCCTCGGAGACGGACTCTTCACCGCCTACAACGATGAACCCAACTGGCACAAAGCCCACAACATCCTGATGCCCGGGTTCACCAAGACAGCCATGAAGAACTACCACGACAGCATGGCCACCACCGTCGAAGAACTTGCCCAGGCATGGAAAGACGCCAGCGCCAAGCGGTCGTGGATTGACATCCCCGCCCAAGCCAACCGGCTCACCGTCGAAATCATCGCGCGCGCAGGATTGGGCCACACCTTCGGCAACCTCAGCGATCCGGGGGAGAACGCATTCAGCGCAGCCATCATCAGCGAACTGAGCTACGTGCGGCGCGCGATGCGCGTCGACCCGATTCCCTTCTACACCAATCTCTTCGGGAAGAAACGCTATCAGCAGCACCTGGCCGACAGGGAGTTCATCCGAAACTTGGTCTGCGGCATTGTCGATGCGCGCCGCAACAACCCGGCACCAGGACCAACCGAAAACATGCTCGACATCATGCTCCACAGCGCCGATCCCGAGACGGGGGAGAAGCTGGACTCGGAGAACGTTGTCAACCAAATCCTTACCATGATGGCAGCCGGTAGCGAGACGTCAGCTAACACCATCTCGTTCGCCCTGCATTATCTGTCCGCCCACCCCGACGTGGCGGCTCGCGCACGCGCCGAAATCGACCAACGCTGGCCCGAATCTGACTTTCCGCGCATCGAATTCGACGACATCGCCAAGTTCAGATATCTGCGGCGGGTGGTCGACGAAACGCTGCGCCTGTGGCCCGTAGCCCCCGGTTACTACCGTCAAGCTCGCAGCGATACCACCCTCGGCGACGGCAAATATAGCTTCCGGAAGGGAGATTGGGTGGCTGTCGTCCTGCTGGCCGCCCACCGCTCCCCGGCCTGGGGGCCCGACCCCAACGAATTCAACCCCGACCGATTTCTCCCCGAGAACCTACGCAAGCTGCCCCCGCACATCTACAAACCCTTCGGCACCGGGCCACGAGCCTGCATCGGCCGCCAATTCGCACTCCACGAAATTTGCTTGACACTCGCCGCGATCCTGCACCAGTTCGACCTGGAACCCAAGCCCGGTTACCACCTCAAGATCGCCGAAACACTGACCCTGAAACCCGCCGACTTTCAGTTACGCCTGCACCCGCGACATCGACCTGACAACCCCAGCTAGCCGGGCCGCTGACGGCGAGTGCCAGCACGGCCACCTCAAAGCAACTGGCCGCCAACAGGCGAGAGGAACCGACGATGCGCCTGCCATTCCTGCCCCTACCACTGTGGGTCGCGCGTGGGGTGATCGACCTTCGAGAACGGCTGCTGGGCCTCGCCGACGCCACAGTCCCTGGGGAAATCACGCTGTTCCTCGACGTCATCTTCGGGCTGCAGAAAACAAAAATCGCCGGCGTTCTCGTCACCTCCGGCATCGCCGATGCCCTTGGCGAAACCTCTCGGCGGCCAGTCGATCTGGCCGACGAACTCGGATTAGATTCTGACGTGACAACCAGGATCGTCAACGCCGCGATCACGCTGCGACTGATCAAACGTGACCGCACCGGACGTGTGCGCTTGACCAGAATCGGTGCGCCGCTGCGCCGTGAACACCCCAAGTCGATCGCATCCTGGGCCGCCTACTACGCAGACCCAGACACCGCGGCGGTCTACGCCCACCTTGACCGCCAACTACGCGATGGCGCCGAAATATCCGGACATCGAGCAGCATTCGGCAAATCGCTATGGGAATATCTAGGCGATCGCCCAGAACGAGGAGAGGCGTTCGCAGATGCGATGCGCCAACTCACCGAATTCGACCTTGCCGGGATCGCCCAGTCCTACCCCTGGCCGAAGCACGGAACCATCTGCGACATCGGCGGCGGAGTGGGACACCTGCTTGCAGCCATCCTCGAACAGCGCCCGCATGCGCGAGGCATCCTGCTCGACACACCGGAAGTACTTGAGCGGGCAGACAGATTTCTGCGCCAACAAGGGCTCGACGATCGGATCGAAACCCGCGCCGGCGACCTGTTCGGCCAACTCGACGCTCACGCGGACGTGTACACGATGAAATGGATCCTGCACGACTGGAGCGACGACGCATGCCGCGACATCCTCAAAAGCGTACGCGCCACCATGCCGACCGGCTCCAAGCTAGTCACCATCGATCAACACCACGAATCTGCCCGCCCCAACGCCTTCACCGCCATGGCCGACGTGATGATGCTCGTCTTCTGCGAAGGCGGGCGAGAACGCTCACCCCAGCAAGTGCAAGCACTGATGCGCGACGCCGGGCTCATACCGGGACCAGTTCGCCACTTCGGACCGACAATGCTCGTCGAGGCCACCGCGCCCTAATGGAAGCGGTGAAGATCCTGGAAGTGCAGCCGCGAAGGACTCCCCGCGTAAGGGGGGTGCGCAGCGTTCAGATGCTGACGGCGGGAACTGTGGAGGCCCTCCCCGGCCGAAACGCACTGAGATTTGTTCGAAATGGCTTGTCCTGTAACTGGTGCCGAGCTAGGAAGTGAATGGGTGTCGGGAGGGAGTCGGAGGTGGTCCTAGTACCGTTCGAGCCGCAGGACAACACGCCATGCGGCCGGCCCTGAGTTCGGTGATAGTGCGGGTTATCTCGGGCAATTCTGGGCGGCCGAGGCGGTCGATGGCTGTGCGGGGGGACCCGGCTGCCTCCAGGCTATCTCGTTTCTCTAGGCCTCCGAGGAGGTTAAGTGTCAAGTCCTGATCGGCTTCTCGCCTCGGCGAGCAGTCTCACTTCGGTTGCGCGGTGGCAAACTGAGAGTCGAGTCGGGCGTGGGATCAGCGCTTCACCCCGGATTAGCTGGGACGATCAACCCGTGTCCGGCATCATCGAAACTGTCCCCAGATGAGTTGCTGACCACCCCGCGTGCGGTTCGCCGGCGGATGGACTTCGACCGACCGGTCCCGCAGGAGGTGATCAAGGACTGTGTTCGCATGCCTTACCGGCACCGTCGGGTTCAAACCGCCAGGGGCACTTGATCGTCATCACCGACCCTGACCAGCGCGCCCGGCACGCTGACCTCTACCGCGCTGCCTTGACGAATACCGTGCATCGGCGACTCACGACGGGGGCCTCTTCGCCGCCGGCGGCGAACACAGCGCGGACTCATCAGGCGCGGTCAAGGCGGTAAAACGATGAAGGTCTAGCCCGGATTTTTCGTATCGGATGGTGTGAGCTGATTCTGATTCCGAGTTGTGTTGCCGGGTAGTGTTTTTGGTGTGATGGTGTGATCGATCTGTCCCGTGTCGCCGGGTGGGGCGGGCTTTCCAGGGCCGGTAGGTCCTTCGTGATCGGTGGGCAGTCGGGCTGGCGGTTATCCGAAGGCGGTGCGGATGGTCTGCCAGGCGATTGCGATGGGGATGGCCCAGCGCCAGGTGAGGTCGATGCGTAGCCGCGTCCTGCAGGGCGCCGCGGGTGATGCGTGCGGCGACGTGCAGGACGCGGTAACGGAAAGTGGTGATCTCGACGCGGGCCAGGCCGGGATCGTTTCTGAAGCCGATGAGTCGGCACCAGGTGACCAGATCGGCAGCGGCGAGGGTTGTCTCGAGCCAGGCGGCTTTGGCCCAAAAGGACTGGCAGGGCAGGTTGCGAAGGCCGGTGGCCTTCAGTTCGCGGATGCGGTCTTCTACGCGGGCGTGTTGGCGGTGCCGTAGTTCCAGGCCGGCGACCTGGCCGGGTACGACGCCGGGGGGCGTGTCGGTGATGAAAGGCGGTGACCCGCATGCCGTCGGCGTCGGTGAACCGCAGCTGCGCGCCAGGATGGGGTCGTTCCTTGCGCAGGATCAGCCGGGTGCCGGGCGGCCAGCTGCTCAGGTTGACCAGAGTGGTGGCCTCGGCGACCCAGGCGCCGTCGCGGAGCCCACCTGTGGTGTCGATCGCCGGGTACCAGCCCTCGGCGAGGTTGAGGGTGTCCACGGCGTCTTGCACCCGCCAATCGACGGGGTAGCCGAAGGAGAACCCCACCCCGGCAGCGTGGCAGGCGTCGGCGAAGTCGTGAGTGGCCCCGGCGGTATCGCAGCGCACCAGAACCTTCGGCCGGTCGGGATCATCGCCACGACTCGGGTCGGGTCGCCACGGCGCGGGCAGCGCCGCCAGCGCTTGCTGCAAGACGATGACGGGGTCACTGGCGGTATGGAGCCGGCGTTGCCGGTGCGCAGCAGCCCGGCCAGGGCCTCGCCACCGGCGATCTCGGGGCGGTCCAGGAACGCCAGCAGCGGATGGTGCCCGAACGACTTCTTCCAGGTCGGCGTCGCACCGATCTTGTTGTCGGAGTGGTCGATCACCAACGTGGCGTCGTGCCGTTCTCATTCACGTTAGGGCAGGAGACTCCGAGTGGTTTTGTGGACACCCGTGGCATGACACTGTCGCGGAGCCAAGTGTTCACGCTGTACTCGGCCTCGGTCCCGACTGAGTTCCAGGCCCTGCTCCTCAACGACGGCAACGGCGACCCGCTGCGGATCCTGGCTCCCCGGAGCGCCCAGCCCGGCGGCTTGGCCACCTGGCTCGATTAGCCTATCGACGCCTTCTGGTCGAATTATCAAGCTAACCAATTCATTACGACGGCCCTGGCTACACGGTGACTGGACAGGTCGACGCCAGCGGCCTTTTCCAGTACAGCGTTACCCCGGACGGGGGGACCGCCTCGATGTATACGTGCGCCCGAGTCGGCACAGCTGGCCGGGCACCCGGCGCCGGCCACCACCAGGAACGTGAGGAGGCAAATGATGCAGACCTCCTGCCTGCCTGACTAGGCACAACGCGTCTTGGACCGCTATGCGTATTCCGGGAAACGGCGGGATGCGGTACTGCTGCGCTTGAACTATCTCTGTGATAGCCGGCTCGCCGAGACCGGACTGCTGCAGATTCGCTTGACGTCGTGCTCACGCCTGGTTTCATGCTGCACCCGTATCGTCGGCGCGGACAATAGGGGGAGCGGGCACGGAGAAGTGGCTCGAACCGGAGGGCGACGCGCTTGGGCGCTGCGCTGCTCAAATCGCGAACAGCGTTGCCCCGAACAAGATTGCCATCGCAGCTGCTGTCATCGCCTGCGCGACATCGCCGAGTGGCCCGAGACGCGTTGCGGTGTGCCGCTTCTCGACGAAGTATTTGGATACCCAGAAAACTGCGGCGACCGTGAAAATGACGGCTCCGAGCCAGTTCATTGCGGTGAACCAGGTGGGTACTTCGTTGCTCGCCTGTTCATTCATCGCCGCCATATCCATGCCGGGCATCGGAGTGCTCGGCGAGTGTGGGGAATGAACGGGGAAGGGGTTGTTCATAGAGGCATACATCCACGCCGTCGCCAGCATCATCAACGCGTGATACCCGTTGGACATTCGGGGATAGCGTGTTCGGTTCGCGATGATGGCTATCACGACGAACCACAAGGCCGCCAGAAGGAAGAACACGGCGGGTCCGAGAGTGGGTACCCGTGTGCCCCACGGCCAAGCCATCACGGCCATGGAGATGGCCATCAGCAGGTGTAGACCGTGGCTGACCGCCGCGGTGGCCGAAAGGCGTCTGATGAGAAGCGGTAGGCCGCATTCAGTGGCTCCCAACGCAAAGAGTGCCGTGACGACCCAGCGCAGCAGCAAATCGTGGATCATAAGATCGCAGGCCGCTCCGATCGCGGTGGTTGAGGAGATTGTGGATCGCCGGGACAGCAGTCCGTTGTCATCGGTCGCGGCCGAAGCGCCGAAGGCGCAGGGAGTTGGTGACCACGCTTGCCGAGGACAGCCCCATGGCGGCGCCTGCGACGACGGGATTCAGCAGCCCCAATGCCGCCAGGGGTATGGCGGCTGTGTTGTAGCCAAAGGCCCAGCCCAGGTTCTGGTGAATGGTGCGCAGCGTCTGCCGGGAAAGCTGGATCGACCGCACCACACCGTCGAGGTGGTCGGACATCAGGGTGATGTCTGAGGCCTCAATGGCCACATCGGTGCCGGTTCCGATCGCGATCCCCAGGTCGGCTTGCACGAGTGCCGGGGCGTCGTTGACACCGTCACCGACCATGGCGACCAGCCGGCCCTGCTCTTGAAACCTACGGACCTCGTTGACCTTGTCTTCGGGCAAGACCTCGGCCAGCACCTGGTCGATGCCGACCTGATCGGCGATGGCTGCCGCAGTGCGGGTGTTGTCGCCGGTGATCATGGCGACCCGCAGCCCCATCGCATGCAGCTGACGCACGACGTCGCGGGCGTCGTCTTTAATCGTGTCGGCGACCGCGAGCACGCCGACCACTCGATCATCGCAACTGACGAATACCGCTGTGCGGCCTTGGGCTTCGAGTTCGGCGGCGGCTGCCGCCAAACGATCGGGCAATCGCAGGCCGTTTTCCTCGATGAGTTTGCGCCGGCCCACTACCACGCTTCGGCCCTCAACATCGGCCCGCACTCCGTGGCCAGCCAGGCTGCTGAACGCCGCAGCGGTCGGAACCTCGATGCCGCGCTCACGGGCGCCGGCGACAATGGCCGCGCCGACGGGATGCTCGGAGCCCGACTCGACTGCGGCGGCAAGCCCCAGGACAAGATCAGTTTCCAGCCCGTCATCGGCGATGACGTCGGTGAGTTGCATCTGGCCGCGGGTGAGGGTGCCGGTCTTGTCGAACACCACGGTGTCGATTTTCTTCGACGCTTCCAAAACCTCGCCGCCTTTGACCAGGATGCCCATTTCCGCGCCGCGGCCGGTGCCGACGATAATTGCGGTGGGTGTGGCCAGCCCCAGCGCACAGGGGCAGGCGATGATCAGCACTGAGACCGCCGCGGTCATGCCCGCGATCGGGTTGGCCGCGAAGATCGCCCAGCCGGCAAACGTCAGGGCGGCCACGCCCAGGACGGCGGGAACAAATACCGCCGAGACCTGGTCGGCCAACCGCTGGACGGGGGCTTTGCCGCCTTGGGCCTGCTCGACCAGGCGCACGATCTGGGCCAGCGCGGTGTCGGCCCCGACGGCAGTGGCACGCACGGTCAGCAGCCCATCGATGTTGACGGTGGCCCCGGCCACTGTGTGCCCCACCGATTTCTCGACCGGCACAGATTCACCGGTCAGCATGGACTCGTCGACGGCGGCACGTCCCTCAATGATCCGGCCGTCGACGGGAATCTTCTCCCCGGGTCGTACCAGCAGCAGGTCGCCGACTTGCACCTGCTCCACCGGCACCAGAATCTCTTGGCCGTCGACGAGCAAGCAGGCTTCCTTGGCGCCCATTTCTAGTAGTTTGCTGATCGCCTCGCGGGTCTTACCGGTCGCTCGGGCCTCGAAATAGCGGCCCAACACCACGAAGGCGATGATCAGAGCCGCGGTGTCGAAGAACAGCGGCCCCCCGGCGATGAGCTGGTAGGTGGAGTAGGCGAACGCTGTCAGCGTGCCCAACGTGATCAGCGTGTCCATGTTGGCCGTGCGGGCCCGCGCCTGCTGGAGGGCCCCGGTCAGGAACGGCCAGCCGGCCACGAATTGCACCGGCACCGTCGCCGCGAAGGCCAACCACCCCACCCAGGAGGCGCCGAACACCATGGGCGCCGCCATCGATACCAACCCCAGCGGCACGGCCAGCCATACGCGTCGCAGCCACTTGCGCTGCTCGCCGTCGGCGTCTGCCGGTGGCACCCCGTGACACGACGCCGCTGGCTGATGACAGCCGCCCTGGCCGGCAACCGATTCGGCTGCAGGGCCGGTCGCGAGTCCCAACAGCCGATAAATCCCGCCGGCAATTTTTTGCACCACTCCGGGTTCGCCGGATCGCGCGGAGTGGGGGGCGCGTGCGGGGACCGATTCCGCGGGCGTGTGCTGGGCGTCCTCGATCGCCGACATGACCGCAGCAGTGTCGCAGTCATCTGGCGAATACCAGATCACTACCGAGGCCGATCGCGGGTAGGCACGGACCGCCAGCACACCGGTCACCTTGGCAACAGCATCTTCGATCGCGACCGCCCGTGTTTCGTCGAGGTCAAAACCGTTGACGCGCACACGTATTCGTCCGCCACCCTGGGAGATGATGGTCAGCGTGGGGCAGATGTCAAGACCAACCCGGGTGTCAATGGCAGGCATCGCCGGCCTTGGGAGTCGAGGTCGAGGTTGTCGGTACCACCGTGGGGGGTTCGACCCGTTCTCCGATGCGGTCTGCTGCCTCAGCCAGGACGTCGGCCACTGCCAACCGAGCACGCTCGGCACCAGCTTTGGTCTTACGCTCGGTCGCGCGCGCGGCGCGAAGGCCCACAGCGGTTGCGCTGACCGTCACCTTGCGCCAGGGCGCCTTCGCCAGGGCCTCATAGGCCGCGGCGCCGACGACTCCGGTCACCACGGTAGGCACCGCCTTCACCAGAATTCGCTGCCACGCCATCTTGAACACTTCCTTCCCATTGCTGGCTGTCACGGGTTGCGGACAGTCAGGTTCTCAATACGCCCGTGTCGCTGTGCGGCACCTGGTCAGCAGGCGCAGTCCTATCCATGGCCGAGACCGTACCCCCATAGGGTACCCGCCGCAAGCGGGGAATCGGAAGGTCGGGGCGGATCGCCGGCAAGCCGGCAGGCCGTGACCTGAGCTGCGCAACGGGCCACAAGCGGCCGCCGGGAGCGTGGCTGAGCTGCGGCTACAACCTCGGCCCGGGTATCGGGTCGGCGGCGTCAGGTCAATGCCGAACGCAGGAGCCATCTCGGCCGCTGGTGGCGCGAAATGCCACGTTGCTGGACGTGCTGGCGGGTATAGTGGCGTCGAGGACGTCATTGGTGGCCGACCACGAACGCTCAGCTCGCGGCAACGAAGTGAACCACCCGATGACCAGAATGCTGGGAGTGCAGGTGGCAACCACATACGGGTATGCGGCGAATAAAGACGCATACGCTAAGCGCCTACGCAGAGTCGAGGGCCAAATCCGCGGTATCTCCAAAATGATCGACGAGGATAAGTACTGCATCGACATCCTGACCCAGATCAGCGCGGCCAGCAGCGCGTTGCGGTCTGTGGCTTTAAACCTTCTCGATGACCATCTCGATAGCTGCGTCAGTCAGGCAATCGCTGAGGGCGGCGCACAGGCCGACGCGAAGCTCACCGAGGCTTCGGCGGCGATCGCCCGACTCGTGCGCTCCTAACCGTTGACCCATCGCCGACTGCTTGCGGACCGCTCACCGGCGTGGGTGATCCTTCGCGGCCGGTTTAGGATGGCGCGCTCGTGTGATGTCGGCGCGGGGGCGCACCGGCTACCGCAGTGGTGCTGTTGAGAGCACGTCCCATAGCGGCCCCGCCGTAACGCCGATCCCCAGGCTCAATGCTGCCGCAATAATCGCGGTGCGCGCAGACCATTCGCCGGTGGTGAAATCACTAAGAATTTCGGGCTTCTGGAACACCGGAGCGATCCAACGCAGATAGTAGACGAGGCTCAGCAGGCTGTTGAGGAACACCACCACGGCCAACCACGCGAGACCACCGTCCCATACGGCCATGGCGGTGGTGAGTTTTGCGACGAAGACACTGGTGGGTGGGGTGCCGACCAGTCCGAGCAGCGCCACCAGCAGCGCCCCGGCCAGCCAGGGCCGGGTGCGCGCCAGGCCACGGTAGGCGCTGAGGTCGCGCCGATCGGGCAGCGCGGTGCTCACCGCGAACGCCGCGCTGTTGGTCAGGGTGTAGCCGATTAGATAAAACAGCAACGACGGAAGGGCCAGCCGGCTGTGGCCGGCGACGGTGATCGGCACTAGGAGGTAGCCGACCTGGCTCACCGTCGACCAACCCAGGAGCCGACGGGGATCCTGCTGTCCGTAGGCGGCCAAGTTGCCCAATGTCATACTCGCGACAGCGAATATCGCGATCAGCAGTGGCCATGCAACCGTGTGCGGCACCACGGCGGCCACGCGGTACAGCGCGATCAGTGCGCCGATTTTGGGCACTGTCGTCAAGTAGACTGCCGCGACACCATGGGCGCCTTGGGTGGCGTCGGGAACCCAGAAGTGCCCGGGCACGCCGCCTGCCTCGAACATCAGACCTGCCACCACGGCCACGACCCCTGTCACCACCACCGCTACCGGAGCGCCTCGCAATTGTGCGGCAAGGTCGTTGTAGCGGGTGGCCCCGCTGATCCCGTAAAGGACGGTCACACCCAGCAGCAAAGTGATCCCGAACAGGGCGCCGATCAAGTAGGTCTTCACGGCTGCCTCGGCCGCCTGGCCCGAGCGCGACAGTCCGATCAGCCCGTAAAGCGGGATGCTGGCCAGCAGGTATCCGGTGGCCAGCACCAGCAGGTCGTCAGTTCCGGCGAGCACCATGACGCCGGTGGTCGAAAACAACAGCAGCGCATAGGTTTCGCTTTCCCGCGCCGTGGCTGTGATGTCGTCGCCGGCCAGCGCCAGAACCACCAGAACGCCGATCGCGGCGGTGATCCGCGCCACCGCGGTGGTGGTGTCGGCGGCGAAGGCTCCGTCGAACGCTGTCTGATCCGGTGCCGTGATTCCTACCGCCGAGACTACGACGACACCGATAAGCGCTGCGGCTGCGACGATTCGGGCCCACCATTGTCGCTGGCGCGGCATAAACGATCCGCCGATCAGCACCAGCAAGCCACCGCCGAACGTCAGCATCTCCGGCAGCATCAGCAGCGGCCGCATCGCAGTGTTCACAAGCTATCTCCCCACCAGCCCGATCAGCGTGTGTGACGCCGGCTCGATCACATCCAGCAGTGGGCGCGGCACAACGCCGATCAAGATCGAGAGCGTGAGAAGCATTCCTGCCGAGCCGGTTTCGGAAGGGTGCAGATCGAGGAAGTTGTGCGAGTGGCCGCGGGTCTGGCCGGTGAAGATCCGCTGCAGGGCACGCAGAAATAAGGCTGCGGTGATCAGGATGCCCGGGAGCGCGAGCGCGGTCAGTGGTGTGGCGGCGATGGCGCCGGTGAAGATTTGAAACTCGGCGATGAAGCCGGAGAATCCCGGCAACCCTAAGGAGGCGAACGCGCCGAGTGTGAACAGCGCAGCCAGCTTCGGGGCGGGTCCAGCCAGGCCGCCGTAGGAATCCATGTCGTAACTGCCGGCGCGGTCGTAGAACACCCCGGCGAGCAAGAACAGCGCCCCGGTGATCAGCCCGTGGCTGACCATTTGTGTGACCGCTCCGCTGACCGCCACCGCACGCGCCTGGTCGCTGCTGGGCGAGAGCAGGCCGGCAGCGCCGAGCGCCAGCACGATGTAGCCCATGTGGTTTACCGAGGTGTAGGCGACCATGCGCTTGAAGTCCTGCTGCGCCAATGCAACCAGGGCTCCGTAAAGCACCGAGACGACGCCGACGGCGATGATCGCCCAGGCCCACGCGCGCCAGGCGTGTGGCAGCATCGGCATCGCGATTCGCACGAACCCGTAGGTGCCCATCTTCAGCAGTACCCCCGCCAGCACGGCCGAGCCGGTGGCCGGAGCGTCGGTATGAGCGGGGGGAAGCCACGTGTGGAAGGGCACCGTGGGTGTCTTGACCGCCAGACCGAGCAGGATCGCCGCGAGGACCAGCCCGCCGGTCAGGGGGCGATCTGCCAGCGGGTTGGCGGCGATCAGCTCGAGCATGTCGAAGGTGTGCGGGTTGGCGGCGATGTACAAGCCGATGAAGCCCACCAGCAGCGCCAGTGAACCCAGGAAGGTATAGAGGAAGAACTTCAGCGCCGAGCGGGCGGAGTTACCGTGCCCCCATCCGGCGATCACGAAGTACATCGCCACGATCGACAGGTCGAAGAACACGAAGAATAAGATCAGGTCCGCGGCGACGAACAGACCGAGGCTCACGGTCTGCAGAAACAGGAACAACGCCGCCTGCGATCTGGGCCGGTCGCGACCCCGCAGCCCATAGAGCGCGCAGGCTAAGAAGATCACCGCCGACATGAGCACCAGCGGCAGCGACACACCGTCGACCCCGATGTGGTAGCTGCTGTTGACCCCTGGGATCCAGCGGGCCCGCTCCTCGAAAGCCAGCCGGTTGGGGTCCGGTGTCGTATAGCGTGCCCACACCAGCATCGTCAGCGACAGATCCGCAGCGGTGACGGCGACCCACACCCAGCGGGCTGCGGCTTTGCCCGACTTCGGTATCGCAAGCACACCAGCTGCCGCGGCCAACGGGAGAAAAACGATCAAACTGAGCACCTGGTCACCTCACCGCTATCAGAAGCAGGACGGTTGTCACGACCACCACCACGGCGGCGAGGTAGTACTGGTGCAACTGACCGGTCTGCGGCTTGCGCGCCAGTGCCCCGAGCTGACGTGTGCGCGTCGCCAGCGATTCCA
This sequence comes from Mycobacterium gordonae, assembly GCF_001417955.2. Taxonomy (GTDB): domain Bacteria; phylum Actinomycetota; class Actinomycetes; order Mycobacteriales; family Mycobacteriaceae; genus Mycobacterium; species Mycobacterium gordonae_B. The sequence continues at coordinate 8,085 of NZ_LKTM01000385.1, read as the reverse complement.
CCGCGGCATCGACACGACGGTCATCGATGCGCGCGGCCCACCGGCCGGCTCGCAGCGACCCGGCAGCGACCCGGTCCACGGCGCGGTCGAGAACGCCGTCGTCGAACCGGGCCAGCGCGTGAGCCAGGCGCAGGGTGGGACGGGCGACCACGGCGGTCGCCGCCCGTTGCAGACCGAGCCAGTCGGCGGCCCACCGCGGCTCGGGCACGCCCCAACGCGCCACCGCAGCCACGACCAGAAGCGCCAACAGCGCCGAGGTGGCCAGTTCCGCCGGGGCCGGGTGGACCGTCGAACGGTGGTCGAGGACTCCGCTGAGTGTCGACACGATCGGCGGCAATGCCAACACCCCTGCCACGGCGGCACCCACGGCGAACACCAGGATGGGCAACTGTCCAAAGACGTTGAGCCCTTGAGGATTCGGCGAATCTCCGATCGGCGCTGGGGCACCCCACAGCGTGATGAGGATTTTCCCCGCGTAGGCCGCCGACAGCGCGGCGGCCACCAATCCCACGAGATAAAGAGCGATCGAATGGTCGAGCGCAACCGCTAGCACCCCGTCCTTGGTCGCCCATAACGATAGCGGCGCGATACCCGCCAAAGCGGCCGCACTGATGGTGGCGGACCAGCCGAGCAGCGGCCATCGCCGGGCCACACCGCGCAGCGTGTCGAGCTGCTTGGTGTCCAACAGTGACAGCCATGCGCCGGCGGCAAGGAAGAGCCCGCCCTTGGTGAAGGCGTGCGCGACCAGCTGCGCGGCGCCGCCGCTGATCGCCCCGACCCCAGCTGCCATCACCACGAATCCGAGCTGCGCCGCGGTGGAGGCGGCGAGCAGCTGTTTGAGGTCGCGTTGAGCCACCGCGACAGCACCGAGCAACACCGCGGTCACGGCCCCCGTCCAGGCCGCCCATTCGGCCGCCCATCCCGTCGCTGCCAGTAGCGGCTGGATACGCAACAGCAGGTATGCGCCCATGGCCACCATCGCTGCGGAATGCAGTAACGCGCTGACGGGGCTGGGGCCCTCCATTGCCCGGGAAAGCCAGAACGAAAACGGCAGCTGCGCCGCCTTGCCCAAGGCGGCGATGAACAAGCCGACCGCAATGACGTTGCGCCACGTCACGGTTGCCTGGGGCAGGTCGGCCAGCGCAAATCCCGCGCCGCCGGCAAGCGCCGCGCCGGCGCCGACATACAGCCCGAGATCGGCGCTGCGGGTGGTCACGAATGCGGTGAGGCCGGCCGACATTCGAAAGTCGTCGCGCCACCAGAAGCCGATCAGCGCATACGACGCTGCCCCCATCACCTCCCAGGCCAGCAGCAGCGCGGGCAGGGTGGCGGCTGTTGCGGTCAGCAGGGCGGCGGAGGCGAACAACAGCATCAACCCGTGGAATCGGCCCGCCGCGTCGCGGATGTCCGCCACGGCGAACATCAAGACGAAGAAGGTGACCATCGCGACCGCGGGGATCACCACTGCCGACAGGCTATCGACGGACAACCCGAACTGCCCGCCCGCGACGAACGCGACGCTGACCGCGGGGTGAGTGATCGCGACCACGATCGACAACGCCAACACAACCGCCGACACCGCGATCGATATTCCAGGCGCGAACCGATCCCCGCGGCGCGTGAGAAGCAGTGCCGCGCCGCAGCCTGCCGGAAGACAGATCAACAGCCATAAGGCTGGCTGCGTCGTCGAAGTCACCCCGTTCACCCGGCCAAGTCGGCAGCCGAGTCGGTCATGTCTGTGCGGCGCTCCCGGTGCAGCAGCGTGGCCGCCGCGAAACCCATCGCCATCTCTACCGTCATGGCGGCGATGATCACCAGCGCCATCACCTGTCCGGCCGGTGCGGGTGAACAGAACCACCAGAATCCGCCGGCCGCCAGGATGACGGCGTTCATCATCAGCTCGAGGCCCATCATCACCATGACCACGACTTGCTGTGAGAGTGCTCCGTAGAGGCCGACGCTGAATAGCGCCGCGGCGACCAGTAGCACGGTTTGCAGCGTCATCGGCCCAATCCGCCGGGTTGTGGATCGCTCGCGGGTTTGCGTTTGAGATTGTCGCCGAACCGGTCATAGCGGCCGCGGCGGGCGGCCAGGACGATGCCGGCGACGATGGTCGCGACCATCACCGGGCTGATCACCGTCATGGCCAGCATGCTGGGGCCCATCAACTCCTGGCCGAGGGCGAAGGTCAGATCCTTCGGCGGTGCGCCGCGCCGCGCCGGCCAGTCGGTCAGCAGGATCCCCGACGCCAGAATCAGGAACGTTCCGATTGCGGCGGCTACGGCGCGTCGGTTGTCGTGCACCATGCTCATGGGCATCAGCGCCGGGTTCATGCCCATGAACATGACCATGTAGACCGCCATGACCGCCATCTCCATCACCATCATCAAGATGATGACGATGCCGATGTAGTTCTGCTGCAATAGCACAACCACTATGCCGACCGCGATGAACGAAATGGCCAGAGCGTAGGTGGCGCGGGCCATGGAGTCGACGACGAAGACCGCGGTTCCGGCCAGCACGGCGGTCACTGCTAGGACGCCGAACACGATGTGGACAGTCATGAGAGTCACTTCCTCACTACGATCTCACTGCGATGATGGCCACGACGAGGTCTTGGACAAGCGTGAGCGGCAAGAGCACCATCCACCCGATCTCTAAGAACTTTTCGGGCCGCAGCACCGGAAGCCGGCTGCGCAGCCAAACGAACACCGACAGCACGGCGATGGTCTTGAGCAGCACCCACGACCAGGCCGGTAGGAGCGGACCGGCGCCGCCGCCGAGGAACATCGGCACCGCGAACGCCGCACCGGCCGCCAGGAGGCTGTAGCGGCCGGCCTGGAATACGAGTCGATCCACGCCGGACAGTTCCGCGCTGACACCGCCGGCAATATCAGCTCCCAGTGCCGCGGAAAAGGGTCCCCACACCGAAAAGGCCACCACCCCAAGGCAATACACGACGAACGCGATCGGCATCCATACCGCGAACCACAGCCCTTGTTGAGCGGCGGCCACATCGGCGACCCGGAGACTCTGCGCGGCGACGGGCGGGGCGACCAGCGCGAACATCAGCGGCATCTCGTAGCCGAGCCCGTGAGCCAGGAATCGATACGCGCCGACGAGGGGATGGGCGGAATTTGCACCCCACCCGGCAAGCCACACCAGTGCCCACACCATGACATCCATGGCGTTGAACCACATGACCCCGACGTCGAGATCGGCCAGCGTCCAGCGCCCGAGCGGCACCACAGTCACCATGAGCGACGCCGCGACAACCAGGCCCGCTCCGCCGGCGCGCCACAGCAACGTATCGGCGGCCACGGTGGTGCGGCGGCGCTGCCGCATCAGCCGTGCGACTTCGTAGAGCGCAGTGCCCGGTTTGCCGCCGTCAGCCGTGAGCACGACGTCGAGGGTCGCCGCGTAGAAGCCGAGGCACAGCAGCAAGGCGACACCGGCCAGCGCCCAGGCGCCCGAAACCACCGTGACCGAGACCTCAGCCATAGCGACCGCCCGGATGCGGTGTGGTGTCGATGCCCAGGCTGGCGATCACCAGCCGGGCGGCCCCGACGTCCAGTCCGCTCACCAGCCCAGGCACTGCGTCGAAGACGCCGGTTGCAGCTGCGGCGACACCGCTTGGTCCCGTCGTGAGCGCGTGCCGCGCCATGTCGACCTGGGCGAGGAGGCGGTCGTAGCAGTCACCGGCCAGGGCCGTGGGCAGCTCGAGGGTCTTGCAGTCCTCGGGGGTCAGCGATGCGACGTCGCGCAACGACCAGCGCAGCGTTGGCGAGCGGCGAAGTTTACTGTGCAGGGTGTCCAGCAGGGAAGCGGCGTGCCCGGCGTCGGCCTCGCCGAGCAGCTCGTCCCGCGCGCGACGGGCGATTGCGGCCGCACCCGGCCAGGCGGCCAGTGCCAGCAGATCAACGACATGATCACAATGTCGCGCCGCGAGGTGGGCCCTCGGTCCGGGCGGCGGAACGTGGTCGCCGACTTCTCTGTCGGCGATCCACGTCTCGGCTTGGGTGAGCACGTCCCCCTGCAACGAGCACCGCACCACCAGCCCCGCGGGCCAGTAGCGCAGGACCGGCCCAAGGCGAAGGTGCAGCACATCCATTTCCAATCCGTCACGGTCGTCGCCACCTTCGGCCAGCGCAATCCCAGCCGGCGCCATGTCCATCCCACCGTGGTGCATGTGCTGGTGTGCGCTGTGGTCCGTGTGCTCGGGCTTGCCGCGACTGCGGGCGTTGTGCTCGGTGTGCTCGTGCTCGACGTGGTTGCCGTGCTGGTGGTGCTCGTGCTCGCCGTGGTTGCCGTGCTGGTGGTGCTCGTGCTCGCCGTGGTTGGTGGCGTGGTGCTCCTGGTGCTCGTGTTCGCCGTGGTCATTGCCGTTCAGCTCCGGAGATTGCGCCCGCTCGCGCGCGTCCCGGCGGTGCACTTCGACCTCGGCCAACTGCATGGCCGCACGGTGCAGTGCCGATTCGACCGCGCTGGAATCGGGCAACTCGACGCGAACCCGAGGACCTGGCATCTGATCCCAGACCCGGTCGATCGCCTCATTCAGTTCCGGTCCCGGTGTACCGCAGATCGCCAACACGTCAGCGTCCGCGGGGGATTCAGCCACGCACCAACCGCGGACTCGAAGTCGGTGTTCGGTCTGTGCGCGCACCACCCAGAACCCAGGGGCCTCTACAAGGAGCACGTGCGCCCGGCGTGCTGCGCATCGCGCCAGCCGGCGTGTCAGACCCATCGCAGGGCGCCCTCGCGCCACGCCCAGGCCACCGCCACCAGCAGCGCTGCCAGAAACGCAAACATTTCAGTGATGGCGGTCGCGCCCATTTTGATGACGACCAGTGCCCAGGGATACATGAACAACATCTCGACGTCGAAGGCGAGGAACACCAAGGTCGCCAGATACCAGCGAACGTGATATCGCGACAACGCATGCTCTTCAGGTGGCCACCCTGACTGAAAAGGCAGTGTTGTCAGCATGTTCGGGCTGATCGCACTGACGCGATGCAATCCGTAGACACTGACAAGCCCAGCCACGGTAACCGATAGGGTCCACGCCACACCCGCATACATCGCGGCTCCTAGTCTGTTGTGGTCGCCGAATCGGTACCCTTGCGGCCGCTTCTCAAACCCTTGCCGTCGATCCCTTGTCCGTTGGCGGCCTTGGTCCGCGATATGCGTCCCCGGCCGCCGGTCAATGGCCGTCGACATAAGGTACCAGCCCTAGCCGGGGGGAATCTTCAACCGACGAAGGGTACGGGCGCGAACACGTTCGTTGCCCGAGGCCGACAAGACGAAGCTGCTTGTGCCGCTTCAGTTTCATCGGCGCCGCGGCCGTGGCACGATCGACTCAAATGCACGAATCAAGAGACTGCCCCGCGACGTGCGATGAGGATCTGCTGTCCTGCTTAGGGCCGGGCTTTCCGCCGCTGTCGGGCAGCGATCCCGGCCGCGTTGCCAGGATCCGCGACGAGGTGGCGCATGGTTTTGCGGCCCTGGCGGACGTCACCCATGCCGTGTCATTCTTTGGTTCCGCGCGGACGCCGCCGGATCACCCGCACTACAAGATGGCGCGAAAGATGGCCGCGCGCCTGGGCGGTTTGGGATTCGACATCATCACCGGCGGTGGGCCGGGGATCATGGAGGCCGCGAATCGGGGCGCCCGCGACGCCGGCGTGCGGTCGATAGGCCTGGTCATCGAGTTGCCCTATGAGCAGCAGCCCAATCCGTTCATCGACCTCTCCCTTCAGTTCAATTACTTCTTCGTGCGCAAGCTGATGTTCGTCCGCTACGCCTCGGCGTTCGTGGTCCTTCCGGGCGGCTTTGGAACGCTCGACGAACTTTTCGAGGCCCTGACGCTCATACAGACTCAGAAGATACGCAACTTCCCCGTCGTGCTTGCGGGTTCGGACCACTGGACCGGGTTGGAGCGGTGGATTCGTGATCGGCTGCTCGAGACGGGACTGGTATCGGGAGCAGACGTCGACCTGCTCGTGATCGCCGACGATCCGGACGAGATCGGCGAGCTCGTCAAGCGATGGCGCCGCCGACAGTTGGAGACCTACCGTCCATCGCGGTGAGGCGATGTCGAAACGCGCACGATCTGAGTCGTGGCCATTCGTCGGGCCTGTGCGACGTCGGGTCCTTAAAGGCCTAACGACCGAAGGCCCAGGACGAGATGTCAGACATCCGCACGCGGAGCTGATCGTGTGAATAGACTTCCTCGCCACTGCGGCGGTAGGTAACTCGCGACAGGTGCATGTACTCGTGGAGGTCGCCCCCGTTGGGGCAGTTCGGACAGTTGCCATCGGTGGAGGTCTGTCGGCTGTGGTCCCCACCGACCGTTTGAAGGTAGCCAAGGACCTTCTGGTCGAAATGCCAGCAGGGCTCGATGATACCGGTCACAGTTCCCCCTGGCAGGTGCAGCGTCACATCGACGTCTGCGCCGGGCGTGTGCGGATTGGACTCGATTGCGTTGATGATCAGGTGCAGTGAGCGGTCGATCGTCCCTGGCGCGAATGGTGTCGTGGCCGCGGTCACGGTGTCGGCTTGGTCTTTTGCCATCTGCTGTCCCTTCGTCGCCGCATCGATGGTGGGGCATGTGGGCGGGTAAACCGGGTACAGGCTAGTTCTACCGCATGCCGCACCCACGACACCGCGATTGCGGGGAGGAAATCGGGGTGCACCTCTTCATCCGCCGCCTTGATTACCCTAGGGGGGTATGGTAGACAGGAATCATCCGGCGCTTGGCAGCAGATTGGAGAGCGGCATGAGTACCTTGACCGTGATTGTTTCTGGGATGACTTGCGGGCACTGCGCTTCCTCTGTTCGTGAGGAAGTTGGCAGCATTCCTGATGTCACGGCAGTGGACGTGGAGCTTGGCAGCGGCAGGGTGACCATTGACAGCGATGGCGTGGTCGAGCTGGATGCGGTCAAGGCCGCGGTGGAAGAGGCCGGCTACCAGTTGGTTCGCTAAGACGACCTGTCGCGATTGGACTGAAGGAAACAGAGCATGGATTCCGCCACGGAAACCGCCCGGCATCTTGAGCTGCGGATCGGTGGGATGACGTGTGCTTCGTGCGCCGCCCGAATTGAGAAGAAGCTCAACAAGATCGACGGCGTCAGCGCCTCGGTCAACTATGCCACCGAGACGGCCAGCGTTGACTACGTTGGCAACGTCGCACCCGATCAGCTGGTGATGACGGTGGAGCAGGCGGGCTATACCGCCCAACCGCCCAGCCAGGGTTCACCGGCCACGAACGACGAGTCTGCCGTGCCGGGCGCAGCGACCGATCCGGCGGCGGCGATCAGGCAACGACTACTGGTTTCACTGGTGTTGACCGTGCCGGTGCTTGCGATGGCCATGGTGCCCGCCCTGCAGTTCGCCAATTGGCAGTGGCTCTCGTTGACGCTGGCCGCGCCGGTGGTGGTGTGGGGTGGGCTTCCATTTCATAGGGCCGCGTGGGTGAACCTGCGGCACCACACCGCCACCATGGACACGCTGATCTCGATGGGGACGATCGCCGCATTGGGTTGGTCGGTGTATGCGTTGTTCTGGGGCACCGCCGGGATGGCGGGCATGAGGCACCAATTCGAGCTGACAATCTCCCGTACCGATGGCACCAGCAACATTTATCTGGAGGCGGCCGCAGGCGTCACCACCTTCATTCTCGCCGGCCGGTTCTTTGAGGTCCGGTCCAAGCGGCGGGCCGGTGCGGCGCTGCGGGCGCTGCTCGAACTCGGCGCCAGGGTGGTCGCGGTGCGCAAAGACGGTGTCGAGCACCGCATTCCGATTGAGCAACTCGCCATCGGTGACGAATTCGTGGTACGCCCTGGCGAGAAGGTGGCTACCGATGGCCTGGTTATCGAGGGCTCCTCGGCGGTGGATGCCTCTATGCTCACTGGTGAGTCGGTGCCGGTTGAAGTCGGCCCCGGAGATCAGGTAGTGGGCGCCACCGTCAATGTTGGCGGGCGAATCGTGGTGCGCGCCAACCGGATCGGGTCGGATACCCAGTTGGCGCAAATGGCGCGGCTGGTCGAAGAGGCGCAATCGGGCAAAGCGCAGGCGCAGCGGTTGGC
>NZ_LKTM01000384.1 GCF_001417955.2 Mycobacterium gordonae | reverse complement strand
CCCAGGCGCTGCTCGGACGCCCGCCCCGCCTGGTGCTCCGGTGCCCGGTGCGCCGTTGGCGCCGTTACCGATCAGCGGGCGTCCGAGCAGCGCCTGGGTGGGCACATTCAATAGGTCCAGCGCGTTCTGCAACACCGATGCGGCGGTCGCTTCCGCGGTCGCGTAGGAAGCGCCGCCCGCGGTCAAGGCCGCGACAAACTCGGAATGAAAGGCCGCCGCTTGCGCATTGAGCGCCTGATACGCCTCACCGTGCGAGCTGAACAGCCCCGCGATGGCCGCCGACACTTCGTCCGCGCCGGCGCTCAACAACGCCGTCGTCGGGCCTGCCGCGCTGGCGCCGGCTGCGCCCAACGACGAACCCAGTCCCGCCAAATCGGTTGCAGCCGTGGCTATTAAATCCGGCACCGCGCTGACGAACGACATGACTGACCTCCCGCGACGGGAGGGTCGGCACCACGAACCGACCCGGATGCGCCCGCCCACAGCGGGGTCGGCAGGAGCGCAGCATAGCGCCCTTCGCCGTCTCATATTCTGGAATTCCGGACCGAAATGCTTACGGGTCAAAGTCTGACGATATGGTCAATTTACCTGCGGCCCAGGCATTCACATGATCTTCCGGTGATCCTCCGATGTTGCTCAAATGTGCACGCGAGCACGCCCCGCCCCCGGCCAGCAGACGCAAAATCGCCCCGAAACGGACGTTTCAGGGCGATTTTGCGTCTGCTCGGCAGAGTTACTCGACCGTGTAGCCCATCGGCATCAGCACGCTCTTCTGCTGAGTGAAGTGCTCGACTCCCTCGGGCCCGTTCTCCCGCCCGATGCCGGAGTTCTTGTAGCCGCCGAACGGGCAGCAGGGGTCGAATGCGTACCAGTTGATCGCGTACGTTCCGGTGCGGATCTTCTCCGAGATCTCAATTCCCTTGGGCACGTTGGTCGTCCACACGCTGCCGGCCAGCCCGTACACCGAGTCGTTGGCGATCTTGATCGCGTCCTCCTCGGTGTCATAGGCAATGATGCTCAGCACCGGCCCGAAGATCTCCTCCTGTGCGATCGTCATCTTGTTGTCGACGTCGGCGAACACGGTGGGCTGCACGAAGAATCCGTTGTCCAGGCCCTCGGGACGGCCGCCGCCGCACACCACCCGGGCGCCTTCCTCTTTGCCCTTGGCGATGTAGCTCTCGACCCGGGCGCGCTGCTTCTCCGAGATCAGCGAGCCGATCTGCGCGGCCGGGTCCGACGGCGGTCCGACCGGCAGTGCCTGCACGAAAGCGCTTACCGCATCTACGATTTCGTCGTAACGGGAGCGCGGCGCCAGGATTCGGGTCTGCCCGACGCAGGCCTGCCCGGTGTTCATGATCCCGGAGAACACCATCATCGGGACCGCCGAGGCCAGGTCGACGTCCTCGAGCACGATCGCCGCCGACTTGCCGCCCAACTCCAAGGTGCACGGCTTGAGCATCTCCGCGGCCCGCTTGCCGATCTCCTTGCCGACCGCCGAGCTGCCGGTGAAGGTGAACAGGTCGACGTCGGGGTTGGAGGTCAGCGCCTGCCCGGTCTCGATACCGCCGGGCACCACCGACAGCACCCCTTCGGGCAAGCCGGCGTCGGCGAACACCTCGGCCAAAGCGTTTGCGGTCAAGGGTGTTTCGGCCGCAGGCTTCAAAACCACCGTGCAGCCGGCCAGCAGCGCCGGGCCCAGCTTGTTGATCGCCAGGAACAGCGGCACGTTCCAGGCCACGATCGCGCCGACCACGCCGATCGGCTCCCGGTGAACGATGGTCTGGCCGTAGGAGCCGTTGCGGACCTCGCGCCACTTCACCTGGTCGACGGCCGGGCCGGAGAAGAAGCTCAGTGCTCCCATCGAGCCCATCCAGTGCATGGTCTCGATGGTCATCGGCGGCTGGCCGGTCTCATCGGCGAGCAGCTTGGCGAAGAGCTCCTTGCGCTCCTCGAGCAGTTGCTGCGCCTTGGCGATCACGGCCGCGCGTTCCTTGGGAGGAGTCGAGGGCCACGGACCGCTGTCGAACGCGGCGCGGGCCGCGGCCACCGCCGCGTCGACGTCCGCCGCTGTCGCCAGCGGGACCTTGCCGACATATTCACCGGTGGCCGGACAGTGCACCTCGATGACCTCTGAGGTCGCCGGCTCGGTCCACTTGCCGCCGATGAACAGCTTGTCGTACTCGGTCGTGTCGCTCTTCGTCATGGTCATTGGCCGCTCCTCCTCATCGCTCCGCCCCGCACCGTCGCGAGCAGGCTCATGGGCGCCACCCTACCCAAGGCGGCGCGAGATTAGAACATGTTCCATTATCGGGGCGAGAGGACCAGCACCAGATTGCTCACCGCGAACTCGCGCAGCACCGGTACCGAGGTCAGCCACCAGGCCCATCGCGGGTGGTACCGAGGGAAAGTCGCGACCGCGCACCCGGTGGCGCGGGCCCAGTCCAGACCGTCCGCGGCGGACACCGCGAACAACGACGATCCGTAGTTGTTCTTGGCCGGATGGCCGTGCCGGCGGGCATACATCGCTGCCGCCCGATAGCCGCCGAGGTAGTGCGTCAGGCCCATCTCGTGCCCGCCGAACGGGCCCAGCCAGACGGTGTAGGACAGCACCACGAGTCCACCCGGCTTGGTCACCCGCAGCATCTCGTTGCCCAGCTGCCACGGTCGCGGCACGTGCTCGGCCACGTTCGACGACAGGCAGATGTCGACGGAGTCGGCGGCGAACGGCAGTGCCATGCCCGATGCCCGCACCGCGACGCTCGAGCCGTCGCCGGCGACGGGTCCGGCCGCGTGCATTTCCGAAGGGTCGGGCTCGACTCCGATGTAGCGGACCCCGGCTTCGGTGAAGGCCGACGCGAAGTATCCGGGGCCGCCGCCGACGTCGAGCAGTGTGCGACCGGCCAGGGATCCGCCACGCAATCCCCGCCACAGATCGCCCACCATCACGGCGGTGTCGGCGGCCAGCGCCCCGTAGAACCGCCCCGGATCGGGCTGCTCGTAGCGGAACTCCGACAACAGCCGAACAGACCTGCGCAGGGTCGCCCGTCGCGCGAAGAGGTCGGTCGGCTGGACAGGACGGGCCACGCGGCACACCCTACGGGCGAGCCGCCGATCAAGGGCAGGTGAATTGGATTCGGAAGGGCTTCTTGACGTCGTCGTTGTGGGTGTCGAGGCCCCACGAGGTGCCACCGATGGTGTAGCGCTTGCCGTCCTTGCTCGCCGACGCCTCTCCCTTCTGCGGCGGGTCCATCACGAAAAGTGTGTAACCGACCAGGTTTTGCAGAATCACCATGCGCACCCTCGGTGATTCGCGGTTGACGGTCAGCGTGATCTTGACCGCGATGGGTTCTTTGCCGATCGAGATCATCGTCTCTCCGCCGTCGAGGGCGATGCAGGCGATCTGGCCGTCGACTCTGTGCTCCTGACCGTCGACGACCACTTTGGCGTCATTGGTCGCTGCGATGGCGCCGCCCGTATAGGTGACGGTGGGTCCCCTGACGGTGGGGGAGAAGCTGGTGTGATTGCACCCGGTCAGACTCGCGCTCAGCGCGACGGCGGCGACGAGAGCGGCCGCAACTGGGCCGGCGTGATGTCGGCTGGTCGATGGCATCAGAAAGGGCCTTTCGTTGCGTTCGCCTATCCGCTGCCGGCGGGAGCGCGGTGAGCATGGTGACGGGCGAGGAAGGCGCCCCAGGATCTGACGTCGGGATATTTTTTGAGCAATGACCGGCGCTGCCGCTCGGTCAGTCCGCCCCACACGCCGTACTCGAACTTGTTGTCGAGCGCGACGGTCGCACACTCCCATTTGACCGGGCAGTTCCGGCATATCAACGCAGCCTGGCGTTGCTGTGCTCCGTCGACGAACAGCAGTTCGGCGTCCGCGGTCCGGCACACGGCCCGCGTGCGCCAATCGAGATCGGGTGCGCCGGTGGGCTGAGAGGCCAGCGCGATTTCTGACACGATTTGCCCCTTTCTGAGCGTGCCGAGGTCAACGTCTGACTCATATGATACATGAACGCATCAGATGCTATAGCGACTCAAATTGCCAGGCGGCACCCACCGGCGGCTGATGGGTGCGCCACGCGCCCGTTAGGCTGGTCCTCGATGTCTGACCTGCGATCCGTCCTGCTGCTGTGCTGGCGCGATACCGGGCATCCGCAGGGCGGTGGCAGCGAGACCTACCTGCAGCGCATCGGAGCACAGCTGGCCGGCGCCGGCGTCGCCGTCACCCTGCGTACCGCCCGCTATCCGGGCTCCGCACGGCACGAGGTCGTCGACGGCGTCCGCATCAGCCGCGCCGGCGGGCCGTACACCGTCTACATCTGGGCGATGCTGGCCATGGCGCTGGCCAAACTCCGGATGGGCCCGCTGCGTCACGTCAAACCCGACGTCGTCGTCGACACGCAGAACGGACTACCGTTCCTGGCCCGGCTGATCTACGGCAGGCGGGCGGTGGTCCTGGTGCATCACTGCCACCGCCAGCAGTGGCCGGTCGCGGGCCCGGTGCTGTCCCGCGTCGGCTGGTTCGTCGAGTCGACGTTGTCCCCGCGGCTGCACCGAGGGAACCAATACGTCACGGTGTCACTGCCCTCCGCGCGGGACCTGGTGACGCTCGGGGTGGACGGCGAGCGCATTGCCGTGGTGCGCAACGGTCTCGATGAGGCACCGACGCAGACGATGTCCGGCCCGCGGTCGGCCGCGCCCCGCGTGGTGGTGTTGTCGCGGCTGGTGCCACACAAGCAGATCGAGGACGCGCTGGACGCGATCGCCGACCTGCGCTCCCGCATCCCCGGTCTGCACCTCGACGTCGTCGGCGGCGGATGGTGGCGCGAGCGGCTCGTCGAGCACGTGCAGCAGCGCGGCATCGCCGACGCCGTCACCTTCCACGGCCATGTCGACGACATCACCAAACACCATGTGCTGCAGAGTTCTTGGGTGCAGGTGCTGCCGTCGCGCAAGGAGGGGTGGGGCCTGGCGGTGGTCGAGGCGGGCCAGCACGGCGTGCCGACCATCGGGTACCGATCCTCCGGCGGTCTGTCCGACTCGATCATCGACGGCGTCACCGGAGTCCTGGTGGACGACCGCGCCGAGTTGGTCGACCGGCTCGAACAGCTGTTGTCCGACGAGGTGCTACGTGAGCAGCTGGGTGCGAAGGCGCAGGTGCGCAGTGCCGAATTCTCCTGGCGGCAGAGCGCCGAAGCGCTGCGCCTGGTCCTGGACGCGGTTCAGGCGGGACGGGACGTCAGCGGCGTCCTGTGAGCGGGCACCTACGCGGTCGCGGCAGCGGGTTCTTCGACGCGCCGCGCTGATGCCGAGATCAGCGACGGCATCGTGAATGTCCGGCCCCGCACCCAGCTCATCGCCGCGACGGTCGCGCAGAGCGCCGCAGGCACCAGCAGGGCATAACCCTCGAGCGAAGTGCCCATCAACAGGCCGGCGGCGCCGCCCCCCAGGAACAGGACCAGGGTCAGCGACAGGACCGCGGCCTTCCACTTCTCGATGCCCTGCCGGCGGGCGCGGCCGAGCATCAGCCCCAGATCGGTCACCGTGCCGGTGAAGTGGGTGGTACGGATCGCCATCCCGCGGAAGCTGGACGTCAGTCCGTTCTGCAGTCCGAGGGCCGCGGCGGCGAACATCGCCTGCACCGCGGTCTGCTCGACTCCGAGCGCCTCGATGCCAGCCCTGACCTGCGTTTCTTCCACGCCGAGCGCGGCGAGTATCAGCAAGGTCGCCTCGACGGTCAGCACCGTCGCATGCCGCGGGCCGGGTAGGTGGTGGCTATTGCCGAGAATGGCCCCGGCGGTGATGGCGCCGCCCCAGAATCCCATGAGGATCGCCGCCAGGATGTGGCCCTCGTAGAGCAACGGGTTGGCGGTGTTCATGCCGAGTTGGGTGGTCACCGCAGTGAGGTTGCCGACCGGAAAGGCCAGCAGCAACAGGGCTACCGCATTGACGAAGCCGGCGACGAACGCCAGGACGCCGCTGTAGCCGAGCAACACTCCCTGCGCTCGCTTGCCCGGCGATTCGGGTCGAGTGGTGCGGTCGAGTGGCATCAGATTCCTTCAGGGCATGGCGGTCGTCGTCACTACTTAAAGAAGGCTATATAGCGAAATCTGCTTCATCAATAAGTTTTCGTATGAATTTGGCCAGAAGGCAGACCGTCACAGGAGCTGAAACGCATTGTCGCCGTAACTCATTGGTGATCTGGACCACGCACTCTGGCGCGTCGTGCGGCTCTCGTTTGCAACGCCAACCCGGCACCGCCGGCCACCAGCAGTGCGAGCCACGCGAGATGCGCCAGCACCACAGCCTGACGGCCGGAGGCGGCGGCGCTGGTGCCGCCGATCCGGAACAGCGTGATGTCGACGTCCCGGTAGGCCGGTGTCAGACCGGCGACGAAGCGTGCGCTGGCACCCATGTCGCCGGGGCTGCCCGACTCGACCGCCAGCCATGCCACCCCCTCGTTCGAAAGGGCATCGGCCAGCCTCGAGGGCTCCTCTCCTGACAGCAGTAGCCGCTGCACGTCCCGGGCATGATCGCCCTCTCCCGGCACGGTGACTCCCGAGATCACCAGGTCGCCTGTGGTCAACACATCGGCACGGACCCAGCGGGGCAGCGGGTCGAGCACCGGAGCCGCCCCCGACCAGGCGAAGTGCCGCATGGTGCCGGCGGGTAACACCGCTACCGGGCCGGGCTCGGCGTTGATTCTGGCTGCCACCGCCGTCCACCCGGACGGATAGCGCACCGGCGCGACCCTGCCCCACACCCCCCAGGCCAGATCCGGCAACACCAACACCAGAGCCACGCAGCACGCCACCGCGGTGACCGCCGACGGCAACCATCGTCGCAGTGTCACCACCGCGCCCGCGGCCGCCACGGCGTAGCCAGGCATGGCCAGCGCCACCCACTTCTGTCCGTCGCGCAACACGCCCAGACCCGGCACGGCATCCACCGCGGTACGCAGGACGTGCAATCCGGGGACGGTCGCCAGCGCGGCCGGCACCACCACGGCCACCGCTGCCAGCGCCAGCAACGGGACCGCGGCCCTCAGTCGGACGACGCGGGGCAACCCCGCCGCCACCAGCCCCAGCAGCACGACAACCGCCGGCACCGCGAAAAGCGTTGTCCGCGAGGCGGGAACCGCCGCACCGTTCCAGATCCCGCCCAGCCCGGCCAGGCTGAACAGGGTGCCCAGACCGGGCTCGGCGCGGGGCGCGAAGGCGTCGACGCCGGCGCCGTTGCCCACGCTCAACGAGGAACCGACCAGCGACGCCGTCAGCCACGGCAGCGCGCCGACCACCGAGAAACCCAAGGACACCCCGGCACAGAGCCAACGGGGCCGTCCCGTCCCGGGAGCGGCCACACACACCAGCGCCACCGTCGCGGCGAGGATCAGCCCGGTCGGCGTCAGTCCAGCCAGCGCGATCCAGAAAGCCAGGCTGAAGAACCCACCCCCGGCGCGCAAGCCCAGCATGGCCGTCGCCACCCACGGCAGGCAGCCATAGCCGACGAGCAGGCTCCAGTGGCCCTGCAGAAGCCGCTCTGCGACATACGGATTCCAGATCGCCAGGGTGATCGCGACGAACTGGCCGCCAGCCCCGGCATCGGGCAGCACCGCCGCGACCAACCGCGCCGCACCCCAGCCGGCCAGCCACAAACCCAGGATCAGCAGCGCCTTGACCACCACGCCGCCGTCGAGCACGTGTGAGGCCAGCGCCACCGCGAAGTCCTGCGGCGTCGCGCGCGGCGCTGCGGTCAACCCGAGCGCGGTGTCGGACAGGTAGGACCGCGGGGTTGACACCGCGTCGCGCAGCAACAGATAGCCGGGCGCCAACAGTGGTCCCACCACCAGTAGTGCCAGTGCCAGGGCGTACGCCGACGGCGCCACCCGGGCCATTCTGGCCCGCATCGTCGCCGCGCTAAGTCCGTTCGGTCGGCGGCTCAGAGTCCGGCGGATCCTTGGGCGGATCCAACTCCGGCGGGCCCGGATCGTCCTCGTGCAGATCCGGTCGCTGGGTGGGAATCTTCTCGGTCTCCGCTTCCGCGCCCGGGGTCGGCGGTTCGAGACCGGCGCGGCGCAGGAAGTCCGTGTCGTCGCGGTCCAGGCTGGGGTCGGTCAGCGCACTCTCGGTGCGCAGGCTGAACGAGGCGAGCACCCCGCCGCCGATCAGGGCGATCAGACCGATCGCGGTGAAGGTGATCGGCAGCACCCGCGACCACAACGCCACCCGGTCGCGCTCGTCGCGCGCGGAGTTGACCTGCGACTCCACCGTCTCCTGGGTCGAGGTGAGCTTGTAGTCGACCAGCGTCACCTCGGGCTTGAGCCCGTCGCGGGCGTAATAGTGGTGGGCCTGCTCGGTTTCCTTGACGATCGTCCCGGACACCGGGTCGACCCAGAAGGTGCGCTTCGCGGTGTAGTAGCGGGTCATGGTGATCTGCTCGTTCGGCTCCCCGGGCACGCCCCACATCGACGCGCTCGTGGTGATCTTGCCGTCCTCGTTGCCGCCGTACAGCGACGGATAGGTAATCGGAGCCACCGGCTTGCCCTCGCTGTTGACGCCCACGTTCTGCGTGAACCGGTAGGTGCTCAGACCGTTGACGTCTTCCTGGCCGTCATAGTTGGCATCGAACGGCTTCTGGGCGATCGGGTCGAAATAGGGGTACGTCTTGCGCTCGGTGTTGAACGGGAAGCGGTAGGCCAGGCCCTCGTGGCGCAACGGCATCGCGGTCGGCGGGTTCTCGTCGCCGATGCCGCGCGGCTTCTGCACGTATCCGCCCGGGTGCGAGTCGTCGGACACCGCCATCGCGGTCTTGCGGTTGATGGTGACGGTGTCGACGATGGCCAGCATCAACCCGCTGTCCTTCTGCTTGTCGCTGCGCCGCACCGACGATCCGACCTGCAGGGTGACCACATCGGCATTGGCGGGCGCTTCGACACTGATCTGCTGCTGGGACACCAGAGGAACGTTCTGGTTGACGACGACCCGGTCGGTGGACAGCGAAGCCGCGTCGATGGCGGTTCCGTTGCCCTCGCTGATCAGCGTCGCGTCCAGATTGAGCGGGATCTTGGCGATCCTGCTGCTGGTATAGGTCGACAACAACAACGCGGCGATCAGCAGTGCGGCTCCGAGACCGATAGTTCCGCATGCGGCGATGCGCAACATGACTGCTCGGTTCACGTTGCTGTGACCTCCTTCTGGTCCATCAGTTCGTCCGGGGCACACCGGTCGCGACCCGCTTTGACCTGACCAAGCAGCGAGGCAAACCCGTTTGACCCTAACAGCAGAATGTCGTGCCCCGGTGGACGAACCTAGGCCCCAATGTACGGACGGGATGCGGGCCCAGGTGTACCCGCTGCCGCCGCGAACACGCACAGGCAGACTGGGACCGTGACTGAGGACCAGGAGGTAGGCGGCACCCGCAGCTTCCTGCCCGCGGTCGAGGGCATGCGTGCCTGCGCGGCCATCGGCGTGGTCGTCACCCACGTCGCCTTTCAGACGGGACACTCCAGCGGGGTCGACGGCCGGCTGTTCGGCCGGTTCGACCTGGCTGTCGCGGTGTTCTTCGCGTTGTCGGGCTTTCTGCTGTGGCGCGGACACGCGGCCGCGGCACGCGATCTCAAACCTCGCCCGCGCACCGGTCACTACCTGCGCTCGCGGGTGGTCCGCATCATGCCCGCCTACCTGGTGGCGGTGGTGGTGATCCTGACCCTGCTGCCAGACTCCAACCACGCCAGCCTGACGGTCTGGCTGGCCAACCTGACGCTCACCCAGATCTATGTGCCCCTGACCCTGACCGGTGGCCTCACCCAGATGTGGAGCCTGTCGGTCGAGGTGACCTTCTATCTGGCGCTGCCGATCCTGGCCTGGCTGGCCCGGCGGATTCCGGTCGGCGCGCGGCTGCCCGCGATCGCTGCGCTGGGCGCGCTCAGCTGGGCGTGGGGCTGGCTGCCGCTGGCAGTGCTCGGCGGCGGCCCCGGCGCCAACCCCCTGAACTGGCCGCCGGCCTATTTCTCCTGGTTCGCCGCGGGAATGGTGCTGGCCGAGTTGGTGCACAGCCGGTTCGGGTGGGTGCACCGGCTGGCCCGCCACCGCGTCGTGATGGCGGTGATCGCGGTGGCGGCCTACCTGGTGGCGGCGTCGCCGCTGGCCGGGCCGGCGGGTCTGGTGCCCAGCAGCGCCGCCCAATTCTCGGTGAAGACCGCGATGGGTTCGGTGGTGGCGTTCGCGCTGCTGGCGCCGCTGGTGCTGGACCGGCCCGACACCCCCCACCGGCTGCTGGGCAGCACGCTCATGGTCACGCTGGGCCGCTGGTCGTACGGCCTGTTCATCTGGCATCTCGCCGCACTGGACATGGTGTTCCCGGTGCTCGGCATCTTCGCCTTCAACGGCCACATGCCGACGGTGCTGGCGCTGACCCTGCTCTTCGGCATCGCGATAGCCGCGGTGAGCTACGCCCTGGTCGAGTCGCCCTGCCGGGAAGCGTTGCGGCGCTGGGAGAAACGAGAAAAGCACGCAGAGGACGCCGACACCGAAGCGGACGCTGTCGCGCCCTGACGCCGCTAGGGTGCCGGCGGTGCGACAACACCCCGGACGTCGACGTCCCGCCAGATCGCGATCTCACCGACATACTGCGGCGGGCGGCCGAACAGGTCGCGGAAGAACTCAATCAGCGCTTGATACTCCTGCGTCGGCCCGACGATGACATGGCGCACCTCCGCGCGCCGCAGATCGGCTTCGACCTCGGCACGGATGTCATCGCGGGCCACCAGCGGGGTGCCGCCCTGGATCGTCACCATGAGCGAGAACAGCCGCGTCGGCGGGGGGCCCGGCCTGGTCCCACCGTCCGGCTGTGGCATGTAGGCGTAGGCCTCGGGCATGCGTAGCCCGTAGTCGGTCTCGGCCGCCCACAGCATCGGTGCCGCCCGGCCCTGAGGATCGAGAAAATACGGCGCGACGAGCACGGTTTCGTCACGTCCGATGTGGTGGCTCGCCCACGTCCGGAAATAGGCCGGGGTGTAAAACGGCATCCGCCCCAGCGGAGCGGGGAGGATCACGGCCAGGGCCACGCCCACCGCGAGCAGCCACCGGGCCTTCGGACGCGGCGGCAGCCGGGTCGCGCGTGCGATGACGAGCGCGACGGTCACCGCGACCGCCAGCCAGACGTACAGCGTGAAGCGCCCGGGCAGCACGTGGTTCAGCAGTGGCAGCTTGCCGAAGGGCAGCCAGGGCAGCGGCACCGGCAACGCCTGCTTGCCGATGTGCAGCCACGGCCCCAGCGACAGCACGAGCAGCAGCCCGCCGGTACTGGTCGCGACGCGGATCCCCAGGTCGTGCCGACCGCGGACGGCCACGACGACGAGGATGACCAGCAGCGGCAGGCCGAGGTAGCCCGTCGCCTCGTGGTACAGGCCGCTGAACTCCCGAGACGCCTGCGTGGCGGCGTGCGGGGCGATCAGCTGGTAGGGCGTCGGCACGACGAGATTCAACAGGTCGGTCGAGAAGGTCTTGGGGTCCTGAACCTGCCTGGTGATGCGCTGCGGCCCGAAGAATTGGGTGAATAGGGGCCATGCGCAGAACAGCAGGAACACCGGCGCGGCGACCGCGAGCGCGATCGCCAGCCGGGCCGGCGACGCGCGCCACCGCCCCCGGCCGGCCACAGCCATCACGCAGATCAGCACTCCGGCCGCCACCACGCCGGTCGCCAACATCTCCGCGGCGATCAGGAGCTGGGCGCTGGCCAGCAATCCGAGCGCGACCCCCGCTTGCCACGGCGGTCGCCGGCGGGTGACCAGCAACTCGTCGACCACGATCAGGACCAGCGGCGGGACCCAGGCCGTCGCGAGATTGAGGTGCAGCGCCGCATGGGAGGCGACGTAAGGAGAGAAGGCGTAGACGGCGCCGCCGGCCACCGGGCCCGGGCCGTCGCCGGTCCAGCGCCGGATGGCCAGCCATGCGGTCCACCCGCTGAGCGCGACACCGAAGACCATCAGGACGTTGAAGCCGAAGATGGGCCCGCCGACCTTGGCCGGCAGCCAGCCGAGGAGCCCGAGCAGCGTCATCGGGGTGTTCCACATCAGGTTGACACCGGCGGGCGCGCCGATCTGCGTCGTGAAGAACGGATTGAGCCCGTGCGCGAGCGCGTGCGGCGCCCAGCCCAGGTACCAGATCGTCTGCTCCTGGTCGCAACAGCCGCCGGCCCAGCCCGATCTCGGGTCGCGCCAGGCGCCGATAGTCAGCACGACCGCCGCCAGCAGGTAGCAGACGAACACCGTGATGCCACCGCGGCGCCCGGTGATCCACCGCCGTGTGCCGCTCACCCCGACTACGAGTCGGAGACGTCGACCACCAGCGCGGTCACGTTGTCCGGAGCACCCTCGCCGCGGGCCGCCGCGATCAGCGCGGCACAGACTTCGCCGGGGTCGTCGTACTTGCCGAGGATCCTGGTCAGCGTCGGCTCCTTGACGATGCCGTGCAGACCGTCGGAGCACAGCAGGATCCGGTCGCCGTCGGCCAGGTCCTGTGCGCCGGAGTCGGCTTTGGCCGGCGGCTTCATTCCCATGTAGCGCGTGACGACGTTGCGTACCCGCAGATTCCCGGCGTCCTCGGCCTGGACCTGGTTCGCGTCCACCAGAGACTGCACCAGCGTGTGGTCGCGGGTGAGCTGGGTGAGCTGTCCGTCGCGCAGCAGATAGGCGCGGCTGTCGCCCAGATGGGCGACCAGCACCCGGGCGCCGACGATGACGACGGTGACCAGAGTGCTGTTGGCCCCCGCGTACCGGGCATCCCGCTGGGCCTTGGAATGCAGATCGTCGGAGAGTTCGGAGATCGCCCGGCCCAGGCGTTCCGCGGCATCCGCCGCCTCACGCTGATCCGGCGGCAGGTGGTGGGCGACGTAGCGGGGCAGGATGTCGACCATGGTCTGAGCCGCCAGCGCCCCGTCGCGGCTGCCGCCCACCCCGTCGGCCACCATGAACAGGCGCTGCTCGGCGTCCGCGCCCCAGCGGTCCTGGTTGTCGGATCGTTCGCATCCGACATCGCTCAGTGCCGAATACCGGGTGGCATCCATCACGGCCCCCCATCCTGCAATCGCGCGATGACGGTGTCGCGCACCGCCGTGCGACGCGCCTTTCCGGCGTCGTCGCGCAGTGGCGCGTCGACGAACTCAACGATACGGGGCACCTTGTAGGCCGCCAGTCGGTCGGCGACGAACCTGTGCACCGCCGCGGCGTCCAGGGCCGACCCGCCCGCCGTGTGCACCAGGGCATAGGGCACCTGGCCGAGGTCGGCGTCGGGAACTCCAACGACCAAGCAGGACAACACTTCCGGGTGCGCCGACAGCGCGTTCTCGATCTCCGCGGGGTAGACGTTGCGGCCACCGACGGTGAACATGTCGACGCGGCGGTCGGACAGGTACAAGAAGCCGTCGGCGTCGAAGTAGCCGAGATCGCCCAGCGAGTCCCAGCCGTCACGCGACTTCGCGGTGGAGCCGATGTAGCGGTACGTCGGCGCGCTGCCGGGGTTCGGGCGCATGTAGATCTCCCCGACCACGCCGGGCGGGCATTCGTTGCCGTCGTCGTCGAGCACCTTCATCTCCCCGCTCACCACCTGCCCGACCGAGCCCGGGTGGGTCAGCCACTGGTCGCCGGAAATGAAGGTCAACGCCTGTAACTCGGTGCCACCGTAGAGTTCCCAGACCTTCTCGGGCCCCAACAGGTCGATCCACGCCTGCTTGACGGCCGGCGGGCACGGCGCGGCCAGGTGCCACAACCGTCGCAGCGAGGACAGGTCGTAGGAACCGGCCCGGTACACCGGCAGCAAGCGCTGCATGATCGTCGGCACCGTCACCAGAAAGCTGACCCGGTGGCGCTCGATGGTCGCCAGGAATTCATGCGGGTCGAACCGGCTCATCAACACCAGGTGCTGGCGCATGATCAGCGCGATCAGGGCGGTGGTGAACCCGGTGTTGTGGGTCAGCGGCACCGGCACCAGGGTGGTGTCGCCCTCCTGCATGCCCAGTGGGTAGCCGATCGCCGGGGGTACCCGGCTGTCGCCGCCGGCCTCGATCAGCTTGGGCCGCCCGGTGCTGCCGCCCGACGCCATCGACTTCCAGCACGGTGACACCGCCTCGGGCAGCGCGGCATCCGAGGCTTCCGGGACGAAACCGGCTGGGACGCTTGGCGTTCCGGGATGATCCCGGCCTACCAGCAACGCCGAGCGACGCAGCCCCAGCAGGCCTTCGAACTCCGCCTCCGGCAGGCGCGGGGACAAGGGCTGTGGCACCGCCCCCAGCTTCCAGCACGCCACCGCCGCCTGAATCCACTCCACCGAGTTGGGCAGCACGATCGTCACGTAGTCGCCGAGCCCCACGCCGCGTTCGGCGTACGCGCGGGCCAGCCGGTTGGTCGAGCGGTCGAGTTCGGCTCGGGTGATGGTCTGTCCGTCGCAGCTGACGGCCGGCTCGTCCGGGGCGAGCGCGGCCACTTGCGAAATCTGCGTTCCGATCGACGGGACCGTCACTGATAAGCGCCCTGCCGATCGAAGATCTTGCGCGGGTTCTCCACGAGCATGGTGTGGATCTGCTCGTCGGTGACGCCGCGGTGCTTGAGTGCGGGGATGACGTCGTTGTGAATGTGCAGGTAGTGCCAGTTGGGCGCCATCTGCGGGACCAGCTGCTCGGGCAGCGCATCGAAGTAGCAGTTGGCGTCGTGCGAGAGCACCATCTTGTCGGCGTGCCCGCGCTCGCACATGGTCGCCACGATCTGCACGCGTTCTTCGAACGGCAGCAGCACGTCCAGCCCGAAGCGGTCCATCCCCAGGTAGGACCCGGCCGAGATCAGCTCTTCGAGGTAACCGACGTCGGTGCTGTCACCCGAGTGCCCGATGATCACCCGGGTCAGGTCCACGCCTTCCTCCTCGAAGATGCGCTGCTGCTCGAGCCCGCGCCGCAGCCCGGCGTGGGTATGGGTGGAGATCGGCACCCCGGTGCGCTTGTGGGCCTGGGCCACGGCACGCAGCACCCGCTCGACGCCCGGGGTGATGCCGGGTTCGTCGGTGGCGCATTTGAGGATGCCGGCCTTGATGCCGGTGTCGGCGATGCCCTGCTCGATATCGCGGACGAACATGTCGGTCATGATCTCCGGGCCGTCGAGCATGCCGCCCGGTCCTTCGTAGTGAAACCGGAACGGAATGTCGTTGTAGGTGTAAAGGCCGGTCGCCACAACGATATTCAGCTCTGTCTGGGCGGCCACCCGGGCGATGCGCGGGATGTAGCGGCCGAGTCCGATCACGGTCAGGTCGACGATGGTGTCCACGCCGCGGGACTTCAGCTCGTTGAGTCGGGCGACGGCGTCGGCCACCCGTTTCTCCTCGTCACCCCAGGCTTCGGGGTAGTTCAGCGCGATTTCGGTCGTCATGATGAACACGTGCTCGTGCATCAGCGTGACGCCGAGATCGGCGGTATCGATGGTTCCCCGGGCGGTATTTAGTTCTGACACGCCTCTGATGCTAGGGCGCTGCCGGGGCATTTTTAAGACCTAGCGATACCGTGGTTGTTCCGGCTGCCGCAGGTATTGCAGTACGGTCGACCCGTCCTGAATCCGAAATCGCTCTGGAGCCACCGTCATGCTGCTCAACCCGAACAAATTGCAACGCAAGTACCCGGATGCCCGGTCGGGGGAGATCATGCAGGCCACGGTGGACTTCTTCGAGAACCGGGGCAAGGCGAAGCTCAAGCACGACGCGCACGAGCGGGTCTGGTACACCGACTTTCTCAACCACATCGCGGAGAACCGGATCTTCGCCTCGCTGCTGACGCCCGCCGAGTACGGCGCGGACGACTGCCGCTGGGACACCTACCGCATCAGTGAGTTCGCCGAGATCATCGGCTTCTACGGACTGAGCTACTGGTACCCCTTCCAGGTCACCGCGCTGGGCCTGGGGCCGATCTGGATGAGCGACAACGAGGACGCCAAGCGCAAGGCCGCCGCCCAGCTGGAACAGGGCGAGGTGTTCGCCTTCGGGCTGTCCGAGAAGGCCCACGGCGCCGACGTCTATCAGACCGACATGGTCCTGACCCCAGCTGAGCACGGCTGGGTGGCCAACGGCGAGAAGTACTACATCGGCAACGCCAACGTCGCACGGATGACCTCCACCTTCGGCCGCATCGACGACGGTTCGGACAACCCGGAGTACGTCTTCTTCGCCGCGGACTCCCAGGACGACCGCTACGAATGCAAGAAGAACGTCGTCAACTCGCAGAACTACGTGGCGAACTACGCGCTGCACGACTACCCCGTCACCGAGGCCGACCTGCTGCACCGCGGCATGGGTGCCTTCCACGCCGCCCTGAACACGGTGAACGTCTGCAAGTACAACCTGGGCTGGGGCTCGGTCGGCATGTGTACCCACGCCTTCTACGAGGCGATCACGCACGCCGCCAACCGCCACCTCTACGGCACCGTGGTCACCGACTTCAGCCACGTGCGACGGCTGCTCACCGACTCCTACGCGCGCCTGGTCGCCATGCGGCTGGTGTGCACCCGCGCATCGGACTACATGCGCAGCGCATCCGCCGAGGACCGCCGCTACCTGCTGTACAGCCCGCTCACCAAGGCCAAGGTCACCAGCGAGGGTGAGCGGGTGATCACCGCGTTGTTCGACGTCATCGCGGCCAAGGGCGTGGAGAAGGACATGTTCTTCGAAACCGTCGCCCAGGAGATCGGCATGCTGCCCCGGCTGGAGGGCACCGTCCACATCAACATCGGGCTGCTGGCCAAGTTCATGCCCAACTTCCTATTCGCCCCCGACGCGGCGCTGCCGCTGATCGGTCGCCGCGATGACGACGCCGACGACTCCTTCCTGTTCAACCAGGGCCCCACCGGCGGCCTGGGCAAGGTGCGGTTCCACGACTGGCGGACACCGTTCGACAGCTACGGGCACCTGCCGAACGTCGCGCTGCTGCGTCAGCAGGTCGACGTGTTGGCCGAGATGCTGGCCGGCGCCACCCCGGATGCCGCGCAGCAGAAGGACATCGACTTCGCTTTCGGCGTCGGCCAGATCTTCGCCCTGGTGCCCTACGCACAGCTGATTCTCGAGGAGGCCCCGCTGTCCGGCGTCGACGAGGCGCTGCTCGACGAAATCTTCGGGCTGCTGGTCCGCGACTTCAACACCTACGCCGTCGAACTGCACGACAAGGCCGCCACCACCGAGGAGCAGGCCAAGTTCGCGCTGCGGATGATCCGCCGCCCCGCCAACGACCCGGCGCGCTACGACACGGTGTGGAAGGAATTCGTGCTGCCCCTGAACGGGGCATACGAGATGCGGCCTTAAAGGCAGCCCGCCTGGCACCCTTGACTGTGAACTGCCTCACAGTAAAATGACCAGTGGTCATTTCAGGGTGAGGGGAGGCCCATGCCGACGGTTACCTGGGCACGTGTCGATCCGGCCCGCCGCGCCGCGGTCATCGAAGCCGCGGAGGCCGAGTTCGGGGCCCACGGGTTCTCAAACGGCAGCCTCAACGTCATCGCCCGGCGCGCCGGCGTCGCCAAGGGCAGTCTGTTCCAGTACTTCGCCGACAAGCGCGACCTCTACGCGTACATCGCCGACGTCGCCAGCCAGCGGGTGCGGGCCTACGTGGAAACGACCATCCGCGACATCGACCCCGGCCGGCCGTTCTTCGACTTCCTCACCGACCTGCTCGACGCCTGGGTCGCCTACTACGCCGAACATCCCCGGGAACGCGCGCTGCATGCCGCGGCCACCCTGGAGGTCGACACCGACGCCCGCATCAGCGTGCGCAACGTCGTCCACCGTCACTACTTAGAGGTGCTCCGGCCGCTGGTGACCGAGGCGCACCGGCGGGGCGATCTGCGTGAGGATTCGGACACCGATGCGTTGTTGTCGCTGCTGCTGATGATCTTCCCGCACCTGGCGCTCGCGCCGTACATGCGCGGTCTCGACCCGATCCTCGGTCTCGACGAACCGACTCCGGAGCAGCCTGCGCTCGCGGTGCGCCGGCTCGTTGCGGTGCTCTCGGACGCGTTCTGCGCGTCGCGCCCCGCCGTCAGCCCAGCCCGATCAAAGGAGATCACATGACGCGCACCCACACCGGCTCAATGGTGGCCGGCGGTCTCAATTGGGAGAGCCTGCCGCTGAAGCTGTTCGCCGGCGGCAACGCGAAGTTCTGGAACCCCGCCGACATCGACTTCTCCAAGGACCGGCAGGACTGGGAAAAGCTGTCGGATGCCGAGCGGGACTATGCCATTCGGCTGTGCGCCCAGTTCATCGCCGGCGAGGAAGCGGTGACCGAGGACATCCAGCCCTTCATGGCCGCGATGCGCGCCGAGGGCCGGTTGGGTGACGAGATGTACCTGACGCAGTTCGCGTTCGAGGAGGCCAAGCACGTCCAGGTGTTCCGGCTCTGGCTGGACGCGGTGGGCGTCAAGGATGACCTGCACGGCTACCTCGACCCGCTGCCCACCTATCGCGACATCTTCTATGAAGAACTGCCGGATTGCCTCAACGCGCTGACCGGCGACCCCTCACCGGCCGCGCAGGTGCGGGCATCGGTGACCTACAACCACATCGTCGAGGGCATGCTGGCGCTCACCGGCTACTACGCCTGGAACAAGATCTGCGTCGAACGCAACATCCTGCCCGGCATGCAGGAGTTGGTGCGCCGCATCGGCGACGACGAGCGGCGCCACATGGCCTGGGGCACATTCACCTGCCGCCGCCACGTCGCGGCCGACGACGCCAACTGGTCCGTCTTCGAGAACCGCATGAACGAACTCATCCCGATGGCGTTGCGACTCACCGAAGAAGGGTTCGAACTGTACGGCGAGCATCCGCCGTTCGGCCTGCAGCCGGGTGAGATGCTGCAGTACTCCACCGACAAGGGCATGCGACGGTTCGGCACGATCAGCAGCGCCCGCGGTCGCCCGGTCGGCGAGATCGACCTGGACTACTCGCCGGTGCAGCTCGAGGACGACTTCGCCGACGAAGACGAGCGCGCGCTGGCGGCCGTCTAAGTCAGTTGGGCGAGCAGACGCGAAATCGCCCAAAACAACGGCGTTTTGGGCGATTTCGCGTCTGCTCGGCGGGGGAGCGCTACCCCACCCAGACCGTCTTGGCGTTGCAGAACTCGCGGATCCCCAGACCTGCCAGTTCGCGTCCGTAGCCGGACCGCTTGACCCCGCCGAACGGCAACTCCGGATAGGACACCGTCATGCCGTTGATGAAGACCGCGCCCGCCACGATGTCGTCGATGAAGCGCTGCTGCTCGTCCTCGTCTTCGGTCCAGGCGTTCGAGCCCAGCCCGAAGGTGGTGGCGTTGGCGATCTCGATCGCCTCCTCGATATCGGCGGTCCGGTACACCGACGCGACGGGGCCGAAGACCTCCTCGGTGTAGAGCGCCATGTCCTTGGTGATGTCGCTGATCACCGTCGGCGGGTAGAACCAGCCCGGCCGGTCGGGAGTCTCGCCGCCGCATCGGATCTTGGCGCCCGCCGCCGCGGCGTCCTTCACCTGCTGGGCGATCTCGTCGCGACCCGACTCGGTGGCCAGCGGTCCGACGTCCGTGTCGGGGTCGGTCGGGTCACCGACTTTGAGCGCTTCAAACCGCTCGACGAACTTTTCGAGGAACTCGTCATAGATATCGGCGTGGACGATGAAGCGTTTGGCGGCGATGCAGGACTGCCCGTTGTTCTGCACCCGGCCGGTGACCGCCGTCTTCACCGCGGCGTCCAGATCCGCCGAGGGCATCACGATGAACGGGTCGCTGCCGCCGAGTTCCAGTACGGTCGGCTTGATCTCGTCCCCGGCGATGGCGCCTACCGATTGCCCGGCCGGCTCACTGCCCGTGAGGGTCGCGGCGGCCACGCGGGGATCGCGCAGGATCTTCTCGACGGCGCCGGAGGCGACGAGCAGGGTCTGAAAGCACCCGTCGGGGAACCCGCCGCGCCCGATGACGTCAGCCAGGTACAGCGCGCACTGCGGGACGTTCGAGGCGTGCTTGAGTAGCCCGACGTTGCCGGCCATCAGCGCGGGTGCCGCGAACCGCACGGCCTGCCACAGCGGGAAGTTCCACGGCATCACCGCCAGCACGACGCCGAGCGGCTGGTAGCGCGTGAATGCCCGGGAGGCATTGACCTTGCCGGCGTCGGCCGGCTCGTCGGCCAGTAGTGCTTCGGCGTTCTCGGCGTAATAACGAAAACCTTTGGCGCATTTCAGTACTTCGGCTTTAGCGCTGGCCAGCGTCTTGCCCATCTCCAGGGTCATGATGGCCGCGGTGTCGTCGGCCTCGGCCTCCAGCAGGTCGGCGGTGGCGTTTGCCCACTCGGCACGCTGGGCATAGGTGGTGTTGCGGCGGTAGTCCTGGAAGCGTGCGTACGCGCGCGCTATCGCCTGCTCGACTTCGTCGTCGGTTGCGGGGGTGAAGGTTTTGACTGTCTCGCCGGTGGCCGGGTTGATGGTGGCGATGGGCACGTCGGCCCTCCTGTCAGGGTTGTCGTGAACCGTCCGACAACTAGCCTGCCACTATCGAGGAAACAGAGAGGTGGCGGATGTCCACAGCGGCTGAGTTGATCGTCAGGTGCCTGGAGAACGAGGGCGTTTCGGTCGTCTTCGGGATACCCGGAGAGGAGAACATCCGGTTCATCAGGGCGCTGGCCGCCTCCGACATCCGCTACGTGCTGACCCGGCACGAACAGGGCGCGGCCTTCATGGCCGAGATGTACGGCCGGGTCACCGGACGCGCCGCCGTGGTGTCGGCGACGTTGGGTCCGGGAGCCATCAACATGCAGCTGGGGGTGGCCGACGCAACCACCAACAGCACCCCGATGGTCGCCATCTCGGCGCAGGTCGGCCAGGACCGCGAATACAAGGAATCCCATCAGTACGTCGACCTGGTGTCGATGTTCGCTCCCATCACCCGCTGGTCGGCCGGCATCCCCACCGCCCATGCCATACCGGAGATGGTTCGCAAGGCGTTCAAGGTCGCCGAGACCGAACGACCGGCGGCTGTGTATCTGGCCGTTCCCGAGCACCTGGACGCAGATGACGCCGACTACGAGTTGGGTCCGTTGCCGCGCAATGTGGTGCGGGCCGACGCCCCGGCGGCCCGGCAGGTCGCGCGTGCGGTCGATATTCTGCGCGCGGCGCAGCGGCCGGTGGTGCTCGCCGGGCACGGCGCGGCTCGCAGCGATGCGACCAAGGCGCTGATCCGGTTCTCCGAGGCGCTCGGCATCAAGGTGGCCAACAGCTTTCACGGCAAGGGCGTGATGCCCGACGATCACCCGAACGGCATCGGGACGCTCGGGTTCATGCGCCACGACTACGTCAACTTCGGCTTCGACAACGCCGATGTCGTGATCGCGGTCGGCTACGAGTTGCAGGAATTCGATCCGGTCCGCATCAACCCCCAAGCCGACAAGAAGATCATTCATATCCACCGCTTTCCGGCCGAGGTCGACGCGCACTATTCGGTCGACGTCGGCATCATCGGCGATATCAGCGACTCGCTGAACGAACTCACCGAAGCGATGCAAGGACGCCGATTCGACGACGTCGAGGTGCCCGGTTCGGGATTGTTGGATGAAGAATTCGCTCGGGGACAACAGGATTCACGATTCCCGCTGGCACCCCAGCGGGTGGTCGCCGATACCCGGGAGGCGCTGGGGCGCAGCGATGTGGTGCTTGTCGACACCGGCGCCACCAAGATGTGGATGGCGCGGCTCTACCCGACCTATGAGCGCAACACCTGTCTGATCTCAAACGGCCTGTCCACCATGGGTTTTGCGCTGCCCGGAGCGTTGGGCGTCAAGCTGGCGCAGCCGGAGTCGAAAGTCCTGGCGGTGGTGGGCGACGGGGCTTTTCTGATGAACTCGCAGGAGATCGAGACCGCGGTGCGGGAGAAGATCCCGCTGGTGGTGCTGATCTGGGAGGACGGCGGGTATGGCTTGATCGAGTGGAAAATGGATCTCGAACTCGGCGAGCACCATTACGTATCGTTCGGCAACCCCGATGTGGTCAAGTACGCGGAAAGCTTCGGCGCCAAGGGATATCGGATCAGCAGCGCCGAGGAACTGTTGCCGACCTTGCGGGCGGCGCTGGACGACGACGGGGTGTCGCTGATTGCCTGCCCGGTTGACTACTCGGAGAATCTTCGGCTCACCGACCGGCTGGGGGAGTTGGACGAGACGCTGTAGTCATCGGTCGATTCTGGTCAGGGTGAAGCTGTCGCGACGGTCGGCGAGGCCACAGGGAGCCGCCTCGTTGAAGAAGTCCACTTCGCCGGTCAGCGTCACCGGGTCCCACCATTGCGTGACGGTGACCGGGTGCTCGCTGGCGGGGATCCAGCGCCCGAAGTCACCGGCGGTATGACCCGGGCAGGTTATGCCCCCGGGGATGGTCCGGGTGTTGGTGTAGCGGCCGTCGATCAGTGCGGCATCGAAACCGCGCCCGGAAGTGGTGGTGACGTGAGCGACGCAGTCCGGAGTGCAAGTGGTTCTGATGGTCCACATTCCGGTGTCGCCGTCCTCGTCTGCGTAGAGATAGACACCGGTCGTCGTCGGGGCCTCGGCTCGGGCCGGCGGTGGTGTGACGCTGATTCCCAGGACGGTGGCGAACGCGGCGGCGGCCGCGATTGTCATGGCGTTCATGCCTTGGCCTTTCGATGTCGGCCCCCCTGATACGAAGTGTAGATAGCGAAATGTATTTCGTTAATTGTTTGCCGGTATGACTTTGATATGAGGAGAACCGGCCCTTGTCACAGCAGTAACGCGAGCTTGGTGGCACCAGGTCCTGGAAAGTGATATCGCCTTTGATATCAACACCTTTCGGCCTTCGCGGCGATCCGGACTTGTCGGTGGCCCTCCATAGAATTGGGGTATGACATCGAGTACGCGTGAGGAGATCGTGGAGGTCTTCGACGCACTCGACGCTGCGGTTGATCGCCTGTGTGACTTGACGTTCGATGCGTTGACCACCCCGGAGTTCCTGCGCGGCATGGAGCGCCTGGAAAAGGTGCACCGCCGGATGCGCACACCCCAGCACGCCCTGATCAACCACCTCAAAACCCAGGCCACCGAGGACGAACTCGGCGGCAAACTCCCCGCAGCGTTGGCCGAGCGCCTGCGGATCACCAAAGCCGACGCCAACCGGCGCATCGCCGAAGCCGACGACCTCGGCGAACGACGGGCGTTGACAGGCGAACCATTAGGGCCACTGTTGGGCGCGACCGCCGCCGCCCAACGCGAAGGTCTGATCGGTGACGCGCACATCAAAGTGATCCGCGACTTCATCGCCCACCTGCCCAGCACGGTGGATGTAGGGACCTGGGAGGCCGCCGAAAAGGACCTGGCCGGCAAGGCCTGTGACTTTCGCCCCGACCAGGTCGCCACATACGCCCACGAACTCATGGCCCTGCTGCACCCCGACGGCGACTACACCGACGACGAACGCGCCCGCACACGCGGCCTGACCCTGGGCCCCCAGCAATACGACGGCATGTCCCGGCTCAGCGGCCTGATCACCCCCGAACTACGGGCACTACTCGAAGCCGCCTGGGCCAAACTCGCCGCCCCCGGCGCCGGCATCCCCGACGGAGACACCGACACCCGCAGCCAACTCCAACGCAACCACGACGCCATCATCACCGCCATCCGCGAACTGTTCGCCACCGGCGAGCTGGGCACCCACAACGGCCTACCCGTCAGCATCATCGTCACCACCAGTTTGAAGGACCTCGAGGCCGGGGCCGGGCGGGCCCGCACCGGCGGCGGCACCCGCATCCCGCTGCCCACCCTGATCGGCTGGGCCGCCACCGCGCACCACTATCTCGCGGTCTTCGACGGCGCCAAACCCCTGGCGCTGTTCCACGCCAAGCGGTTTGCCAACCTCGCCCAGCGACTGATGCTGCTGGCCAAAGACGGCGGCTGCACCCGCCCGGGCTGCGACGTCCCCGGCTACCACGCCCAGGTGCACCATGCCAGCGGCTGGACAAACACCTATGTCACCGACATCCACGACCTCACCCTGGCCTGCGGCATTGATAA
>NZ_LKTM01000383.1 GCF_001417955.2 Mycobacterium gordonae | reverse complement strand
CGCCGGCTCCGCCCGCAGCGAGTCCACCGCCGGCTCCGCCGACGCCGCCCACCCCACCGTTGCCGAAGAACAAGCCGCCCATGCCGCCGTTTCCACCGATGCCGCCGTTGAGGCCGACGGCATTGACGCCACCGCTGCCCCCGGCGCCACCCGTCCCGAGCAGCCACGCGTTGCCGCCGGCCCCGCCGGCCGCGGCGCCGCCGCCATTGCCGCCGGCGCCGCCGTTACCGATCAATCCGGCTGCTCCACCGCTACCACCGACCGCTCCGGTGTTCGTGCTGTTCCCGCCGCGGCCGCCGTTGCCATACAGCAGTCCGCCGGCGCCACCGGCCTGGCCGACGCCCCCGACGGTGCCGCCGTCCGCGCCGTCACCGATCAGTGGCCGCCCGAGCAGCTGCTGGGTGGGCGCGTTGATGACACCGAGCAGATCCTGCAGCGGCGACGCGGCTGCCGCCTCGGCGTTGGCGTAGGCCGCGCCACTGCTGTTCAGCGCCTGGACGAACTGGTCGTGAAATGCCGACATCTGAGCGCTGATGTTCTGGTAGCCCTGCGCGTGCGATCCCCAGAACGCCGCTACCGCCGCCGAGACCTGATCGGCCGCGGCCGCCGGCACGCCGGCCGTTTGCAGAGCCGCGGCGACATTGGCCTCACCGATCGTGGAGCCGACGCCGGCCAGGCTGTCCGCGGCAGCCGCGACTGCCTCTGGCCCCACGGCGAACCACGACATGCGGCACCTTTCGACGAATCGGCAGGAGCGGATAGTACCTCGATGTCAGCGCGAGGACATCCATTTCCACCTGGACGAAGCGTGGCCGTTACCGCCGCGCCGAGACCTCCACACGGTGCAGGTCGTCGCCCAACTCGACTCGCCCGCCGAACTCGGTGGCGGCCAACGCCCGCCACTGCTCCTCCTGGCCCGGCACGACGGCGGGCACATAGTGCGTCATGATCAGGGTGCCCACGCCCGCGCGGGCGGCGGTCGCGGCGGCCTCCTGCACCGACGAGTGGTAGTCGCAGACGTCCTTCACCCGCTGCTGCGGAACATGGGTCAGGATGTCCTTGCGGATCACTGTGTGCACCAAAGCATCTGCGCCAGAGGCTAATTCGTCCAAGGTGGGACATGGCACGGTGTCGCCCGCCAGCACCACCGAGGCGCCGTCGAACTCGATGCGGAATCCGATGGTGGGCGCGACCGGTCGGTGATCGGTCGGCGCCACCCGGATCGTCACGCCGTCGCGGTCCCACACCGGCCCGTCGGTGTGCTCATGGACCTCGATCGGCGGCGGTGCGTTCAGGTCGGCGTGGTGGGCGATGCGGTAACCGATGTCATGGCCGAACGCCTTCAGCGTCGCCTGCACCACCTCCGCGGTTCCCGGCGGGCCGATGATCTGCAGCGGCGGGGGATCGGGCGCGAAGTTCGTCACCCAGCTGGTGATGAGCACGTCCCCGAGCTCGGCGATGTGGTCACTGTGCAGATGGGTGAGCAGCAGCGCCGACAGCCCAGCGGCGCCGACGCCCACCGCAGCCGCACGCTGCAGCACCCCGCGGCCACAATCCACCAGGAACACCTGCCCGCCCGCGCGAACCAGGGTGGCCGGTCCGGCGCGGTTGGGGTCTGGGATGGGGCTTCCGGTTCCGAGCAGGGTGACCTCGATCATGGCCCCATCCTTGCAAGCCGGCCCGGTGTGTTCACCGCAATCGGCCGATTCGGGTGCGCGCGGGACAGGATGTCTCCTTTCCCGTCGGCCGAGTTAGTCGTAGCCTGTGTGAATCAGATCACCACCGACGGGAGGCATTGATGCGGATCGCGGACGTCTTGCGGAACAAGGGTGCGGCGGTGACGACGATCAACCCAGACGCGACGGTCCGGGAACTGCTTGCCGGTCTGGCCGAACAGAACATCGGCGCCATGGTGGTGATGGGCGACGAGGGCGTGGTCGGCATCGTGTCGGAACGCGACGTGGTGCGCCAACTGCACGTGCACGGTGCCAGCGTGTTGTCGCGGCCCGTCTCCAAGATCATGACCAGTGCCGTCGCCACCTGTACGAAGTCCGACACGGTGGACAACATCAGCGTGTTGATGACCCAGAATCGGGTGCGGCACGTGCCGGTGCTCGACGGCCGCAAGCTGATCGGCATCGTCAGCATCGGTGACGTGGTCAAGACCCGCATGGGTGAGCTCGAGGCCGAGCAGCAGCAGCTGCAGTCCTACATCACCCAGGGCTGAGTTTCACCGCCTGTTCCAGGCGCGAGTTCCACCCGCGAGCAGACGCGAAATCGCACGGGAGCAAACGCTCCGATGCGATTTCGCGTCTGCTCGCGCAACCTCAGCGCCAGGAGTACTCGGCACGCAACCGGGCGGCGACCACCTCGAAGGTTTCGCGTTCCAGAATCGCGCCCTCGCGGCGGATGCCTTCCTCGGGCACGTCGAGCACCCGGTCCAGCCGCACCCAACTCGGCCTGCCCTCGTAATCCCAGTCACCCGAACCGATCGCGACCCAGTCCCGGTCGTCGGAGTGGCGCTCCTGGCTGGAAAGCATGAGCCCCAACAGGACACTGCGGTCGCGGCCCACGACAAGCACCGGCCGGTCTTTGCCACGTGTCGGATCGTCCTCGTAGACCACCCAGGTCCACACGATCTCGCCGGGATCGGCCCGACCGTCGAGGTCGGGTGCATACATCACTCTTCGGGCCCGCTGCGCAGTCGGGAAGCTCGTTTTGGTCACCGGCCGGCCGGCGGTGACCTCCGTTGGCGGCGCCGGCAGACCCATCGCCATGATGTTCGCGGTGATCTTCACCGCCTGCTGGATGGTCTTCAGCGTCTCCTGCGTGTTCTGCAGCCGCTGGACCACCTTCGGAGCCTCGTTGACCAAGTTCTCCGCGAACCGCTGGAACGTCTTCCACTGTGACTTGCCGGACGACTTCTTACCCGGTGCCATGCTCGCAGCATAACCGCGTGATTGTGTCCCGGCTGCCGCGCACGGATACGCTGGGCATACTCGTTGACCGCTCGACCAGGAGATTTCCCATCGCCAGTTTCGCCGACAAGACCTTCACCCCGCCGGCGCAGATTCGGAACTTCTGCATCATCGCTCACATCGACCACGGCAAGTCGACGCTGGCCGACCGGATGCTGCAGCTGACCGGGGTGGTCGACGAGCGCTCGATGCGCGCCCAGTACCTGGACCGGATGGACATCGAGCGCGAACGCGGCATCACCATCAAGGCGCAGAACGTGCGGCTGCCCTGGAAGGTGGATGACACCGAGTACGTGTTGCACCTCATCGACACGCCGGGCCACGTCGACTTCACCTACGAGGTCTCCCGTGCCCTCGAAGCCTGTGAGGGAGCCGTGCTGCTGGTGGACGCCGCTCAGGGCATCGAGGCGCAGACCCTGGCCAACCTCTACCTGGCGCTGGACCGCGACCTGCACATCATCCCGGTGCTCAACAAGATCGACCTGCCGGCCGCCGATCCGGACCGGTACGCGGGCGAGATCGCGCACATCATCGGCTGCGAACCCGGCGACGTGCTGCGGGTGTCCGGCAAGACCGGCGAGGGCGTCGCCGACCTGCTCGACCACGTGGTGCGCGAGGTGCCGCCGCCGCAGGGCGACGCCGACGGTCCCACCCGGGCAATGATCTTCGACTCTGTCTACGACATCTACCGCGGCGTGGTCACCTACGTCCGCGTGGTCGACGGCAAGATCGTCCCGCGCGAACGCATCGCGATGATGTCCACCGGCGCCACCCACGAACTGCTCGAGGTCGGCATCGTCTCGCCCGAACCCAAGGCCAGCGACGGTCTCGGGGTGGGTGAGGTGGGCTATCTGATCACCGGAGTGAAGGACGTCCGCCAGTCCAAGGTCGGGGACACCGTGACGACGGCGCGCAACGGCGCCAAGGAAGCGCTGACCGGCTACCGCGAACCCAAACCCATGGTCTATTCCGGGCTCTATCCCGTGGACGGCTCGGACTACCCGAACCTGCGCGACGCCCTGGACAAGCTGCAACTCAACGACGCGGCCCTGACGTACGAGCCGGAAACCTCAGTGGCGCTGGGCTTCGGGTTCCGTTGCGGATTTCTCGGCCTGTTGCACATGGAGATCACCCGCGAACGCCTCGAGCGCGAATTCGACCTCGACCTGATCTCGACCTCACCCAACGTCGTCTACCGCGTGGTGAAAGATGACAACACCGAGATCGTGGTGACCAACCCGTCGGACTGGCCGGAAGGCAAGGTCCGCACCGTCTACGAGCCCGTCGTCAAGACCACCATCATCGCGCCCAGCGAATTCATCGGCACCATCATGGAACTCTGCCAGTCGCGGCGCGGCGAGCTCGGCGGCATGGACTATCTGTCGCCGGAGCGGGTGGAACTTCGTTACACAATGCCGTTGGGAGAGATCATCTTTGACTTCTTCGACTCGTTGAAGTCACGCACCCGCGGTTACGCCAGCCTGGACTACGAGGAGGCCGGCGAGCAGGAGGCGCAACTGGTCAAGGTCGACATCCTGTTGCAGGGCGAAGCCGTCGACGCATTCAGTGCCATCGTCCACAAGGACGGTGCCTCGGCCTACGGCAACAAGATGACCACCAAGCTCAAGGAACTGATCCCGCGGCAACAGTTCGAAGTGCCGGTCCAGGCCGCGATCGGCTCGAAAATCATTGCGCGCGAGAACATCCGGGCCATCCGCAAGGACGTGTTGTCCAAGTGTTACGGCGGTGACATCACCCGCAAGCGCAAGCTGCTGGAAAAGCAGAAGGAAGGCAAGAAGCGGATGAAGACCATCGGACGGGTCGACGTGCCGCAGGAAGCGTTCGTGGCCGCCCTGTCCACCGAAGCCGCGGGCGATAAAGGCAAGAAGTAGGGAACGGACTCACACCGGCGCGTTGGCCGGCTGGAACGTCCCCGAACCGTCGGCTTCCTCTTCGGCCCTGATCACGTGCACCACCGCGTTGATCAACGCCAGGTGGGTGAACGCCTGCGGGAAGTTGCCCAGGTGCCGGCCGGTCCGCGGCTCGATCTCCTCGGCGTACAGATGCAACGGGCTGGCATACGCCAGCAGCCGCTCGCACAGCCGCTTGGCGCGAGCCACTTCACCGATCTCGACCAGCGCCGACACCAGCCAGAACGAGCAGATGGTGAACGTGCCTTCCTCACCGGACAACCCGTCGTCGGTCTCGTGCACCCGGTACCGCAGCACCAGGCCTTCCTCGGTCAGTTCGTCGGCGATCGCCAGCACCGTCGCGCGCACCCGCGGGTCGTCGGGCGGCAGGAACCGGGTCAACACCACCAGCAGCAGCGACGCGTCGAGTGCGTCACTGCCGTAGCGCTGGGTGAACACACCCCGGGAGTCCACCCCGTGCTCGAGGATGTCGGCCTTGATCTCGTCGGCGATCTCCCGCCACTGCCCGGCATAGCTCAGCTCACCCTGCTTATCGGCCAGCTTCGCCCCGCGGTCCAGCGCCACCCAGCACATCACCTTCGACGACGTGAAGTGCTGCGGCTCGCCGCGCACCTCCCAGATGCCGCGGTCGGGCTCCCGCCAGTGCTTGATCGCCTCTTCCACCTGCTTTTTCAGCACCGGCCACAGCGTCTCGGGGACCTGCTCGCGGGATTTGGCGTGCAGGTAGAACGAGTCGAGCACCGAGCCCCAGATGTCGTGCTGCACCTGGTCGTAGGCGCCGTTGCCGATGCGGACCGGGCGCGCGTGGTCGTAGCCGGAGAGGTGGTTGAGTTCTTCTTCGACCAGGCTGCGCTCGCCCCCGACCCCGTACATCACCTGGAGCGGGTGCCGCTCGTTGCTGTTGGCGCCGGACACGTCGGCGATGAACGCGAAGAAGTCGTCGGCCTCGCGGTCCAGCCCGAGGGTGTAGAGGCCCCACAGGGCGAACGTCGAGTCGCGAATCCAGGAGTAGCGGTAGTCCCAGTTACGTTCGCCTTGCGGCGTCTCGGGCAGCGACGTGGTGGCGGCGGCCAGCAGGGCGCCCGTCGGGGAGTACGTCAACCCCTTCAGGGTCAGGGCGCTGCGCTGCAGGTAGGCGCGCCACGGGTGGTCCGGGAAGTTGCCGATGTTGATCCACTGCCGCCAACACTCGGTGGTCTGCCACATCTTGTCGGCGGCCTCTTGGTAGGTCTGCGGCGGCGGATGCTTGGTCCAGCTCAGCGCGACGAACACGTCGTCGCCCTCTTTCATCCGGGTCCGGGCACGCGCCTCGCGACCTTCCAGTCCGATCCGCAGATTGGTGGTCAGCCGCAGCGTCGGATGCGCGTCCGGCTGCTTGTTGGCCCGGGCGATGGCCTCGCCGTACGCGTTGGACGAGTACTCCCAGGTGGCGCCGAGGCGGTGGTAGTCGAAGGCCGGTTCGCAGCTCATCATCAGTTCGACGGTGCCGCTGACGCAGCGCACTGTCCGGAGCAGAATGTGTTCGGCGTCCCAGTCCATCGGGGTGCGGCGGTGCGTCCGCGACCGCCGTTCGATGTCGTGCCACGGTCCCATCACCAGGGCGTCGCGCACGATCAGCCAGCCGGTATGGGTCTGCCAGGTGGTCTCCATGATCAGGCTGCCGGGCAGGTAGCGCCGCGCCGACGGCACCGAGACGCCGTACGGGCCGAGCCGGAAATGCCCGGCGCTGCGGTCCAGGATGGCTCCGAACACGCTGGGGGAGTCCGGCCGCGGCACACACAGCCACTCCACCGAACCGGCCGGCGAGATCAGGCAGGTGGTCTCCCAGTCCGACAGGAAGGCGTAGTCGGCGATCGGCGGGAACGGGTTGCGTGACGACGAGCTGGACGGGAACGGCAGGGCCGAGTCGACCTCCACTGGCATGGACGGGTCGAACGCTTGAAGCTCGGTGGACGCGGAGATCGTGGCTGCCTCCTCGACCGAATCGACCACCTCGTCGTTAGCTGTATCAGCGGCATCGGGGTGCAAGGCCATCCCGACATCATCGACCGTGGACCCACTTCGCGTCCACCTCCGCAACCGAGGTGTTACGTGGGCGCGTACCCATCCCGGCCAGGACTAGGGTGGTCACGGTGAACGGCTTCCTGAATTGGTGGGACGGCGTTGA
This sequence comes from Mycobacterium gordonae, assembly GCF_001417955.2. Classification (GTDB taxonomy): domain Bacteria; phylum Actinomycetota; class Actinomycetes; order Mycobacteriales; family Mycobacteriaceae; genus Mycobacterium; species Mycobacterium gordonae_B. Next base: position 115,115 of record NZ_LKTM01000383.1, on the reverse strand, counting down.
ACTGTGGCTCTCCGGTCTGCCGTTCGTGCTGCAGGCCCTGGCGGTAATGCCGGTGGTGCTTGCCCTGGCGTACCTGCTGGCGACCTTGCTGGACGGGTTGCTCGGCCGTGGCATTGAATTGTTGCGGCGCGCCCGGCATTCCGATGAGAGCTCCGGATAATCACAATGCCGCGTTCACACGTCACCCTCATTCTTGTCGCGCTGGTGGCACTGGTCATCGTCACCTGGCTGGTCACACACTGATTCCCCCGCCAAATTGCCAGCGGCGTGAACTCTGTTAGGCTTCGCGACATGCATGCCGCAGCCACCGCTTTGGAGCGCCGCGTTCCGGCGTTCGGCTGCGCTGTTTTCGCCGTGGTGGGTTGCGCCGCGGTCGACGCACGCTGTTGTCGCTGACTCCCTGAAACCGTGTGCGGTCTGGGATGGAGTTCGTGACCTCCGTCGTTACTGACTAATTGCCTTTCCGCAGCACGGGACCCGCAATCCGACAGTCCCGCACTGAGAGGCAATCAATGTCGCAGAGGTTCTCCGGCATCCGATGGCGCTGGCGCCAGTTCGCCGCCCTGGCGCTCATCACCGGTGTCGTTGCCGCGTGCAGCGGCGGTCCCAGCGATGTCGTTGGCGGCGGAGGACTGGCCGACGCCAAGTCCAGCATCACGCTGGTCGCCTACTCGGTCGCCGAACCTGGCTGGAGCAAGGTGATCCCGGCTTTCAACGCCTCCGAAGAGGGCAAGGGTGTGCAGGTCATCACCTCCTTCGGCGCCTCCGGGGACCAGTCGCGCGGCGTGGCCGAGGGCAAGCCGGCCGATCTGGTGAATTTCTCGGTCGAACCGGACATCACCCGACTGGTGAAGGGCGGCAAGGTCGCCAAGGACTGGGATACCGGCGCTACCAAGGGCATCCCGTTCGGTTCGGTGGTGACGTTGGTGGTGCGCAAGGGAAATCCGAAGAACATCCACGACTGGGACGACCTGCTGCGTCCGGGCGTCGACGTGGTGACACCCAGCCCGCTGAGTTCGGGTTCGGCCAAGTGGAATTTATTGGCCCCGTACGCCGTCAAGAGTGAGGGCGGCCGCAACGGCCAGGCCGGGATCGAGTTTGTCAACCGATTGGTGAGGGAACACGTCAAAATGCGTCCGGGCTCGGGGCGAGAGGCGACGGACGTTTTCGTCCAGGGCAGTGGAGATGTTCTGATCAGCTACGAGAATGAGGCCATCGCCGCGGAGCGGGCCGGCAAGCCGGTCGAACACGTCACGCCGCCACAGACTTTCAAAATCGAGAACCCGATGGCGGTGCTGAGCACCAGTACTCACCTTGCCGCGGCCGTCGCGTTCAAGAACTTTCAGTACACCGCGGCCGCGCAGACGCTGTGGGCGAAAGCCGGTTTCCGGCCGGTCGATCCGTCCGTCGCGGCCTCGTTCCGCGATCAGTTCCCGGTTCCGCTGAAACTGTGGACGATCGCCGACCTGGGCGGGTGGGGCACCGTCGACCCGCAACTGTTCGACAAGAGCTCGGGCAGCATCACCAAGATCTACACGCAGGCCACCGGATGACCGCCGTGACGACAAACCCGAATCCTGAGGCGATCCGGCCGGAACTCGAGGCCGACGCCGAAGCCCCCGCCGGAGGACGCGCGGGCAGCACCTCCCTGCGGGTCGGCGTGGCGACCATCTGGCTGTCGGTGATCGTGCTGCTGCCACTCGCCGCCATCGTCTGGCAGGCGGCCGGCGGCGGCTGGGACGCCTTCCGGCTGGCGGTCACCTCGCACGCGGCGCTGGAATCGTTGCGCGTGACGCTGACGATTTCCGCCGGGGTGACGCTGCTCAACACCGCGTTCGGTCTTCTGATCGCCTGGGTGCTGGTGCGCGACAACTTCTTTGGCAAGCGCATTGTCGACGCGGTGATCGACCTGCCGTTCGCGTTGCCGACCATCGTCGCGAGCCTGGTGATGCTGGCCCTGTACGGCAACCACAGCCCCATCGGCCTGCACCTGCAGCACACGGAGTGGGGTGTGGGGATCGCGCTGGCATTCGTCACGCTGCCGTTCGTGGTGCGCGCCGTGCAGCCGGTTTTATTGGAGATCGACAAAGAGTCCGAGGAGGCGGCGGCGTCGCTCGGCGCCAGTGGACTCAAGATCTTCACTTCCGTCGTGCTGCCGTCCTTATTGCCTGCGTTGTTGTCCGGTGCGGGGCTGGCATTTTCGCGTGCCATCGGTGAGTTCGGTTCGGTAGTACTGATCGGCGGTGCGATACCGGGCAAGACCGAAGTGTCCTCGCAGTGGATTCGAACCTTGATCGAGAACGACGACCGCACCGGGGCTGCGGCGATATCCATTGTACTGCTGTCACTTTCGTTCATCGTGTTGCTCATTCTGCGCGTCATCGGTGGCCGGGCGGCCAAGCGTGAGGAGATGTCCTAGTGGCTTCGTCGCGAACGGTCCGCTACCTGCTCCGTTACACCGCTCTGGCGTATATCTTCGCGCTGCTGCTGGTTCCGGTGCTGCTGATCCTGTGGCGTACCTTCCAGCCCGGGTTGGGCCAGTTCTACGACTGGGTCAGCACGCCGGCAGCGGTGTCGGCGTTGAACTTGTCGCTGCTGGTCGTGGCGATCGTGGTGCCGCTCAATGTGGTGTTCGGTATCCCCACGGCACTGGTGCTCGCGCGCAACCGTTTTCGCGGCAAGGGCATCCTGCAGGCCATTATCGACCTGCCGTTCGCGGTCTCGCCCGTCATCGTGGGCGTGGCGCTGATCGTGCTGTGGGGCAGCGCCGGCGCCCTCGGGTTCGTCGAGCGTGACCTCGGATTCAAAATCATCTTCGGCTTCCCCGGGATCGTGCTGGCCAGCATCTTCGTCACCCTTCCGTTCGTGGTGCGCGAGGTCGAACCGGTGCTGCACGAACTGGGCACCGATCAGGAGCAGGCCGCCGCGACGCTGGGTTCCGGTTGGTGGCAGACCTTTTGGCGGATCACGTTGCCGTCCATCCGCTGGGGCCTGACCTACGGCATCGTGCTGACCATCGCGCGCACGCTCGGCGAGTACGGCGCGGTGATCATGGTTTCGTCCAACCTGCCCGGGCAGTCGCAGACGCTGACGCTGCTGGTGTCCGACCGCTACAACCGCGGCGCGGAGTACGGCGCGTACGCGCTGTCGACGTTGCTCATGGGGGTCGCCGTGCTGGTGCTGATCGTTCAAGTGGTGCTCGACGCTCGTCGGGCAAAAGCAAGCAAATAGGCCGGACAAGGAGACTGGAGACATGACCGAGACCGACCAGGGCAAGAACGCGATCGTCGTTCGGGACGCCTACAAGCACTACGGCGACTTCGTCGCGCTGGACCACGTGGACTTCGTGGTGCCCACCGGGTCACTGACCGCGCTGCTGGGTCCCAGCGGTTCGGGCAAGTCGACGCTGCTGCGCACCATCGCCGGCCTCGACCAACCCGACTCGGGAACCGTCACGATCAACGGCCGCGAAGTCACCCGGGTGCCGCCGCAGCGCCGGGGGATCGGGTTCGTCTTCCAGCACTACGCGGCGTTCAAACACCTGACCGTGCGCAACAATGTCGCGTTCGGGCTGAAGATCCGCAAGCGTCCCAAGGCCGAGATCAACGAGAAGGTCGATCATCTGCTGGAAGTGGTGGGGCTCAGTGGTTTTCAGAACCGCTACCCCAATCAGCTGTCCGGCGGTCAACGTCAGCGCATGGCACTCGCGCGCGCGCTGGCCGTCGACCCGGAGGTGCTGCTGCTCGACGAGCCGTTCGGCGCGCTGGACGCCAAGGTGCGCGAGGACCTGAGGTCGTGGTTGCGGCGCCTGCACGACGAAGTACACGTCACCACGGTGCTGGTCACCCACGACCAGGCCGAGGCACTGGACGTGGCCGACCGTATCGCCGTGCTCAACAAGGGCCGTATCGAGCAGATCGGTTCCCCGACCGACGTGTACGACGCCCCGGAGAACGCCTTCGTAATGTCCTTCCTGGGCGCGGTGTCAGCCCTGAACGGTGCACTGGTCCGCCCCCACGACATCCGGGTAGGCCGCAACCCCGAAATGGCGATCGCCGGCGGCGACGGCACGGCGGAGTCGATCGGCGTCGTGCGCGCCACGGTCGACCGTGTCGTCACGCTCGGCTTCGAGGTCCGGGTCGAGTTGACCAGCGCAGCGTCCGGGGGCCCGTTCACCGCTCAGATCACTCGCGGCGACGCCGAGGCGCTGGCCCTGAAGTCGGGCGACGAGGTGTACGTGCGGGCCACCCGGGTGCCGCCGATCGCCAACGAGGCGCCGGCGGAATCGACGCTCACCTCTGCGTGATCAGGGCAGGTGCGCCAGCATCCACATCGCGACGGCGACGAACAACAAGACGAAGACGATCACCGCGATGATGCTGGTCAGCACCAGCGGAGTGAGTATTCGCTTCGGACGTGGCTGTTCCGCCGACAGTCCTGAGGTCTGTGCCGAATCGGGCGGTGTCGAGCCGGGCGGGACGCCCCCGCCGGGCTCGAGGCCCGGTACCTGAGTTGGATTCGGATCTGGTGGCATAGCCGTCATGGGTGCGCGGGTATCCGGTCACGCGCGCGTCACACCGGTCGTCCGGCGGCTGTGTGTCCTCGAGCCTGCGTTTTCGCAGGGGCGTTCTCGCACTTTGGCTGCAGATTTGCAGGCTGAGCGAGCTACGCCGCGACGCGCTCCGCGGCGGCGTGGTCGAAGCGGTCCAGCACGGTGTGGGCGACCCATGGGTGTGCGCCCAGCGGCGCGGCCATGGCCACCCCTGCCTCGGCGGCGAAGCGCTCCACCCGGTCCGGTATCCGACCCGGCGCCAGGAACCACGGCGCGACGACCACCCGCCGCGCACCCCGGTCGCGCAGCCGTTGCACCGACTCCGCCAACGACGGCTTCGGATGGGTGGCGAACGCGGTTGTCACTGCGGCCCAACGGGTTCCGGCCGCGAGCCGGGGCGCGACGTCGGCTGTCCGGCTATTGGCGGCGGGATTCGACGAACCGATGGCCACCACGAGCACGCCGAGGGTGTCGTCAAGCGGGGAGACCCCCGACTCCATCACCCGCTGGCGCGCGACCGAGATCAGTCGGTCATCCTCTCCGAGCACTCCGGCCTGACGGACCCGGTCGCTGACGGCGCACTCGGCGATCTGGGCGGGAATGTCGACGCGGGCGTGGTACGCGTCCGCCAGCAGCAGGGGCGTGACGACGGCCTCGCCCGGGCACGTGTTCAGCACCTCCACCAACCCCGGCGCATTGTGCTCGCAGAAAGCGACCCGCACGTCCAGGTCCGGACGCAGCCGCGCCACCTGCCGTGCGACGGCCCGGGCATTGGCCGCCGAACGAGGGTCCGCGCTGCCGTGCGCGGTCAGCACCAGCGAGGTGGTCACGACGCGTGCAGACCGCACTCGGTCTTCGACAATCCCTGCCAGCGTCCGCTACGAGGGTCGGCGCCCTCGACTGGCTTGGCCGTGCAGGGAGCGCAGCCGATCGACGGATAACCTTCGTAGACAAGGGGATTGACCAACACGTCGTGCTCGTCGATGTAGTTCTGCATGTCTTCGTCCGACCAGGCCGCCAGCGGATTGACCTTCACCAGCTTGAACGCCTCGTCGAAACTGATTAGCGGGGCGTTGGCCCGGGTCGGCGCTTCCACCCGCCGGATGCCGGTCACCCAGGCCGAATAGCCGCGCAGCGCCTTGCCGAGCGGAGCGACCTTGCGCAATCTGCAGCACTCGCCGGGGTCACGGGCGAACAGGTCCTTGCCCAGCAGCTTGTCCTGCTCGGCAACCGTGTGCTCGGGGTTGACGTTGACGACGCGGATGTCGTAGACGGATTCGACCGCGTCACGGGTGCCGATGGTCTCCACGAAGTGATATCCGGTGTCCAGGAACATCACCGGCACACCCGGTCGTACCTTGGCCGCCATGTCCACCAGCACCGCGTCCTGCATGTTGGAGGCCACCACGTAGTTGCACGTCGCCCAGCCGCGCGGTCCGTTGATGTTGCCGAAGTTTTCTTCGGTCCACTTCAGCAGCTCGATGGCGCCGGCGCCGGCGAGTTCCGCCGCGCCGCGCGCCGCCAGCTCGCGCAGCTCGTCTTCGGTCAGTTTGGGCGCCTGGCTCATCGCAAATCGTCCTCCTCGGCCCGGACGGCCCACTGCGCGAAGCGCTCGCCCTCGTGGCGGTGTTTGAGGAAGTTGCGGGTCACCCGATCGATGTAGTCGCCCAGCTCGTCGCTGGTGACCTTGTGCTGACGCAGTTTTCGTCCGAATCCACTGTCCAGACCGAGGCCGCCGCCCAGATGCACCTGGAAGCCCTCGACCGAGCCACCTTCTCCGTCGTCGACCATCTGGCCCTTGAACCCGATGTCGGCGATCTGGATTCGGGCGCACGAGTTGGGGCAGCCGTTGATGTTGACGGTGATCGGCACGTCCAGGCGGGAGTTGATGTCTGCCAGCCTGCCCTCCAGCTCGGGCACCAAAGACTGTGCGCGCACCCGGGTTTCGGCGAAGGACAACTTGCAGTACTCGATTCCGCTGCACGCCATCAAGTTCCGCCGCCACTGCGACGGCCGCACCTGCAGGCCAAGGCTTTCCAGCCCGGCAACCGTCTCTTCGACCTTGTCGTCGGGAACGTCGAGGAGGACCAGTTTCTGGTAGGGGGTGAAGCGGATGCGGTCGGAGCCGGCGCGCTCTGCGAGCTCGGCGACCGCGGTGAGTATGGTGCCGGACACCCGCCCGGCGATCGGGGAGGCCCCGATGGCATTGAGCCCGTTCTTGGTGCGCTGCACGCCGACGTGGTCGATCGGATGCGCGATCGGGTCGGGCGCCGGGCCGTCGATCAACGGCCGCTTGAGGTATTCGGTCTCGAGAACTTCACGGAACTTCTCGACGCCCCAGTCCTTGACCAGGAACTTCAGCCGCGCCTTGGCCCGCAGCCGTCGGTACCCGTAGTCCCGGAAGATCGACGTCACCGCCTCCCACACTTCGGGCACCTCTTGGAGCGGAACCCACACGCCGAGTCGCTGGGCCAGCATCGGGTTGGTCGACAGTCCGCCGCCGACCCACAGATCCAGCCCGGGACCGTGCTCAGGGTGGTTGACGCCGATGAACGCGATGTCGTTGATCTCGTGCGCGACGTCCTGTAGCCCCGAGATCGCGGTCTTGTACTTGCGCGGCAGGTCGGCGTATTCGGGCTTGCCGATATAGCGGCGCACGATCTCGTCGATCGCCCAGGTCGGGTCGATGACCTCGTCCAGCGACTCGCCGGCCAGCGGGGAGCCCAGCACCACACGGGGGCAGTCGCCGCAAGCCTCGGTGGTCTGCAGTCCCACCTCGTCCAGGCGCCGCCAGATCTCCGGGACGTCCTCGACCCGGATCCAGTGGTACTGGATGTTCTCCCGGTCGGAGATGTCGGCGGTGTCGCGGCCGAACTCGGTCGAAATCTCGCCGAGCGTGCGCAACGCGGCCGTCGAGATCGCCCCGCCGTCGCACCGCACCCGCATCATGAAGTACTTGGCCTCGAGCAGATCGGCGTTGTCGTCACCGGTGAACGAGCCGTCGTACCCCTGTTCGCGCTGGGTGTAGAGGCCCCACCACCGGAAGCGCCCGCGCAGGTCGCTCTTGTCGATGCTGTCGAATCCGCCCTTGGCGTACACGTTCTCGATGCGCTCGCGCACCTCGAGCGGCGCGCCGGCCTTCTTCATCTCCTCGTTGGGGTTCAGCGGCTCGCGATTGCCCAGCGCCCACTGGCCCTCATTGCGGGGCGCCTTTGCGGGGCGTGCAGTGGTCATGGGGCAGTTCTCCTTCGGAACATGCCGGCTGGAACGCGCGCAACTCACCGTTGATTCCGGCGGCGCAGATCCGGCAGCCAGCAGGTGGTACGGGTGGGCTGGGTCTACGACGTCAAGGCAGACAGCAACAGCTGCAAACGCGCTTGAGGTCGATATGCCGTCGCACCACCAGCGCTACTCGCGGGCTCGACTTGGCGGCGGTCACGGCTGCCATTCTGCCATGGATCCCTGCCACCGTTGTTACCAGGTCAAAATTCTTCTCACAGTGATTGAAATTAGGAGCCGAACCTGGGTGATTCGGTAAACGAAGCCGGGAAGAGCCTGGGAAACGGCCCGAGCCGGGCCGCCGTGCCAAGATTTGGCATGGCTCCTGTCGAGGCGCCGGTGGAACTGCCGGCCATCCAGCCCACCCCCGGACGGCCGTTCGGCCTCTACGTCCATGTCCCGTTCTGCATAACCCGGTGCGGGTACTGCGACTTCAACACCTACACCCCGGCGGAACTGGGCGGAGTCAACCCGGACGCCTGGCTGACGGCGCTGCGCACCGAGTTGGAGCGCGCGGCCGCCCGACTCGGCGGCCCGACGGTGGACACGGTGTTCGTGGGCGGCGGCACCCCCTCATTGCTGGGCGGGACGCGTCTGGCGACGCTGCTGGACATGGTGCGCGATCACTTCACACTGGCACCCGGTGCCGAGATCACCACCGAGGCCAATCCTGAGTCGACGTGGCCGGAGTTCTTCCAGGAGATCCGCGAGGCCGGATACACGCGGGTGTCGCTGGGCATGCAGTCGGTGGTGCCCCGGTTGCTGGGGGTGCTGGACCGGGTGCATACACCCAATCGGTCCGCCGCGGCGGCCCGCGAGGCGCTCGAGCTGGGCTTCGAGCACGTCAGCCTGGACCTGATCTACGGCACCCCCGGCGAATCCGATGAGGATCTGCTGCGCTCGGTGGACACGGCGGTGGAGACGGGTGTCGACCACGTGTCGGCCTATGCGCTGGTGGTCGAGGAAGGCACGGCGATGGCCAGGCGGGTCCGCAGCGGAGAGCTCGAGCCGCCGGACGACGACGTGCTGGCGCACCGCTACGAGTTGATCGACGCGCGTCTCTCGGCCGCCGGCATGGCGTGGTACGAGGTGTCCAACTGGGCCCGTCCCGGCGGTGAGTGTCGCCACAATCTGGGCTACTGGGATCGCGGTCAGTGGTGGGGCGCCGGACCCGGCGCGCACAGCCATGTCGGCAACGTCCGGTGGTGGAATGTCAAGCACCCCAACACTTATGGGTCCAGGCTCGCCGACGGCGGGCTGCCGGTGGCCGGCTTCGAGCAGCTGGGTGCCGACGCCCTGCACACCGAAGAGGTGCTGCTGCAGATCCGGCTGCGCCAGGGGTTACCGGTGGCTCGGCTGAGCGGCGCCGAACGCGAACGCGCCGAGCAGGTGGTCGCCGATGGGTTGCTGGAGTCTGTCGGCGACCACCTGGTCCTCAGCGACCGGGGCCGGCTACTGGCCGACGCGGTCGTGCGCACCGTGCTGGGCTGACGTCCACCTCAGACGCCGAACCACTGCTCGAAGATGCGCGCAATCTCGATGTAGAGCGGAATCCCGACGGTGACGTTGTAGGAGAACGTCAGCCCCAGGGACGCGGCCAACGGCAGCGTCGGGCTGGCTTCGGGAATCGCCAGCCGTTGCACCGCCGGAACAGCGATATACGAAGCGGCGCCGCACAGCACCGCGAACAGCACGTAGGTGCCGGGCTTGAAGTCGGTGTGGGTGAGGGAGGCGTAGGTGCAGGCGACCGCAATCCCAATCGTGGCAAAGAGATTGGGCGCCAGCAGACCGAAGAAGATGAAACCGAGGCCGGCCGATCGCAGGTCTTTGAGCTTGCGGGAAGCCGTCATGCCCATCTCCAGCAGGAACAGGCACAGCACGCCCTGGAAGGCCAGGACGAAGAAGCGGTCGTCGTCGGCTACGACCTTCTGCCCCTGCATCCCACTGATCAGGCCGATGACGATGCCGCCGATCAGCAGCACCAGTCCGGGGTTCAGGAACACCTCCTGAAACAGCTCGCGGGAGAAGATCGGTATCCGCTTGGCCCGCGGCCGCGGCGGGCTCTGGTCGGGCTCCCAGTCCGGATGGTCCAGCTTCTCCATTGAGAGTTCCCGCTCCAGCTCGGTGGCGCGCAGCGCCGCTCGGTCGGCCTCCTGATCCAGGCTCTGGCCGGGTGCCGGCTTCGCGGGAGTGCCGGGGCCGATCGCGGCCCTGACCGGCGGGGTGTAGCCGGCTTCGTCGGGCATGTAGCCCGCTGCGTCCAGGCCGCGGTGCCGCAGGCGCGCCACCAGGTACAAGGCGACCAGACAGCCCGGAATCTCCATGACGGCCAGCATCACCGGCATGTAGGCGTTGAAGGCGATGTTGACGGCGGTCAGGACCGCGACGCAGGTTGCGAAGGTTCCGGCCGAGTCCGACCCGTAGTAACCGGCGACGGTGGCCTTGTCGACTGCCCGCATCCCTTTCAGCCTGCTCAGCAGGAGGTAGGCCAGCCCGCCGATCGCGAAGTTCAGCACGAAGCCGAGCACCATGAAGCCCACGATGACACCGATGCTGGAGGCGTTGATCTTGGCGAGTTCCTCGCCGCCGTGCCAGCCGATGGCCAGCAGCAGGTACATGGTCAGGCCCTGGTAGATGACGTAGGGGAACTCGAAACGCACCTTGAGGATCGGAATGAGGAACCCGAAGTAGAAGAACAGCAGCAAAGGCTTGAACAGGTTGTGGGTGAAGTTGTCCCAGAACTCGTGCAGCATTGAGCACCTCTCGAGCATCCTGCGCCGATTCGAAGGAAGTACTGACCGTCATGGCGACCACGTCACATTCCAGATAACGGTGCGAATTTAGCCCGGGCCTATGCCGGGCGCCACCCAGAATGTTGCGTCTAACAGCCGTTTTGGACCCAGTTTTCGTGGTGTTGCGATTGCTGAAACACGGACGTAACGAGCGAAAGGCAGAAGTGCGCTGGCTAAGGCGTTTTGGGCCTTATTTGTGTGGGCCAGGTACCAATTACCTGTTAATTCGCTGGGAGATTCCGTGTCGCGTCAGCGAACAGAGGACAGCCGCGATGACTTGACATCCCCGCCAACTGCGACGTCGCGCTTACGGTGCGTCACCGAGAGCCATGCCGCCGGTGAGTAGTGCGTGGTGGTCTCTTCGAACCCGTCGACGGTGCACACGGTGAGCACGCCGGTCTCCTCGTTGAACGTCAGGTTCTCGACGTCGCCCTTGATCTCTTCACCGTCGGTCATTCGGATGACGAACATTGGGACGGTCCTCCCCTTTTTGGTGATGGCCAGGTGACGGCCGTGACGGCCGCGAACCCCCCACGGATTCCGTTGAGATGCTAGGAGCGCACGGAGTTGTCGACCCGTCACGCCGGCGGACGCGGGGTGAACGGTGGGGAAACGTTTGGCGTGTACCGGTCACATAGCGCTCGCGGCCTCGAGCCGTTTTACAGTCCCTACCAGCAGGAACGGATGTCCGCCGGCCTGGGCACGGAGACTAGCCGGATGTGAGCCACCTTTTAGTTCGGTATGAGGCGTAAACGGTCCATCAGACGAAAAGTGCCGGGGGTGGCGCAACCTGTAATAGGTTAGGCTACATTTACTTACGTGACGGACGCCGGTGTGCAGACCAGTTCTGTCGGCGCGGCGTCGCTGTGCCTACCTCTTCCCGCCGGGGTTGAACCGGCCGACCTCGCAGCTGAACTGGCCGCGGTGCTCGTCGAGCCGGTTGGCGAGGAGTACCTGTTGTACGAGCAGGACGGGCAGTGGGAGCTTGCCGCCGGCGTGCAGGCGATGGTGGAACTCGACAGCGACGAACTGCGGGTCGTTCGCGACGGCGTGACTCGCCGGCAAGAATGGTCGGGCCGACCGGGAGCCGTGCTCGGGGAAGCGATTGACCGGCTGTTATTGGAGACCGACCAGGCTTTCGGCTGGGTCGCTTTCGAATTCGGCGTGTACCGGTACGGCCTGCAGACGCGGCTGGCACCGCACACTCCGCTGGCCCGGGTCTTCTGGCCCCGGCTGCGCATCGCGATCACCCGGGACGACATCCGGCTCGTCGGTGGTGGAACCCGCGAGCGTGAGGCGGTGGAGGAGTTGCTTGCGGCCGGGGTGCGCGAGGTGCGCCCCTCCCGCGCGGTCGATCTGTATGCCGACCCGTCCGGCTACCGCAACCGGGTGGCGGTCGCCGTGAATGAAATCGCCGCGGGCAGCTATCACAAGGTGATTCTGTCTCGCTGTCTGGAAGTGCCGTTCGCCCTTGATTTTCCGGCCACCTATCGGCTCGGTCGCCGGCACAACACACCGGTGCGCTCGTTCTTGTTGCGGCTCGGTGGTATTCGCGCGCTGGGTTACAGTCCGGAACTCGTCACATCGGTCCGGGCCGACGGCCTGGTGATCACCGAGCCGCTGGCCGGCACGCGTGCGCTGGGACGCGGTGCCGTGCCCGACAAGCAGGCTCGCGAGGACCTCCAGTCAGATGCCAAAGAGATTGTGGAGCATGCCATCTCGGTGCGCACCTCGTTGCAGGAGGTCACCGAGATCGCGGCGCCCGGCACCGCTTCCGTCGTCGACTTCATGGCGGTGCGCGAGCGGGGGAGCGTGCAGCACCTCGGTTCCACCATCACCGGGCGACTGGACCCGTCCAGCGACCGGATGGACGCGCTGGAAACACTGTTCCCGGCGGTGACCGCCTCGGGGATTCCCAAAGCCGACGGTGTCGAGGCCATCCTGCGTCTCGACGAAGGTCCGCGAGGCCTGTATTCCGGCGCGGTCGTGAAGTTTTCCGCCGATGGTGCGCTCGATGCGGCATTGGCCCTGCGCGCCGCCTACGAGCACGACGGCCGCACCTGGCTGCGGGCGGGCGCCGGGGTCATCGAAGCCTCGAATCCCGAGCGGGAATTCGAGGAGACTTGCGAGAAATTGTCGACGCTGGCGCCGTATCTGGTGGAAAGTCAGATTTAAGCGGCCGGATAATACGCCCAGGTGCGGCAGAATGTGATGTTCGCCACGGGGATTTATCGCCCATGCATTCGTTCGGGACTTTAGCCACTCCCGGTGGGACTTTCGGCTCTATCTGACGGTGGCGTCGGACGGCGAAACTTTTTTCCGCGGCATTCCAAGTCGCGAAAAGAAGAGAAAGGGTCGCCGCGGCGTGAGGGCACTCAAGGCGAGGTCGGTGCGGGAATTCCCGGACGTCGACGTGACGTCCGACGGCCCGGTCACCCTCGCCCAGGCCGACCGCGTGGCGCAAGCGGTCGGTGAGGTCCTGGCCTCTCACGAGATCATCGGGGGCGCTCGGGTACGCCTCAAGACGGGAACTTGTGGCCGCGGCCCGATGGTCATGCAGGTGAACCTGTCGGTCGGCGAACTCCCGGCACGCATCGCCGCCGTCACCGCCGGCGTCGACGAGTTGTCGCCGGCACTGGACAGGCTCGACGGCCAGATTCGCCGGATGCTTGCGCCGTGGCGGCCTCGACCATGGCCGGATCCGACGCGACGGATATTGACGGTGGGCTGCGACGCCTCGGTGGCGCGCCGCAAACCGGTTGCGCTGCAACGCACCACGCCCCTGCGGGCGGTAGCGGTGATGGACGGCATGGACTACGACGCGCATCTGTTCACCGACGCCGAAACCGGCGAGGACGCGCTGGTCTACCGGGCCGGGCCGTCGGGTCTGCGGCTGGCCCGGCAGCGGCATGTCTTCCCGCCGGCGTGGGCCTGGTCGGCGGAGGTGCCCGGACCTCAGGTGCCGCTGATCGTGAATTCCCGTGCCACACCCACTTTGGGCGAATCCGAGGCAGTACGCCGTGCCTGCGAACACAGCCTGCGCCTGCTGTTCTACACCGACCGGGAAACCGGTCGCGGTCAATTGTTGTATCCCCGCCACGACGGCAACCTCGGCCTGTTAACGCCGACCAAGTAACCCTGGAGATGCTTGTGCCCAAGGAATTGACGAATCTGCAACTGCTGCAAGAACTTGAACCCGTCGCCGAGCGCCTGCTCAACCGGCACCTGTCGATGTTCAAGGAATGGCATCCACACGACTACATTCCCTGGTCCGACGGCAAGAACTTCTATGCCCTCGACGGTCAGGACTGGGAGCCGGGGCAGAGTCAACTCTCGGACGTGGCTCAGGTGGCGATGGTCCAGAATCTGCTGACCGAGGACAACCTGCCGTCCTATCACCGCGAGATCTCGATGAACTTCAGCCTCGATGGCGCGTGGGGCCAGTGGGTCAACCGGTGGACCGCCGAGGAGAACCGGCACAGTGTGGCGCTGCGCGACTACCTGGTGGTGACGCGCGCCGTCGACCCTGTCGAACTGGAGAAACTGCGGATGGAGCAGATCACCCGCGGCTTCAGCCCGGGCCAGAACCAGCAGGGCAACCTGTTCGCGGAGAGCCTGTTCGACTCGGTGATGTACGTCTCGTTCCAGGAACTGGCTACGCGCGTCTCGCATCGCAACACCGGCAAGGCCTGCAACGACACCATTGCCAACCAGTTGCTCGCCCGGGTCTCAGCGGACGAGAACCTGCACATGATCTTCTACCGCGACGTCAGCGAAGCGGGCCTCGACATCGCACCCAACCAGGCGATGAAGTCGGTGCACCGAATATTGCGCAATTTCAAGATGCCTGGATACACGGTGCCGGAATTTCGCCGCAAAGCCGTCGTCATCGCCGTCGGCGGCGTCTACGACCCACGTATCCACCTCGAGGAGGTGGTGATGCCGGTGCTGAAGAAGTGGCGGATCTTCGAGCGTGAAGACTTCACCGGCGAGGCGGCGTGGATGCGTGACGACCTTGCGGTCCTGATCAAGGAAATTGAGCAGGCGGCGGAAAAGTTCGACGAATCCAAGCAGCGTTATCTGGACCGGGAGGCGCGCAAGGCCGAGCGCATCACCGCCGCCCGGGTGCTCAAAACCGAAGGGACGCTGACCCTCAGCGGGCACTGACATCGGGCTCAGCCGCCCGCTCGAGATACTCCGCCAGGAGGCGGCTGACCAGGGTCTCGATGTTCGATTCGATCGATGACGCGAGGGTCGCGGTGACGGTCGCCACCGCCTGGGTGCGGAAGCGGACCAGCATGGTGATCAGTTCGGCGACCTCCGCGTCCGCCGGCAGCGCCTCGCCGGGCTTGATCCGGTCCGCGACGTGTTCGAATCCGGCGCGGACCAGCAGGTCGCTGATCTCGTCGACCTTGGGCAGGATCTGCTCGTGCAGGTCGATGAGCTTGTCGATACTCACGCCGTAGCCGCGGACCTCGTTGAACGCCTCGATGAGCTTCGGTCGGGTGACGGTGGCCTGCTCGCCGTCGACACGGATGACGTGCAGTGCCACCAGCCGGTCGAAAGCCGTTGCGTCGTCGACGAGTTGGCGGGCCTGCGGCAGTGGCATGGTCTGGGACTTCTCGGTGGTCCAGGTGCCCACGATCGCGGTTTCCAGCCCCAGGACATCGCCCAGATTCTTGCCTTCCTCCCAGGCGCTGAGCATCTCGCGAACGTGGGCGATGTTGTAGCCGCGGTCGAGCATCGAGGTGATCAGCCGGAGCCGGGTCAGATGGGTGTCGTTGAACAGCGCGATCCGCCCGACCCGCAGCGGTGGCGGCAACAACCCGCGGTCGCGGTAGACCCGGATGTTGCGCGTTGTGGTTCCGGCCAGCTGGGCCAGTTCCTCGATTCGGTACTCGCCGGACGTCGCGGCGCCCTGTGGGTGGCGCACCGCGGCGTCGAAGAGCTGTGTGACAGCCGTTTCCACGAAATCGCGTGACTGGCGCCGCACGCGCTGCGGCGCCCGCCGCACGTTGTACAGCACGCTGGCGATCGTCCCGGGTTCGGGCCGGGGAGATGTCATGCGCAGACGCGGGTGACCGCGTCGTAATGCTTCATTCGGAAGTCACCCATCTGGCGAAGATACTGGGTCGCGGTTCCCGGGTACATGGACCCGTTGTACCCGTCTTTGGTCAGATACCAACTGCTGCATCCGGAGTTCCACGTCGTCCTGGTCAGCCGGCGCTGGATGTGCTCGTTGTGGCGACGCTGGACGTCTTCGCGCACATCGAGATAGCACAGGTCGTTGTCCAGGATGGTGGTGATACCGCGCACCGCGTAATCGAGCTGCCCTTCGATGTAGACCAGCAGGGAGTTGTGGCCGGGGCCCGAGTTGGGTCCGGTCATGAAGAACAGATTCGGGTATCCATGTGCGTTGATGCTCTTGTACGCCTGCGCGCCGCCGGCCCATTCGTCGTTGAGGGACCGGCCGCCGAGTCCGGTGACCGGAAACGGGGGTCCGGTGAGGTGGACGTCGTAACCGGTGGCGAACACGATGCAGTCCAGATGGTGTTCGATGCCGTCGCTGGTACGGATCCCGACCGGGCTCAGCGTCGCGATCGGCCAGTCGATCAGCTTGCAGTTGTCGCGCTGCAGGGCCGGGTAATAGTCGCTGGAGATCAGCATGCGCTTGCATCCGGGTGCGAAGTCAGGCGTCAGCTGGCGTCGCAACCAGGGGTCTTTGACCTGGGCCCGGATGTGGGCCTGTCCCAGGCGGGCCACCACTGAAGTCAACGGGGTGTTCCACACCATCGCCGTCGCGGTGGCTTCGTGACCCCAGAACAACAGCTGCCGGGCAAGTTGTTGGGTGGCAGGGACTTTCGCGAACAAAGCCTGCACCGCCGGCGGCGTGGCGACGTCCAGCCGTGGCAACACCCAGCCGGGCGTGCGCTGAAACACTTTGACGAAGCCGGCCTGCTTCACCAGCTCGGGGATGATCTGAATGGCGCTTGCCCCGGTGCCGATGACGGCCACCCGCTTGCCGGTGAAGTCGTAGTCGGAGTCCCACCGGGCGCTGTGGATCTTGTGTCCCTGGTAGCTGTCCAGGCCGCGGATGTTGGGGAAGCTGGCGTCCGACAGCGGGCCGGAGGCCAGCACAACAGTGCGTGCGCGGAAGCGTTTGCGGTTCTTCGTGGTTGCGGTCCACACTCCGGTGTCCTCGTCGAACGTCAGACCTGTCACTTCATGACCGAACCGGATATTGCGGCGGACGTCGAACCTGTTCGCCATCTCCTCGATGTGTCGATAGATCTCCGGTGCCGGCGAGTAGGTGCGCGACCACTTCGGGTTCTTGACGAACGAGTACGAGTACAGCAGCGACGGGACGTCGCAGCTGGCACCGGGATACTGGGTGTCGCGCCAGGTTCCGCCGACCCGGTCGGAACGTTCCAGAATCACAACATCCTGGACGCCCTTTTCGGCCAATCGGATCGCCGCGCCGAGCCCGGTGAAACCGGCGCCGATGATGAGCGTGGAGTGGATGGTTGCCATGCTTACGCCGCCGGCTCGTGGGTCAGTTCCCGCGACCAGGTCGGCATCGGCCTCAGCAGCGGCTTGGGATAGTAATCCGAGAGCCATACCAAGGAGTTGGCCAGCAGTTGGTAGGGGTGCCGCGGGTTGACCACCCACATGCCGTGTCGCTTGAGCAATTTGTAGGTCGGTACCCGGCGGGTGCGGGCACCGCGTTCACCGAGCTGCTTGAACCGGTTGACCGCGTTGAACAGCCGCTCCGGCTCCATCCCCATGCCGGCCATCTCGTTGCGGACCCGGTTGAGCAGCGGCACGTACATGACCATCCCGAGGATCAGACCCGGCGACGCGAAGCGGCCGACGAATTCGATCGCCAGCCGGCGCGCGGTAGCGTGACCGATCATCTCCAGCACCTCGAAATCCACTGCGATGTGCCGAGATTCGTCGTTGTTGATCTTCTCGAACACCTGGTGACAGACCGGGTCCTCGACGGACTCGAGGAGGAACTTCAGCAACGCACCGTCCAGCGCCACCTCGAGCATCGGGATCACGGTGCCCAGCACGGACAGCGGCATGTCGTCGGCGAAGGTGTCCAGCCACTCGATGGCCAGCCGGATGTTGACGTTCGGCTCGGGGATCTCGCCGTCCTCGAGCATGCCCCAGCGCTTCATCAGCGCCAGTTCGGCGTTCGCGTGCCGCTGTTCCTCGGCATGGAAGTACCGGTAGATTTCGGCGATGGTCGGGTTGGGCGCCTTCTTGGCCAGTGCCGCGAAACCCCGGGCGCCGATGTTCTCGATCCAGCACAGATCGGCCATGAACGCCTTGAGCTTCGGACGGAACTCGGGGCGGATCGTTTCGGCCCCCGGCGCCTCCCAGTCGATGTCGGCGAGCGCCCACTGGCGATCCTTGATCTTGGCGAGCATGGCTTCCATTTCGATGGCCACAACGATGTCCTTTCAGGGTGGACGGATGTTTCAGTGCCCTACTTTCAGTGCCCTACTTTCAGTGCCCTACGCGCGACACCAGACCGACCGCGCGCGTATATGCGCCCGGTGCAAGGCGTTTGACATTCCAGCCGAGCTTGGCCTCCAGCTGGGGCATGCAGTACAGCTCGCCGCGATCGTTGGCGTCCAGGCAGATCCGCGCGACCTTCTCGGCGGAGAATCCGGTCCAGCGCATCAGTCTGTTGGCCAGCGCGCTGGACTCCTCGCTGATGCGTCCGGCCTGCAGGCCTGATTCGACGATGTTGGTCTTGACGAAAGTCGGGCACAGTACTGTGACTTTGATTCCGGTGCCGGACAATTCGGCTGCCAGTGTCTCCGACAGCGAGAGCACCCCGGCCTTGCTGACGTTGTAGGCGCCCATGCCGGGGGCGGCCCCGAACGCCGCCGCCGAGGCGACGTTGATGATCGCCTTCGGCTGGCCGGACCCGACCGACTCGCGCAGGATGGGCGTGAAGACGTGACAACCGTGAATCGGTCCCCACAGGTTCACTCCGAGTGTGCGCACCCAATCATCCAGTGGGACATCGCCGATCGGCTCGCCGCCAGCGCCCACGCCGGCGTTGTTGATCACCAGTGTCGGCGGCGCGCCGAACCATTCCTGCGCCTTGTCGGCCAGGGCGTGCACGTCCTCAATCTTGGACACGTCGCAGCGCACCGCCGTGGCTTTGGCACCTTGCGCCATGAGTTCGTCGGCGGTCCGCTGGGCGGCCATCTCGTCAATGTCGCTGCAGACCACTTTGCCGCCCCGGCGGCCGAGTTCGACGGCGAAGGCGGCGCCGATGCCGCTGCCCGCGCCGGTGACGACCGCCCGAGCCCCGCGACTCGGGGTCTTTCGGCCCAGCAGCCGATCCAATGGTCCGAGCATCAAACCGCCTCCGTCGCAGCTGTTTCCGGGCTCTGCCGGAGTGTGTCGGTGATGAATCGCGTGGCGTGCGCCATGGCCATCGATGCCTCTGGGGACATGCGGGGGAGGGCCTGGAACACGTGCATCTGGTGCGGCCAGATCTGCAGTTCGCAACGTCCACCCGCGGTCTGGATGTCCGCTGCGAGCTGGCGTGCGTCATCCTGCAGCATCTCGGCCCCGCCGGCCTGGATCAGCGTTGGTGGCAGCGGCGGACCGCCGGCGACGTTCAGTGTCAGACGGTTGTGGGTGGGATCCATCCCGGCGTGGTAAAGGGCCACGATCTTGGCGGCCGCGGCCGCTCGCAGCGCCGGATCGGGGCGCTGTAGTTCACGCGCCGCGCACAGCCCGAAGGTGAGGTCGATCAACGGCGAGAACAACACCAGCGAGGCGGGCGGTCGCGCGGCGACGTCGGGCTGTAGCAGCAGGTCCACCGCCAGGTGCCCGCCCGCCGAATCCCCGGCGATCGCAATGCGTTCCGGGGGCAGGCCGGTTGCGCGCGGCAGCCAGTCCCAACCCGTGCGCACGTCATCGGCGGCAGCGGGGAAGCGGTGGCGCGGCGCCAGTCGGTAATCGACGCAGAACACCGGCAGCCCGGTCAGCGAGGACAGCCAGGAGGTGAGCCTGCGGTGGGTGCGAGGTGAGCACATGGCGTAGCCGCTGCCGTGCACGTAGTAGACGGCGCCGTCGGCCGCGGGTGAAACCCGCGGTCCGTAGACCCATTCGCCGACGATCCGACGCCCATCTGGCAGAACGGAATTGACCTGCTTCACGTGGGCGCCGGCCAATGATGGCCCGAGTGTGCCCATCAACGAGGCGACCAGCTGGCGCGTCATCCACATGCCCCACGCGCGCTCCGGCGGTATGGCCGCGGTGATCGGGCGGATCAGCACAGTGCTCACCGCTATCGCGGTGCGGGACCGCAGTGACCCGCACGCCGGAACGACGTCCGTCATGCGACTGAGTCAATCGCAAATGGTGACATTCGTCAATGGCAGCTTTGATCTTGCTGCTGGCGAGCGTGTCGCGGCCCGGGGCGGTGAGCGCTCGTGTGTTGCCACGGACACGCCGGCGGGGCCGGCATTTTGGGGTCGCTCGCGAGGGGGAACTCGCGAGAAGACCCTCGAAAGGGTGGGATCAGCTTTGCCGCAGCGGACGCGCACGCACCAGCGTCGGCCACCAGAACCACGGCCCGAGAATCCTGATGATGCACGGCACCACGAACGAACGCACGATCAGCGTGTCGAGCAGCAGGCCGATGCACACCGTAGAACCCATCTGACCGATGGTGCGTAGGTCGCTGCTGAGCATCGCCAGCATGGTGAATGCGAATACCAGTCCCGCGGACGTGACGACACCACCGGTGCTCCCCAGTGCGCGGATGAGACCGGTGTTTATCCCGGCGTGCACTTCGTCCTTGACGCGCGCGATCAGCAGCAGGTTGTAGTCAGAACCGACGGCCACCAGGATGATGAACGTCAGCGGCAAAATCAGCCAATGCAGGTGCAGGCCGACGAGATGCTGCCAGAAGAGCACCGAAAGGCCGAATGCGCCGGCGTAGGAGAATGCCACCGTGGCGGGAATAACCATGGCGGCGAACAAACTTCGCGTGATCACCATCATGATCAAGAAGATCAGCACGAATGCCGCGATGGCCGCGATGAGCAGATCGTTTGCGGCGTAAGCCTTGATGTCCTTGTCGTTGGATCCCGAGCCGCCGATATAGACCCGCGCGCCGGCCAGCGAGGTCTCCTTGAGGATGGTGGTGATCGCGCCGGGGAACTTGTCGACGTGTTCCACGCCTTCGGGGCCCATGGCGTTCCCCTCGTGGGTGACGATGAACCGCGCGGCCTTGCCGTCCGGCGACATCAGCAGCTTCATGCCGGTCTTGACGTCTTCGTTGTCGAAACCTTCCCGGGGTATATAGAAAAAGTCGTCACTGCGGGCGGCGTCGAAATCCAGGCCGACGTTGACCGAGTCGTTGAACGTCTGATCCGTCTGCATAGCCTGCAAGTCCGCGGACCCGTAGGACTTGACCAGGAGCGCCGCCAACGCCTCCGTGTCATCGGCGGTCAGTTTGAGCTGAGTGATGATCTGCGGCACGATCCGGTCGATCGCCTCGATGGAGGCTTTGGCGGCGTTGATGTCTTCGGCCAGCTTGTCGATGTTGTCGAGCGCGTCGAACAGCGATCTGAATGCCCAGCAGACGGGGATGTCGAAACAGTGGCGTTCCCAGTAGAAGTAACTCTTGATCGGCCGGAAGAAATCGTCGAGATTGGAGATCTGCGAATTCATCTGGTCGGTGATCTGCTGCAGATCCTCGACGGTGAGCGCCGTCTGGTGCAGCTGGTCCGACATCTGCTGAAAGAACTCAATTTCCTTGCGCAACAACGCGACCGAGTGGGCTTGGATCTGGGCCTGTTCGTCGGTGTTGGCGTTCTGCTGCATGCTGAACGGGAGCTGTTGACCGCTCCCGCTGCCCTGAGTAGTGAACAGATAGGGAATCTTGGCATGCTCCAACGGCCGGCCCATGGGCCTGGTGATGCTTTGCACCATCGCGACTCCCGGCAGGCGGATGAGACTTCGCGCCACCCGGTCCAGCGAGATGAAATCGGCCGAGTTGCGCATGTCGTGGTCCGTCTCGATCATCAGCATCTCGGAGAAGAGCTTGCTCTTGGGGAAGTGCCGATCCGCCGCCGCGAAGCCCAGGTTGGCGGGTGCACCGGCCGGCTGGTACTGACGGTCGTCGTAATTCTGCCGGTAGGTCGGCACGAAGACCGCCCCGATCATGACGACGGCGGAACTGGCCGCGAGGATCGGCACCGGCCAGCGCACGACGCTCGCCCCGATTCGGCGATACAGGGTGGCCTTCGCCTTCGATTTCGGATCAAAGAGACCGAATAGGCTGCCCACGGTCAGAATCGCCGGGCCGAGCGTCATCGCCATCGCGATGGTGAACAGCATGCTGATGGCGACGGCCGGCCCCATCGTGTGGAAGTAGTTGAGCCGCGCGAAAGTCAGGCAGTAGCAAGCGCCCGCGATGGTCAGCCCCGAGCCGATGACGATCGGCGCGACACCCTTGTAGGCGATGTAGTAGGCGTCTTCCCTGCTTTCGCCCGCTTGTCGGGCCTCGTGATAGCGGCCCAGCAGGAAGATGCCGTAGTCGGTTCCCGCCCCCAGCGTCAGCGCGATGACGATGTTCACGGCGAACGACGAGAGTTCGATATAGCCGAGGTGGCCGAGGGTCGAAATGACTCCTTTCGCGACCAGCATCTCGATCAGTACTCCGGCCAGCGGCACCAGCAGGGTGGAGAAGCGGCGATAGACCAGCAGCAACATCGCCAGAATGAGGAAAATCGTCACGATCGTGACGTTGTTCAGGCTCGCGTTCGCGATACTCAGCGTGTCCGAGGCGAGCGGAGCCGCGCCGCTGACGTAAACCTTGAGCCCCGGTGGCGGCGGGTCTTTCTTGATGATGTCCCGGACGGCATTCACTGACGCATTGGCTTGTATCTGGCCGATGTCGCCTGCCAGCCGAAGCAACACGTAGGTGCACTTTCCATCGACGCTCTGCGCTCCCGCCGCCGTGAACGGCTTTCCCCACAGATCCATCACGTATTGCACGTGTGCGGTGTCGCGCTTGAGCCGAAGCATCAAATCGTCGTAATAATGATGGTCCTGATCGCCCAACTGCCGGTCGGCTTCGAACACGACCATGGTCAGGTTGGTCGAGTCGGATTCGCGGAACTTCTCCCCGATGTGCAGCAACGCCCGTTGTGAGGGTGCGTAATGCGGCACCATCGGTCCGGCGAGTTCCTCGGCAACCTTTTCCACCTGGGGCATAAAGGTGTTCGTCGTCACGGCGATGAGCGCCCAGCAGACGATGATCGGGATAGCAAGGGCCCGAACCATTCTCGGGACAAAAGGTCGCTTCCGCTGGTGCTCGCTCATGCGGACTTCACTATGCAGAAGACGTGGGCATCCTGATGGTCATCGGACTGCTCGTTGCGGACAACGCCATCCACCCGGATCCGGCAGCCGAGCTGACCGCCATGGACCTGCGCCGAGATACTGCCGGAAACCACGGTGAGCGTGGTTGTTTCGGTGTGTGACCACGGCAGAGCTGTGATATCGACGCGATGGGGATGCCCGTCGACGTCCGCGTAGACCAGCATCCCTCCGTCCCCGAGGGAGCCGAACAACTCATAGGTGAGCTGTTTGGGATTGAAGTCCGGTGGTGCTTGCGGCCCGTTGACCGTGGGGACAGGGGTTGGCTCGGAGAACTGGTGCACCTTCCACATGGACACCAGGCCGACGCCGACGACGACGACGGCGACCAGCGGCATCCAGACGCGCCGCAACACAGCCCGGCCGGTCGCCATCAGGCCGACACCGCTGTGCGCAGACGTCTTTTCAATCGCCTGCTGCTGAGCATGCGGAGTGCGAGATTGGTAGAAGTCAGCATCGGGATCACTCCGAGGAACGTCCGCTCGGAGGGCCGCGCACCGTGCAGATGCTCCAGGCTGCCGAACACGTAGAAGCACCCGAGCATGAAGATCATGCCGGGAATGGCCAGTGCCATCGGCGACGTGCGCTCTGCGACGATCTGCCTCGCGTACGTCAATTCGTCCTGCGACATCGGTTCGCGTTTGCGTAGTTTGCCCAGAACGACCTGGGAGCTCCCCAGTTCTTCGCTCAGCCGGTTCGACTCCCGGTTGCTCAGCCGTCGCACGTACAGCGAAGCGACTGCGGCCAGCACCAGCATCAGCGCGAGGGAAATCACTGTCAGAGCGCCGAACAGACCCGGAATCATGTGGTGATCCCTTCCCCCTCGCCAGTGAACTTAGAGAACACTACCGTCTGCTATCGACAATTTCCATAAGCTACCGCAATTGCCCGCGCCGCTTCGAAGCGGGCGGGTCCAGTTGCGCGGAACTACGAGGCGGTGAGCTGGGCGACGATCGCCTTCTTGTCGACCTTGCCGATCGCGGTGGTGGGCAGTGCCGAAAACGCGACGACTTGATCGAGGCGGGCGTGGCTGGCCAATCCGCGGCGGTCCAGGTGCCCGTTCAGCTCCGTCAATCCGGCGGGCTCACCGGTGAAAACAATTGCTGCGCAAACTCTTTCGCCGAGATCGGGATCGGGAAGCGGAACCGCCGCCACCGACCAGACGCGCGGGTGGGTCAGCAACTGTTCCTCGATGTCCTGCGCGCCGATGGTTTCACCACATCGGCAGATGACGTCCTTGATCCGGCCGGTGACCACCAGGTAGCCGTCCTCGCGGCGACGGACCAGATCTCCGCTGCGATAGAAGCCCTGGGTATCAAAGCTGCGCTCGTTGTCGCGTTCGGCGCGGAAGTAACCGTTGATCGTGTAGGGCCCGCGCACCAGGAGTTCGCCTTCGCCTCCCGCGGGCACCGCCGAGCCGTCGGCGCCGACGACGCGCACTTCGTCGGCCGGGCTCAGCGGCCGGCCCTGGGTGTGCTCGAGTATCTCGGGCGGGTCGTCCAGCCGGGTGAAGTTCAGCAACCCTTCGGCCATGCCGAACACCTGCTGTAGCCCCGGGCACAGCGCCCCGCGCACCTGGCGGGCATCCTCGGGCTCCAGCTTGGACCCGCCGATCTGCAACAGCCGCAACGTTTTCGGGGTCACCGGCTCCCAATCACAGGCCTGGGCCCACAATTTCGCCAGTGCCGGGACCACAGCGGTGACGGTGACGCCGTGCCGCTCGATGAGCCCGAAGGCCGCCTCCGGGCTCGGGTCGTCACCGAACACCACCGTCGCTCCGACGGTCATCGCCCCCAGGATGCCGGGGCACGCCAACGGGAAGTTGTGCGCCGCCGGCAACGCCACCAGGTACGTGTCGGCGCCGGTCATTCGGCACAGCCGGGCACTGGCCGTGGCGTTGTAGACGTAATCGTCGTGCGTGCGCGGAATCAGCTTGGGCAGCCCGGTGGTGCCGCCGGATACCAGCATCAGCGCGGGTGCGGAGGTGTCGATCACCCGGGCGGGCGGATCGGGTCGGCCGGTCAGGACCGACCAGGGCAGGAACGGACCGGGGTCCCCGTCGACGACGATGTGGCGCAGGCCTGGATGCCCGGCTGCCAGCGCCGCGGCCAGCTGCCGGTAATCGAATCCGCCCACGACATCGGGGATGACCGCGCCGACCGCACCGCTGATGTGCGCGAAATGAGTCAGTTCAGCCAGCCGGTGACCGGGCAGGCACATCACCGGAATAGCACCGGCGCGCAGCAGCCCGAACAGTGCTACGGCGAACCGGCATGAGTTCGGCAGCTGGAGCAGGACACGGTCACCGGGGCCGATGGGCAGGGCGGCGAACCCGGCGGCCGCCTCGTCGGCCAGTCGGTCCAGCTCGGCGTAGGTGAAGCTGCTGGCAGCATCGACCACTGCCGGCCGATCGGGCCAGTTCGAAGCGGCTTCGCCAAGCACCGAGCCCAAGCTCCGGCCCGACCAGTAGCCGGCGGCCCGGTAGGCGGCGGCCCGATCGGGTGGAAACGCGACGAACCCGTCAAGCGGCGCCGGACCAGAGTCAGAAGACAACTCGACGCTCCCTCGGGCCGGGGGTGTATGCCCCACGAATATAAGGTAGCGTACAGAAAGTTAGGACAGCCTGAGCTAAGCCGGGGAGGTGGGGTCGTGGGCGGCGCATCATTCGCCGACGCACTGGCAAGCGGGGGATGCCGCCACCGTGCCTCAGAATCTCGTCGGGTGCACGATGGGTGAAACCCTCGCGATCATCGGGGCCGGCGCAAAGGCCGTGGCAGTGGCCGCAAAAGCGGCGGCACTGCGCGAAATGGGCGTGGACACCCCTGACATCGTCGCCATCGAGCGTTCCGGTGTCGCGGCGAACTGGATCGCCGGCGGCGGTTGGACCGACGGGCGGCAGCGGTTGGGCACCAGTCCGGAGAAGGACGTGGGCTTTCCCTACCGCTCGTCGCTGGTGCCCGGGCGCGACACCGAAGTCGACGAGCGGATGATGCGGTGGAGCTGGCAGGCGTACCTGGTCGCCATCGATCAGTTCGTCGGCTGGGTCGATCGGGGCAGGCCCGCTCCCACGCACGACAGCTGGGCGCGGTATCTGCGCTGGGTGGCCGAGATGGCGGATTTGAAAGTCGTTCGCGGCGAACTGATTCAGATGTCGGTGCAGGGGCAGCAGTGGAAGTTGCACACGCGGGATGCGGTGCTGGCAGCGGACACGGTGATGATCACCGGTCCCGGCCAGCCGCAACGGTCCATCCTCTCCGGTGATCCGCGGATGTTGTCCATCGCTCAGTTCTGGGAGCGCACGTCGTGTCACGACCGCATCGTCGCCGAGAACGTGGCGGTGATCGGTGGTGGCGAGACGGCCGCATCGATGCTCAATGAGCTTTTCCATCACCGTGTTTCGACAATCACGGCGATCTCGCCGCAGGCCACCTTGTTCACCCGCGGTGAGGGCTTCTTCGAGAATTCCCTGTTCTCCGATCCCACCCACTGGCGCACCCTGACACTGTCCGAGCGTCGTGAGTGCATTGCCCGCACCGATCGGGGCGTGTTCTCCGCGCGGGTACAGGAACTGCTGCTCGCCGACGAACGAATCAAGCATCTGCGCGGGCGGGTCGCGAAAGTCGTCGACCGTCACGAGCGCATCTGGATCACCCTGCAGACCGACCACTGCGGTGAACTACAGGAAAGCGTGCATGATTTCGACCTCGTCATCGACGGTTCCGGCGCGGACGCGCTGTGGTTCCTGCCGCTGCTCAGCCAGGACGCCGTCGACCTGCTGGAACTGGAGCTCGGCGGCCCGTTGACCGGGCAACGGATCGAGGAGTCGATCGGTCCCGACCTCGCCGTCACCGGAGTCACCCCGCGGCTGTTGCTGCCCAACCTGTCCGGACTGAACGAGGGCCCGGGCTTCCCCAATCTGAGCTGCCTGGGCCTGTTGTCTGATCGGGTCCTCGGCGCCGGGGCGGTGGCCGCCGGATCCAATTCGCCAGTCGGGAGAAGCGGTGCATACCAACCCGTTTGATGACGACGCCGGCCTGTTCCGGGTAGTGGTCAATGCCGAGGATCAGCACAGCCTGTGGCCGGTCGTGGTCGAGGTGCCCGCGGGCTGGCAGACGGTCTTCGGTGCGGCCACCCGCGCGGAGTGCCTCGATTACGTGGAGCGCAGTTGGTCCGACATGCGCCCACGAAGCCTGCGCGAGGCGATGAGCTAAGCGTCCAGCTTCGCCAGAACTTCCGCGATCGACGCCCCGCCGAGCAGGTCGGCCACCTCCAGGTCGTGATTCAGCTCCATCTTCACGCGGCGCCGAAACTCCAGAGCCTGCAACGAATCCAGGCCGATCGCCACCATCGGGACCGCGGTGTCGATGGTGTCGGCGCTATCGGCCCCGATCGCCTGCGCCAGCAGGCTCACCAACCGTTGGGTGAGTCCCGAGGGGTTTTCCCGCGGCCGGACCGGTGGTTCGACCGGGCGGGGCGCAGCGGAGTCCAGTTGCGACAGCAACGAACCGCGACCGCAGGCTCCGAGCACCGAGCGTGCGCGATCCAGTTCGAACGCGGCCACAATCTTGTTCTCGCGCAACCCGGTCACGTCCACCGCGAGTGCGTCGGCGGGACGCATGGGGACGACGCCGAGGCCGGCCAGCATCGCCGATCCGGACTCCTCGAGATGGACCCGCCAGTGACCCCACTGCACCGAAACGCAATCCAGGCCCTCGGCTCGGAGGTGATGCGCCATCGCGTCGAGCATCCGATTGCCGGCGGCGTACAGGGCCAGGCCGCGCCCACCGACCGAGGCTGAGATCGAGGAGCACAGCACCACCCGGCAGTCTTCGCTCCGGGGGAAGGTGTCCAGTACCCGGGCGATCCCGACCACCTTGGCCTGCAGGGCGTGGTCGACATCCCCGACCGTGATGTCCGTCAGTTCGATACCCGAATACTCCACCGCCGCATGGATTATCAGATCGGCGGCCGTGGCTCGTGCGGCCAGCGCCGACACTGCCGCGGCGTCGTTGAGATCACACGCGGTGACCCGGATCCGGGCCGGGGTGCCCGAGCGGATGCTCCGCAATCGCTCTGTCACGACGGCCGTTTCACCCGATCGGTTCAGCAAGGTGATTTCGCGGGCGCCACCGCGGGCGAGGTGCTCACAGAATTCGAGACCCAGGTTTCCGGTGCCACCGACGATCAGGACGTGCCCGGCAGGACGCTCACTGGCGCCGGTCACAGGTGCGTCGTCGTCGACCACCCGCTTGGCATACAGGGCGCCGTCACGAAGCGCGAGTTCGGATTCCTCCGCGGTATGCAGCGCCGCGACGATCGCCACCGCTGCGGCCGGGCCGGTAGGCGGTGGGTCCGGGATGTCGAGGTGGCGGAATCTGGCACCGGGGTAGGCGGCACCCACACAACGGAATCCGGCGCTCGCCCCCGCGTGCACCAGATCGGGCGGCGGATCGTCGGTCACCACCGTCTCGCCGCCCGCGGTCACCAGCCAGTAGTCGGTGACACCGGCGACGGCCCCGGGCCACCAGCGCCGTTCGGCGAAAAAGGTCGCCAGGCTGTTCACCGCCCCGGCGGCGTCATGGCGCACCGGCTGTGGAAGGAGGATGATACACGTATCGAGATCACCTGGTGCGGTGCGGAATTCGTCGGCACTGAGCGTCCGGGCCGTGGCACCGACGTCACCGGCCGCGACGGTCAGCGCCGCGGCGAGATCGGCGGCGGCTCCGGTGTGATCGATGATGCCGATGGAGCGCGGCGGTACCAGGGAGCGCCGTGAGAGTCGCACCCATTTCTCGGTGAGCAGCCGTGGCGCCGCCCGATCTGGGCCGGACTCCGGGTCGGCGGTGATCGGCGCGTCGGACGTGGTGCGTGCGGCCGGGGACAGGCCCTGTTCGTAGGGCATCCACAGCGCGGTCTCGTTCATCGGGGTGTTCGGGAAATCGGGCAACGGCAGCGGCGGAGGTCCCTGGGTTTGCGTCAGCAGGCTTTCCCACGGGTAGTTCAGATCATGTAGCGCACACCGCATCACATTGCTGGTGAAGTCGGTGAGGTCGTCGTCTGTCCTTCTGGACGTGCCGACCACCAGGGCGGCGTGTTCGGCGTCGGCGGCGGTCAGGTTCTCCTGGATCGCCAG
This sequence comes from Mycobacterium gordonae, assembly GCF_001417955.2. Lineage (GTDB taxonomy): Bacteria > Actinomycetota > Actinomycetes > Mycobacteriales > Mycobacteriaceae > Mycobacterium > Mycobacterium gordonae_B. The sequence goes on along the minus strand of NZ_LKTM01000383.1, from coordinate 85,936 downwards.
TTGCAATGTCGGGTGCTCGGCCAGCTCGATGTAGGTGTCGATGTCCAATGACTGCGCGACGGCCATCGCCTTGTCGAACCGCACGGTGTTGCGCAGGTTCCAGAACCAGTAACGGTCCGCGGGCTGCTCCGGTGTGATGGGAGCGCCGAGAGTGGCGCCGACGCAGGTGGTCTCGCTGTCGGAGAACGTCAGGCTGGACAGTTCGCGCTGCATGCCGGCACACAACTCGTCATGCAGGCCGTTGATCAACCCCGTGTGCGCCGGGTATCGCACACTGATCGTCCGGGCGAAGATGTCGCGCGCGGTACACGTGTCCACGATGCTCTGTACCGATTCCCGGTCACCCGAGATCGCATGCATTCCAGGCGAATTCACCACCGAGAGCTCAGCCCAGCCCGAACAGCGGGCCAGCAGGTCCTCACATGTCTCCCGGTCGGTGGCCAGCACGGCCATCGCGTAATCACCGGCGCCGAGCCCGTCGGCGGCGCGCGCCCGTCGCGCGATCACGCGGACCGCATCTGCCAGCGTGATCCGGCCCGAGACGTATGCGGCGGCAACCTCTCCCTGGCTGTGCCCGATCGTGGCGGCGGGCGCTATGCCGAACGAGCGCCACGTCGCGGCCAGACCCGCCATCTGAGTGAACAAGGCGGGCTGGACGGTGCTTGCGTCGTCTTCGACTGAAAACTGGTCGTCCAGCAGGTAATTCAGCGGGGACTGCCCGGTCTGCTCGGCGAAGGCCTCGGCACAGCGCTCGACCTCGGTCCGGAACGCCGGGCAAAAGTCGTACCAGCGCCTGCCCATGCCGGGTCGCTGACTGCCCTGACCTGGAAAGACATAGGCGTGACGCCGGGCCGCCGCGGCGGCGTCCGCGCGCAGCACCAAGCGATGCTCGCGGCCCTCGACGACGCTTCGCAGCGCCTCGATCAGCTCCTCGCGGTTGCCCACCAGCGCCAGGGCGCGGTGTTTGCGAGCGACCCGGGTACGGAAGAGCATGGCGGCGATCTGGTGCGGCATCGCTTCGGGGTGGTCGGCCAGGTAGGCGAGCAGGGCGGCGGCATCGACCGGTATGAGTTCGGGGGTGTCCGACGTCAGCAGCACGGGGACAACGCCGTTGGGGAGCCGGTAATTGGTCACGTGTCACCGTCCGCGGGCATCGCGACGATCGCGTGGGCGTTGGCGCCGCCGGCGCCGAACGACGATGCGGCGCCGTATCGAACGCCGTCCTTGGGTTGCCATTCAGTCAGCTTCGTGGCGAGCCGGATGCCGGTCAGATCCCAGTCCAGCTTCTTGGTGGGGTTGTCCGAGAACAGAGTCGGTGGAATGTAGCCGTGCTGGCCGGCGAGGAGGACTTTGATCAGCCCGAGAATTCCCGCTGCCGCCTGCGCGTGCCCGGCGTTGGACTTGATCGAGCCGAGCAGGGCCTCGGATCCCGCGGCGCCGTAGGTCTTGAAAAGGGCCAGCAATTCCACCGGGTCACCGGCCGGCGTCGCGGTGCCGTGCCCCTCGATCATTCCCACGTCGGCGGGATCGATGCCGGCGGCGTCCAGCGTCTTGCGCACCACCTGTTCCTGAGCGTGCACCCGGGGGACGAGGATCGGTTTCCCCTTGCCGTTGTGGTTGGTGCGGGCGGCCAGGATCCGTCCGTAGACCCGGTGTCCGAGTCGCCGGGCGCGCGACTCCCGTTCCAGCAGCAGCATTCCCGCGCCCTCGCCCCAGACGGTGCCGGTCGCGTCCTCGGCATAGGCGCGGCAGTGTCCGTCGTCGGACAGGGCGTGCAGTTTGGCGAACTCGAAAAAGGCGGCCGGCGAACCCAATACGCAGACAGCGCCGGCCAGCGCCCACTCGCACTCGTCCATCGAGATCGCATTGACGGCCAATTGCAGTGCGGTCAGCGACGATCCGCACGCCGAGTCGATGCACATCGACGGTCCGGTCAGGCCCAGTCCGTGCGAGATCCGTCCGGCCCCACCGAGCTGTCCCATACCGACCGTGCGGTGGCCGCTGTAATCATCGGCGACGGCGGTACGGGTGCCGTACTCGGTCATCGACATTCCGACGTAGCATCCGCCGAATTCGCCCTCGACCGAACCGGGATTGACGCCGGCGTTCTCCAGTGCCCGCCACGCGACGCGCATCGCCACCCGCTGCTGGGGGTGCATCACCAGTGCCTCGCGGTGCGTGATGCCGAAGAACGGGGGATCGAAATTCGCTGCACCGGAGAGGAATCCACCCGAATCGGGGACCCGTCCCCAGCCGTCCGCCTCGGACAGCGACAGCAGCTCGTCGATGGGCCAGCCGCGATCCCGCGGAAACGGGGACAGCAGTTCCCGGTGGTCGCACAGGGCCTGCCACAACGCGGCGGGGGTGTCGATGCCGCCCGGGGTCTCGACAGCCAGTCCGGCAACGACGACCGGATCGGTCACCGCGTCTGCTCCGGCTGCGTGCTCCCGGCCAGCAGTTCGGCCACGGCGTCCACGTGATCGTTGATGAAGAAGTGCCCGCCGTCGAACATCGTCACCTCGGCACTGTCGGTGTGCTTGCCCCAGCCATACAGATCGCCGAGCGTGACGATCGGGTCCTGGTCGCCTCCGAGCGCGTGGATGCGGGCCGCGATCTTGACGTCGTCCGGGCAGGAGTACGCGTCGCAGGCACGATAGTCGGCCTTGATGACCGGCAGCGCCAGCCGGATCAGGTCCTGGTTGCCGAAGACGGCGGAGTTGGTGCCTTCCAGTGCGGTCAGGTGCTGCAGGATCGACTCGTCATCGGTCGGATGCGGTGGCTTGGTGACGGCATTGCCGGGTGCGACCGCTGCCGAGACGGTGAGTTCGCGCACGTCGAAGCCCCTGGATTCGGCGATCCGGACGAACTCGAACGCAACCCAGCCGCCCATGCTGTGGCCGAATGCGGCCACGGGACCGGCACCGCAGTGCTCGGATGCCGCGAATTCCTCGAACGCGCCGGCCGCGATCTCCGGCAGCGTGGCCAGCGGCGGTTCGCCGGCGCGGTCCTGGCGACCCGGGTACTGGACGAGCAGAACCCGGAAATGCCTGCTCAGCGCCTTCGAGAAGGAGCGGTAGGCCGAGGCGCCCGCGCCGGCGTGCGGGAAGACCAGCAGTATCGGGCTCTCGGGTGAATCAGGTTGGTGAAACTGCCTGATCCAACCAAGCGTGCGCGGCATGCCGCCCTACCTCTCCTCTGCTAACTAAGCGAAGGCTAACATAAGCTGCCCGGACCGGATCGGGCCGATCCGCTCAGCCTGAGTCCCGTGCCCGTACCAGCAGGGCCGCCCGCTTGTGGGGCAGGTCGATGTCCGTGACGTGCCGAAAGCCCGCCAGTGCGGCGACCCGGATGAGGCGCACGTTGGTGGCGTCCGGTTCACCGATCACCCGGGTGGCGAGCGGGTCGGCATCCAATTGCCAGCCCGACACCACGCGTAACAGATCCGCGGCCAGTCGGCGTCCGCGGCAGTCGGCGGGACCCAGCAGTAGATGAACGCCGGCATCGTGCTCGCGGGCGTCGTAGTACTGCGCCAGCGGATCGAGATCGGCGCGGTAGAGCTCCCAGTAGCTCATCGGGACGCCGTCCAGTTCGCCCACGTACGGGGCCGAATGCGCACTGAGTTGCTGTTCGCGCAGGTAGGACGCGATCTGGTCGCGTGGCCAGGCTTTGTTCCAGTAGCGCGCGACTTCGGGGTCGTTCATCCAGGAGTGCAGCGCATCGAGGTCGCGGTCCAGATCCAGCGCCCGCAGCGCGAAAGTGCCCGGTAGTCCGTCGTGCTCGGGCGTGGCGCGCCGGTGCAGCAGGTCCAGTGGGTCAATCCCCGTTACTTCCGGCACGGAATTGTCCTCTCGCGCGAACACGGCGGCAGGTTCGGCGGTGCTGCCCGCATCCAGCCCCCAACTTAGCGAAGGCTAACATAATCTACTGGCCGACAGCCGGGGTCCGACGAGGAAGGTCGGCCGGGGCTGAGCGCCCGCCTGGGAGGAGGAGGTGAACCAGCCATGGCCGATGCCAGGACCGTGCAGGAACGCCGGCGCGAGCTGTTGCGTCAGCGGATCGCCCAAAGTGGTTTGGCGACGGCCGAATCAGCCCGACGGACGGTGATCTCGGCGGGGGAACGCTACGGTCTGTCGGCCGGACAACGCCGGATGTGGTTCGTGCAGGCCATGAACCCCTCGGACGCCACGCTGAACATCTGCGTCGCCTACCAGTTGACCGGCGCGCTCGACGAGGCGCGGCTGCGCGCGGCCTTCGCGACTGTCGTTGCGCGGCATGCCATCTTGCGCACCACCTATGGCGTCGATTCCGAGGGTGAGCCGTACCAGGTCTTCCGCGACGATGTCGACCTGCCCTGGCAGGTGCGGGATGTTCCGGGTGAACGGCAGCAGATCGACGCGCTGGCACGAGGCGAATTCGGTAAGCCGTTCGACCTCACCAGTGAGTTGCCGCTGCGGATGACCCTGCTGCGCGGCGTTGCGGGCGAATCCGTGTTGCTGTTGGTGGCGCATCACATCTGCTGGGACGACGACTGCTGGGCCGTCTTCTTCGGCGAGCTGAGTGCGGCCTACGACTCCAGCCTGACCGATGCCGAACCGCCGCAGTACATCGCGGTCGAGGTGGTGGACCGATCCCCGGACGTCGCCGAAGCCGACGTCGACTACTGGCGCTCGACTCTGTCACCGGTGCCTGATCCGCTGGAGTTGCCCGGCGGCGCCGCGCCGAATCCATCGACCAGGGCCGCACACCGAACGGCGACACTGCCCGCGGACCTGTCCTCCCGGCTCGAGGGCTTCGCCCGGGAACGTTCCGCCACGCCGTTCATGGTGTTGCTGGCGGCATACGGCGCCCTGGTGCGGCGGTACACCGGCGCCGCCGACTTCCTGGTTTCGGTTCCGGTGACCGAGCGCCGGGCCGCGACCGAGGGGGCGATCGGATACTTCGGGAACACGCTGCTGCTGCGCATCCGCGTACGGCCCGAGGATACGTTCACCTCACTGGTCGACGGCGTGCGGGACACCTGCCTCGAAGCCTTCGCCCACCAGTCGGTCGGCCTGGATCGCGTTGTGCGCGAACTGAACCCGGAGCGCAGCGCCGGACACGACGGGATGGACCGACTGGTCCGGCTGGGCTTCAGCATGCGCAAGAGCGTGACCGGACTCCAATTCGCGGGCGTCACGACCCGACAGCTCGAACTGGGCGCGGTGTCCGCCCCGATCCCACTCGCGCTGGCGGTGGTGCTCGACCCGCAGGGCATGTCCGCCGAATTCGAATATCAGACCGACGTGCTGTGCGACGAGCTTGTCGGGCAGTTGCTGCGGCACTATCGGCAGCTGCTCACGAGCGCGCTGGCCGACCCTGGACGCCGGGTCAACAGGCTGGATCTGCTGGAGCCGGGCGAGTGGGAGGCAGTGCTGACGCAGTCCCACGGCGTCCTGGTCCAGAGACCGGCGAGCACCGCCGTTGCCGCGCTGGAAACGGCTGCCGCGGCCACCCCGGACGCGGTCGCGTTGGTGTTCGAGGACACCGAGCTCAGCTACGCGCAACTGCATGATCGGGCAAATCGATTGGCGCACTGGCTGATCGGGAACGGGATCGGGCCCGACGACATTGTCGGCCTGCGCATGACGACGTCCGTCGACTTCGTGGTCGCCATGTTCGCCGTGCTGAAGGCCGGCGGGGCCTACCTGCCGATCGACCCGGCCTTTCCCCGCGAGCGCATCGACTACCTGCTCGACGACGCCCGCCCGGCACTGGTCATCGGTCACGACGAGTTCGGCAAGGCGGAGCAGGAGGCCGCCGCGTTGTCGAGCGCCGCGCCCACCGACACCGACCGGCGCCGCCCGCTACGGCCGGAGCACCTCGCCTACGTCATCTACACGTCCGGTTCCACCGGACAGCCCAAGGGTGTAGCGGTCCCGCATCATGCGATCGCCGAACACATGGCCGGGTTCCTCGAGGAATGGAGCCTGACCGCAACGGACCGGCTGTTGCAGACGTCATCGGTGAGCTTCGACGCGTCGGTGATGGAGATCTTCGCGCCGCTGTCCATCGGCGCGCGGCTGATCGTGCCGAAAGCCGATGCCTTCAGCGAAGTTTCGTACGTCGCGGATCTGATCGACCGCCACCGGGTCACTGTGCTGCACATGGTGCCGTCGATGTTGAGCACCCTGTTGCTGCTGCCGCAGGCGAGCCAGTGGCGGCAGTTGCGGCAGGTGCCGGTGGGCGGGGAAGCGCTGCCCGGCGAGGTCGCCGACAGGTTCGCCGGTCACTTCGATGCCACGCTGCGCAACCACTACGGTCCGACGGAGGCGGTCATCTGTGCCACGCACATGCCCGTCGAGGGCCGCCAGGGCCCGGGCGTCGTGCCCATCGGCAGGCCGAACCAGAACGTCTACGCCTACGTACTCGACCAGGAATTGCGGCCGGTGCCGGCCGAAGTGGTCGGGGAGCTGTACCTGGGCGGTGCGCAGCTGGCCCGTGGCTACCTCGGCCGTCCCGGGCTGACCGCGCAACGATTCGTCGCCGACCCGTTCAATCCCGGGATGCGGCTCTACCGGACTGGAGATCTGGTCCGGCGCAACCTGGCCGGGAACCTGGAATTCGTCGGCCGCGCCGACGAACAGGTCAAGGTGCGCGGTTTCCGGATCGAACTCGGTGAAGTCGAGTCGGTGATCGCCTCGCACCCGGCGGTGCGGCACTGCCTGGTGCTCGCGGAGGAATCCCCGGCCGGAGCGCGACTGGTCGCCTACGTGGTGCCGGCGGCGTCCCCTATGGCGGGTCCAACTGAATTGGACGTCAACGACATTCACGCACATGCCGCGGCCATCCTGCCGCGCTACATGGTGCCGACCGCGGCCGCGGTGATCTCGGAAATTCCTTTGACCGTGCACGGCAAGCTGGACCGACGCGCACTGCCCGCACCGACCCCGGTGAACGCCCGCAGTTTCCGCGCGCCGGTGACGCCGACGGAGCGACGGGTGTGTGCGATCTTCGGCCACCTCTTCGAGTTGGAGCGGGTCGGCGCCGACGATTCGTTCTTCGATCTGGGCGGCCACTCGTTGCTGGCGGCTCGTCTGGTCGCCCAGATCCGCTCCGAGGTCGGGGTGGACTGCAGCGTGCGCACCGTTTTCGATGCGCCGACGCCGGCAGGTTTGGCGGCGTTGTTGGTCGAGCAGTTCCGTGCCTTGTTCGGCATCGACCTCGACGACATCGACATCGACGGTATGGACCTCGACGAGGAGTTCGGCACCGGATTATCGGCAGGGCCGTCGGGCCGTCCGGAACTCGCCGCGACGATCCGCCCCGAGCGTCCCCCGTTGTCCTACTCCCAGTTGGCCATGTGGTTCCAGCACCGGATGCGGGGGCCCAACGACGTCTTCAACCTGGGACTCACGCTGCGCTTCACCGGACCGCTGGATATCGCCGCCCTCACCGCCTCGCTCAACGACGTGGTGGCCAGGCACGAGGCGCTGCGCACCGTTTTCGTTGAGCACGAGGGCATTCCGTATCAGTCGGTGCGGCCCACCCTGAAATTGGATCTCGCGGTGACCGAGATCAGCGCCGACCGGGCCGACGCGACGACCGCCGAGCTGCGCCGCTACCTGTTCGACCTCACGTCCGGCCCGCTGATCCGGCCGACCCTGCTGGTGCTCGACCCCGGCACGCACATACTCGTCGTGCTCATCCACCACATCGTCACCGATCACAACTCGCTCGGCGTCATCTACGAAGACCTCGTCACCGCATATCGGGCACGTGCGACGGGCCGGGCGCCGCAGTGGGAACCGCTGCCACTGCAGTTCGTCGATTACGCGCTATGGCAACGGGATACCTTCGACACGCCGGGTGAGTGGGCCGCGGCCGAGCTGGCCCACTGGTGCGAGGCGCTGGCCGGGCTGCCCGCCGAAATCCCGATGGCGGCCGACCATCCGCGTCCACCGGTGGTGGGACAACGCGCCGAGGTCGTGACGTTCACGGTGCCGGCGGCGCGGCGTGCCCGGCTGACTCAGCTGGCGGATCACAGCGGCGCCAGTGAATTCATGGTCTATCAGACCGCCCTGGCCGTGTTGCTGCACCGGGTCGGGGGAGCCACGGACATCGCCGTCGGAACTCCGGTCGCGTCCCGCGATGACCTGGCCGTGGCGAATGTGGACGGACCGTTCGCCAATGTGTTGGCGTTGCGCAACGACCTGACGGGCGATCCCAGTCTGCGAAGTGCCCTGGCGCGTTGCCGCGCAACGGCACTCGACGCGTTGTCGCACCAGGAACTTCCGATCGACCGGCTGGTTGAAGCGCTCAACCCGCCACGCTCGAGTGCCCGCAACCATCCGTTCTTCCAATGCTCGCTGCACTTCCGCACCGAGGACTGGGCGCAGGCGCCACGTGAACTGGTGACAGGCGGAACGACGGTGGTGCCCATCCCCATGGAGTTCGAGGTTTCGCTGCTCGACCTCGACGTCAGTGTGAGCGTGCAACCCGACGGGGGACTGGAGGTGCGGTTCCTCGCCAGTGCCGATCTGTATGAACCGCAGACGGTTCGGCATCTGGCCGACGCATTCGGTGCGGTGCTCGACGCCTTCGTGACGGCCCCGGACCGGCCGGTGTCGGAGCTGGAGCTGTTGCCGGACGACGTCATGGCGGCCCTGCTGGCGGCGCCCGCCCCGCTGGCAACGCAACCCGCGAAGGCCGTCGGCTCCGCCGAGACCGAACAAGCGTTGATCGCCCTGCTGGAGGAGTTGCTGGAGATCTCCGGCGTGGACCGCGAAGACAACTTCTTCGCACTCGGCGGCGACAGCGTCATCGCCGTGCAGATGTCGGCGCGGGCCAACGCGGCGGGCCTCGCGCTGGCCCCGGCGATGCTCTTCGAGCACATGACCCTCGCCGAGGTGGCCGGCGCGGTGGACGTGGCCGCCAACGTGGCTGCGGCGCAGGCGGATACCGGGGAGCGGGACTTCCAGAGCGCGCCGATGAGTGCGTCGGGACTGGATGCCGACGCCCTGGCCGCGCTCAACGCGTCGTGGCAGCAGCAGTAGGGGCGCCCGTGACTTCCGCCCCGCCGCAGATCGAGGATGTACTGGCGCTCAGTCCTTTACAGGAAGGGCTGTTCGCGTTGTCCCGCCTTGCGCAGGACAGCCTCGACATCTACACGATGCAGATCGTCGTCGACATCGACGGCCCGGTCGACGTCGAATTGTTGCGAGGCAGCGCCGCGGCCATGCTGGTGCGCCACCCGAACCTGCGTGCGGCGTTCTGGGATCGAGACGTGCCCAGGCCGGTGCAGATCGTGCCCGCGCACGCGGAGCTGCCCTGGTCTGAAAGAACCGCCACGGCAGCAGAATTCGACGCGATAGCCCGTTCGGAGCGGCACCGCCCATTCGAGTTGAGTCGCGGTCCCGCGCTGCGAGTGGTGCTGCTCACGGTGCCCGGCGAGACCCGGCGCCGGATGATCGTCACCGCCCACCACATTCTGGTGGACGGTTGGGGGCTCGGAGTGTTCTTCACCGAGATGCTCGCGGTCTACCAAGCGGGGGGCAGCGCCGACGGCCTGCCCGCCCCCCGCCCGTACCGCGACTACATCGCCTGGCTCGCGACGCAGGACCGGGCGGCGGCCAAGGGCGAGTGGACGAAGTATCTGCGGGGTGTCTCAGCACCGCTGATGCTGGCCGAAAGCACCGCCGCGCCAGGGGTGCCGGAGAAATCGGATCTGCTGCTGTCGGCCGGTGACACGGGCCGGCTGCGGGACTGGGCAGGGCGCAACGGCCTGACGCTGAACACCGCCGTGATGTTCGCCTGGGCGCTCGTGCTCAGCCGGCTCACCGACCGCCGGGACATCGTCTTCGGCACCGTGGTCTCCGGTCGCCCCGAGCAACTGCCCGGCGTCGAGACGATGGTCGGAATGTTCATCAACACCGTTCCGGTGGTGCACACAGTGCACGGCACGGTGCCGGTGGTGGAACAATGCGCGCAGCTGCAACGTGATTCGTCGGTGATGCGCGGCATCGGTTACCTGAGCCTTTCGGAACTGCAGCGCGCGCACGGTTCCGGCGCCCTGTTCGACACCCTGTTCGTGTTCGAGAACGCCCCGCTGCAGGACGCCGTCCACCCGGTGACCACCGCCGACGGCGCCCGATTCTCCCCGGTGGCCGGCGAGAGCCTGACCCACTACCCGCTGACCGTGGTCTCGCACCTGATCGACGATCGACTGATCGTGGTGGTCGAGGCGATCAGGGAAGCCCTGCCCCACCTTTCGGGCACACAGCTCTGCGAGCGCCTGGTCGCGGTGCTGCGCCAACTGCCCGGCATCGGCGACCGAACGCCCGAGGCGCTGGACGTGCTGACCGCGGCCGAGCGCGCCGAGTGTGACCGCCGCACCCGGGCAGTGCCGCCGGTCGACGCCACGGTGTGGGAGTCGTTCGAACGACAAGCGCGCGCCACGCCCGGGGCCACCGCCCTGACCGCCGGCGACGGCGGCCGCTGGACCTACGCCGAACTGCATGCCGAGGCGGCGCGGCTGGCCGGCGAGCTCAGCGAGCGGGGGATCGGTCCGGAAAACGTTGTCGCACTGGTGTTGTCCCGTTCGGCGCGGTCCATCGTCGCGGTTCTCGGCGTACTGGGCGCCGGTGCCGCCTATCTGCCGGTGGACGTCACCCTGCCGGTCGCCCGTATCGAATCCATGCTGCGCCAGGCGGATCCGGCGTTGGCGATCACCGACGAAGCCGGTTCGGCACTGATCGAGGGCCGAGTCCCCGCCCTGGTGCTCGACGACCCGGCGGTGGCTGAGCGCATTTCGCGTCGTGACGCCGTCGCTCCCGTCGTGCCCCGCCATCCCGGGCACAGCGCCTACGTCATCTTCACGTCCGGGTCCACCGGTGAGCCGAAAGGCGTGATCGGCACCCACGGCGCGTTGGTCAGCTACTTCGCCGACCACCGCGACCGCGTCTACCGGCCCGCGCGACGGCGCCTGCGCCGCCCGATGCGCATCGCCCACGCCTGGTCCATGAGCTTCGACGCGTCGTGGCAGCCCATGGTCGGGCTGCTCGACGGACACGGGATCCATCTGTTCGACGCGGAGGAGATGCGCGACGCGGACCAGTTATTGAAAGGGATGGCCGATCACCAGATCGACATGATCGACACCACGCCCTCGATGCTCGTCCAGTTGCGGGCCGCCGGACTGCCGGATCACCACCTCGCGGTGCTGGCACTGGGCGGTGAAGCGATCAATAGTGTGCTGTGGCAGCAGTTGTGTTCGCTGCCGGCCGGTGCCGTGTACAACTGCTACGGGCCCACCGAAGCGACCGTGGAGGCGGTGGTGGCCGCCGTGCGGGAGTACCCGGCACCGACCATCGGCACGGTCAACGCCGGAACCCTCGGCTACGTCCTGGATTCGGCGTTGCGCAGCGTTCCGCACGGAGTCGTGGGCGAGCTCTACCTGTCCGGCAACCAGTTGACTCGGGGTTACATCGGTCAGCCGGCGATGACCGCCGCCCGCTTCGTGGCCGATCCGTTCCGGCCCGGACAACGTATGTACCGCACCGGCGACCTGGTGCGTCGCCTGCCGCATGGTGGTCTGGCCTACCTCGGGCGCGGCGACAGTCAGGTCAAGATCCGCGGCTACCGGGTCGAGATCGGCGAAATCGAGGGTGCACTTCGATCCCAGCCTGGCGTCCACGACGCGGCCGTGTCGGTGGTGCGGCGTGCCGGGGGCGCGACGTTGGTGAGTTTCGTTGTCTGGCAGGATGATACGCGGGTTGAGCCGCATGCGCTGCGTGCCGCTCTCGCGGAACGACTGCCCGCGTACATGGTCCCGGCGCGCATCGTGGCGCTACCCAGGTTGCCGGTCAATGCCAACGGCAAGCTGGATAATCACGCGCTCGACAGGTTGGCCCGCGACGAACTCGCCACTGGCAGCCGCGGGCCGGTAACGCCGTCCACCGACAGCGAACGAGTGCTGAGCGAGCTGTTCGCCGAACAGTTCAACGGTGTGGCACCCCACCTGGACGACGACTTCTTCACGCTCGGGCTGGACAGCATCGTGGCGATCGGCCTGGTGCACAAGGCCAGGCGACGCGGCCTGGCGCTGAGCCCGCGATTGGTGTTCACCGCACCGACGATTCGTGAGCTCGCCGCCGCGGTCGACATGGCTGAGTTGGCCGGACCGGCGGTCATCGGTGCCGAATACGGTGAGGTGCCGCCGCTGCCGATCGTGTCCTGGGTCAACGAGCACGGCAACTTCCGGCGCTTTACCAATACGGTCCTGCTGCGGCTGCCCGCCGGCATCGACCGCGTGACGATAGAGCAGCTGCTTCAGCTCGTGCTCGACGGGCACGAGTCCCTGCGATCGATCCTGACCGATACACCCCACGGCGCTCGTCTGGTCACCCGGGAACCCGGTGTCGTGGCCGCTGCCGAACTGCTCTCGCGGGTCGACGTCTCGACCGATACCGAATTAGCGTCGCTGGTGCGAACTTCGGCGCGCCGGGCGATAGAGGAGATCGACCCGAGCGCGGGCGCGATGATTCGCGCGGTGTGGTTTCACGGCGCTGCGCAGCGCCAGATGCTGCTGTTGACCATCCACCACCTGGTGGTGGACGTGGTGTCCTGGCACATCCTGCTCAGCGACATCGCGGAGGGGTGGCGATCGCTGCGCGCGGGCGCCGCGCCGAAGGCGTTGCCGGAGTTCACGTCCTACCGCCGATGGTCGGAGTTGATGTGGGACAGGGCGGTGGCTCCCGAAGTCCTCGCGCAGCGCGAGTATTGGGGTGCGCAGCTGCGCGAGGCCGATCCCGCGCTGGGTACGCGCCACCCGGACCCGACCCGGGACACCTGGTCCACGCTGCGGGTCAGCAACCTGATGACGCCGGTCGACGTCACTGAGCGTCTGGTGGGCACCCTCAACCGCGATGACCGGATGCGCGAAATCCTGTTGTGCGCGGTGACGGTCATGCTGGCGAGCTGGCGCCGGCTGCGGTCGCAGGATCCGTCCGGGGGAGCCCTGATCGCCCTGGACAGCCACGGTCGCGCCGATGCCCTGATGGACACCGACACCACCAACACCGTCGGCTGGTTCACGGCGGCATTCCCCGTTCGGCTCGGGGTGGGGGCGACCGCCGTGGACATCGAGCGCCTGGAGGCGGCGCCAGAGGTGGCCCGGGCGTTACTGGATTCGGTGACCTCGCAGCTGGGAGCGGTTCCCTGCGACGGCCTGGATTACGGGTTACTCCGATACGTCGCCCGCGTCCCGGAATTGCAGCAGGCGCCCGAGCCGCAGCTGCTTTTCAACTACCTGGGCCGGCTGGACCTCGGGGTGGTGACCGAGGAACCGTGGACGCTGATCGACGGACAGGAAATCGACGCTTTGCCAGTTGATCCCGAGCCGGATCTGCCGCTGCGTTTCGCGCTCAACATGAGTCTGTTGGTCCGCGGCACCCCGGCCGGCCAGCAACTCGTCAACACTGTGCTGTGGAGCGAGGCGCTGTTCACGCCGGCCGAAATCGATCACCTGACACAGCTGTGGCAGCGCACCCTGGCCGCGCTGGCCGCCGGGCTGGCAGCCACCGCCTGACAAGGGAAGGGTCATCACACGTGCTCGGCGAGGAACAGATCAGCAGGGACGAGATCAAGGCCACGATCGCGGCCCAACTCGGCTGCCCTGCCGAAGACGTCGCAGACCATGACGATCTCATCCAATTGGGACTGAACTCCATCCGGATGATGGCGATGGCCGGCGGCTGGCGTAAACGCGGCGCCGCCATCACCTTTGCCGAGCTGGCGGCCAACCCCACCGTCGACTCGTGGCACGCCCTGCTCGGCGGACAACCGTCGGCCACGGCGGCCCCGGCGCCCCAGACGGAACCGGCGATCGTCGAAGACGCGCCGTTCCCGTTGGCTCCTATGCAGCACGCCTACTGGATCGGTCGATCCGACGAGCAGGAACTGGGCGGGGTGGCGGCCCATCTGTACGTCGAATTCGACGGCGGCGCAATCGACCCGGTGCGGCTGGAGCGCGCGGTGACCGATCTCGTCGAGGCTCATCCGATGCTCCGAACGCGGTTCCTGCCGAACGGAACCCAGCAGACGATGCCGCGGCCGGGACGCCCGGTGTTCAGCGTGGTGGATCTGCGGGGCCAGGGCGTGTCCGCCGCCGAGACCGCGCTGGCCGCGCTGCGGGACCGAAAAACGCATCAGCGCCTGGCAATTGAAGAGGGCCAGGTCATCGACGTCACGCTAACCCGCTACGACGAGGACCGCAGCCGGTTGCACCTGGACGTCGACATGCTGGCCGGCGACGCGATGAGCTACCGCGTGCTGATCTCCGAACTGGCCGGCATGTATCGCGGAGCCACACCGCAACCCCCGGGCTACAGCTACCAGAGATACCGCGTCGAGGACCAACAGCGTCACGACCGAGATGCGTTGCGGGAGCGGGATCGCCAGTGGTGGCAGCGACGCCTGCCGGAGATGCCCGGAGCACCCGAACTTCCCGCCGCACCGGCGGGCGCCCGGGGGTCGGCCCGGCGGACCGTCCGATACGACCACTGGCTGACTCCGGACGCCAAGAGCAGACTGGTCTCCGGCGCCCACGCTCGTGGCGTGACCCCGGCCGTCGCGCTAGCCGCGGTCTTTGCCGACACCATCGGCGGATGGTCCGCGCGGGATCGGTTCCTGCTCAATGTGCCGTTGTTTCACCGGGAATCGGTGCACCCCGACATCGACCGGGTGATCGGAGATTTCACGTCGTCGATCATGCTCGAGGTCGACGTCAGCGAGAACATGTCGGTGACCGACCGGGCCCGGGCCGTGCAGCGCAGCATGTACGAAAGCGGCGCGCACTCCGCCTATTCCGGTTTGGAGGTGCTGCGCGATCTGGGTCGGCAGCGGGGCGAACCGGTGCTGGCCCCGGTCGTCTTCACCAGTGCGCTCGATCTCGGCGAACTGTTCGCCGACGCCGTCATCGAGACATTCGGTGAACCGGTGTGGATCATCTCGCAGGGGCCGCAGGTGCTATTGGATGTCCAGATCACCGAACTGCGCGGCGGGTTGCTGATCAACTGGGATGTCCGGGAATCCGCATTTCCGGCCGGCATGGTGGACGCCATGTTCGCCAGGTTCACCGAGGCGGTCACGCGGCTGACCGACGGTGCGGCGGGCTGGGACGCCGAAGCCGCGGTGCGGCTGCCCCGCGCCCAGGCGAAGGTGCGGGCGGCCGTCAATGCCACCGACGGCCCGGTGACCGGACGGTGTTTGCACCAGGGCTTTTTCGAGCACGCCGATACCCATCCCGATGATCCCGCCGTGCTCTGGGGACTCGGCGAGGAGGCCGGCGCCTGGAGCTATCGGGAGCTGTCGGAGAGCTCGCTCGCGGTGGCCGGCGCCTTGCGCGCGTGCGGGGTACGGCCGGGCGACGCCGTCGCAGTCCAGCTACCCAAAGGGCGTGACCAGATCCCGGCCGTACTCGGTGTGCTCGCCGCCGGTGCGACGTATGTGCCGATCGGCTACGAGCAACCGGCTGAGCGCCGCGCCAAGATCCTGCAGACCGCCGATATCGTCGCGGCGCTGACCGTCGAGGGTGCCGAATTCGGCTCGGGCATCCGTTGTGTCAGCATCGATGTCGCGCGGAACCATCGGGAACCGTTGCGCGAAGCTGTTTTTCCGGACGCCGGGACGATCGCTTACGTCCTGTTCACATCCGGATCGACCGGGGTGCCCAAAGGGGTGGAAGTTCCGCACAGCGCGGCGTTGAACACCATCGACGCCGTCAACGAGTGGTTCGAAGTCGGCGACACCGATCGGACCCTCGGCGTCTCCGCCCTCGAATTCGATCTGTCGGTGTACGACATCTTCGGCATGTTCTCCGTCGGCGGTGCAATCGTCGTGGTCGACTCCGGGCACCCGGATGCCGCCGACACCTGGGCGGAAGTGATTCGCCGGCATAAGGTTTCGATTCTCAACTGTGTTCCGGGCATCCTGGACATGATTCTGGCCTGCGGCGCGCACGGTCTCGGCGATTCGTTGCGGGCGGTGCTGCTCGGGGGCGACTGGGTAGGAGCGGAGTTGGCCCGAAGATTGCAGCAGGTGGCACCTGGCTGCCGGTTTGCCGGCCTCGGCGGAGCGACGGAGACGGCGATCCACAGCACCGTCTGCGAGGTGGTGGGTGAACCACCGGCGCACTGGGTAACCGTGCCGTTCGGCGTTCCGTTGCGCAATGTCCGGTGTCGAGTGGTGTCACCGTCTGGTCGCGACTGCCTGGACTGGGTCCCGGGTGAACTCTGGGTGGGCGGCGCGAATGTCGCGGCGGGCTACCGCCACGATCCCCGGCGCACCGCGGAACGCTTCGTCGAGCACGACGGCATCCGCTGGTACAAGACGGGCGACACCGCCCGGTACTGGCCCGACGGCACCGTCGAATTCCTCGGCCGCGCAGACCATCAGGTGCAGATCCGCGGCTACCGCGTCGAGCTCGGCGAGGTCGAGAACGCACTTCGTAGCCTGCCCGATGTGCACCAGGCTGTGGCGGCCGTCGTCGGCGCCAACGCGCCCGTGCTGGTCGCGGCCATCGCGGGCGACCCGGCGGGCGACCCGGCGGGTGAGCTCAGCGGGGACCTCACCGCGGCCCTCTCCGTGGCCCTCGCCGACCTGCTGCCGAGTTATATGATTCCGGCCCGCATCGAAGTTCTCGAACGAATCCCCCTGACACCCAACGGCAAACTCGACCGTCGTGCCGTCCTCGCGCTTCTGCAACCGCAACCCGCAGACCACGACACCGCACCACGCACCGATCTGGAGGCCGCGCTGGCCGAGATCGTGGCCGACGTCCTGGGCCTGGACAGTCCGAAATCCGTTGGCGTCCATGATGATTTCTTTGCCCTCGGGGGTGATTCGGTGCTGGCCACCGCCGTCATCGGGCTGGTCCGTGAATGGCTGGACGTCGATCATGCGGTGGTCACCGACATCTTCGCCACCCGCACGGTCGCAGGCCTGGCCGCCCGACTGGACAACCGCGAGGCGGCCCGGGGCACACCGCAACGACTGGCCGCTATCGCACGTCACTACCTCGACGTCGCGGCGCTGACCGATGAGGAAGTAATGGCGCAGGGCTAGGGAATGCGCGAGCCGACGATGATGCTGCCGACGCTGCACTCCTGGCGCTCGTCGACTCCGGTAGCCGCGGTGAATGCCGCGGTGTCGGAAAACCCTTGCGCGCAAACGCCGAGACCCATGGCGGTGGCCGCCAGGTAGATCGTCTGCATCAGGACGCCGACATTCTTGAGGATGGTGGCGTAGGCGATCTGCTCGTAGGTCCACATCACCCGGCCGCCGCGGGCCGCGATGACGAGCAGGACCTGTGGCTCGGCGCCGCCGGACAGGGTCGCCGCGGCCGGCCTGATGAGTTGGGAGGTGGCGGGCGCGTCAGCGGTGGCAACCGGGCGAAGTGCGTGTTCGAACGAGTCGTAGTGGTAGACGCCGGGTTCCAGGCCGGCGACGCTGCGCACCACGGGGTAGATCTCCAGTTCGTAGAGGCCCCCGCCGGCGGGATAGGGCCGGGACAGCAGTTCCTCGCCTGCGTCCACGGCCTGGGTGCTACGCGTCCGCGCGGTGCGGTAGAGCAATTCACCGAGTTGCCCGGCGTTGATGGGCCGCTCGTCGTCGAATGCCCTTGTGGTGACCCGGTCTTCAATGACGGCCGCCAGGGACGGGTCCTGAGTCCGTCTGGCATCCAAGTCGGGGATCGGCAGTGCGATCGGTTCACCCGGGTAGGGCGTCCGTCGCCCCGGTGGTTGCGGGAACCGGCCTTTGGCCCATTTGGTCGGACCGAAGTCGTCCCATGTGACGGTGCGCTGGCCGAGGGTGCTGCGCCGATGAAACCAAAGGTCGGGCGCGGTCCAGCTCTGCGCCTCGAACGACGTCTCGTCGTCCGGACCTACCAGCGCCCCGGCCCAGCGCAGGTCGTCGATGAACTGTGCGGCGACGGTCGGCGGCAGATCGGGGCAGTCCGGCGCGCGGCCGCCCAGCAGGGCGAGCAATCGCGGCTGGTGAATGCGCACATCACACCAGCCCAGTGGATTCTCGAGAACTAGTCCAGTTGAATCACTATGCAGCACAGCAAATTTCGATATCACCGTGGACCCGTCGGGCAGCGGTTCGGGTCGCGGCGGGGGCTGGCCGAACGGAATCAGCGAGTACAGATCCGTCCCGCCGGCGCAGACCGTCACGGCGAGATAGCCGCGTGTGGCCAGGTGGTCGATCAATGCGTCGATCTCACGACGCTGGGCACCGGCCCCGGCCAGTTCCGTCGCCGTCGCCGGTCCGAGGTTCAGGGCCTTCAGTGCCGTCAGCTGCTGGGCGCTCAACCGGGCCAGCTTTTCACTGTGCGGGGGCTTCAGCAGCACCGCTCCGGCACCGGTGGTCATGCAGGTGACGCCGGGGCGAAACGCGAATCTTGTTTCCTCCGGGTATCTGCTGGCAAACATTCGGCCCCCGGATTCATAGCTCCCGCACAGCTGCATCACAGCCGCCACAATCGGGTCCGCGGGAGCGTGGACGTAACATAGACACGCTACCAAACGAAACATCAGTCACAAGATGCACAAACACAACACACGCGGGCGGTGCGGCACATCGATGTCCGGAACGTTCTGCGTGAATACGAGGGGGATCCCATGACCATCAAGTCACTGGCCATCGGTGCCGCGGCCGTCGCCGCAATCGGTGCCGCGGCGGCCGGAGCGACGGCGTTCGCCGGCCCGGTCGCCTACCAGGTGCAGCCCGTCGTCTTCGGTGCGCCGCTCCCGCAGGACCCGGCGCCGGCGCCGGCCGGCCTGCCCACCTCCGCGCAGCTGACGGGCATCCTCACCAGCCTCGCCGACCCGAACGTGCCATTCGCCAACAAGAGTGATCTGGTCGAGGGCGGAATCGGCGGCACCGAGGCGCACATCGCCGACCACCAGCTGAAGAAGGCCGCCAAGAACGGCGACCTGCCGTTGTCGTTCAGCGTGGCGAACATCCAGCCGGCCGCGGCCAACTCGGCCACCGCGGACGTGGCGGTCTCCGGTCCCAAGCTTTCGCCCCCGGTGACCCAGAACGTCACGTTCGTCAACCAGGGCAGCTGGGTGCTGTCGCGCAGTTCCGCGATGGAACTGCTGCAGGCCGCCTCACGCTGACCCGCGACCAGACGCAAAATCGCCCTTTTCGCGCTCGAAAAGGGCGATTTTGCGTCTGCTCGGCCTAGTTGGGCGCCCCCATGTCCATGTCGTAGACCCGGGCATGCAGCACGACCCGGTTACGCAGGGCCGCCCGCACGGCGCGGTGCAGGCCGTCCTCGAGGTAGATGATGCCGCGCCACTTGACCGCATGCGGGAAAAGGTCACCGTAGAAGGTGGAATCCTCCGACAGCAGGCGGTCCAGCGCCAGCACCGTGGTGGTGGTGACCAGTTCGTCGAGACGGATCTGCTGCGGTGGTATCTGAGACCAATCCTTGTAGGACAATCCGTGTTCGGGATACGGCTTGCCGTCGCGTACGCCCTTGAAAATCATCGACAGTCGCTTTCGCCTGAGTTTCGCCAAAGGCTATCTGCCGCGCCCGACCGGTGGGCGGTAAGCCTCGGATCAGCCGTTGGCAGGTCAGATCCTGTCGAGACCGTAAAATGGACGCGGCCGGTATCTGCAGATGGGGGTGATAGGCAATGGGTAGCGCTGACGAGCGTCGCTTTCAGGTGTTGCACGCCATCGTCGCCGACTTCGTCTCCACTCATGAACCCATCGGTTCGAAGTCCCTGGTAGAACGCCACAATCTGGGCGTTTCCAGCGCGACCATCCGCAACGACATGGCGGTGCTCGAGGCCGAGGGCTACATCACCCAGCCGCACACCAGCTCCGGACGGGTCCCCACCGAGAAGGGGTACCGCGAGTTCGTCGACCGCCTCGACAACGTCAAACCGCTCTCATCCGCGGAACGGCGCGCGATCCAGGGCTTCCTGGAGTCCGGCGTCGACCTCGACGACGTGCTGCGTCGCGCGGTGCGGCTACTCGCGCAATTGACCCGCCAGGTGGCCGTGGTGCAATACCCGACGCTGTCCACCTCGACCGTCCGCCACCTGGAAGTGATCGCGCTGACCCCGGCCCGGCTGCTGATGGTGGTGATCACCGACTCCGGCCGGGTGGACCAGCGCATCGTCGAACTCGGCGACGTCATCGACGACCACCAGCTCTCCCAGCTGCGGGAGATGCTCGGCCAGGCGCTGGTCGGCAAGCGGCTCGCAGCGGCCTCGGTCGCGGTGGCCGATCTCGCCGGACGGCTGCACGGCGGGGACGGACTCGGAGATGCCGTCGGGCGTTCCGCGACGGTGTTGCTCGAATCGCTGGTCGAACACACCGAAGAACGCCTGCTGTTGGGCGGCACCGCGAACCTGACCCGTAATGCCGCCGATTTCGGGGGCTCGCTGCGCTCCATCCTGGAGGCGCTGGAGGAACAGGTCGTGGTGCTGCGGCTACTGGCGGCCCAGCAGGAGGCGGGCAAGGTCACGGTGCGCATCGGCCACGAGACGGAGGCCGAGCAGATGGCCGGCACCTCGATGGTGTCCACCGCCTACGGCACCAACGACACGGTCTACGGCGGCATGGGTGTGTTGGGACCCACGCGCATGGACTATCCGGGAACTATGGCCAGTGTTGCCGCGGTTGCTATGTATATCGGCGAAGTTCTGGGTGCTCGATGAGCGCGCACCCGCTGCAGAATTTTTGGATGGCCGCCTGAGGGGCGGCCACTAACAGCCTAGAAAGGCGAATCGTGGCACGCGATTACTACGGGCTACTCGGCGTCAGCAAAGGCGCCAACGACGCGGAGATCAAGCGCGCCTACCGCAAGCTGGCGCGCGAACTGCACCCCGACGTCAATCCCGACGAGGAAGCGCAGGCGCGATTCAAGGACATCAGCGTCGCCTACGAGGTGCTGAGCGATCCGGAGAAGCGCCGCATTGTCGACCTGGGTGGCGATCCGCTGGAGAACGCTGCCGCCGGCGGCGGCGGGTTCGGCGGCTTCGGCGGCCTGGGTGACGTCTTCGAGGCGTTCTTCGGCGGCGGCGGGGGCTTCGGCGGCGGCGCGGGCCGCGGTCCGATCGGCCGGGTGCGGCCGGGTTCGGACTCGCTGCTGCGGATGCGGCTGGATCTCGAGGAGTGCGCAACCGGGGTCACCAAGCAGGTCACCGTCGACACCGCGGTGCTGTGCGACCGGTGCCAGGGCAAAGGCACTAACGGCGATTCCGCACCAGTGCCCTGCGACACCTGTGCGGGCCGCGGCGAGGTGCAGACCGTCCAGCGCTCGCTGCTGGGGCAGATGCTGACCTCGCGCCCGTGCCCCACCTGTCGCGGCGTTGGCGTTGTCATTCCCGATCCCTGCTACCAGTGCATGGGCGACGGGCGGGTGCGTGCGCGCCGGGACATCACCGTCAAGATCCCGGCCGGCGTCGCCGAGGGCATGCGGGTGCGGCTCGCCGCGCAGGGTGAGGTGGGCCCCGGCGGTGGACCGGCCGGCGACCTGTATGTCGAGGTGCACGAGCAGGCCCACGACATCTTTGCCCGGGAGGGCGACGACCTGCACTGCACGGTGTCGGTGCCGATGGTCGACGCCGCACTGGGCGTCAGCGTCAGCCTGGACGCCATCCTGGACGGAACCAGCGAGATCGTGATACCCCCCGGAACCCAGCCGGGCGCGGTCATCACACTGCGTGGCCGCGGGATGCCGCATCTGCGGTCCAGCACCCGCGGCGACCTGCACGTGCACGTCGAGGTGGTGGTTCCCACCCGCCTCGACCACCACGACACCGAACTGCTGCGCGACCTGAAGAACCGCCGCAACCGCGACGTGGCCGAGGTCCGCTCCTCGCACGCGAACAACGGCGGCCTCTTCAGCCGCCTGCGCGAGACCTTCACCGGCCGCTGACCTGTCGGGGCTCCCGTGGTAGCCACGCTGTTCTACGTCGATGCGCTGCCCGACGTCGGCGGCTTGGCCGTGGTGGACGGCGACGAAGGCTTCCACGCGGCCACCGTCCGGCGGATTCGTCCCGGCGAGGAGTTGGTGCTCGGTGACGGTGTCGGCGGGCTGGCCCGGTGCGTGGTGGAACAAGCCGGGCGCGAAGGACTTCGGGCGCGGGTGCAGTCCCGCTGGACTCTCGGGGACAACGCCCCCCCGGTGACCGTGGTGCAGGCGCTGCCCAAATCCGAACGGTCGGAGCTTGCCGTCGAATTGGCTACCGAGGCCGGTGCCGACGCATTCGTGGCATGGCGGGCGGCGCGCTGTGTCGCCAATTGGGAAGGCGCGCGTGTCGACAAGGGCCTGCGCCGGTGGCGGGCGGTGGCGCGTTCGGCCGCGCGCCAGTCCCGTCGGGCGCACATCCCTCCGGTGGAGGGGGTGCTGTCCACCAAGGCGCTGACCGAGCGGGTACACACCGAGGTCGCGGCCGGCGGGGTAGTGCTGGCGCTGCACGAATCGGCGACCGTGCGCTTCGCCGATGTGGCTCTGGCGCAAGCCAATTCGGTGATACTCGTGGTCGGACCCGAGGGCGGAATTTCACCGGAGGAGATCGACGCACTGACCCGCGCGGGCGCGGTCACGGTGCGCTTGGGCCCCACCGTGCTGCGCACCTCGACCGCGGCCGCGGTCGCGCTGGGCGCCCTGGGCGTGCTGACCTCGCGCTGGGACGCACCACCGCTCGACGGCGGAAGGAACGGTCATGAGTGACGCCGCGCACGATCTGAGCCTGGTTTTCGATGAGCACGTGGCCAGTGAGTTCGTCACCAAGGACGTGGCCGCGACCATGGCGACCATGACGGCCGATCCGTTCGTCAACCACGTTCCCACCATGATGGGTGGGGTCGGCGCCGCGGCGGTGGCCGACTTCTATGCCCGGTACTTCATCGGGCACTGGCCCGAGGACACCGCCATCACGCCGGTCTCGCTTACCGTCGGCGCCGACCGGGTGGTCGAAGAGATGGTCATCTCGTTCACGCACGACATCGCGATGCCGACATTTCTTCCCGGCGTGGCGCCCACCGGTCGTCCGGTCCGGCTTGCGCTGGTGGTGGTGATGGGCTTCGAAGGGCCCCGGGTGGCATACGAGCGGATCTATTGGGATCAAGCCTCGCTGCTGGTGCAGATCGGCCTGCTGGACGAGACGTCGCTGCCGGTCGCCGGCGTCGCTCAGGCGCTCAAGGTGCTGGACAAGGATCTGCCGTCCAACTCCCTACTGGGCCGCTGACACCCGCTCGCGCAATTCGTCGACACCGTCGCCGCTCAGCTTGTCCAGCGCCCACGGACGCCCAGCCAGCACCGACGCCAGATGTGCGGCGGTACCTGAGACCGTCGGCGCGCCCTCACCGTAGGTCCAATCCGTGTCGCTGGCCTGAAGTTTCAGGCCGCGCGCCCGGGCTGCCGCGGGCACGAACGGATTCGGCACCCGCACCTGTGTATTGAGCACCGCGGCCAACGTCGTGAGTCCGATGCCCGGGCGCCTGCCCAGCGCGAGGATGATATCGAGTTCGTGAATCACGTGATCGCCCAACAGCAGAGGTCGCGGAAACACCCGGCCGACGCCCCGGGGTCGGTGGATCAACGTCGCATACTGGTCGACCAATTCGGTCGGACTGTGCCGCCGTGCCAGATCCACGGCCGCCGCGGTGTTCGCCCGATCGAACGAGCAGCGATGGCTGATTATCCCGACGGTCAACTCCCGCAGTGATATTCGGTATCCCAGCACCAGGTGCGCGAGCACCTCCTGATTGCTCCACTCTGTACACAGACTGGGTTGTGCCCACGCAGCGTCGGGCAGGCTGCGGGCCACGTCGAGGAATCGAAGGTCGTTGGTGGACAACAATTCACGCGCCGACATTTCACGCGACATCGAGATGCTCCCGCAGGAATGCGGTCTGGTCGGTGAGCAACTGGCTCAGCAGCGGTGGATGGTAGATCTGGAAATGGTCTCCGTCGTAGTGCCGCGCAGTGCCACGCCGGGCGCGGCGGGCCACCTCCTCGGCATGACGGGGATCCATCAGAGTCTCCCGTCGCGAGACACACACCAGCAGGGGTGCGGTGATGTTGCGGGCCGCGCGCTTGGCCGTGCTGACCGCGATCTCGACGACACTGGACGCGGTGATGCGGTTGTCGAACCTGCCACCGGGATCCACCGTCGAGTCCCAGCCGTCCTGAGCTCCGGCCACGGTGACCGCGGCGAGACTTCCCGGCGGCCCGACGATCGGGACGTATCGGCGCCCGCGTCCGAGCGCGGCCCGGATGATGTCCGCCGCGATCGCAGGGCCGATCCGGAGTGTCGCCGCGAGGCCGAGTCGCCGTAGCGTCGCCGGACCGTCGACGATGGGACACTGCACCACCACCGCGGCGATGTCGCGTCGGTCGGCCGCCACCCGCAGGACGTGCATGGCCCCCAGGCTCGTTCCCCACAGGGCGACCCGGCCCGCGTCGACCTCGGGCAGGCCACTGACGTACTCGACCGCTGCCGCGATGTCCTGGCGATGACGGCGCAGGCTGAGACGCTGCCGCGGTGTGCCGTCGGAGGCTCCGAGATTGCGGTAGTCGAAAGCCAGGGTGGCTATCCCCGCCGCGGCGAAATGCCGCTCGTAGCGGGAGAGCGCCATGGTGTGGTTGGCCCCCAGTCCGTGAGCCAGGATGACCGCCGGATGCGGGCCCGGGCCGGACGGGCGGGTGAGCCACGCAGCGCAGCGCGTGCCGTGCGAGAGAAATTCAGTGGGGTGAGTCATGACGGAGCCTCCAATACGTACGATGTACGTGTTGTATCCTACGTACGATGTACGTGTCAATCGGAAGGGAGTCCTCGTGCGGGCACGCTTCACGGTCTCGGACATCGCCGCGGCCGCTTTGCGGATCGTCGACCGCGACGGCTTGGGCGGGTTGAGCATGCGGTCGTTGGCAACCGCCCTGGGCACCGGCCCGATGACGCTCTACAACTACGTCAGGGACCGCGGTGAACTCGAGGAGCTCGTCGCCGAAGCGGTCATCGCCGAAGTGAAAGTTCCTGCGGCATCCGAAGATTGGTGCGCCGATGTGCGTGGGATCGCGTTGGCGATCTGGGAGGCGGTACGACGTCATCCCAACGCCGTGCCGCTGGTACTCACCCGCCGCACCGTTTCGGCGTCGAGTTATGTGGCGGCAGACCGGTTGATCGGTGCGCTCAAGCGCGCGGGACTTGCCGACGACGACCTACTGGCGAGCTTCCGGGCCGTGCTCGGGTTGGTCATGGGCAGCGCTCAAGCCGAACTGGCCGGCCCGTTGTCCGGGGACGGACGCGAGCGTGAGCAGACCGCGGTTGCTGCGCGGATCGGCGGACTGGCCGGTACCGAACACCCGCACATCGCCGCCTTGGCGCAGGTCAGCCAGAGATCGACGGCGGCGGCCGACTTCGAACGCGGCTTGGCGATCTTGCTGGCCGGCATCAAATCCCTGGGAAGCGGTCACCGGACGGCGGTAGACTGAGCCCGTCGTCTCAACCAAGCCCCATACGCCAGAAAGCAGGCAGCAGAAACCACGTGACGCCCCGCGAGACCCGCGCCGCTGAAACTGGTGTAGCCAGGCAGGCCGACGCCTCAGTTCGCAGCAGCATCGATGTTCCGCCCGACCTCGTGGTGGGCCTGCTCGGCAGGGCCGACGAGAACTTGCGCGCCTTGGAACGCGCCCTCAAGGCCAAACTGCATGTTCGTGGCAACGCGGTCAGCCTGTCCGGTGAGCCGGGCGATGTCGCGCTGGCTGAACGGGTCGTCTCCGAACTCGTGGCGATCGTGTCCAGAGGGCAGGCGCTGACGCCGGAGGTGGTGCGGCACAGCGTGGCGATGCTGACTGGGACCGGCAACGAATCGCCGGCCGAAGTGCTGACGCTCGACATCCTGTCCCGCCGCGGCAAGACGATCCGGCCCAAGACGCTCAACCAGAAGCGGTATGTCGACGCGATCGACGCCAACACCATCGTGTTCGGCATCGGGCCGGCCGGTACCGGCAAGACGTATCTGGCCATGGCCAAGGCCGTGCACGCGCTGCAGACCAAGCAGGTCACCCGGATCATCCTGACCCGCCCCGCGGTGGAAGCCGGTGAGCGCCTTGGCTTTCTGCCGGGCACGCTGAGCGAGAAGATCGACCCGTATCTGCGGCCGCTGTATGACGCGCTCTACGACATGATGGACCCCGAGTTGATCCCGAAGCTGATGTCGGCCGGGGTCATCGAGGTGGCGCCGCTGGCGTACATGCGCGGCCGCTCGCTGAACGACGCGTTCATCGTGCTCGACGAGGCGCAGAACACCACGGCCGAGCAGATGAAGATGTTCCTGACCCGGTTGGGGTTCGGCTCCAAGATGGTGATCACCGGGGATGTCACACAGATCGATCTGCCCGGCGGCGCACAGTCGGGTCTGCGGGCGGCCGTCGACATTCTCGAAGACATCGAGGACATCGAGATCGCCGAGCTGACCAGCCAGGACGTCGTCCGCCACCGACTGGTGTCGGAGATCGTCGACGCCTACGCCCGCTACGAGGAGCCCGGCTCGGGCCTGAACCGGGCGGCTCGGCGGGCATCCGGCAGTCGCAATCGTCGATGATTGAGTGCGTGAGCGCCTTATGAGCATCGAGGTATCCAACGAGTCGGGCATCGACGTCTCCGAAACCGAACTGGTCAGCGTCGCGAAATTCGTCATCAACCGGATGGACGTCAATCCCGCCGCCGAACTGTCGATGGTGCTGCTGGACACCGCGGCAATGGCCGATCTGCACATGCGCTGGATGGACCTGCCCGGGCCGACGGACGTGATGAGCTTCCCCATGGATGAGCTCGAGCCGGGTGGCCGTCCCGACGCGCCGGAGCCGGGTCCGGCCATGCTGGGCGACATCGTGCTGTGCCCGGAGTTCGCCGCCGGGCAGGCCGCGGCGGCGGGGCACAGCCTCGGACACGAACTGGCGCTGCTCACCATCCACGGCGTGCTGCATCTGCTGGGCTACGACCACGGCGAGCCCGACGAAGAGCGGGAGATGTTCGCGCTGCAGGACCGGCTGCTCGAAGAATGGGTCGCCGATCAGGTAGAGGCTTACCAGAACGACCGGCAGCACGAACGGGACCGCCGGCTGCTGGACAAGTCAAGGTTTTTCGACCAGCCGTGACCGGCTTTTATCAGCTGCTCGGCGTGATCGTGCTGATCGGTCTGGGCGGATTGTTCGCCGCGCTGGACGCGGCCTTCAGCACGGTGTCGCTGGCCCGGGTGCAAGAACTGGTCCGCGACGAGCGGCCGGGCGCCCGTTCGTTGCTCAAGGTGATGGCAGACCGCCCGCGATACATCAACCTGGTGGTGCTGCTGCGCATCGTCTGCGAAATCACGGCTACCGCACTGCTGGCGGTCTATTTCCAGCAGCGCCTGAGCGTGGGCTGGGGTCTGTTCTGGGCCGCCGCCATCATGGTGGTCACCAGCTTCGTGGTGATCGGTGTTGGCCCGCGCACCCTCGGGCGCCAGCATGCCTACACCATCTCGCTGGCGACTGCCCTTCCGCTGCAAGCGGTTTCGTGGCTGCTGATGCCGATCAGCCGGGTGCTGGTGCTGTTGGGTAACGCGCTCACCCCCGGTCGCGGTTTCCGCAATGGCCCGTTCGCCTCCGAGATCGAACTGCGCGAAGTCGTCGACCTGGCCCAGCAGCGGGGTGTGGTGGCCGCCGATGAGCGCCGCATGATCGAGTCCGTCTTCGAGCTCGGCGACACCCCGGCGCGCGAGGTGATGGTGCCGCGTACCGAGATGGTCTGGATCGAGGGCGACAAGTCACCGAGTCAGGCGATGGCCTTGGCCGTGCGCAGCGGGTATTCCCGGATCCCGGTGATCGGAGAGAACGTCGATGACATCCTCGGGGTCGTCTACCTGAAAGACCTTGTGCGGCACATCTTTTATTCGACCGACCGGGGCCGCGGAAGCAACGTGGCGCAGGTGATGCGGCCGGCGGTCTTCGTGCCGGACTCCAAGCCTCTGGACGCGCTGCTGCGGGAGATGCAGCGCGACCGCAACCACATGGCCCTGCTGGTCGACGAGTACGGCGCGATCGCCGGGCTGGTGAGCATCGAGGATGTGCTCGAAGAGATCGTCGGCGAGATCGCGGACGAATACGACCAGGCCGAGACCGCCCCGGTTGAAGAATTGGGGGACAAGCGCTTCCGGGTCTCGGCGCGGCTGCCGATCGAGGACGTGGGCGAGTTGTACGGGGTGGAATTCGACGACGACCTCGATGTCGACACGGTGGGTGGGCTGTTGGCGCTGGAACTCGGTCGTGTCCCCCTGCCGGGCGCTGAGGTGGTGTCGCACGGTCTGCGCCTGCAGGCTGAAGGCGGCCGCGATCACCGGGGGCGGGTCCGTATCGGCACCGTGCTGCTGAGCCCGGTGGAATCTGAGGAGGACATCCAGTGACGCCGAACGTGCACCCACGGCGCCAAAACGCGCCCGAAACCGCCGTACGTTCACGTTCGACGAAGGCCGCGGCGTGAGCGAGTTCCGTTCCGGATTCGTGTGTTTGATAGGCCGGCCCAACACCGGCAAGTCGACCCTGACCAACGCGCTGGTCGGCGCGAAGGTGGCGATCACCTCGATGCGGCCGCAGACCACGCGCCACACGATCCGCGGCATCGTGCATCGTGAAGACTTTCAGATCATCCTGGTGGACACCCCTGGCCTGCACCGGCCCCGCACATTGCTGGGTAAGCGGCTCAACGAACTGGTCCGCGACACCTACACCGAGGTCGACGTCATCGGCTTGTGCATACCCGCCGACGAGCCGATCGGCCCGGGAGACCGCTGGATCGTCGAACAGGTACGTGCCCTCGCGCCGAAAACCACCCTGGTGGCCATCGTCACCAAGATCGACAAGGTGCCGAAGGACCGGGTGGCCGCACAGCTGGTCGCGGTCAGTGAACTGGTGCCCGAGGCTGCCGAAATCGTGCCCGTGTCAGCCGTTTCCGGAGACCAGGTCGACGTACTGATCAATGTCCTGGCGGCCGCGTTGCCGCCCGGCCCGGCGTACTACCCCGACGGCGAGCTCACCGACGAGCCCGAAGAGGTGCTGATGGCCGAGCTCATCCGCGAGGCCGCCCTCGAGGGCGTGCGCGACGAGTTGCCGCACTCGCTGGCGGTGGTGATCGAGGAGGTCAACCCGCGGGAGGACCGTGACGATCTGATCGATGTGCACGCGGTGCTGTTCGTGGAACGGGACAGCCAGAAGGGCATCGTCATCGGCAAGGGCGGCGCCCGGCTGCGGGAAGTGGGCACCGCGGCCCGCACCCAGATCGAGAAACTGCTCGGGACCAAGGTCTACCTCGACCTGCGGGTGAAGGTCGCCAAGAACTGGCAACGCGACCCCAAACAGCTTGGTCGCCTAGGGTTCTAGCCGACGCGTGCCGGCCACGGCCGATCGAGGTAGCCGGCCGGCGCGGGAATGCCCGCGCAGCACGTCGCCGGTTTGCAGCACATCGAAATCCAGGTTCAGCCGCATCGGCCTGCGCACCGATTGCCGCCAGGTCAACCGCGTGCCGCCGTCCTCGAGCATGCTCGAAATATTCTGCAGCGCAACGGTTTCCTCCTTGTAGGTGGCGCTTCCGGTGAGACCCGACGGCCCCTGGGTGAACACGTACTGCACTTCGAGAGTGCCGATCGGGGTCTTGATCGTGACGTCCCAGTCGCCTTCGATGCTCAACTCAAACCTCCTGTGGTTCCCGGCCGGTATTGCGCCACACGATGCCTCGGCGCTCGTATTCGAAGAGCTCCTCGACGGCATGCGCGATCCGTGGGCCGTACCACCGCTCCAGCAGATGCAGCGCCAGGTCCAGGCCGGACGTCACCCCGCCCGAGGTGACCAGGTCGTCGTCGTCGACCACGCGGGCCGTCACCGCGTTGACCCCGGCCGCGTCCAGTAAGTCCAGGCCCAGGTGATGGGTCACCGCGTGGCGCCCCTCGATCAGGCCCGCCATCGCCATGATCACCGACCCCCCGCAGACCGCTGCCACCGTGACCTCCGGATTGTGAAAAGCCTTGGCCAACAACGGGCTCAGCTCCGTGCCGGCCGCCCGTGCCAGCAACACCGGGATGGTTTCGACGCCGTCATCGGGGTCACCGGCGATCGGGCCGGCGGCACCGGGCACCAGCACGCAACCCGCCCGGCGCGGATCGAGCGCATCGGTGGCAGTCAGGGTCAGGCCGAGGGTTCCGCTGGTGACGCTGCGGGCTCCCTGCGCCGAGACCAGTGATACCGCCAGTTCACCGCCGACGAACTCGCTGCCCGCGGCGAGCACCTCGAAAGGACCGATGACATCCAGCGGGTCGAACCCGTCGTAAAGCACTATTTGCGCATGCATCCCGGCAATGCTCGCCCGGATCGGTGTTTTGGACCAGTGGCCGGAAAGCCATGATGCGACGGTATATTGCCAAGTCATGCACGCCGTCGCCGTCCTGGCTGAGCCGGACGTCATCGCGTTCGACCTGTCTATTGCAATAGAGACGTTCGGCCGAGTCCGGTTGGCGGACGGCGGACCTGGCTACCGCGTGCGGGTGTGCGGTGCGCAACGCGTTGTCCCCGCAGGGCCGATCGGGATCACCACCGATTTCGGGCTCGACGAGCTCACGACCGCCGACACCATCATCGTGCCGGGACGCAACGACGTCAGCGCCGCGGTTCGCGCCGATGTGGTGAGTGCCCTGAAGGCCGCCCATGGCAAGGGAATTCGGATAGCGTCGATCTGCAGCGGCGCGTTCACGCTGGCTGCCGCCGGGGTACTGGACGGCAGACGGGCGACCACGCACTGGATGGCGGCCGAATTGTTCGCGGCTGCCTACCCCGCCGTCCGGCTCGACGCCGACGCGCTGTATGTCGACGAAGGCCAGATCCTCACCTCGGCCGGCGCGTCCGCGGGCCTGGACCTGTGCCTGCACATGGTGGCGCGCGACTACGGCTCGGCAGTGGCTGCCGACGCCGCGCGGTTGGCGGTAGCCCCGTTACACCGGACCGGTGGGCAAGCTCAGTTCATCATCCGTAACCGGCGCGAAGCCAACACCGAACTCGACTCGGTCCTGGCCTGGATCGAGAACAACGCGCACCGGTCGCTGACGCTCGCCGACATCGCGCGCCATGCGTCCGCCAGTGTGCGGACACTGAACCGCAGCTTCAGGCGCGAGACCGGTCAGACGCCCATGCAGTGGGTCAACGGGGTGCGGATCCGCCACGCCCAGGAACTACTCGAAGCGACCGACGACGGCGTCGAAACCATCGCTCGCCGAGTGGGATTCGCCTCGGCGGCCAACTTTCGCGAACAGTTCCGCAGGGTATCCGGCGTCGCCCCACTGAGTTACCGCACCACGTTTCGGGAGCAGCGGGGTGCGGCGGACTCAGCGGCTTGCTAGTCGAGGAACGGGTTCAGTATCGGCGGGATGATCTGGTTGCCGGTCACACCGGTGAGCCGGACGAAGACCTGTGCGGGGATGTTCAGTGCCTGATAGACGCCGGCGCCCAGCCATGAGACCGGTGCCTGCAGGAAGCTGGGCACCGAGTCGACGATGTTCTGTATCGGGTCGAATACCAGGTAGGGGATGGTGGCGGCGACGGTGCGCGCGTCCAGGTTGTAGTTGGTGATGGGGTCTGGGTAGCCCTGGGCGCCGAAATCGGCACTGACCACACTGAACAGGTTCGCGCCAGGATTGACGTAGAAGGGGTCGAAGCCGGAGGACGTGATGGGCGCACCCTGCATGTACGACGGCGGAGTGAGCCCGAACTGGTCGAGAATCGTCGGCGTGGTGCTCACGATCTGCCACGAGTTGTTGATCAGCCCATTCTGACTGGGAAGTACAGAACCGGCCTGGTCCCAGATGAGGAATGTGGCTGTCTCATAAGGTGATTGGAAGCCGTGGCCGCGGTTGAACTGGTTGGGGTCGATGTGGCCGTGGTCGGTGACCATGAGCACATCCCAGTTCTCGTTGTTGGCGAGTTCCCAATTGGATACCGCCCCCAGCAGGCCACTGCCGGTATTCGGGTTCACGCCGTCGCCGTAGTGGCCGAGGTTGGCGTCCATGTTCCGGAGAGCCGCGGCGTACTCGGGCGAGGCGCCGCCGTACGCATGGCCCACTTCGTCGACACCGACGAAGTACGAGAAGATGAAGTTGCCCTTGTTCTTGTCGGCGACCGATATCGCGTTCTGGCTCAGCGTGCCGACCTCGTTGTTCGATGCGAACCAGAGCGGGTCGTTCGCCGAGTGTCCGACGAAGGTGATCTTGTCGGCGGGGAACGCACCGGCGCCGGCGATGTCGGTGATCACCGGCCAGTTGGCGATCACCGTGGTGTCGATGCTGTTGCCGTAAGCGGCTTCCAGGTAGTTGTACACCGTCGGCCAACTGTCGTATGTCCACGGCGTGAAGACGTTGTTGGTGACGCCGGCAGTCTCGCTCCACACACCGGTCTGCATCGTTGTCCACGACGGGTTGGAGACGCTGGTGTGCCCGACGATCGTCGACGCCGAGGTGACGCCTTGGGACATGAATTCGCGGAAGTTCACGTTGAGTGGGTCGGCCAGCACTCTGCTCAGATTGGTGCCGTCGGTGCCGATCAACAGGAAGTTTCTGTCCGGCGCCAACATCTGCAGGATGTTGGCCTCGTCCGGAGTGACCATGTTGAGGTAAATGCCGGGCTGGCCGGGAGCGCCTGGGTTGCCGAAGGGGGACAGAGACCAGCCGCCGATGCCGCCGGTCCCCGCTGGGACGAATACACCGCCATAGCCTCCGGTGCCGCCGACCCCGCCATTACCCCATAACAACCCACCCGTGCCGCCGGCACCGCCGGTCCCGGTCCGGAAGCCGCCGGTACCACCGGCCCCACCGTTGCCGATCAGGCCCGCGTTGCCGCCGCGTCCACCGGTCTGGCCTGCCAGCCCGGCCGAGCCGCCGGCGCCGCCGTTACCCCAGAGGATTCCGCCGTCCCCGCCGGCCTGTCCGGTGCCGGGTGTGCCGTTGTATCCGTCGCCGATCAACGGACGGCCGAGGAAGAGGTTCGTCGGCGTGTTGATCACGTCCAGGACCCCGTTGACGACGGGCTGCAACGGACCGGCGTTGATCACCTCCGCGGCCGCGTACGCCCCGCTGGCCGCGTTCACCGCGAGCACGAACTCCTCGTGGAACGCTGCCACCTGCTTACTGAGCGCCTGGTAGTCCAGAGCGTGGCCGGAGAACAGCGAAGCGATCGCCTCTGATACCTCGTCCGCGGCAGCAGCTGCCAGCGTGCTGGTCGGAGCCAGTGCCGACAGGCTGGCCGCCCGGATCGATGAGCCGATGCCCGCAGCTTCTGCCGCCGCAAACGTCAACACATCCGGTGCAGCGATCAGATACGACATCGTTGTCCTCCAACCCGTTGAATTGTCAACCACCGGAACACGGGGCGCTGCCCATAATTACACGCTTCCAACACGTTTGACCCGGAGAAACGAAAGATTTGTGAATGACATGAACCGGCGAGCCGCCGAGGGTGTCAGATGCGCCCTCAGCCGCTGCCGCCTGCGACCTTCAGCAGACCTTTCTCACGCACCGCGGCCATCGACAGAGTCCGGTACCCGAACTCGTCGAAAAGGACGGTGACACGTTCGCGGTCGCCGCCGATGACCAGTCCCGGACCCCATTGGGAATGCCGCACGGCGGTCCCGACGTGGTACGCCGGCCGCTCGGTCCTGACTTCGTCCGGTTGCCCGGCCGCCAGGCACCGGTCGCAGTTGCCGCACGGGTCGTCCAGGTATTCGCCGAAATAGGAGAGTAGGGAAACCCTTCGACACGAATAGGTTTCGGCGTAGCCCCGCATCATCTCGACCCGGCTGAGGTCAACGCGCTCACGCAGTTCCATCACCTCCGTGGTTGCGGCGATGACCGCGTCAGGCGATGCCGTCGCCCGCACGAAGCCGCTCCGCGTGGAGCGCACCGCGCCCGCCTCTTCAAGGATGTTGACCGCGCTCGTCAGTCGGCGGCCAGGCACGGCCAACGCGCCGCGCAGGTCTTTCAGTTTCGTCGGCTGCACCGGGTCCAGCACCCCGAACACCGCCCGGAGCAACTGCTCGTCCGGTCGGCCGGCGGTGAAAAATCGCGCCAGGCCTAGGTCTTCGGGCCGATAGAACAGCAGAGCGTGGGCGTCCTCGCCGTCCCTGCCGGCCCGGCCGATCTGCTGGTAGTAACTGTCCAGAGAGTCCGGAGTCGACGCATGGGCGACGAACCGCACGTTGGGTTTGTCGATGCCCATCCCGAACGCCGACGTCGCCACCACTACCTCATAGGTGTCATCGCGAAAACCGGCGTGTACCTCCTCGCGCTGCGCCGCGGACATGCCCGCGTGGTAGCACGCCGCGGCAATGCCCTTCTCGCGCAGACTTTCCGCATAGGACTCGGCATCGCTGCGGGTGGCGGTGTACAGCAGGCCGGGGCCAGGTAGCGCCGCGACCCAGTCGATCACTGCGGAGCGCTTGTTCTCCTCGTCGAGGTACCGTTCGACGATCAGACGCAGGTTGGGCCGGTCGAAACCGGCGATGACGACGGTGGGTTCGCGTAGTCCCAGCCGCCCGACGATGTCCCGTCGCACCACCACCGACGCGGTCGCCGTCAGGGCGGCAACCGGAATCGATTGTCCCAGTTGACGAAAGACATCGGCGAGCCGCCGGTAGTCCGGGCGGAAGTCGTGGCCCCACGCGGACACGCAGTGCGCTTCGTCGACGACACACAGCGACAGCCGCGCCCGGCGCAATCGGTCGACCACGTCATCGTTGGCCAACTGTTCGGGCGAGATGAAAACGAAGTCCGCACTGCCGTTCTCGATGGCCTGCCACGCTCGACGGCGCTCGGCGGCGCGCAGCGCGGAGTTGACCGCCACCGCCGTTCCCGCATCGCTCTCCTCGATCGCGGCGATCTGATCCTTCTGCAACGCGAGCAGCGGCGAGACCACCAGTGTCACACCGTCGGTGAGCAGGGAAGGGATCTGGTAGATAGCCGACTTCCCGGAGCCGGTCGGCATGACGGCGAGCAGATCCCGACCGTGCAGTACCGCCCGCATCGCCGCCCGCTGATGATCGGTGAGCTCGTCCCAGCCGAAGTGACTGCGGGCAACCGCGTCGAGTTCGCCGGTGTCGCCTGCCGATCGATCCATCGCGGTCAATTACCCCACGGGGCAATCGCCAAACCCGAAGCGGTGTCGACGGTTTCAGGCGCGCGGCTCCGGCACGCTGTGCAGCGGGGGAGTGCTGTTGCCGGTGTTCCACCAGACCTTGGGTTGTTTCGACGCCCAGCCGCTGAACGCCTCCAGTTCGGCGGCCAGTGAGATCAGCATGCCCTCACTGTTGGCCGGGCCCATCAGCTGCACGCCGATCGGCAGTCCGTCGGAGGTGAAACCTGCCGGAACGTTGATGGACGGCCAGCCCAATACGTTCCACGGCCACGCGTACGGGCAGGCGGCGATGACGGCCCGGTCAGTGGCGATGCCGCTCAACCGGTCGAAGGCCCGCGCCAGCGGCGGTGGCTGCGCGGTGGTCGGCGCCAGCACCACGTCGACGATGTTGAAAATCGATCCGACCCGGCGCTGATCGGCGGCCTCGTGGCGGCGCGCGGTGCGCAGGGTCGCCTGGGAGAGCATGTGGCCGGTGCGCATGTTGGACAGCGTGCGGGGGTCCCAGTTGACGTTCTCGCCGAGTCGTTCTCCCCAGTCCCACAGCCCGGACATCGATCGGGCCAGGAAATCCCACGACAGCCGCACCCCGTAGTCCGGGTTGCCCTTGACCACGGTATGGCCGAGCAGTTCGAGTTGCTCGCCCACCTTCTGGATGGCGGCCAGGATCTCGGGATGCAGCTTGGCCCGGAAGAACGTGTACGGGATGCCGGTCGACAACGCGATCCGCAGCGGACCGGGCGCGATGCCGACGTAGTCGGACGCCGTGAGCGGGGGCGGCTTGTGCAGGTCGCCCTCGACGTTGCCGGACGCCGCGTCCAGGACGAGCGCCGCGTCGGCGACCGTACGGGCCAGCACACCGTTGACCGTGATGCCGTTGAACGACTCGGGCTCCGGCCAGGTGGAGATGCGTCCGCGTTGCGGCTTGATACCCACCAGATGCGTCCACGCCGCCGGGATGCGCACACTGCCGGCGCCGTCGGAGCCGATCGCCGCGGTCACCAGGCCCGCGGCAACCGCGGCCGCGCTCCCGCCCGACGACCCTCCCGGGGTGTGCCGGCGCGCCCAGGGGTTGCGGGTATGTCCGAAACCCGGCCCGCTGGTGAACGGCCACTGTCCCAGCTCGCAGGTGTTGGTCTTGCCGACGATGACCGCGCCGGCCGCCTTGAGGCGGCGCACCACCTCGCTGTCTGCGGTGGCGGGCCGGACGTAGCCGTCGGTGCCGTACGCGGTGGGGACACCGGCAATGTCGACGTCGTCCTTCACCGCGATCGGGATGCCCAGCAGCGGTGCCGTGTCGCCGGCGGCGCGGCGCCGGTCGGCCGCCGCCGCGTCGGCCAGGGCCGACTCGGTGAGCACCACCCGGAACGCGTTCAGTGTTGACTGGCTCACATCGATGGCATGGAGGGAGCGGCGGACCAGCTGGGCAGCCGTGACCTTCCTGGTCGCGAGCTGGTACAGCAGGTCGGTTAACGTGGGCAAGCGCCGGTTGTCGGAGCCGGAATCGACCCCGGAAACTGACCCAGAAGCGCTGACCACGGGGTACGAGACTATCGGCGCGGATACCCGCGATGTCGCGGCGGGGTGCAAAACTATTGTGATGCGGCTGTATCGAGACCGGGCTGTTGTGCTGCGTCAGCACAAGCTCGGAGAAGCCGACCGGATCGTCACCCTGCTGACCCGTGATCATGGGCTGGTCCGTGCGGTGGCCAAGGGGGTGCGGCGCACCCGCAGCAAATTCGGCGCGCGGTTGGAGCCGTTCGCACACATCGACGCGCAGCTGCACCCGGGCCGCAACCTCGACATCGTCACCCAGGTCGTCTCGATCGATGCGTTCGCCACCGACATCGTCAACGACTACGGCCGCTACACCTGTGGCTGCGCGATGCTGGAAACCGCCGAACGTCTGGCCGGCGAGGAGCGGGCGCCCGCGCCGGTGCTGCACCGGCTCACGGTAAGCGCGCTGCGGGCGGTCGCGGACGGGCGCCGCCCCCGCGAGTTGCTGCTGGACGCCTACCTTCTGCGCGCCATGGGCACCGCCGGATGGGCGCCGGCCCTGACCGAGTGCGCCCGCTGCGCGACCCCCGGTCCGCATCGCGCGTTCCACATTGCCGCCGGAGGCAGCGTCTGCGCGCACTGCCGTCCGGCCGGAGCCACCACCCCGCCGTTGGGCGTGCTGGATCTGATGTCGGCTTTGCACGACGGTGACTGGGAGGCTGCCGAGCAGTCCCCGCCGTCGCATCGCAGCTACGTCAGCGGACTGGTGGCCGCGCACCTGCAATGGCATCTGGAGCGGCAACTCAAAACGTTGCCGTTGGTGGAGCGGGTGTACCAGGTTGATCGCACGGTCGCCGAACGCCGGGCCGGGCTGATCGGGCAGGATGCCGAGTGTGGCTAAAAAGGCCGACCGACTGAAGTCCTCCGACTTCCCGCAGCTACCTCCGGCGCCCGACGACTACCCGGTCTTCCCCGACACGTCGACCTGGCCCGTGGTCTTCCCCGACCTGCCGCCGGCGCCGGGCGGGGGACCGCGCCGGCCTCCGCAGCACATATCGAAGGCGGTCGCACCGCGCATCCCGGCCGCTCAGCTGCCCAATCACGTCGCCATAGTGATGGACGGCAACGGCCGCTGGGCCACCCAGCGCGGCCTGCGCCGCACCGAGGGGCACAAGATGGGCGAAGCGGTGGTGATCGACATCGCTTGTGGCGCAGTCGAAATCGGGATCAAATGGCTGAGCCTGTATGCCTTCTCCACGGAGAACTGGAAGCGGTCGGCCGAAGAGGTCAAGTTTTTGATGGGCTTCAACCGTGACGTGGTGCGGCGACGGCGCGACATCCTGAACCAGATGGGCGTCAAGATCCGTTGGGTGGGCTCCGCGCCGCGACTGTGGCGCAGCGTCATCAACGAACTGGCCGTCGCGGAGGAAGTGACGAAGAACAACGACGTCATCACCATCAATTACTGCGTCAACTACGGGGGCCGCACGGAAATCGCGGAGGCGGCCCGGAGAATCGCCGTCGAGGCCGCGGCCGGCCGGCTCAACCCGGAGCGTGTCAACGAGTCGACGATCTCCCGTCACATGCAGCGACCGGACATCCCCGATGTGGACCTGTTCCTGCGGACGTCGGGCGAGCACCGGTCCAGCAACTTCATGCTGTGGCAGGCCGCCTACGCCGAATACGTCTTCCAGGACAAGCTGTGGCCCGACTACGACCGGCGCGATCTGTGGGCGGCCTGCGAGGAGTACGCGTCGCGCAACCGACGGTTTGGGAGCGCCTGATGACACCTCTGCACGATCGGTTGGCGGCGATACTCGGCAAGATCGTCTCAGTGGAGTCCGAGCCGGACGGAGCGCTCACGCTCCGCCACGACGGCACGTTCGCTTCGCTGCGGGTGGTGCGCATCGTCGAGGACCTCGACCTGATGTCGCTGACCCAGGTGCTGGCCTGGGATCTGCCGTTGACCAAGAAGGTCCGCGACCAGGTGGCCGCCCAGGCGCGAGAGGTCAACTTCGGCTCGCTGACTCTGCTGGAGAAGACCCCCGCCAAGGGCGGCAGGACCGCCAAGACCGGTGACGTGATGCTCCGTTACAACTTTCCCGGCGCCGGCCTCACCGACGACGCCCTGCGCACCCTCATCCTGTTGGTGCTGGACACCGGTGCGCGGATCCGGAGCGAGCTGACCGCTTAGCGAGCGCTCAACCGTTGCGCCTGCAATCCGAGCACGTGCCGAAGATCTCGATGGTGTGGCTGACTTCCGAATATCCGTACTTGGCCGCCACCTCGGCCGCCCAGGACTCGACCTCATGGTCGCCGACCTCGATGGTCGAGCCACAGCTGCGGCACACCAGATGGTGATGGTGGTGATCCGAGCACCTGCGGTAGACGGATTCTCCGGTGTCGGTGCGCAGGGTGTCGACCATGCCGGCCGCGGCCATCGACTGCAGCGTGCGATACACAGTGGTCAGGCCGATGTTCTCGCCGCGACGCCGCAGCTCGTCATGCAGTTCCTGGGCCGAGCGGAACTCGTCGAGCGTTTCCAGCAGCGTGGAAATGGCCGCGCGCTGACGCGTGGAACGGACGGTGGTTCCTTCGCTGGAGGTCACGGCGCGTCCTCACCCGCGTGCGCCACCGCGTCCACCACGATATGGGCCAGGTGATGGTCGGCAAGCCGGTACATCACCTCACGGCCGGACCGCTCCCCGGAAACCACCCCGGCCGCCTTCAGGATCTTCAGATGCTGGCTGACCAACGGCTGCGGCACCCCCAACGCGTCGACCAGTTCGTGCACGCAGCGCTGGGACTCGCGCAATTGCAGCACGATCGCGATGCGCACCGGCGCGGCCAGCGCACGCAGCAACTCACCGGCGGCGTCCAGAATCTCGCGCGGCGGCGGCGTCGGGTACGCGGGGTGCGCAGCGACGCCGTCAGCGCTGTGCTCGTGATGACCGGCCAGTTCGTCATCAGCGGCGGTAGGGGTCGACGGCGATGTCACCGTGTCGAGTCACCACCTTTGGAGTTCGAAGCATTGGGGCCGATGCGCGGGTCCGGTCGAGCCAGCCCCGACTGCCCTCCACTGTCACATGCATGATGATGCATGTCAAAGACCTGACGTCGATCGCTACCATGACGGATGATCTGCGGGCAGCGGTCGTCGCTGCCCGTGTCTGCCGAGTCCCCGGAAGGGAGCGCACACCCCCGTGGCGTCCGTTATCGAAACCGTAGTCAACCTGGCCAAGCGGCGCGGCTTCGTCTTCCCCTCGGGAGAGATCTACGGGGGCACCAAGTCGGCCTGGGATTACGGCCCGCTGGGCGTGGAGCTCAAGGAGAACATCAAAAGGCAGTGGTGGCGCTCGGTCGTCACCGGCCGGGACGACGTCGTCGGACTCGACTCCTCGATCATCCTGCCGCGCGAGGTGTGGGTGGCCTCCGGCCACGTCGAGGTTTTCAACGACCCGCTGGTGGAGTGCCTGAACTGCCACAAGCGGCATCGGCAGGACCATATGCAAGAGGCGTACGCGGCAAAAAAGGGCGGTGATCCCGACTCAGTGCCGATGTCTGAGATCGTGTGCCCGGATTGCGGTACCAAGGGCCAGTGGACCGAACCGCGCGAGTTCAACATGATGCTCAAGACGTACCTGGGCCCCATCGAGACCGAGGAAGGGCTGCACTATCTGCGCCCCGAAACCGCGCAGGGCATCTTCGTCAACTTCGCCAACGTCATGACGACCTCCCGGAAGAAACCGCCATTCGGTATCGGGCAGATCGGCAAGAGCTTCCGCAACGAGATCACCCCGGGCAACTTCATCTTCCGCACCCGCGAGTTCGAGCAGATGGAGATGGAGTTCTTCGTCGAGCCGTCCACCGCCAAGGAATGGCACCAGTACTGGATCGACACCCGGCGCCAGTGGTACGTCGACCTCGGCATCGATCCGGAGAACCTGCGACTGTACGAGCACCCCAAGGAGAAGTTGTCGCACTACTCCGACCGCACCGTCGACATCGAGTACAAGTTCGGTTTCCAGGGCAACCCGTGGGGTGAGCTGGAGGGCGTCGCAAACCGTACGGACTTCGACTTGTCCACGCACAGCAAGCATTCCGGAACAGAGCTGTCGTTTTTCGACCAGGCCACCGACACTCGCTACACGCCGTATGTCATCGAACCCGCGGCGGGCCTGACCCGGTCGTTCATGGCGTTTCTGATCGATGCCTACACCGAGGACGAGGCGCCCAACGCCAAGGGCGGCGTGGACAAGCGTGCGGTGCTGAGACTGGACACCCGGCTGGCGCCGGTCAAGGCGGCGGTGCTGCCACTGTCCCGCCATGCCGACCTGAGTCCGAAGGCCCGCGACCTGGCCGCCGAGCTACGCAAATCCTGGAACATCGAGTTCGACGACGCCGGAGCGATCGGCCGGCGCTACCGTCGCCAGGACGAGATCGGCACGCCCTACTGCGTGACGTTGGACTTCGACTCGCTCGAGGACAACGCCGTGACGGTGCGCGAGCGCGACGCCATGACGCAGGAGCGGGTGGGGATCGACAATGTCGCCGACTATCTGGCTGTGCGGCTCAAGGGCGGTTAACGGCGAATCTGCCCGTTGACCGGGGCAACCTCGCTTTCGGCATTCCGGCTGCGCCCGGCATTTCGAATTCTTCGACCCCGGCAATTCCAGCGGCGGCAGCGTCGACTTCTCTGATCGCAGACCCGCGTCGGTAACTCGCAGAGCCGTCGACATCGGATTTCTCCAAGCGGAGGTAGCCATTCCGGAGCCGCTGACGCGGGTAATTCGGGACCGGCGTCGGTAAAAGTTTGCGGTACCCGTACCAGCGCCCGTGGCGCCCGCGACCTCGCGCCGGAGCAGTCGGTCCGGCGAGCCGAGCGGGGGTCCGGCCCAGCGCCCCTCAGGGCCGGCACCGGCACCTTCCGCTCGGGTCACTATTGCCAATCGGGCAGCGTTAATTGTGGTTGGCAGAACTCGGGATTCGGTACTCCGGGCAGGTGTGGCCACCTTCGGTGCGCCCAACCCCGGCGACGCGGAATGGCCAACACGTCCGAACGTGGGTCCTCTCAGCGCGGGCGTGGCGAATTCCGGAATTTCCGTGTTCGGAACCGGGAGTTCGGGGTTGCAAATTCCGGGTATCGGGGTCCTCAGAATTTTCAATGCGCCCTGCCGAACCCGCCCGCGGACGTTTCTCGGAACGGCATTTCAGTGCTTTATCGCCGGTAGGATTCCAGAATTATATTGCAGTGCTGCTGTCGAATTGATGGACAGGGGCTGGGCAGGCGTCCGGCCCAGCCCGGCTGGACCCGGTCTTATCAAATTCATCAAGACAATTTTCGCGAAACTACAGACTTTTTCTGTGATCTGGCTTACGATCCGCCCAGGGCTGGTTCGCGTCGCGAGCCGCCCGTGACTAGTCGGATCGGTTGGCTGGGGTTGGGGTTGCGATGATTTGGGACTTTGCGTGGTTGCCGCCGGAGATCAACTCAATGCGGATCTTCGCTGGTGCGGGGCCGGGTTCGCTGCATTCGGCGGCGTCGGCCTGGGAGGGCTTG
This sequence comes from Mycobacterium gordonae, assembly GCF_001417955.2. Taxonomy (GTDB): domain Bacteria; phylum Actinomycetota; class Actinomycetes; order Mycobacteriales; family Mycobacteriaceae; genus Mycobacterium; species Mycobacterium gordonae_B. Next base: position 43,670 of record NZ_LKTM01000383.1, on the reverse strand, counting down.
GCGGCGGATCTCGCCGCGTCGGCGTCTTCGTTCAATTCGGTGATCCTGGGTCTGACCAGTGGGCCGTGGGCGGGACCGGCGTCGGCGTCGATGGCGGCCGCGGCACTGCCGTATGTGGACTGGATGACGGCGGCCGCCGGCCAGGCGGACGCGGCGGCGAGTTTGGCGCGGACGGCGGCCTCTGCGTTCGAGGGTGCCTTGACGGCGACGGTGCACCCCGCGCTCGTGGAGGCCAACCGCACATCGCTGACAACGCTGATCAACACGAACTTCCTCGGGCTGAACACGCCGGCCATTTTCGCCAACGAGTTCGACTACGTGGAGATGTGGGCTCAGGATGTGGCTGCGATGCTCGGCTACCACGGGGGTGCGACCGCGGTGGCCGAGAGCCTGACCCCGTTCGCTATTCCGCCGTTTGACCTGGCCGGCCTGGCGTCCAACGTCAGTGCGCAGGTCGCCGGGGTGGCGACCACCGCGTCGGCCGCAGTCAGCCCCGTGGTGGAGGGCGCCGTGGCCGCGGGTGCCGGTTTGGCAACGGGAGCGCAGGCGCTCGCGGCGGGATTGCCGATCCAGACGTTGTCCTCGGTGGCACAGCTGGGTGCCATGCCCGCCAGCATGTTGATCGGACCGCTGATGCAAGCGGGACAGTCAGCCACCAGCACGGCCGGTCTGGCCGGCGCAACGGCGGCCGCCGATCTCGCGGACGTTCCGAAGTTCGTCGGCGACATCGCGCCGGCCGCAAAGGGCCTGGGCGGTGCCGCGCTCGGCGCCGGAATGGCGGGCGACTTGGGCAAGGCGCACCTGGTAGGCGCGATGTCCGTGCCGCCCACCTGGCAGGGTTCGGTCCCCAAGGGAATGGGCAGCTCGGCGATGGCCGGGCTGGGTGCGATGCCGAATCCGGCAGCGATGGCACAGGCCGCCGGCGGCGGTGGCATGCCGATGATGCCCATGCCGATGGGTATGGGCGGCGGCGGAGGAGGTATGCCCGGCGGCATGATGGGCCGCGGCGGTGCCAGCCCGCACGTGGTGCAGAACCGGCCCAGTGTGATCCCACGGACGGGCGTCGGATAACAGCGAAATTTGTCCGGACCCGGCTTGAATTCATTAGCAGCATCGGCGTCAGCTGGGCCTGAAGGTCCGGCGGCCGGACGGTTTTGGTGTCCGGGCCCGGTCAGAAAGCGAATACACTAAGCGAGTAACTAAAGCCGCCTCCGCGCGTGAATACCAAAAGCAGCCAGTTTGGCCAAACTCCACACTGCTGCTGGAGGATTGTTTTACGATCTGTAGGGGCGGGCTCGCAGGTTGGGGCAGTAGTGATGGTTGATGCAGTGATGGAGCCGTTGAAGCGGCTGGCTGATTTGGGGATGCGATGATTTTGGACTTTGCGTGGTTGCCGCCGGAGATCAACTCTTTGCGGATTTTCAGCGGAGCCGGACCGGGTCCCCTACACGCGGCCGCGGCAGCCTGGGAGAGCCTGGCGGCGGATCTGGCGGCGTCAGCATCGTCGTTCAACTCGGTGATCGTGGGTCTCACCAGCGGACCGTGGGCGGGACCGGCATCGGCGGCGATGGCGGCCGCGGCGTTGCCGTATGTGGACTGGATGTCGGCCGCGGCCGGCCAGGCGGACGCTGCGGGGTTGCAGGCGCGTGCGGCCGCATCGGCGTTCGAGGGTGCGTTGACGGGGACGGTCCACCCGGCGGTGGTGGAGGCCAACCGGATCTCGCTGATGACTTTGATTGCGACGAACTTCCTGGGGCTGAACACCCCGGCGATTTTCGCCAATGAGTTCGACTACGTGGAGATGTGGGCCCAGGATGTGGCCGCGATGCTCGGGTATCACGGCGGTGCGACCGCGGTGGCCGAGAGTCTGACCCCGTTCTCTCTTCCGCCGATGGACCTGGCCGGCCTGGCCGCCAACGTCGGTGCTCAGTTCACCGGGCTGGCGACCTCGGCTTCGGCCGCGGTGAGCCCGGCGCTGCAAGGTGTGGTGGCGGCGGCTCCCGGCATGGTGGCAGGTGTGCAGTCGGCCGCGGCGGCGTTACCGATCCAGTCGCTCTCGTCGGTGGCACAGCTGGGTGCCATGCCCGCCAGCATGCTGATCGGTCCGCTGATGCAGGCGGGTACCTCGGCTTCCAGCACCGCCGGACTGGCCGGTGCGTCGACGGCCGCCGGGCTGGTGGACGCGCCGAAGTTCGTCGGTGACGTCAATCCGATGAAGGGTCTGGGTGGCGGCGGGGCCGCTCTCGGTGGCGGGATGTCGGCCGGCCTGGGCAACGCGCGTCTGGTCGGCTCGATGTCGGTGCCGCCGACCTGGCAGGGTTCGGTTCCCAAGGGAATGGCCACCGGCGCGATGTCGGGGTTGGGCGCAAACGCCGCCGAGATGGCGCAGGCGGCTGGAGCCGCGGGCATGGGCGCCGGCGGCGGCATGCCGATGATGCCGATGCCGATGGGCGCCGGCGGTGCTGGAGGGGGCATGCCCGGCGGCATGCTGGGCCGCGGCGGCGCAAGTCCGCATGTGGTGCAGAACCGGCCGAGCGTGATCCCGCGGACCGGCGTCGGATAAACCAGTCGATCGTAAGCGCGGGTGACGCACGGGGGTTGCGTCGCCCGCGCTTTTTTTTGCGAACCGATGCCTGGGGCGCTGACCAACAAAAAGCGATGGTCGCCGGATTAGGTGGTCGATACGGGGATCGCGTTTCTGAGCCACGCTCAGGAATATGCGACTCCGTTAATAGTTTTTCGTATGCCCTTGTCAATCCAATTGACAAGGCGCCGCATTCGAATACCTGCGCCGCTTCCGGTGAACGGTGTGATCAAAGGGCCGAACGGTACGGCAGTCCGGCGGCGCGGCACTACCGCGCGAAAGCCGTGCGACCGGGCCGCTCGTCACGAGTCGCCTTAGCCGTACCGGCATTGAAACCGGCCGTGTCTGCCGTGACGGTGTCGTTGGCGGTCAACGGCATTCGATATCGCCAAACCGGGCGCCGTTGCCACTGTCCGAAAGCGCCACGCGGCCCCGTTCCGTCCGCTGCCGGCCGCGGCCGGGTGGCTCCTGGACCGCTTCGGCTCACCAGGATGTCAAGGCGGCGGGTGTCGGTGGTGGGCGGTCAAACCCTGCTGGTGGGGGCGTAGACACCCGATAGAGCGCTCTAGCGACGGTGAAATCTCGGATTTCGCCCATATTTGTTGCGAGATTGTCTTACGATGCTGGTGCTCGGTGGTGTGTACTTACATGGAGCAAGAAGATGAGATCGGCACTGAAAGGGGACAGGCGTGCTATTGCCTCTAGGTCCGCCCTTGCCGCCCGATTCTGTGGCGGCGAAACGGGGCGAGTCGGGGATGCTGGGCGGACTGACGGTTCCGCTGAGCTGGGGTACGGCTGTTCCACCAGACGACTACGACCACTGGGCGAAGGAGTCTGAATCAGGTGTCGAGGACGTCGTCGTGGTGCCAGGTGCGGTCGATCCGGAACCGATCGAACCGGCCAACGACGAGTGGGATGAATGGGCGGAGTGGAAACAGTGGGAAGCGGAAAACGCCGAACCACGTTTCGAGATGCCACGCGGAAGCAGCGTGGTCCCGCATTCGCCGGCAGCCGGATGAGAGAAAGGGAAAGACTGTCGATGTTTACGGGTGATTAGCGGATCCGGAAAGTCCGGACCCGGTGATCACATCAATCAAACTGGTTGAGTTTTTAGCAACACATCCACGAACCCAAAGGAGATAGCCAAGATGGCAACTCGTTTTATGACCGACCCGCACGCTATGCGGGCCATGGCGGGCCGTTTCGAGACGCACGCCCAGACCGTTGAGGACGAGGCCCGTCGTATGTGGGCGTCCTCGCAGAACATCGCCGGCGCCGGCTGGAGCGGTATGGCTCAGGCGACCTCGCTGGACACGATGGGCCAGATGAACCAGGCCTTCCGCAACATTGTGAACATGCTGCACGGAGTGCGTGACGGACTGATCCGCGACGCGAACAACTACGAGCAGCAAGAGCAGGCTTCGCAGCAGATCCTCAGCAGCTAGCCCGATGGCGGCGAAAGCCGCTGCAGCTTAAAAACTTTCACAAACTAAGGAGACCAGTTCAATGACCATTAACTACCAGTTCGGTGACGTCGACGCGCACGGCGCGTTGATCCGCGCACAGGCCGCCAACTTGGAGGCCGAGCACCAGGCCATCGTTCGCGATGTGCTGGCTGCCGGTGACTTCTGGGGCGGCGCCGGTTCGGTGGCTTGCCAGGAGTTCATCGCCCAGTTGGGCCGCAACTTCCAGGTGATCTACGAGCAGGCCAACGCTCACGGCCAGAAGGTCCAGAGCGCCGGCAGCAACATGGCGCAGACCGACAGCGCCGTCGGGTCCAGCTGGGCCTGATAGAAGTTCTCGGTTCGCGGCGGCGCATCGGGCCGAAACCCGGTGCGCCCGTCGTGAGCCATCTGAACTGAGCAAGACTGCGCACGCCTACCTCTTGGTGGGCGTGCGCAGTTTTTTTGTGCGGCTGGGCTGACGCGTGGGCTCAGAACCGCCCGCCGCCACCCATGAAGCCACCGCCGGATGACCCGCCCGACGTGCTCGAGGACCCGCCGAACGACGTCGGGCTCCAGCCGCCGAAACCACCTCGCAGGCCCCCGCTGAGCAGATCCCCGATGATGATGCCGCCCAGCATGGCGCCGGTGTCGCCGTCGCCCCGACGTGCATAGGCGCGCTGCGCCGCCTGGACATCGGCGTTGGCCAGCGACTGGGCCTGTGCAGCCAGCGTCGAAGCCCCGTTGGCGTACGCGATGGCTTCGGGGAGGTTGGACGACTTCCGGGCGTGCGCGGCCTCCAATTGTCTTTTGGCCTCGGCCAGCCGGGTCCGGGCTTCGGGTCCGATGCTGCCGCGCCGGGTGTCGATGTACTCGGAAACCGCATGAACCCGTGATTCGGCCGTGAAGAGCGCCTGCTCGAACGACCGACGGAGACGTTCGGCATTCGCCTGCTCCTGAGCCACCAGGGTCAGCATCTGATTGAGCTCCGCGTCGGCCTTGGACAACCGCGCGAAGGCACCCAGTGGGTCGGCGGTGCCGCGATCGCCGCCGGAGCTGTCCAGTGCCCGGGCGGCCGCGTCGCGCGCGGCGATGAGATCGCCGGTGTGCGCGGACTTGTTGCCCTGGGTCTTCTGCAACTGCTCGTTGGCCCGCTTGATCGCCGTTTGAATGTCGGCCAGCACCGACGGCAGATTCGCCACCGCCTGCCGGATGTCGCCGGCCGCACTGTCGACCGCATCGAGTAGCGAGCGGGCCTGTCCGAGAGCTGATTCGGCGGCCCGCACCGCATCTACCAGACGACTCTGCTGCCCGCTGACGGCGTGGGCGGCCAGCTCACGCGCCACGCCGATATTGCGGTCGGCGAACTCCAGGCGCTCCTTGGCGGTGGCCACATTGCCCGACACCGGAGTCAACGCGGTGGCACCGAATTCACGGTGCAATTCGGCCAGGCGTTGTTCGCCCGGATCAACCCGGGCGGTCAGCTCGACGTACTGCTGGGTCAGCGCGTCGAGCCGGGACGGGGCGTTGATCACCAGATCGCGCAACTGCTCGAACGCTTCGGTCTGCGACTCCAGTTCGCGGTCGGCATTGGCAGCCGACACGATCACCCGGGTAAGCAACTCGCGCCGTTGCGCCGGCGTCTCGGGGGTGCTGTCGTCGAGTTGCTGGCGCACCGTGAAAGCTTGGGCCAGGGCGGCTTTGGCGTTGTTCACGGCCTGGGTGAAGGGCGCGGTCCGCGCTTCGCCGAACTCGTCGATCGCCAGCGCGAGCTCGTTGGAACTGGTGCGCACCGCGTTGTCGACCTCTACCACTTTGCTCCGGGACAGCTCGTCAAGGATGTCCAGCGGAACCGCTGCCAGTGCGGTCGCGTCGGTGGGATCCACCCGCCGAGCCGCAGCCACTGCTTTGGCGCGCCGTCGGCGCGCGCGTCGGCGCATCACGAACAGCAGGATGACCACCGCGAGCACGATGGCGCCGAGCGCGGCCAGCAGCACATAACGACTCGTCGAGCTGGTCGTCTGATTGAGTCCCTGTGCGGCGGCGATCGCCGCGGCGCCCCACTGGGCGTTCCGCAGCGCGGGTTCGATCTCGTTGTGCCGCAGGTTGTCGACCTGACTCGCGGTGACGCCCTGCATCCCGTTGGGCACCAGGAAGGAGTACGCCCGACCACCGGTGGACACCGCCAGCAGCGCGTCGTAGTTGCCCAGTTCGCTGGTTCGGAAGGTGCGCTGGCCCCAGTTCTCGGCGCTCTGGCCGGAGAAGTTGTCGACATAGACCACCCAGAGCCGGATGTGCCGGTCGGTGTAGAGCCTGTCGACCGCGGCCGTGACGGCCGCGCGGTCCGCATCGCCGAGGACATGCGCGTTGTCGGTGAGGTACTCAGACAACCGGAACGGCGGCTGCGCACCGGCGGGGGGAGCCACCAGCAGCCCCCCGCCCAGCCCCACCGTCACCGTCGTCAGGAACACGCCGATCAGGCGAGCAATGCGCATACCGCTAATTAAACGTGGGCGGCCGCCTATTCAGCGACTGGCCTGTGCGCCGGGGTGATCAGCTCGACCCGCCGCCCCCGGCGCCCAGGGTGCGCTGCATGTCGCCCTTCATAGCCACCAACTGCGCGTTCCAGTAACCCCAGGCGTGCTGCCCACTGCCGTCGATGTTGAAGGTGGCGTTGTGGCCGCCGGCGGCGTTATAGGCGTTCTTGAAGTCCACGTTGCTCTGCAACACCACCTGCTCGATGATCTGGCCCGGCAGGTTGCCGCCGCCCCCGCCCAGTTCCGACGGTGTGCCATTGCCGCTGTAGACCCACAGGCGGGTGTTGTTTCCGGCCAGCCGGCCGGCCTGGACGGTGGGGTCATGACGCTGCCAGCCCGGCCCGCCGGACGGTCCCCACATGTCTTCGGGGTTGTAGCCGCCTTCGTCGTTCATCGCCAACTTGATCAGGGTGGGCCCGTTCCCGCTGGAGGGTGTCAGGTACGCCGACAAAGCACTCGCGTAAGCGAACTGGCCGGGATGGTAGGCCGCCAGAATTAATGCCGAAGATCCGGACATCGAGACACCGACCACCGCGTTGCGGGTCGATCGGACGCCCTTGCCGGCCAGGAAGCTGGGCAACTCGCTGGTCAGGAACGTCTCCCACTTGTAGGTGGCACCGTTGGCCGACCCGTACCAGTCGGCATAGAAGCTGGACCGGCCGCCGACCGGCATGACCACCGACATGCCCGAGCCCTGGTACTCGTCGAAGGCGTTCGTCTCGATGTCCCAGCCGTTGCGGTCGTCGCGCGCACGCAGGCCGTCCAGCAGATACACCGCCGGCGCACCGCCCTGCTGGAACTCCACGGTGATGTTGTGGCCCATCGCCGCGGAGGGAACCTGCAGAAATTCGGGCGCCGCCGCTCGCGCGGTCGGTTCAGTGCCGGTGATACCCAGCAGACCGGGCAGCGCCGCGGCCGCGATCGCGGCGGTGGTCAGTCGACGAATCCAATGGTGTGTGTGCTTGTGCATGGTGACTCCTCTTGCCTGGGATGCGGTCTGGCGGGCTCGCCGCGGGTGCCTCTCGCCAACCGAACTGCGTCGCGGGACGAGGCGCTCGTCCCGCCGGCCTTCTGCAACCCTGGATCCGACCCAGTGACCGGTGTGTTACCCACAACCAGGCGGGCTAACCGTCGGCAGCACTGCACGCACCCGCCAGGTTCGCCCTGGCAGACTGTGGGTCGGTGAGTACCGATCAACACGACCCCTACGACGACTTCGACCGCGCACGGCGGGTACTCGAAGCGCCGAAAACCGCGGGTCTGCCGGGTACCGAGGGTCAGCTCCGCACCGACTTCGCGCGTGATCGGGCGCGGGTGCTGCACAGCGCCGCGTTGCGCCGCCTGGCGGACAAGACGCAGGTCGTCGGGCCTCGCGAGGGTGACACTCCGCGTACCCGGCTGACCCATTCGCTCGAGGTGGCCCAGATCGGGCGCGGCATGGCGATCCCGCTGGGCTGCGACCTGGACCTCGTCGAGTTGGCCGGCCTGGCCCACGATATCGGCCACCCGCCCTACGGGCACAACGGCGAGCGGGCGCTCAACGAGGTCGCCGCCGACTACGGCGGTTTTGAGGGCAACGCGCAGAACTTTCGCATCCTCACCAGCCTTGAGCCCAAAGTGCTTGACGCACAAGGCCGCAGCGCCGGTTTGAATCTCACCCGCGCCGCTCTGGACGCGGTCACGAAATACCCGTGGGAACGGACGCAAGGGGCGCGCAAGTTCGGTTTCTACGACGACGACCGCGCCGCGGCCGAATGGGTCCGCCAGGGTGCGCCCGCGGGCCGGACCTGCCTGGAAGCCCAGGTGATGGACTGGGCCGACGACGTCGCCTATTCGGTACACGACGTCGAGGACGGCGTCGTCTCCGAACGGATCGACCTGCGCGTGCTGGCCGACGAGAACGAGGCGGCCGCCCTGGCCAAGCTGGGGGAGAGTGAGTTCCCCCGGATCAAGGCCGACGAGCTGATCCAGGCCGCGCAGCGGCTCTCGGGGCTGCCGGTGGTTGCCTCGGTCGGCAAGTACGACGCAACCCTGGCGGCCGCCGTGGCGCTCAAGCGGCTGACCAGTGAGTTGGTGGGCCGTTTCGCCACCGCGGCGATCGCTACCACCCGTGCGGCGTCCGGCCCGGGTCCGCTGGTGCGCTACCAGGCCGACCTCCAGGTGCCGGACATGGTGCGCGCCGAGGTCGCGCTGCTCAAGATCCTGGCCCTGCAGTTCATCATGTCCGACCCGCGGCATCTGGAAACCCAGGCCCAACAGCGTGAACGCATCCACCGGGTGGCGCAGTGGCTGCAAGCCGGCGCGCCGCACACCCTCGATCCGGTGTTCGCCGCGGCCTTCAACGCGGCCGCCGACGACGGTGCCCGTTTGCGGGTCATCGTCGATCAGATCGCGTCCTACACCGAGGGCCGGCTGGAACGTATCGACGCCGGCCAACTCGGCGGGCCCGCGGCCTTAGACTGAGCCCGTGGCCGGCCGGATCTCTGATCGTGATATCGCCGCCATCCGTGAACTTGCCCGCATCGAGGACGTCGTCGGCGACTACGTGCAGCTGCGCAGCGCCGGCGCGAACTCGCTCAAGGGATTGTGTCCGTTTCACAACGAGAAGTCACCGTCATTCCACGTGCGGCCCCTGAACCATCAGTTCCACTGTTTCGGGTGCGGTGAGGGCGGCGACGTGTACGCCTTCATTCAGAAGATCGAACACGTGAGCTTCGTCGAGGCCGTCGAACTGCTCGCCGACCGGGTCAGCTACACCATCACCTACACCGGTCCGGCCACCAGCGTGCAGCGCGACCGCGGCAGCCGCAGCCGCCTGATCGCGGCCAACGCCGCCGCCGCCGAGTTCTATGCGCAGGCGCTGCAGTCCGACGAGGCCGCCCCGGCCCGCAAGTACCTCACCGATCGCAGTTTCGACGCCGAGGCCGCCCGCCGGTTCGGCTGCGGCTTCGCGCCCTCGGGCTGGGAGACGCTGACAAAGCACCTGCAGCGCAAAGGTTTTGAATTCAAGGAGCTGGAGGCGGCCGGCCTGTCCCGGGAAGGCCGCCGCGGCCCGATGGACCGCTTCCACCGTCGGCTGCTGTGGCCGATTCGCACCGCCTCGGGTGAGGTCATCGGTTTCGGCGCGCGCCGGTTGTTCGACGACGACCCGATGGAAGCCAAGTACGTCAACACCCCCGAAACGCTGCTCTACAAGAAGTCGCAGGTGATGTTCGGGATCGACCTGGCCAAACGCGATATCGCCAAGGGTCACCAGGCAGTGGTCGTCGAGGGATACACCGACGTGATGGCGATGCACATGGCCGGGGTCACCACCGCGGTGGCGTCCTGCGGCACTGCGTTCGGCGACGACCACCTGGCCATGCTGCGCCGGCTGATGATGGACGACAGTTTCTTCCGCGGCGAACTGATCTACGTTTTCGACGGCGACGAAGCCGGCAAGGCCGCGGCGCTCAAGGCTTTCGGCGGCGAACAGAACCTGGCCGGCCAGTCGTTCGTGGCGGTCGCGCCCGACGGCATGGACCCGTGCGACCTGCGGCTGAAATCCGGTGACGGCGCGCTGCGTGACCTGGTGGCCCGCCGAACCCCGTTGTTCGAGTTCGCGATTCGCACCGCTCTCGGCGAAGTGGACCTGGACAGCGCCGAGGGTAGGGTAGCCGCCCTGCGCCGGTGCGTGCCGATGGTGGGTCAGATCAAAGACTCGACGCTGCGCGACGAGTACGCACGGCAGCTGGCCGGCTGGGTCGGTTGGGACGACGTCGCCCAGGTCGTCGACCGGGTGCGCAGCCAGGCCAAGAAGTCGCCGGCTGGCGGAGCGGCCGGCACCGGCACCAGAACTGCGCGCCGCGGCGCGCAACAGCCCGCTCAGACGGCGCCTGACGCGGTCGGTGCGGCGTCGGCCGCCGCCCGTCCCGACCCGCGTGACCCGACGCTGTGGCCGCAGCGTGAGGCCCTCAAATCGGCATTGCAGTTCCCGGCGCTGGCCGGCCCGGTGTTCGACACCCTGACGGTCGAGAGCTTCACCCACCCCGGCTACGCGGCCGTGCGGGCCGCCATCGAGGCGGCCGGTGGCACCTCGACCGGAGTCAGCGGGGCGCAATGGCTGGACATGGTGCGCCAGCACACCAACTCGGCGCTTACCGCCGGTCTGGTCAGCGAACTGGGGGTCGAGAGCATCAACGCCGAAGACGAGCAACTGCCCCGGTACATCTCCGGGGTGCTGGCCCGGCTGCAGGAGGTCTGGATGGGCCGCCAGATCGCCGAGGTGAAGTCCAAGCTGCAGCGCATGTCACCGATCGAGCAGGGCGACGAATACCACGCGCTGTTCGGCGACCTGGTCGCCATGGAGGCTTACCGGCGCAGCCTGCTGGAGCAGGCCAGCGGCAACGATCTCACCGCCTGAGTGCGCTTCAGCGCGCGGCGTTCACCCGCGGAGCGACGACCTCGACGTCGTCCACCTCGTCGCCAGCTGCCCGGTGCTCCATGACGGCCGTCTGGCTGTCGATCTCGGTCAGCGTCACGAAACCCGTATCGGGGGAGATGCGGTTGGCGATCTTGCGCCGGCCTCCCTCGATCATCGATCTGGCGACGGGGCTGCCGGTCAGCGCACGGTAGGTGCCGGCGATCTGCTCATAACGGCGGCGTCCGGCCTTGGTGCCCAGCACGTAGCCCACGCCCAACACGGCGACATACCCGATCAAAGCGATCCCTCCGAGAAGAAGTGCGTTCGTTCCATCCTGCCTCATCCGTCCGGAAAGTGGCGTGCCCGATCCTTGCGGCTGCCCCGACATGGGTCAGCTGGTGCCGGTTGGCTGCGGGCGCGGCCAGTACGCTAGAGTCGTCCCGCGGTCAGCACCAGCGTTCGCTGGACTGATAGTCCCCTGTAGCTCAACTGGCAGAGCATTCGGCTGTTAACCGAAGGGTTGAAGGTTCGAGTCCTTCCGGGGGAGCCGACGGTCGTCGTGATCGGTCTTCACAGCCATCTGTTGACCGGGCGCCGCTTGGAAGCTCCGGCGGCTTCTGTGAGGAATTCCTCGCCCCATTCGCGCTGGGCGCCCTGCTCTGCCGCCGCACCGGCGGGCTGGGCGTTGGCGTGCCGGCCGGCCAGGTTGACCAGTGCTCCGCCCATGGCGAACAGTGGAACCTGTTGTCGTTCGCTGGCGCTCAGCAATTCGCGGAACGCGGTCTGGGTGCTGCAGCGGCGCCACCCGACCAGGATCCCCACGGCCATGTCGATCGCCCGGGTGCTCTGGCCTTCGTCGTTGTGAGCCTCGCTCATGTCTGGACGTCCTGTCGTTGGAGGAGTCAGCGAAAACGTTGCGCTGCAACGTGTTAGGAAAATCGCTGAATTGGCGTCAGGTGATCGGCAGACAACAACACAACAAATCGGCCCCCGGCATCACCCCACAATAGGCCATCCGGGTCGGGGTCAGCACGATCGACCAGCTTTGGCGCACCAGAGGTTTTTCCCTTGCCAAAGTGGTTCCGCGACCGAGGGATTCGCGTTGTTACGCGGCGGGGGCACGCCGGAATCGGGCGACCAAGGGGTACATCTGGCAGCCCAGGCAGATGCCGAAGGCGGCGTTGAGAAACGCGGCGAACAGGGCGAAGGCGGTCGCCACCACGCCGACCAGCTGCAAACCGGCCGCGAAACCGAGCACTCCGATGACCGCGAAGATCAGCCCGACGAGCTGGGCGAACTTCAGCGGCGCCACCGGCTCGCGTTCGCTGACCGGACTCAGTCGCGGTGCCACCAGCTTGGCGAACAACAACCCGTACGGGCTGTTGCGCGGGCCGCGGACGGCGCTGATCGCGAAGACAACGGCCTGCGCAGCCAGAATCACCGCGGCGGCGCGGGAGCTGACCACCGACACCAAAAGAGTCACCACCAGCACCGTGGTGGTGATCCACGCCGCGAAACGCGGACCACGGACGTCTACTTGGCTGATATCGGACGACATCAACTGCTCCTTTCGCTGAAACTCATACCCTCAGTGGCTGCAGGGCCGTCTGCAGGTCGACGGCTTTGGGGACGCCGGCGGTGCGGTAGCGCTGCTGTCCTTGCGCGTCAAAGATGAACGTGGTGGGCAGCGACAGCACCGACAGGCGTTTGGCGGCGGTCGGGTTCGCGTCGATGTCCAGTTCGACGTGCGCCACGTCGGGAAGTTCGGCGCACACCTGATCGACCACACGTCGTACCGCGGCGCACGGCCCACACCAGTCGGCACTGAAATGCAGGATCGTCGGACCCGTCTCCGACAGACCCAGGTCGGAGTTGTCCTGTCCGGCGCCGTCCTTGGCCTCTCGGAGCACGCCCGAGCGCTGGTTCACCACGCAGCCGATCAGGCAGGCCGCAACCAGGGCCGCAGCGATTGCCAATCCGGCGATGACGACAGAACTCACGAGCGCACCAACACTTTTTTCAACCTGATATTCCCTAGATGGAGAAGTCCTCGCCGTACCAGACGCCCGCCTCCGGCGGACGGATGACACGGTCGGTCGGTGCGCCCGGCTGTTGGCCGTTCGGCGCTCCTGACTTGCTGCCCTCCAGCCGGGCCACCCTGGTGAGCAGCGACTTCAGGCTGACACCTACCAGGTCCGGCAGCTTCGATTCGTCCTCGCTGGCCGGGCCCGGACGGCTGACGATCTGTCCCGGAACGCCGACCACCACCGCGCTGGCCGGCACCTCCTTGACCACGACGGAGTTCGCGCCGATCCGGCTGTCATCACCGATCTTGATCGCGCCGAGCACCTTGGCTCCCGCCCCGATGGTCACCCGGTCACCGATGGTGGGATGGCGTTTGCCCCGATCGCGGCCGGTGCCGCCGAGAGTGACGCCGTGGAAGATGGTGACGTCCTCGCCGACCTCCGCGGTTTCCCCGATCACCACGCCGGTCGCGTGGTCGATGAACAGTCCCGGGCCCAGCGTGGCCCCGGGGTGGATCTCGACGCCGGTAAGGATCCGGGTGAACTCCGCCAACGTCCGCGCCAGCAGCCGCCTGCCGCGCTGCCACAGCCAGTGATTGATCCGGTGGCCCCATACCGCGTGCACACCGGGGTAGGCGAAGATCACCTCAAGTGCCGTGGGCTCGGCCGGATCTCGCTCCCTGGCCACTCGAATGTCGCGCCGTATCGCGTCCAGCATGGTTAGTCGCTCAGATCGGAGAACAGGACGGTGCTGAGATAGCGCTCGCCGGATGAGGGCAGGACGACGACGACGAGCTTGCCCGCGTTCTCGGGCCGCCGGGCCACCTCCAGGGCGGCCGCCACGGCCGCTCCCGAGGAGATGCCGACCAATAGTCCCTCTTCGGCGGCGAGCCGCCGGGCCAGGGTCAGGGCGTCCTCGTTCTCGACGGTCACGACCTCGTCGACCAGCCCCATGTCCAGCACCGGTGGAACGAACCCGGCGCCGATGCCCTGAATCGGGTGCGGCCCCTTCTGGCCGCCGGACAACACCGGCGACGCGGCCGGCTCCACGGCGACGAACTGCACCGATGGCTTGCGTTCCTTGATGGTCTGCGCGACGCCGGTGATGGTGCCGCCGGTTCCGACGCCCGCCACGAAGATGTCGATCTTGCCGTCGGTGTCCTTCCAGATCTCCTCCGCCGTGGTGACGGCGTGGACGGCCGGGTTCGCCGGGTTCTCGAACTGCTGCGGCATGAAGTAGCGCTGGTCGCTCTTGGCGAGCTCCTCGGCCTTGGCGATCGCCCCGGCCATCCCCTCGGAGCCTGGTGTCAGCACCAGCTCGGCACCGTAGGCCCGCAACAGGATCCGGCGCTCGGTGCTCATCGTCTCCGGCATGGTCAGCACGCACTTGTAACCGCGCGCGGCGGCCACCATGGCCAGCGCGATGCCGGTGTTTCCGCTGGTGGGCTCGACAATGATGGTGTCGGGCTTGATCAGGCCCGCTTTCTCGGCGGCGTCGATCATCGCGACGCCGATGCGGTCCTTCACACTGCCACCGGGATTGAACGACTCGAGCTTTGCGACCACATCGGCCACCGCCCCGTCGGTGACTTTTCGCAATCGCACCAGGGGGGTGTTGCCGATCAGTTGTGTGATGTTCTCCGCGATGGTCATCCACATTCTCCAACGACGTCGGGGCAGGGCTGGTCGGCATCCCAGGTGATGTCGAACTCAATTGTCACGCGTGTGGGGGTGGTGAGGGCAACCGGCGTCAGACGGTGGGATGGCCCTGCTAGCGCGACCCCGGTCACGACTCGTCCACTGAGTAGATCGGACGTGGTTGCCGTCAGTCTTATTCCCGGGCTACCCGGAGTGAAACGCAGATAGAAGTCGGTCCCCGGTTCGATCGTCCCGGAGATCGACGCTCCGTCGGCGTCGACGAGCGCGTGCTCGCCAGTAGCGCTGACCGCCAGCGGGACGCTGACCTGGAAAGGACCGACGAGGTCGTGGTCAACTACTGCGGCAGTGTCGATCAGCGGTTCCCGGGTCGCCCGCAAAGCCGTGTACGCGCCGGCCAACAGATAGTTGTAGAGGTGCACGGTGCGGTCACTGTTGCGGTAGTGCCCGGTGCCGGTGAGCCAGAAGTCGACATGGTCGATCGCGGGTGCGCCGGCGGCTTCAGAGCTGACGAATCGGTAGTACCGGTAGCCGCTGCTACCGAGGCCGTGGCTGCTACTGGACAAGGTGCTGCCAACACCGAGGGTGCGCTGGTAGCGGCCCCTGCCGGCGTCCACGGCCAACTGCGAACCGGACACGTCCTGCCAGGCCACGCCGTCTGCCGATTTCTGCAGTCGGACGCTGAACGGGACCTCTGACGAGGACCACAACGAAAAGCCGCCGAGCTGCGGTTGCCCCTGAAACTCGAAGGTGAGCACCCCGCGGCCGCGGTGTACCGCGATGGGTGCGTGCAGGGGTCGGGTGTCCAGGGCCAGGCCGTTGGTGAAGTGCCAGATCGCGGCTTGGGTACCGGCGATGGCTTCGTGTTCGCTGATGTTGGACGCGCCGAGCGGGTAACCGGCCTCGCGTAACCGCCGGCTGAGCTCGACGGTGGAGCGCATCGGGAAGGAGTGCCGCAATATCCATTCGACCTCGGCCTCGCAGCCGCGGGTGCGCAGATGCGGCAGCGCCGACCAGGTACCGAGCTGATAGGGCGACGGGTGGTGCGGCGCGATGCCGGCAAAGTCCAGGGAGTACGCCTGCAGGTTGGGATTGAGCCTGATCAGATCGGTGCGGGCGGTGCTGCCGTCGGTGAAAACGATCTTGTCGACCGTGTGGGAATAGGTGCCGCCGCGGTACCGGGTCATGCGTGGCGGCTCGGCCGCCGGACGCACCCGCACACGTTTGCGGGTCGCGACCGGCGCCGGAGTACGGGTGGGTATGGACAAAACAGTCATGGATAGTTGCTCTTCCTGAGGGCAGATAGCGCGCGACATCACCGAATTACGGCGGAGCGCGGTGATTTCTGGACGGTCAGATTTCGTCAGGAATCAACAGGAACAACAACAACAACAGTTCATGGCGGAACAGCGCGTGCGGACAAAACGCTGCTGGACGGCCTGTTGCATGGGGTCCACTATAAAGCATGC
This sequence comes from Mycobacterium gordonae, assembly GCF_001417955.2. Taxonomy (GTDB): domain Bacteria; phylum Actinomycetota; class Actinomycetes; order Mycobacteriales; family Mycobacteriaceae; genus Mycobacterium; species Mycobacterium gordonae_B. The sequence continues at coordinate 27,556 of NZ_LKTM01000383.1, read as the reverse complement.
GCGAAATGTCGTGGTTCGGCTCAGTCGCGTTTTTAACCCTTGGCGGGTGTGCACGCGCCTACGTAGGCTCGGCGCGCATTCGCGCAACCGGTGCGGCATGATGACTTCTCTGTTTGAAGGCCGTGCACTCGGCGCGTGTCCGACCACAGACGGAAAGGACGACCATGACTTCTTCAGCTCAGGGGTCGCAGAACGAGTCTCAAGCGCTGGGTGACCTCGCGGCCCGCCAGCTCGCCAACGCCACCAAGACAGTCCCGCAGCTCTCCACCATCACGCCGCGCTGGCTGTTGCACCTGCTGAGCTGGGTGCCGGTGGAAGCCGGCATCTACCGGGTCAACCGCGTGATCAACCCCGATCAGGTCGCCGTCAAGGCCGAGGCCGGCGCCAGCGTCGACGAGCCGTTGCCCGAGACGTACGTCGACTACGAGACCAGCCCGCGCGAGTACACGCTGCGGACCATTTCCACGCTGCTCGACATCCACACCCGGGTCTCCGACCTCTATTCCAGCCCGCACGACCAGATCGCTCAGCAGCTGCGGCTGACCATCGAGACCATCAAGGAGCGCCAGGAGTTCGAGCTGGTCAACAGCCCCGAGTACGGGCTGTTGGCGCAGGCGACCCCGGAGCAGACCATTCAGACGCTGGTCGGTGCACCGACCCCCGATGACCTGGACGCTCTGATCACCAAGGTGTGGAAGACGCCGAGCTTCTTTCTGACCCACCCGCTGGGCGTCGCCGCGTTCGGCCGCGAAGCTACTTACCGCGGCGTGCCCCCGGTGGTGGTGAGCCTCTTCGGCGCCCAGTTCATCACCTGGCGCGGCATCCCGATCATTCCGTCGGACAAGGTGCCCGTCGAGGACGGCAAAACCAAGATCATCCTGGTGCGCACCGGTGAGGAGCGCCAGGGCGTCGTGGGTCTGTTCCAGCCGGGCCTGGTCGGTGAGCAGGCCCCGGGTCTGTCGGTGCGGTTCACCGGCATCAACAAGTCGGCCATCGCGACCTACCTGGTCACGCTGTACACGTCCCTGGCCGTGCTCACCGACGATGCTCTGGCTGTGCTCGACGACGTCGCGGTGGACCAGTTCCATGAGTACAAGTGAGTACCGCTCGGTAGACGCCGAAAGCGACCTTCCGGTCAGCGCCGCAGAGCTGGCGGCGCTGGCCAGCCAGCTGTACGCGGCCAGCATCCGGCCGGGTCCGGACAGTCCGCCGCAGTCGGTGCCCGTCGCTCCCCGCGGGAGTGTCCCGGATACCACAGCTGCCACGTCGGCGGGAGCGACGGCTTTCGGGACGTCCGATGCGCTGCCGAACCCCGTGCCGTTCATCGGCGTCTCCAACATCTATCTCCCGGCGCCGACGTCGCCCGGGCCGGAACCCCTCCCGCCGGAGACGGTGCCGGTTGCGCCCCGCGGGAACGTTCCGGACACCACCGCCGTACCGTCGGCGGCACAAGCTGCCGCGTCGGTGGCGGACCCCTTCCTGCCCGGTGATTTCAGCGCGTTCGCCGTACCGACAACGGGCTTCGTGCCGACCGTTCCCGGCGTGCTGGCCGGCGCGCCGCCCACCGCCCCGGTGGCGCCGCGCGGTTCGGCACCGGGGTGGCCACAGGAGGCGCCGTCCGTCGTCGATCTGGGCTGGTCTGACGCGCCCGCCGCCGAGCTGACGGGCGACGAGTCGAACTATCACTTCCTCACCGTCTCCGAACCGGTGCCGCAGCTACCGGACGAACACGAGGTGTTCGATGTCAATGCGGTGCGGGCCGACTTCCCGATCCTCAAGGAGACGGTCAACGGCAAGCCGCTGATCTGGTTCGACAACGCCGCCACCACCCAGAAGCCGCAAGCGGTCATCGACCGGTTGTCGTACTTCTACACCCACGAGAACTCCAACATCCACCGCGCCGCGCACGAACTCGCCGCGCGGGCCACCGACGCCTACGAAGAGGCCCGCGACACGGTACGGCGGTTCATCGGCGCGCCGAAGTCCGAGCAGAACATCTTCGTGCGCGGCACCACCGAGGCGATCAATCTGGTCGCCTATGCCTGGGGCGGCAAGCACCTGAAGCCGGGCGACGAGATCGTCATCACCCATCTGGAGCACCACGCCAACATCGTTCCCTGGCAACTGGTTTCGCAGCAGACCGGCGCGGTCCTCAAGGTGGCGCCGGTGGATGACGCCGGCAACCTGCTGCTGTCGGAGTTCGAAGACCTGCTCGGTCCGAAGACCAAACTCGTTGCCGCGACTCAGGTTTCGAACGCGTTGGGCACCGTGACGCCGGTCGAGAAGATCGTGGCGCTGGGCCACCGGTACGGCGCGCGGGTGCTGATCGATGGCGCGCAGTCGATTCCGCATCTGCCGATCGACGTCGCTGAGCTCGGGGTGGACTTCTTCGTGTTCTCCGGGCACAAGATCTACGGCCCGACCGGCATCGGGGTGCTGTACGGGAGCGAGGAGGCGCTGGCCGAGACGCCGCCGTGGCAGGGCGGCGGCAACATGATCGCCGACGTCACGCTGGAACGCTCGCTGTACCAGGGTTTGCCCAACAAGTTCGAGGCAGGCACCGGAAACATCGCTGACGCGGTCGGTCTGGGCGAGGCGCTGCGCTACGTCGAGAAAGTGGGCATCGAACGCATATCCGCCTACGAGCACGCTCTACTCGAGTATGCGACGCCGCGACTGGCCGACATCCCGGGTGTGCGCCTGGTGGGCACCGCGGACGAGAAGGCGAGTGTGTTGTCGTTCGTACTGGCCGGGCATGAGCCACTCGAGGTGGGCAAGGCCCTGAACGCCGAAGGCATCGCGGTACGTGCCGGACATCACTGTGCACAACCGATCCTGCGCCGCTACGGTCTGGAGGCGACCGTGCGTCCCTCATTCGCGTTCTACAACACCTATGAGGAGCTCGATGTATTTCTGCGCGCAGTGCGCCGCATTGCCGAAGGCGGCACGACCGTAGGCTGAATCCCGCGCGCATTTGACAGTTGATTTCCCGCTGATTGCAAAGCTGGGATCCATTTCGGGTTGCTCGTAAGCTGGCGACGTGATTCTATCTGCATTCAGGCGGCGCGACGTGGCTCCACTCTCGGATGCTGTTAAGTTGTTGCAGGCCAAGGGATTACAAGATAAGCCGGATTTTCCCTGCTGCTCGGCGTAATGGATCCGAGATGAGCCTTTTGCAACTGCGGATTGACCTGGGGGGGTGCAGACCGTGACGACCGCATCGACCATCGCCAAGCCTATGAATGCGCTCGGCGAGTTCTTCAAGTTCTGCGCCGAGACTTTTGTCGTCCTGGTCCGGCGCTCCTGGAATTGGCGCGAGATTCTCGAGCAGATCTGGTTCGTCGCCCGGGTGTCGATTTTCCCGACCATCATGTTGTCGATTCCGTACACGGTGCTGATCGTGTTCGTGCTCAACATCCTGCTCGTCGAGATCGGCGCCGGCGACCTTTCCGGCGCCGGCGCGGGACTCGCGTCGGTGACGCAGGTCGGTCCGGTCGTGACGGCGATGGTCGTTTCGGGGGCCGGCTCCACCGCGATGTGCGCTGACCTGGGCGCGCGCACCATCCGCGAGGAGATCGACGCCATGAAGGTGATCGGGATCAACCCGATCCAAGCGCTGGTGGTTCCGCGTCTTATCGCCGCCACCTTCGTCGCGGTGCTGCTCTACTCGGTGGTCGCGGTCACCGGACTGGTCGGCAGCTACATCTTCGTGGTCTACGTCCAGCACGTCACACCCGGTGCGTTCGTGGCCGGGATGACCCTGCTGACGGGGCTGCCGCAGGTGGTGATCTCGCTGATCAAGGCGACGTTGTTCGGAATCTCCGCGGGCCTGATCGCCTGCTACAAAGGCCTCTCGGTCGGGGGCGGCCCGGCCGGTGTAGGCAGCGCGGTGAACGAAACTGTGGTGTTCTCGTTCATGGCGTTGTTCTTCATCAACATCTTGACCACCGCGCTCGGTGTGAAGGTGACCGCGAAATGAGCGTGGATGCGCCCGCCGCGCGCCACGGGATATCGCCGCCCGCTGAGCCGGGGCGAACGGCGCAACGCAAGGAAGCCGTCGTCGATGAGCCGTCGTGGCTGTCTACGCTGGGGCCCCGCCTGACCGCCGCCACCCGACAACTGGGTGAGCAGACCGCGTTCTACGGGCGGGCACTGGCGAATATCGGCGAAGCGGTGCGCCGCTACCCTGGCGAACTACTCCGCCTGATCGCCGAAATGGGCATGGGCACAGGCGCATTGGCGGTGATCGGTGGCACCGTCGGCATCATCGGTTTCCTCACGCTGACCACCGGTGCCCTGGTCGCCGTTCAGGGCTACGACACGTTGTCCAATATCGGCGTCGAAGCGATGACGGGTTTCCTGTCCGCGTTCCTGAATGTGCGGATGATCGCGCCCTGCACGGCGGGTCTGGCCCTGGCGGCGACCATCGGTGCGGGTGCGACGGCTCAACTGGGCGCCATGCGAATCAATGAGGAGATCGACGCCCTCGAAGTGATGGGTATCCGGGCCATCACCTACCTGGCATCCACGCGCATCATCGCCGGTGTGCTGGTGGTCATTCCGCTGTATGCCGTCGCCGTGCTGATGTCGTTCATCGCGGCGAAGTTCCTGACGATCTCGGTGTACGGCCAGTCGCGTGGTGTCTACGAGCATTACTTCGGCACCTTCCTGCACCCCAACGACTTGTTGTGGTCGTTCCTGTCGGCGCTGACGATGGCGACCGGTGTGATGGTCGTGCACACCTACTACGGTTTCACCGCTTCCGGCGGTCCGGCCGGGGTGGGAGAGGCGGTCGGTCGCTCGGTGCGGTCATCGATGATCGTCACTGCCTTTGTCTGCCTGATGATTTCGCTGTCCGTCTACGGGCAGCACGGCAATTTCAACCTGTCGGGTTAGGTTCTGCGAGAGTGAGCAACCAATACCCCAGCGGTGCGTTCCGGCCCAACCGCGTCCGAGCAGCCAAGATCGATCCGATCTGGTACGCGCCGATCCTGTTCATCGTCGTCGCGGGCCTCATCGCCTTCACCACCGGCGCGTTCTCGGGCAAGTTCCAGCAGACGATCCCGCTCACCCTGGTCTCGGACCGGGCGGGGCTGGTGATGGAGCAGGGCGCCAAGGTCAAGTTGCGCGGCGTGCAGGTCGGGCAGGTCGCCTCGATCGGTACCGACGTGAAAGCCGCTCAGCTGCAACTGAAGATGCAGCCTGACGCGTTCAAGTTCTTGCCGAGCAACATCGAGGCCGAGATCAGGTCGACCACCGCGTTCGGGTCCAAGTACGTCGACCTGATCGTGCCCGAACACCCCAGTCCGGTAGCCCTGAAACCCGGCGCGGTGTTGCACTCCCGCAATGTGACCGTCGAGGTCAACACGGTCTTCGAGAATCTGCAGTCACTGGTTCAGGCCATCGACCCCGCCAAGTTGAACGCGATCCTGTCGGCCTTCGCTCAGTCGGTGCGCGGCAAGGGGGATCGGATCGGCCAGGCCATCACCGATTCCAACAACCTGTTGTTGGCCGTCAATCCCCGGCTGGAGACCATCCATAAGGACTGGAAACTGTTCGGTAAGACCGCTGCAGTGTATTCGGCTGCAGCGCAAGACATTCTGTCGATCCTGGACTCGGCGTCCACCACCAGCGTCACCATCACCGAGAACCAGCAGTCCCTGGACGCGCTGCTGATGTCGGCGATCGGCTTCAGCCAGACCGGCATCGGGGTCATCGGCCGCAACGAAGGCAACATCGTGCAGGCGATCAACCTGCTCGACCCCACCACCAGGCTGCTGGACATGTACTCGCCGACCTACACCTGCCTCTTCCAGGGCGCGCAGTGGTACGTGGAGCACGGCGGCCGACACACGTTGGGCGGCAACGGTTACTCGTTCATCATGGACGCCGGCCTGCTGTTCGGCGACGACCCGTACCGTTACCCCAAACACCTGCCGAAGGTGAATGCCACCGGAGGTCCCGGTGGAAAGCCCGGGTGTGGCTCGCTGCCCGACCCGAGCGCCAACTACCCGGTGCGTGCGCTGGTCACCGACACCGGATGGGGCGCCGCGCCCAACGAGATCCGCACCAACCTGGCCGTCGGAAATCCCTGGTGGTCCAACTACTTCCCGACCACCAAGAACCCGCCCGAGCCGCCGCGTTACTTCTACCGTGGAGGACAACCGCCACCATGAGTCCAGAAGGAAGGCCGAGCACCTTCAAAATTTGGGCCAGGGTCGCGCTCTTCACCGTCGTCTGCCTGGTCTTCACTTTTACGCTGATCGCGGTGTTCGGGCAGCTCCGATTCGAGGACCGCACCGGATACCACGCGGTGTTCACCAACATCTCCGGGCTGAAATCCGGCAACTTCGTCCGCATCGCCGGAGCGGAGGTCGGCAAGGTCGGCGACATCAATCTGCACCGCGACGGCACGGTCAGCATCGATTTCGCGATCGACAGGAGTGTGCGACTCACCGAGGGCTCCCGCGCCGTCGTCCGGTACGAAAACCTGATCGGTGACCGGTATCTCGCGCTCGAACAGGACGCCGGCTCACCGCACCGGTTGGCGCCCGGCGCGACGATACCGCTGTCGCGGACGGCGCCGGCCCTGGACGTCGACGTGCTGATCGGCGGCTTCCGTCCCCTGTTCCGCGCACTGGATCCCGATCAGGTCAACGCGCTGTCCGGCCAATTGCTGCGTATCTTCCAGGGGCAGGGCGGCACCCTGTCCTCGGTCCTGGCGCAGACCGCGACGCTGACGTCCACGCTGGCCGGCCGCAGCCAACTGATCAGCGAGTTGATCACCAACCTGAACACCGTGCTGCACACCTTCGCCACCCGGGATCACGAGTTCGCCGACGGGTTGGACAAGCTGTCCGAGTTCGTTGACGGGCTGGCACAACGGAAGAACGACATCTCGACGGGACTGGCGTATGTCAACGCCGCCGCCGGATCGATATCCGACCTGCTCGTGCAGGCACGCCAGCCGATCAAGGACGTGGTGCACGAAACCGACCGCACATCCGGCCAGATCCTCGCTGACGGGCCATACGTGGACAACCTGCTGCACAGCCTTCCCGACGTGTATCAGGTGCTGTCCCGGCAGGGACTCAACGGCGACTATTTCGGCTTCTACTTCTGCGAAGTGTTGCTCAAGCTCAACGGCAAGGGGGGCAACCCGATCTACGTCAAGCTGCTGAACCAGCCCTCCGGGCGGTGCACACCGCAATGAGCCGCTTCAAACGCACACCGGGGAAGGGCCGCAGCTCGGTCCTGTTGGGAGTGATGGGCACCGTGCTGGTGACATGCGCGGTCATCGTCGCCTTCCAGTACGACAAACTGCCGTTCGTCAACGGCTACGACAACTACGCCGCGTTCTTCTCCGAGGCCGGCGGCATCAAACCCGGGAATCAGGTCCGGGTTTCCGGTGTGGGCGTCGGCAGAGTCTCCGATGTCCGGTTGGAGGGCACCAAAGTCAGGGTCGGTTTCACCGTGCGCAAGAGCGTCGAGCTGGGTGACCGGACCGAAGCGGCGATCAAGACGGAGACGATCCTGGGCTCCAAGATGCTGGAGCTGACGCCGCGTGGCGAAGGCCGGCTGCGGGAAACCATTCCACTGCAGCGAACCACTTCGCCCTACGATCTACCCGATGCGCTGGGCGATCTCACCACCCAGATCAGCGGCCTCGACACCACCCAATTGTCCTCATCTCTAGCGACTTTGGCCGATACGTTCAAAGAGACACCGCCGAATCTGCGGCCTGCGCTCGAGGGTGTCGCCCGATTCTCGGACACCCTGAACAATCGCGACGCCCAGCTGCGCAGCCTGTTGAGCAACGCCAACAGCGTCTCCGGAGTGCTCGGACGGCGCAGCCAACAGATCGCCACGCTGGTGTCGAATTCCAATGCCCTACTGGTGGCCCTGCTGCAGGAGCGCGATTCGATCGACGCCCTGATGAACAACATCACCGCGGTGTCGCATCAGATCTCCGGATTAGTCGACGACAACCGCACTCAGCTCAAACCGGCACTCGACAAGCTCAACGGCGTGTTGGAGATACTCGACAACCGCAAGGAAGACTTGCAGCGGACTTTGCCCAAATTCAAAAGGTACGCAATGTCTTTCGGTGAGGTGCTGGGTTCCGGGCCGTTCTTCAAGGCCTACGTGGCGAACCTGGTTCCCGGTCAGCTCAGCGGCCCCATTCTCGACTCCCGGATGTATGACCGGTATCTGGATCCCAACCAGGGCCTGCCGTCGGAGTCGGTCGACCCGCCGACGGGAACCCCTCCCGTCCCGCCGGAGGCCGCGCCGGTGCCGCTGTGGTCGCAGCCACCCTCACCCGGTCCCGCGCCGGGTCCGCCTCCTGAACCCGCAGAAACGGGGGGCCGATGAACATCAATCGCGGCATCGTCCGCAAAGTGACCGCGGTCAGCCTGGCCGTCACCCTCGTCGCCGCTTCGTTTCTGGTTGGCCGGAATCTGTGGAAAGAAGTGGAAACCAACACTTATTCCGCGTATTTCGTCAACGCCAACGGTCTGTTCGCCGGCGACGAGATCCGCATCCTCGGCGTCGGCGTCGGCACCGTGGACCGCATCGAACCGCAGCCGGCCAGCACCAAGGTCGTCTTCTCCGTCGACAAGCAGTACGCGATTCCCGCCGACGCACGTGCCGCCATCCTGTCGCCGTCGCTGGTCACCTCGCGAGCCATTCAGCTCGTCCCCGCCTACTCGGGTGGTCCCAAACTCGCCGCCGGAGCGTCGATTCCGCTGAACCGGACCGCGGTACCCGTCGAATGGGACGACTTCCGCAAGCAGTTGGAGAAGCTCACCGAAGCCCTGCAGCCCACCAGTCCGGGCGGCGTGAATTCGATTGGCGAGCTGGTCAATTCGACGGCAGAAAACCTGCGGGGTGAGGGCGATACCGCTCGCGACACCATCATCAAACTCTCGGCCGCAATCTCCGCTCTCGGCGATCACGCCGACGACATCTTCAGCACAGTGCGCAACCTGCAACTACTGGTGTCGGCCCTGTACTCCAGCAGTGACCTGCTGGCGTCGTTCAACCGCAACCTGGCCAGCGTCACGACGGTGCTGTCCAACACCCCCAACGAGGTCGCCAATGCGGTCCAGGGCCTCGACGGAGCCCTGGCGGACCTGCGCGGCTTTCTGGCGGAGAACCGCGAGTCGATCGGCGTCACCTTCGACCGATTCAGTTCGATCACCACCGCCCTGAACGGCAGCCGGGCCGATATCAAGCAGATCCTGCACGTGGTTCCCACCGTGTTCCAGAACTTCACCAACATCTATCAGCCGGCGCAGGGCGCCATGACCGGCATCATTGCGCTGAACAACTTCGCCGACATCCCCCAATGGATCTGCAGCTCAATCGAAGCCGCGTCCCGGCGGGGCCTGGACCGGGTGTCGAAACTCTGCCTGCAGTACGTCGAGCCGATCATCAAGAACCGCATCTACAACTACGTCCCGGCGGGGCTCAACCCGTTCGTCGGGCCGCAGGCTCGCCCCAGCGAGATCACCTACAGCGACGACCGGCTGCGCCCGGATTATCAGGCCCCGACGCCACCCGAGCCGCTGCCGGCCGAACAGCCCGCACCTGCTCAGGCCCCGACCGTCGTCGACCCGAGCCTGGGTCTGCAGGGCCTGATGGTTCCGCAGGGTGCCGGTTCATGAGGCGCGCCATCGTTGCCGTGCTGAGCATGGCAAGCGTCGCGGTGCTCCCGGGATGTGGGAGCGACTGGCACGGCCTGAATTCACTGACGCTGCCGGGCACATCCGGCGGTGGGCCGGGCTCCTACACGATCCAGGCGGAACTGCCCGACGTCGTGAACATCCAGGAGAACACCCGGGTCCGGGTCGACGACGTCAACATCGGCAACGTCACCAAAATCGAAGTGCAGGACTGGCATGCGCTGGTCACCATGAAGATCAACGGCGACGTCCACCTGCCGGCCAACGCCACCGCCAAGATCGGGCAGACCAGCCTGCTGGGCTCGATGCACATCGAACTGGCGCCGCCCAAAGACGAGCCGCCGGTGGGGCAGCTCAAGAACGGGTCGGTCATCCCGTTGTCGCACGCCAGCATGTATCCCACCACCGAGCAGACACTGGCATCGGTGTCGGTGCTGCTGAACGGCGGCGGGCTGGCCCAGCTGCAGGAGATCACCCAGTCGATCGCGAAGGCCTTCGCCGGCCGCGAAAATGACATGCGCAGCCTGCTGCACCAAATCGACGAGTTCATCGCCGGGACGAACAAGCAAACCGACGACATCATCGCCGCCTCCGAAAACCTCAACGCGCTGGTGGGACAGTTCGCCGCCAAGGACCCGGCTGTCGACCGGGCGCTGACCACCGTGCCGAAGGCGCTGGCGGTGCTGGCCAGGGAGCGCGGCCAGATTGCGGATGCGATCGATCAGCTCGGCAAGTTCAGCGCCATAGCCGCCGATACCGTGCGGCAGAGCAAGGAGTCTCTGGTCAACAATCTGCGCCAGATCGCGCCGGTGCTGCGCCATCTCGCGGATGCCGGCCCCGCGCTCACCAAGGGTTTGGACGGCCTGGCCACCTACCCGTGGCCGACTTCGACGGTCACCAACTGGTTCCGCGGTGACTACGCCAACCTCACGATGATCGTCGATCTGACGCTGAGCCGCATCGACACCGGAATCTTCACCGGCTCCCGGTGGGAAGGCAACCTCACCCAACTCGAGATGCAGTGGGGACGCACCATCGGCATGCAGCCCAGTCCCGCCACCGCGGGCAACCCGCTGACCTTCCCCTACCACGACGGGGGATACTGATGCTGCGCCTGAACCGCAAGACCTGGATTCAACTGGCCGTGCTGACCCTAGTGACCATCGTTTCCTGTGGCGCAATGGCTTTCAACTACATGAAGCTGCCGGAGACGCTGTTCGGGATCGGCGAGTACAACGTCACGGTCGACCTGCCCCAGTCCGGCGGGTTGTATGAGAACTCGGTGGTGACCTATCGCGGCACCGACGTCGGCCAGGTCAAGTCGGTCAACGTCACCGCCAACGGGGTCCGCGCGGTGCTGGCCATGCGATCCGGTGTCAAGGTGCCCGCCGAAGTGCAGGCTTCCGTGCACAGCCGTTCGGCAATCGGTGAGCAGTTCATCGAATTGACTCCCCAACCCGGCAAGGGGGGAGAAAACGCCCGGCAGTTGCGTGCCGGCGACGTCATCCCGGCCGGCCAGGTCGACGTGCCGGTCGACATCGGGCGGTTGCTGGACATGACGAACCGTGCGCTGCAGGCCATTCCGCGGGACAACCTGCGCACGGTGACCGATGAGGCGAACCGCGCCGTCGGTGGCCTCGGCCCGGAGCTGTCTCGGATAGTCGACGGCTCAACGGCATTGGCCATCGCCGGGGGACGGACCATCGATCCGCTGGCCACGCTGATCGACCAGGCCCCGCCCGTGCTGAACTCGCAGGTCCAGACGGCCGATGCGATTGCCACGTGGGCAGCGCGGACCGCGGCCATCACCGCGCAGTTCCAGGCGCAGGATGCCGCGTTGCGCGACCTGTTGACGCAGGGCAGTGCCGGGCTGGAGGAAGGCCGCGCGATGCTCAACCGGGTCGCGCCCGCGGTCCCGGTGTTGTTCGCGAACCTGGTGAGCCTCGGGGACATCGCCTACGTCTACCGCCACGACATCGAACAGATTCTGGTGCTGCTGCCGCAGGGGATCGCCGTCATGGCCGGTTCGCTGGTACCGAACGCCGGCACCAAGCAGGACTACACCGGCTTCTATCTGGACTTCAACCTCAACATGAACCTGCCGCCGCCCTGCACGACCGGCTTTTTGCCGCCGACTCAACGCCGCTCGCCGGCCAGCGTCGACGCCCCCGACCGCCCGGCCGCCGAACTATATTGCCGGCTGCCACAGGATTCGGAGCTCAATGTCCGTGGCGCACGCAACATTCCGTGCGAAACGAAGCCCTGGAAGCGGGCTCCCACCGTCGAGATGTGTGAGAGCGACGAGGAGTACGTGCCACTCAACGACGGTTACAACTGGAAGGGCGACCCGAACGCCACCACCAGTGGACAGGGTGTGCCCCAGTACCCGCCGGGACAGGATCCGCGGCTCCCACCACCGCGCGGCACCGCACCGGCGCCTCCGGCGCCTGCGCCGCCGCCACCGGTGGCGGTCGCCACCTACGACCCGTCCTCCGGTGAGTACATCGGGCCGGACGGGCACCGCTACACCGAGGCCGACCTGGCGCACCCGCGTGCCAAGAACTGGCAGTCACTGCTGGTGCCGTCCTCCCCGTAAGCCTCGTCCCGTAAGACAAGGAGCAACATGGCCGAAGAACCTGATACCCCTGACCTCGATGAGGTGACAACCGACATCGAGGACGTGAAAACCGAGGACGCCCACACCGACGAGGACGCCGAGGCCGATGGGGAGGCTCAAGACGACGAGGACACCCCGGCAGGCAAAACCCGCCGACGGCTGCGGATCGGCAGCCGGTTCTCTCAGCCCGCACGCGCACTGGTGGCCGGCGCGCTCGTGGTGGCCGCGCTGGCCGGATTGACCGGCTGGCTCGGCTACCGCGCCTACCAGGAGCGGGAAGCGCAGGCGCAGCGCGATCTGTTCGTGCAGATCGCACGCCAGGGCGCGGTGAACCTCACCACCATCAGTTACACCGAGATCGATTCGGACGTGCAGCGGATCCTCGACCTGGCAACCGGAGCGTTCCGCGACGACTTCGAACACCGGTCCAAGCCGTTCATGGAACTCGTCAAGGCGGCACAGTCGGTGTCGGAAGGCACGGTGACCGACGCCGGTCTGGAGTCCCAGCAGGGCGACTCCGCGCAGGTGCTCGTCGCGGTCGCGGTGAAGTCACGCACGGCGGGCGGCGAAGAGGCGCCCCGGGAATGGCGGATGAAAATCGAGGTCAAGGCGGTCGGGGACGATGCCAAGATGTCCAATGTGGTGTTCGTGCCATGACGACACTGAGCGAAAGGGCCAGCGAAAGGACGGAGGACACCATCACCGAAACGCCTGACCCGACCACCGAAGAAGAGGCCACGCAACAGGATTCGGAGGTCTCCGAGGTCAGCGACACCAACGAGGTTGCCGAACTCGACGCGTCCGATGACCAGCCCGACGAACCGGAACCGAAGAGGAAGCCGATCGCATGGTCGCGGGTGCTTGCGTACGGCGTGCTGCCCGGTCTGGCCTTACTGCTGGCAATCGCCGCGGGCTACTTCAAGTGGGTCGCCGTGTCGGGGACCGACGTTGCGAAGGCGCGCACCGAGTCGATGCGCGTCGCCAGCGAGGACGCGGTAGTCCTGTTGTCCTACAGCCCCGATACCGCCGAGAAACAACTCAGCGCCGCCCGCGACCGGCTGACCGGCGATTTCAAAGACGCCTACACCGCGCTGACCCGGCAGGTCGTCATTCCGGGTGCGAAAGAGAAACGCATTGCGGCGGTGGCGAAAGTGAATGCGGCGGCGTCCGTATCGGCAACGGCGACGCACGCCGTCGTGCTGTTGTTCGTCGACCAGACTGTGACGATCGGCGACGGCGGCACCCCTACCGACACCCAACCAGTAGTCCGGGTGACACTGGAGAAAGTCGACGGCCGATGGCTGGTTTCGCATTTCGACCCGGTATAAGCCTGAGCGGGCCGGCAGTCGCCGTATCCCTCACGGCGGCAGCAGTATTGGCGATCCCGTCCGCACAGGCCGATAACAAGCGGCTCAATGACGCGGTGGTCTCCGGCGTCTATACCCTTCAGCACCAGGCCGGCTGCACCAACGACGTCGTGATGAACAACTCGCTCTACCTGGCCGCCCAGTGGCACGCCGACGACATGATGAGCAACCGAAACATCAACGACGACATCGGATCCGACGGCTCAACACCGCAGGACCGCGCCAACGCCGCCGGCTTCCGCGGCCGGGTCTCCGAAACCGTTGCCATCAACCCGGCCCTGTCGATCAGCAGCTTCGAGCTATTCAACCAGTGGTACAACAACCCCGAATACCTTGCCATCATGCGGGATTGCGCCAATACCGCGATGGGTGTCTGGTCCGCCAATAGCCTGGACCGCACTGTGGTGGTGGCCCTGTACGGGCAGCCGGCAACTCCGGCCCGCTGAGGCGTCAGTCGTATACGGGCGACCACATCCGGTCGAGCACGGCCTGTCTGACATCGTCATAGGTCCTGGTGGCGACACCGTCGTCGACAGCGGCGTGATACACCGCCTCGGCGACCTTCGCCGAAATATCCCGCAGATTCTGCACATCCGGAAGCAGCGAGTCGCCGGGTGCAACCGGATCAGCCTGTTGCGCGACGGCCTTCGCCGAAGCGTGCAGCATCGACTGGGTGAGCCGGCGGGCGCCGGCGACGATGATGCCCAGCCCGATGCCGGGGAACACCAGCACATTGTTGGCCTGACCGATGGTGTACGTCGTTCCCTCGTGTACGACTGGCGCCATCGGGCTGCCGGTGGTGACCAGCGCCCGGCCGCCTGACCACTGCACCAGGTCGGCCGGCATGGCCTCCATCCGGGACGTCGGGTTGGACAGTGGAAAGATCATCGGCCGCTCGCAGGCCGCGGTCATCGCCTCGACGGCCTCCCGGGTGAACGCACCGTGCACCGCCGAGCACCCGAGCAACACGGTCGGTGCGGCCAGCTTGATCGCATCGACCAGCCCGACGTGCTGGTCCGCGGCCACGCCCAGCCCCTCGCGGTTCTTGGCATAGGGCACCTGGAAGTCACGCAGGTCGTCCATGTCGTCGAACAGCAGACCCTGGCGGTCGATCGGCCAGATCTGTGACGTGGCCTGCTCGGGAGTGGCGCCGTCGGCGATCATGGCCTCGCGGATCTGGTCGGCGACGCCCAGCCCCGCGGTGCCGGCGCCGAACACCACGATGCGCTGATCCCGCAACGGTGACCCGGTGACTCTGCAGCCGCCATAGACCGCGGCCAGGACCACCGCGCCCGTTCCCTGCATGTCGTCGTTGAACACCAGGTAGTTCTCACCGTAGGTCTGCAGCACCTTGCGCGCGTTGGCCGGACCGAAGTCTTCGAAGTGCAGAATCGCCTGCGGGAAGAACCGGTGAGCCGTCTCGATGTAGCGCCTGATGAAGTCGTCGTACTGGTCGCCGCGACGGCGGGCGTGCCGGTTGCCCAGGTAGAACGGGTCCTGCAGCAACTGCTCGTTGTCGGTGCCGACATCCAGGGACACCGCCAGGCAGCGCCGGGGATCGATGCCGCCGCCGGCCGTGTAGAGCGCCAGCTTGCCGACGGTGATCTGAATCCCGCCCACGCCCCAGTCGCCGATGCCCAGAATCGCCTCGGCATCGGTGCAGACGATCAGGTCGATGTCGTCAGGGCCCTGCCCGAGCGTCGCGAAGGCGTCGGCGATCTCATCGGGCTCGTCGATGCTCAGGAACAGTCCACGCTGGCCGCGGTACTCGTCGGAGAAGCGCTGGATCGCCTCGCCGACGGTAGGCGTGTACACCACCGGCATCAGCTCGGGAAGGTGATCGGTGAGGACCTTGTAGTACAGCAGTTCGTGGCGGTAGTGCAGCTGTTCCAGCAGCAGATTACGGCCCAAATCGGTTGCCATAGTTTGCAATTGGTGCCAGACGCGGTCGGCCTGCTGGTCCAGGGTCAGCACTGCGGACGGGAGCCTCCCGGTCAGCCCGAGCCGGCGCCGCTGTTCGTGGGTGAATCCCACGCCGCGGTTCAGACTCGGGGTCGACAGTGCTTCCGGGAACCGTGGCACGCAGGCATCACTCATGGCCAGCTCCGTCCGTGACTAGGGAGGTGTCAGGTCACGTTAGCGCTGAATGAGTAACCGGGGGTTACCAGCCGGAGGCGGATTTGCGCGTGTCCTGGTTCAGGTCCGGGTGCTCCGCCAGGTCGCAGATGCACATTTCCTGGGCCCGGCGGCGGAAGCGGCCGGTGCGTTCGAACTTCAGGTGCTGGGCGTAGACCTTGTCGCGCTGGTTCTGGGAGAAAGCCAGGTCCAGGTTGACCGGCAACCCGGCCCAATCGACCTGGTCAGCCGATGCGCTGGTGCCCTGGCGGGTTCGGCAGTGCCGTGGGCAGACAGTGCGCACATCTGTCGCAGAGCTACCAGACTTGCCTTCAGACTCCCGAGCCACGCGTACGACCCTCCCTCGAGTGCACGTTCTCTTGGGTGAATGGTGCGACGCCCATGTTTCAGCGAAAGGCGTGTGACATTTCCGTCAAATTAAGCGATTACCCAGTAGTGGCGCTTAGTACACATCGCGGTGGTAGCGCTTGTCAGCGCTCAGCGCCTGCACGAAGGCCCTCGCCGCCTCCGCGTCGAGTTTGCCGTGTTCGGCTGCGATATCGCAGATTACCTGGTCAACGTCCTTGGCCATCGGGTCGGCGCTACCGCATACGTATAGCTGGGCACCGTCTTGGAGCCAGCTCCACAGCTCGGCACCGCGCTTGCGCATCAAATGCTGCACGTACACCTTTTCCCGCTGATCACGGGAGAATGCCAGGTCGAGCTCGTTGAGCAACCCGTCGGTGTGCATGGCCTGGATCTCATCGCGGTAGTAGAAGTCGGTGGCCGCGTGCTGCTCGCCGAAGAACAGCCAGTTGGGTCCGGTGTGGCCCAACGCGCGCCGCTCCTGCAGAAATCCGCGGAACGGGGCGATCCCGGTGCCGGGGCCGATCATGATCATCGGAGTTTGCGGGTCGCTGGGAGGCCGGAAGTTCTTCGACGTCCGCACGTAGACCGCGATCCGGTCCCGGGGGGCGCGGTCGGCCAGATAGGTCGAGCACACCCCGCGCCGCGGGACGCCCTGGAAGTTGTACCGCACCGGCGAGACGGTGAGATGGACCTCCCCGGGATGCACTTTGGGGCTCGACGAAATCGAATACAGCCGCGGCTGTAGGGGTTTGAGCACGCTCAGCCACTCGTTTACCGACGCGTGCACGGGCGCCTGCGCCAGCAGGTCCACCGCCTGGCGGCCCCAGGACCAATCCGCCAGCGCCGCTTTGTTTTCCGTCCTCATCAACTCGTCCAGCCGGGCGGCCGCGCCGGCGTCGACCGTCCGCTGTTGCACGAAGCGCAGCAGGTCGAGGCTGATATGGGCGATCTCGAAGCGGTCGGTCAGCGCCGTGCGCAACGACATCGCGCCGTGGTCGGCGACCTCGACCTCGGTATGTCCGTCCAGGCCGGTGACGGTCAGCCATTCGTCGACGAACTGCTCGTTGTTGTGTGGCCAGACTCCGAGCGCGTCACCGGCCTGATAGTCGACCGTCGCCTCGGGCAGGTCAAAGACCAACTGGCGGACGTCCTTTGCCGACTGCGGCCGGCTCAGTGTGATGTTGCGGATCACGTCGGTGACCAGGGGCCGCTTTTTGGTGTAGTGCTGCGTGCTGCTGGTGGCGGTCGCGGGCTTGCGGACGGGTGTGTCCGACAGTGCGCCCAGCATGTCGTCGAGCCAGCGGGCGGCGGCGTCTTCGTAGTCGGGCTCGCAGTCGACGCGGCCGGTGATGCGGGTCGCGCCCAGTTCGGCGAGCCGCTCGTCGAGCCTTCGTCCGTGGCCGCAGAAGTCGTTGTAGTTGGAGTCGCCGAGGGCCAGGACGGCGTAGCGAGTCTCGGCCAGCCGGGGCGCTTCCTGGCCCGAGAGTGCCCGCCACAGGGCGGCGCCGTTGTCGGGCGGATCGCCGTCACCGGTGGTGCTGGTGATCAGCAGTAACTCGCGCGTGCCCGGCAGGTCGCCGACCGGGAAGTCGTCCATCGCGTGCACGGCCACCGACAGTTCGGCGTCGGCAAGGCGCGCGGCCACGTCGGCCGCGAGTTCCTCGGCGTTGCCGGTCTGGGAGGCCCACAGCAGCACAACGGCGGGCCGGCCGGCTGCGGCATCGGGCTTGCGGTGGGTGTCGACATCCGCGGTCGGTGCCGAGGTGCGTGAGCACATCCCCGCGATCACGCCGTCCAGCCACATCCGGGTGCGGGTGTCGAACGGTGCGCTGACCGGCAAAGTGGGCAACCCGGTCATCGGCCGGCCGGCCTCGACCCGCAGCCCGGCCAGCAGCCCCGCCAGGTAGGCGCGACCGTTCGGGTCGAATTCGGGCGCGGGTTCGGATGCCACCCCAAGGAACTCGGCGATCGCGTCGATCTGGGACAGGCTGACGAGAGGCGCCGGGTGACCGGTGTCGGGTGTCTGCGACTCCTGGGGCGGCGTCGCGGTGCGGCCGGCGACCTTGGTCAATGTGACCGCGCAGGCCTTGTACTCCGGTTGGCGCGACACCGGGTCTACGGCGTCATTGGTGACCGCGTTGATCGACAGGTATTCGCCGAAGGTGTCGTTCCAATGGAACGGGGCGAAGCAATTGCCGGGCCGGACCCGGTCGGTGACGACGGCGGGCAGCACGGCGCGGCCGCGTCGGGACGCGATCTCAACCCGATCACCCTCGCAGATGTCCTGACGGACAGCATCTTCCGGGTTGATCTCCACAAAAGGCCCCGGGTTGAGCTTGTTCAGCTTGGCGACCTTGCCGGTCTTGGTCATGGTGTGCCACTGGTGCGGCAGGCGCCCGGTGTTGAGCAGGAACGGGTAATCGTTGTCCGGCATCTCCTCAGGCGGCAGGTGCGGACGGGCGAAGAACACTGCCCGCCCGTGCGGAGTCGGGAACGCGAGCCGGGGTACGTGCCCGTCCTCCCGGACCAGGCGGGTCTGGCTGACCCCGTCGTTGAGGTAGCGGATCGGGTTGCGGTCGGTGGTGCTGTCGGGCGGGCAGGGCCACTGCACCGGCGTCTGGCGTAACCGCGGGTAACTGATGCCACGGATGTCGTAGCCGGTCCTGGGATTGGCGAAACGCTTGATCTCCTCGAACACCTCCTCGGCGGAGGAGTAGCTGAACGAGTCGGAAAACCCCATCGCGCAGGCGATTCGGGCGATGATCTGCCAGTCCGGTAAGGCCTGCGGCGGTGGATCGACTGCCTGCTGGAACAGAGTGAGGTTGCGTTCGGAGTTGACCATCACGCCGTCGGACTCCGTCCACAGGGCGGCCGGCAGCACGACGTCTGCGTATTCGTTGGTCTCGGTCTCCAGATACGCGTCCTGGGTGATCACCAGTTCGGCCCGCTCCAGACCGGCCAACACCGTCTTCCGATTAGCAACGGTGGCAACGGGATTGGTGCAGATTATCCAGCACGCCTTGATTTGACCGTCGGCCATGCGGGTGAACATGTCGATCACGCCGTCGCTGACGTCGGTGCGCAGCGACCCGCGGGGAATGCCCCACTGGTCCTCGGTGAACTCGCGGTCCTCGCTGCTGGTCACCGCGCGCTGGCCCGGCAAACCCGGTCCCATGTAACCCATTTCGCGCCCGCCCATGGCGTTGGGCTGGCCGGTGAGCGAGAACGGTCCGCTGCCGGGTTTGCAGATCGCACCGGTGGCCAGATGCAGGTTGCAGATCGCGTTGGTGTTCCAGGTGCCGTGGGTGCTCTGATTGAGTCCCATCGTCCAGCAGCTGATCCAATTGGCGGCTTCGCCGATCCATTGCGCCGCGGTGCGGATGTCTTCGATCGGAATGCCGGTGATGTCACTGACCCGCTCGGGGGTGAACTGTTCCAGGAAGCCGGGCATCACCTCCCAGCCGGTGGTGAACTCGGCGATGAAGTCCGGGTCGGTGTGCCCGTTGCGCACGATCAGGTGCAGTAAGCCGTTGAGCAGCGCGAGATCCGAGCCGGGGGCGATCTGCAGGAAAAGGTCGGCCTTGGCCGCGGTCGCGGTGCGGCGGGGATCGACGACGATCATTTTGGCACCCGCCTTGACCCGTTCCATCATGCGCAGGAACAGAATCGGATGGCAGTCGGCCATATTGGCGCCGATGACGAAGAACACGTCGGCGTGGTCGAAGTCCTGGTATGAGCCGGGCGGGCCGTCGGCTCCCAGCGACAACTTGTAACCGGAACTGGCCCCGGCCATACACAGCCGCGAATTGGATTCGATCTGGTTGGTGCCGATGAAACCTTTGGCCAGCTTGTTCGCCAGGTACTGAGCTTCCAGCGACATCTGCCCCGACACGTACAGGGCTACGGCGTCAGGTCCGTGCTTGTCGATGATGCCCCGTAACCGCTTGGCGGACCGCATGATCGCGGTGTCGGTTTCGACGGGTTCGAACGGCTGACCACGGTCGGTCCGGATGTAGGCCGATTCGGCTCGTCCCGAGGCGGCCAGAAAGTCAGCCGTGGTCGTGCCTTTGGTGCACAATCGGCCGAAGTTGGCCGGATGATTCTCCTGCCCAACGGTTTTCGCGATGTGACGGCGGCCGCTTTCCGGATCCGTGGTGATCTGCAACACCATTCCGCAGCCGACGCCGCAGTAGGCGCACATGGTGCGCACGGCATCGTCGGGGGATCGCATGGTGATTTCCGACCTCTCCTCTCGCGCACCGGGAACTGTCCTGATCGTCCGGTAGCGATGTTTCGGTACCGCGCACCCGAGGTTTCAGCGGCTTTACGGACTTCTCGCACGGGGTGAGGCCCCGTGTGCGGTCGGCGTGAAATTCGGGTGGCGGTGCGCGCCGCCGTCAACGCAACACCGGTCCTCGTCGACCAGTGGTCTTCGCCGAGGTTACCCACGCCGAGCCGCGCTTCAGGCTCTGCACCTGGGGTTTTGACCAAACCCGACGGACATTCACAGAGTGTGCCCAGCTGCGGCGGGCGGCGGCCGGCCTCTTCGCTAAGCTCGCGAGGTGCGGTCTCGGTTCGGCGCTGCCCTGCTCATGCTGGGGGTGGCGGTGGCAGGTTGTGGTGGCCATTCGTCGCCGCCGCCGCAAGCGAAACCGGATTCCTGCAAGGAGTCCGACAGCCCCACCGCCGACACGGTACGGCGGGCCATCGCCGCCGTCCCGGTCGAGGTGCCGGGGTCTGCCTGGGTGGAAATCGCCCGCGGCCACACGCGCAAATGCCGGCTGAACTGGGTACAGATCATCCCCACCATCGCCTCGGAATCGACGCCGCAACAGCTGTTGTTCTTCGATCGCAACACCCCGTTGGGTTCGCCCACCCCGAACCCCAAGCCCTACATCACCGTGCTGCCTCCCGCCGACGACACCGTGACCGTGCAGTACCAGTGGCGAAACGGCAGTGACGAAGAATGCTGCCCCACGGGCAAGGGCACGGTGAAGTTCGAGATCGGACCCGGCGGCAAACTCAGGGCGCTCAGCCCCATCCCGCATCAGCCGCCCGCCTAGACCTGCGCTTTTCGCCTCACTCAGCACTTCTACAGCACACCTACAGCAGTTTCCGGCTGCTGGTGGCGTGCTTGACTCCGGTTCGCCTGGCACGCTGAAGCTTCCGTACCGGACACCGGGTCAGGACGCGGTAAGGAGGGTCATGCACCAGCAAACGCTGCCGCCGAGGGTGCAGCCTTGTGACAACATCACGAGCGGTCGTCGTGGCCCGCGTCACATCTCCCACTGGGATGCCGAAGATGTGGACGCGTGGGAGGCCGGCAACAAACTGATCGCGCGACGGAATCTGTTGTGGTCGATCGTCACGGTTCACCTCGGCTACTCGGTCTGGACGCTGTGGCCGGTGATGGAACTGTTCATGCCGCAGAACGTGTACGGGTTTTCCACGGGCGACAAGTTGCTGCTGGGCATGACCGCGACGTTGGTCGGAGCCTGCCTGCGGATGCCTTACTCGTTGGCCACCGCGGTCTTCGGCGGACGCAACTGGGCGATGCTTTCGTCGCTGGCCTTGCTGGTCCCCGTCGTCGGCACGATGGTGTTGTTGCTGCACCCGGGTCTGCCGTTGTGGCCGTACCTGATCTGCGCGGCGCTCACCGGATTGGGTGGCGGCAATTTCGCGGCCTCGATGAGCAACGCCAATGCCTTCTATCCACACCGGCTCAAGGGTTCCGCGCTCGGATTGGCCGGCGGTATCGGCAATCTCGGTGTGCCGACGATCCAGCTGGTCGGGCTGCTGGTCATCGCCACCGCAGGCGACCGCAAACCGTATCTGGTCTGCGGAATGTACGCGGTGTCACTGGTGATCGCGTCGATCGGGGTGACCCGAGGCATGAATACCGTTGCGCAGCATCACGTCAGGCCCGCACAGCTGCGGCCGATCATCGCGGCGATGTTCGCGTCCCGCGACACCTGGCTGCTCTCGCTGCTCTACCTCGGTACCTTCGGCTCGTTCATCGGCTTCTCCTTCGCGTTCGGCCAGGTGTTGCAGACCAACTTCGTGGCGGGCGGGGAAACGGTGGCGCAGGCCAGCCTGCACGCCGCCGAACTCGCCTTTCTGGGCCCGCTGTTGGCTGCGGTGGCAAGGGTTTACGGCGGCCGGCTGGCCGACCGCATCGGTGGCAGCCGCCTCACGCTGATGGTGTTCCTCGGCATGGCGCTCACCGCAGGGCTACTGATCAGCACCAGTGCCCATCAGCACCGTCATCACGGCGGTACCGCCATGGCCGGCTATTTCGCCTGCTTCATAACACTTTTCGTATTGTCCGGACTGGGCAACGGATCCGTCTACAAGATGATCCCGACGATCTTCGAGGCGTGCAGCCGCACGCTCGATGTCGGCGAAGCCGATCGGCGGGAATGGTCGCGGATCATTTCCGGCGTGGTCATCGGGTTTGTCACCTCCGTCGGCGCACTCGGCGGGGTCGGCATCAACCTCGCGCTGCGGGCGTCGTATCAGAGCACCGGGGCCGGGACCGAGGCATTCTGGATCTTCATGTGCTGCTATGCCGCTGCCGCCGCGCTCACCTGGCAGGCTTACGTCCGCAGAGCCGTCACCCCGGTGGTGCGGTCCGCGGAACTCGTTGTGGGCAAGGCTTAGTCGGGCAGATTCTCCGGGTGCAGCATCTCGGCGTAGCGCAGCGGCGCCGGGATGCCGAACCCGTCGACCAGCGTCCTGGCGTGCGGGCGCAGCACCCGGCACCGGTCGTTGATGCCCCGGGTGACGGCTTTGGCGCGCTCGGTCGACAGGTACCGGTGCTCGATGAACCAGGCCTTGTCCTCTTCGATGACCGTCAACGCGTACAGGTCGCACACCACGCCCAGCAGCTCGCGTGCCTCGCGGTCCCGGCATGACTCGATCCCGGCGACGAAGGCTTCCAGCACCACGGTGTCGATGTGCGCTTTCGCCGCGTGCAGCACGTGATCCTGCACCGCGTTGAACGCGTCGAAGGCCGACATCTCCTTGGACTTGCCCTGCAGCCGGCGCGCCACCGAGGACAACAGGTATTCCTCACGGTCTTCGAACATCTGCACCTGGGTGCCGCGGTTGAACAGGCTGCCTTCCTCCTCGTTGTCCTGCCGCGAGTCGACGATGCGCTGCATGATCGCTTCGGCCGCAGTGCGTTTCTTCACCCGGTCGCCCACGGTGTTGGCCGCGAAACGCACCCACTCGACCGGGCTCATGCTCTTGATGTCGTCGGCGTAGGCGGTCAGTAGTTCCTTCGCCACCAGCTGGGTCAGCACGTGGTTGTCACCTTCGAAGGTGGTGAACACGTCGGTGTCGGCCCGCAGCGCGATCAGCCGGTTCTCGGCCATGTAACCGGCGCCGCCGCAGGCTTCGCGGGCCTCCTGGATGGCCTGGGACGCATGCCAGGTGTTGGCCGCCTTCAGCCCGGCGGCACGCGCCTCCAGCTCCCGCTGCTCCTCGGCGTCCACCACGTCGGAGGTCTGCAGGTCATGACACTTGGACACCAGTTCGTTCTGAGCGAACTGCAGCGCGTACGACTTCGCGATCAACGGGAACAGCCGACGCTGGTGCACCAGGTAGTCCATGATGAGCACTTCGTGGTCGTCGTCGCCGGGCGCGCTGAACTGCCTGCGCTGCAACGCATAACGGGTCGCGATGTCCAGCGCGACGTGGGCCGCGTTGCCGGCGCTGCCACCGACGGTGACCCGGCCGCGGATCAGCGTGCCGATCATCGTGAAGAAGCGCCGGTTGGCGTTGTCGATCGGCGAGGTGTAGGTGCCGTCCGGTTCGACCTCGCCGTACTTGTTCAGCAAGTTGACCCGCGGCACGCGGACGTTGTCGAACATGATGCGGCCGTTGTCGACACCGGGCAGGCCGCCCTTGTAGTGACAGTCCGAGGTGGTCACGCCGGGCAGGTCGTTGCCGTCGGCGTCGCGGATGGGGACCAGGACGCAGTGCACGCCGTGGTTGACCGGCTTGCCATCCTGATGCGTGATGAGTTGGGCGAAAACCGCTGCGATGGTTGCGGTTTCGGCCGCGCCGCCGATGTAGTCCTTGCGCGAGGTCGGGGTGGGGGAGTTGACGACGAACTCTTCGGTCTCGACGTCATAGGTGGCCGTGGTCTCCAGCGACTGGACGTCGCTGCCATGCCCGGTCTCGGTCATCGCGAAACACCCGAGCAGATCCAGGGTGATGATGTCCCTGACGTAGGAGGCGTGGCGCTCGGTGCCCAGATTCTCGACGGCACCGCCGAACAGGCCCCACTGCACGCCGGCCTTGACCATCAGCGAAAGGTCGGACATCGCCAGCATCTCGATCATGGTGACCGCCGCACCGACGTCGCCGGTGCCGCCGTGCTCCTTGCGGAACCCTTCGTCCGAAACGCCGGCGGCCGCCATCATCTGCATCTGCTCGGCGACCTTGGCGCGCGCGATGACCGTGTTGGGGGTGTAGTGCGGACGGAAAGCCTCATGCGAGAGCTTGGCCCGCGTCTCGTTCTTCACGTCGCGCCAACGCCCGTCAAGCGCGTCGCGGATGTAGTCGGCAGTGCTTTTGTTGTCTGACGCCATTCCCCGACCGTAGTCGTTCGAATGCCCGGCAGGAACAGGTCGGCCCTATGAACACAGTGTGTCGCAGAAATCTTTCAATCGTTACGTGCATTCTCGTGTTCGTCGTAATCGGCGGCGCGGGCCCAGGGCATGCTGATTTGGTTCCGGCACAAGGGAATTGCCGGGTCTTATGACCGTCGGCGCAGTTTCGCCCGCGCTCCGTGTACGATGCCGGATGCCCCCTCGCTGGGCGCCACCGCCGCCGCCCGAGGCCGTCATTGCCGCCGCGGCGGAGCCGGCCTAGGGGCACGTGCAATGCCCCGCCGATTATCTCTCCAAATTGTGACGAACCTCCATCACAGGGTTCCTTCACCATCGAAACGGAGGCGACTTTAGTCGGCTGGGAAATTCATGCGTCAGGTGGATCAGGCACCGCCGAAGGTGATGGAAATCGCGCAATTGGTGGGGTAACCCGTCTCCCGGACTAGGGACACATGAAGCTGATCGGCGGGCATTCCCTTCTGGTGATCGCCTCGATCGGCGGATTGGCACCGTCCCAGATCGAGATCGGGCTGCCCTGCGAGGTGACGTTGCCCATCCCGTAGTTGGTCGGATACCAGGTGTGGCAAACGCCCCAGTCCCAGTCGATGAACTGGTTCACAATGTAGGGCGGCTGCTTGGGGTTACCCGGACACCACTGGTGCGGCGTAAACGTCTCCGCGTGGGCGACGCCCGCACCCCACCCCGCGAGTGCGGCGGACCCCGCCAGCAGTGTTGCTGTCAGGACTTGCTTTGTTGCGTGGGCCAGTCGCACGATGGCCCTCCTTTCGGCAGGCAGAAAACAGGTGCGCAGGGAAGTTCGTTGACGCGATTCGCGTCCCGCAATATGCGCGCCATTTCCATTCTTGAAATGGCATTCAATGCAGTCGGGCCGAGATTAGCTTCGGGGACTTGTGGAATTCTTGCGTGCGGTCCCACCACTACCGGTCAAGGTCGCGCAATTTCCGGCTTCTCGCGAGGCAGCGGCGCTGCCGCCGGCGGACGCAATCGATATCGGACAATCCCGAGCCACACCGCGCCGAGGACCCCGAGCATGAGCATGTCGAATACCCACCAACCCGAGTAGTGGCTCCACATCGCGTTGTGGTCCGCCAGCTTGTCAATCCGGCGCAAATCCACCGTGGCGGCCGCCGCCGCAAAACCCCACTGGGCCGGGACGAACCACGAGACCTGGTCGTAGCCCCAGGTCCCCACCAGCGAGGCCAACCCACCCGCGAACAACAGCGAGGCCAGCAGCGCCGGGATCAACAGCGGCACCACCTCGGCCATCGACTTGCCCAGCGACGACAGCGCCAACCCCACGATCGCCGAGACGATGGCCGTCGCCGCCACGCTGACGTAAAGCTCGATGCCCGCCGCCAGTGGGGACGTGCCGAGCAGCGCCGCGCCGTGCTTGGGTCCGCCCTTGCCGACGATGACGAACGCGGTCAGGATGGCGGCCTGTGTCGCGGCGACCAGACCGAAGACAGCGAGTTTGGCCAGCAGGTACGCCGATGCGGACAATCCGATTGTCTGTTCCCGCCGGAAGATTCGGCGTTCGGAGACCAGGCTGCCAATGGTGACGGTGGTGCCCATGAACACCGCGGCGAAGTTGAGCGCGGCCAGGATCTCGATCGCTTCGTGGGCGTTGGCAGACGACGGGCCGGGCCGGCTCAAGCCGGAATTGCCGGGGATCAACAATGTCAACGCTCCCAACACGAAGGGGAGCGCCAACAGGAAGAGCGGATACACCGGGCTCGACGACAGCAACCGCAGCTGACGACGGACCAGCAGCCGGAACTGCTGCCCGAAGCCGGGGACGGGCGCGAGCCGCTGCGGCCTGGCTACCGACGGCGGCGTCGGCGAGACCGAAGACTGCTGGCGCATCAGGAAGGCGTGGTGGGCGCCGTGCGGGTCTGCGCTGATCCGCCCGAAGATTTCGAACCAGTCGGTGGTGCCCAGCGCCGAGTCGATATGCGAGGGCGGCCCGGCGAACGCCAACTGGCCCGCGGGCGTGAGCAGTAACACCTGGTCGCACATGTTGAGGTAGGCCGGCGAAGTGCCGGCCACCACCACCACGCAGCCGAGGTCGGCCTGCCGGCGCAGCAGCGCCATGACGTGCTTCTCCCGTGCCGGATCAAGCCCGGCTCCCGGCCCCTCGACCACGAGCAGCGACGGCCTGGTGAGCAGCTCGACCGCCAGCGACACGCACCGGCGCGCTTCGGGCGGCAACTTGGCGACCCGGGTCGTGCGGTGCGGGGTCAGCTCGAGCTCGTCGAGAACCTGATGGACGACCCGGTCGCGGTTCTCCGGCGAGGTGTCCGGCGGCAACCGCAGCGCGGCCGCGTATTCCAGGGCTCGCTCCACGGTGAGCCGGGGATGCACCCGGTTGTCGCGCGCCACCGCACCGATCCGTAGTCGCTGCACATCGGGCTCCGCGTGCACGTCATGGCCGTCCACGGTCAGGAGACCTGAGGTCAGCCGGCGGGGTCCGGCGAGCAGGCCGGTCAGTGCGAAATTGCGCGCCGCCGTCGGCCCGACGACCGCGATCAGGGATCCCGGGGGTGCCGTGAACGTGACGTTCGACAGCAGTTCGTGGCCGTCGACGGTGAGGCCGAGCTGGTGACCGGCGACCCCGATCGTCCGCGCGCCCGGCAGCAGCGGCAACCGGCTGGTCTGGGGCGGGAGCTCGTCGAGTGGGTGGTCGTCGCCGCCGGGGAGCATCCTTCGGCCCGCCTCGGTCATCCGTTCGACCAGCCCTGGCAGCTTGGCCGGGGCGTCCTGGGG
>NZ_LKTM01000382.1 GCF_001417955.2 Mycobacterium gordonae | reverse complement strand
TCCGGGTCCGCCGGCCCCGCCGACCCCGCCGTTGCTGAACAGGCCGCCGCTGCCGCCGGCACCTCCCACACCGGTGGCCCCGGGTCCCGCGCCGTGCCCGCCGGTACCGGCGGCGCCCGAGAAGAAGCCGGCGTTGCCGCCGCGTCCCCCTGCTCCACCCTTGCCGGCGTTGATGGCCTGACCGCCGTCACCCCCGGTGCCGCCGGCACCGTTGAGCAGGGCTGAGCCGCCGGCACCGCCGGCGCCGCCAATCCCGCCGGCTCCGTTGGCGATGCCACCCGCGCCGCCGCTGCCACCCGTGCCGAACAAGATGCCTCCTGACCCGCCGGCCCCACCCGCGCCGCCGGCCCCGCCGGCAGCGGTGTTGGTCGCGCCGTGCGCGCCGTTGCCGCCGTTGCCGAACAGCCAGCCGCCGTCCCCGCCGGCCGCTCCGGTTCCCGGAGTTCCGTTGGCGCCGTTGCCGATCAGCGGCCGTCCGGTCAACGCCTGGACGGGCTGGTTGACGATGCTGAGCGCATCTTGTTGCAGGACATGCAACGGATTGGTGCTCAGGGGCGCGTTGAAGCCGTCGGCACCCAACAGCAGCCCGCTGATCCCACCGAGGCCGGCTTTGCCCGCGGTCACCCCGCCGGTGCCGCCGCTACCGGCGTTGCCGCCGTTGCCGATGAGCACACCGTTGCCCCCGGCTCCGCCGTTGCCGCCGGTGGTCACACCGGCCCCGCCGTTACCGCCGTTGCCGCCATTGCCGAACACTCCGGACTTGCCGCCGGCCCCGCCGGTCCCGCCGGTGGTGACCGCGGCCCCGCCACTGCCGCCGGTACCGCCGGAGCCGATCAGTTGGCCGGCATTGCCACCGATGCCACCGGTGCCTCCGGTGGTGCGGCCCAGGCCGCCGGCACCGCCGGCACCGCCGTTGCCCGTGAGCAGGCCGGCGTTCCCACCGGCCCCACCCGCCCCGCCGGCGGTCTGGCCGTTGTTGAGCCCTTCCCCGCCGGCGCCGCCGGCGCCGCCGTCGCCGAAGCCGAACATGCCGGCGTTGCCGCCTGTTCCACCGGCCCCTCCGGTACTGCCCAGGCTCGAGCCGCCGCTCCCGCCGGTGCCTCCGGCACCGAACATTCCGCCGGCACCGCCGGCACCCCCGGCACCGCCGGTCGTCCCGGCGGTCGTGGACGTACCGGTTCCGCCGGCACCGCCCGTGCCGCCGGCGCCGAAGGTTCCGCCGTCTCCGCCGGCGCCACCGGCCCCGCCCGACGCGCCGGCCCCACCGGACCCACCGACCCCGCCGTCGGTGAACAGCCCGCCGCTGCCGCCGGCACCCCCTGCCCCGCCGGTGGCGTTGCCGAAAGTGAATCCGCCCGCGCCGCCGGTCCCGGCAGCCCCGAAGAGCAGACCGGCGTTGCCGCCGCGCCCGCCGGTCCCGCCGCCCGCGCCTCCGGCGTCTGTAGAGGAACCTCCCACCCCGCCGGCGCCACCCGCGCCGACGAGCATGGCGTTGCCTCCCGATCCGGCGGCCCCGCCGGCTTTGCCTGCGGTTGTGGCGGTACCACCGGCCCCACCGGCTCCACCACTTCCGAACAGTCCCGCCGCGCCGCCGGCGCCACCCTTGCCGCCGTCAGCGCCGGCCGTCGAGGTTCCCGACCCGCCGGCACCGCCGTTGCCGATGAGCCATCCGCCGGCACCGCCGTCTTGTCCCGTCCCCGGCGCCCCGTTG
The DNA here is from genome assembly GCF_001417955.2 of Mycobacterium gordonae. Classification (GTDB taxonomy): domain Bacteria; phylum Actinomycetota; class Actinomycetes; order Mycobacteriales; family Mycobacteriaceae; genus Mycobacterium; species Mycobacterium gordonae_B. Next base: position 23,314 of record NZ_LKTM01000382.1, on the reverse strand, counting down.
GCACCATTGCCGATCAGCGGACGCCCGGTTTGTGCCACGAATTGCGCGTTGACCACATCGAGCAGGCTCTGTAAAGGTTGTGCCGCAGCGGATTCCGCCATCGCGTAGGAGTTTGCGCTCCCGGTCAACGCCTGGACGAACTGTTGATGAAACGTCGCTACCTGCGTGCTCGCGCTTTGATACCCCTGACCGAACGTCCCGAACAGTTCGGCGATGGCGACCGAGACCTCATCTTCGGCGGCAGCCAGCAGACCCGTCGTATGCACCGCCGCCGCAGCGTTAGCCGAATGGAGCGCGGAGCCGATACCGGCCAAATCCGTTGCAGCCGTGTCTATCAACTCCGGCAGCGCGATGACATAGGACATTTCGACACCTTCCTGCGAGTCACGACCGAACGGTCCTGACGGGTGGTTTGATCGCCAGACCGCTGTCGATCTGGTGAGCTTTTGAAAGGACTTGGTGTTGCAGCGGTGCCGGGCTCGACTCCCTCAACCGCCGTCCGTGATGCCGCAGAAGGTCTGCGGCAGTTGACTGGTCACGCCTCGACGCTATGAGGTGGGAACGTGCCCGTCATGACCACAACTAGGCATTTTCCCGGCACCCGGCGATAGTCAGATCTGACTAATCGGCCAGCTGACCGCCACAAGTTTTGCCCGCTGGCCGTCGTAATAAGCTGTCACATAACGTTTCATAGGCTGATCGTTCGCCGGAACGCGTGTTGGATCATGGGGCAGATGCCTCAAACTCGGATCCCGGAGCGCGGCCGGCCTCGGACTTCCACCGCCGATCTACGCCGATCATCTGCGCGGTGCTGGACTGCGGACCTGAGGAATTACTGCTCCGCGAACCGGATACGGTCGCGCAGCCCGCGCCGCAGCCCACCGGCGACGCCTCGGCGGTGGGGGACACCTCCCGGCGCTCCGTGCGTCCGCGGGCGCCCCGGGGACGCAGCCTGCCACTCGAATGAGCCCCCAGCAGCGACTCCGGAGCGGCAGCTGCACCGCGGCTCGACACCAAAAGACGCTCAGATCGCCGAGCTGAAAAACCAGCTGCGCGAAAGCGACACGATCGTCGCCACCCTGCAAGGCGAACTCACCCGCTGCCGGCTGCAGAGCCAGCACCAGGTGTGCCCCGCTTAGGCATACCGATTGTGACCTCTAGTGGCGTGTGTGGTTGATCGAGGCCCGGAACAGCCCGTAGCACGTGGGATAGGGCAGCGAGATCAGATCATGAGTGCGCACACTGTCGGGAGTGCCCGTCGCAGCGAACTCCGCCCGGAACCCCAGTGCGGCGGTGCGCGCGGCACGCAGCCGGGCACCGAACCCACCCGGAGCGGTGAGTGCCTTGTCGAAAGTGTCGATACCCGGGAATGGCGCGGTGACCGCAGTCCGGGGAATCGCCAGGGGTTCGGTGTGCAAGCGGTCTGCGATGCTCATCGGGTGGCCTTCGGGACGACGAACTGGGTGGCGCCGGCGACACCGATACGGGCCAGAGCCTTGGCGACGGTGCCGAAGCCGGCAGATCGCTGCGGTGCGAATCCGGCTGCCATGCTATGGAATTGGTGGTTGTGCGCAGCCAGCTGCAGATAGCCGTCCAGCGGGCGATAGCCGATGGCACGCGGGCCGGTCGGCAACAACGGTTCGAGTTCGTCGGCCAGGATCCGAGCCGGATAGTCGGGCACGAAGGCCATCGGGCGGGCGATGCCCACGACGTCGATACCGTCAGCGACAGCGTCCTCCATGGCTGCGCGGCCGCGCAGCCCGCCGGTGAGCATCAGTGGAATCGGCACCGCTGCGCGGACCGCATTGGCGTACCGCCGGAAGTAGCCGTCGGCGGTGCCGTGGTGGGCGACACCCTCCATGGCGGGTATCGCGTAATTGCCGCCGGAAATTTCCAGCAGATCGATCCCCGTCTCGGCGAGGGCGCGAGCGACATCGAGGGAATCGTCCTCGCTGAGACCGCCGTGCTGGAAGTCTGCCGAGTTCAGTTTGACCGCGATGGGCACCGTGGGGCCGACGGCGGCACGCACCGCGGCAACGGTTTCCAGCAGCATCCGGCGCCGCCCTGCCGCGGTTCCGCCGTACTGGTCGCTGCGAGTATTGGCCAACGGCGACAGGAACTGCGACAGCAGGAACCCATGCGCGGCATGGATCTGGACTCCGTCGAACCCGGCCTGCACTGCCAGGGCGGCAGTGCGGGCATAGCGGGCGATGAGGTGCTGAATGTCGGTTGCGGACAGTTCGCGGGGCTTGCGGAGGTTGAAGCCGGGCACGGGTTCGCGCAGGGCCGATGGGCCGACCGGGCGGCGCGTGAAGGGCACCGTGGCCACCCGGCCGGGGTGGTTGATCTGCATCCACAGTTGGGTGCCGGTCTGATGGACGGTGTCGGCCCAGCGTTGCAATCCGGGCACTGCGGCGTCACCATCGACGATGACGTTGCGGGGCTCGACCAGGCCGGCCCGGTCGATGACCACGTTGCCGGTGATCAGCAGACCCGCGCCGCTGCGCGCCCAGGTGGCGTAGAGGTTGAGCAGCTCATGGGTGACCCGGCCATCGCGGGCCGCCAGCTGCTCACTCATCCCGGCCTTGGCGATGCGGTTGGAAAGTTTTGCTCCACAAGGCAATTCCACGGATTGGTTCAGAGTATCGGTCATGGTCTCAGAGCACTCTCGGTCGCAGGCGGGTCATGGTGAAGAGCGGCGTCAGCGGACGGATCGGGATGGGCGGCGTCCCGGCGGACAGATCGACACGGTGTAGCCGGGCCTCGACGACCCGGCCCAGGCCCATCTGGTCGATCGGATCACGTTCGCTGCCCGCGATGTTCAGTTCGAAGTTGTCGATGCGCCGGACTTCGATGGGTGTTTCGGCGGGGGTGAAAGCCAGGATCCAGGGCAGGAAGAGACCGGCCGAGCCGGCGACGTTGCGGTGCGGGAGGCCCAGGATCGGCGGTGCGTCGGTCAGCACCTCGCCGAGACGGCCGCTCATCGAGATGAGCTTGTGGCCGCGGCGCGTGGCCGCGGCTTCGATGGCGGTATCGTTGAGTTGCCAGTCGATCTCACCGAGCTTCTTGGGGTAGCCGAGGAGTTCACGGCCCAGGATCAGCGCCACGTCATCGTCGAGAATCATCCACGGACAATGGATTCCGGTGCGGCGGCCGGCTTTGATGTGTACGAACACCCCGGCCTCGTGATAGACCGAGCCATAGTTGCAATCGGGGAAGAACGCGGTGAACACGTCGGCGCGGGCAGGTTCGACCAGTCGCACGCCTGCCGGCAGCCAGGGCCGCATCCGGTCGGGATCGACCTCGACGGTGGCGGTGAAGTATTGCGCGTCGTGGTACAGAGTGCGCCGCGGATCGGCAAGCGCGAGGGCGCGACGAAGGTCGCCGCCCAGTGTGCGGCTATCGGTGCGAGTCGTTGGTTCCCAGTTCATCTCAGGTGACCTTCCGGTAGACCTTGTGCAGCACCGGACCGAGGACGGTGCGTGGGGTGTACTGACCGCTGACGGTCTGGACTTTGGCGAACGCGCCGGGTACCACGCGGCGCTTGCCTTTGGCCAGGCCCGCGACAGCGGCGTCGGCGGCCTGCTCGGCACTGACCCACAGCGGGTCGGGCAGCAGCCGTTCCAGCTTGGACAGCTCGGCGACTTGGGCGAACTCTGTGCGGACCGGTCCCGGTGCCAGCAGCGTGCAGCTGACCCCGGTGCCGGACAGTTCGGTGTGCAGCGACTCGGCGAAGGTGTTCGCGAACGCTTTTGTGGCGGCATATGTCGCGTTACCGGGACCGGGTTGGTTACCCGCGGTGGAGCCGGTGATCAGGATCGCCCCGGCCCTGCGTTCGAGCATGCCGGGCAACACAGCAAGGGTGATATGTTGGACCGCAACGCAATTCAGCTCAACCTGGCGGATCTCCCGTTGTGGGTCGAGCTGCGCGAGGTCACCGTACGTGGCGAAACCGGCATTGTTGCACAGGATCGCGATATCGCGGCCGGCCAGATGGTCGGCCAGTTCGGTGCGATCGTCACGGTCTGCCAAGTCGCAAGCCTTGACCTCGACGGTGACGCCGTACTCGGCAGTGAGCCGGTCGGCCAGTTTCTGGAGCAGGTCAGCACGACGTGCGACCAGGATCAGTGAAAATCCCTGGCGGGCAAGCTGTTGTGCGAGTGCTTCGCCGATGCCCGACGACGCGCCGGTGACGACGGCGCGGTTGCGGGCGGTGGGACTGGGCAGATTCATGCGATCGACTCCTCACAGTCGGCGGGGTCCAGGGTTGGTAGGGCGTTGCTCTCGAGCGTGGTTGTGAGGGCGCGTGCCGCCAGACCGCCGCCCACGATGCGGGCCAGGCGCGCATACCAACGCAACGCCCGCTGGAGCAGCCCGATCCGGCGCAGGATCTCTGCCGAGCCGGCGAGCATCGAACTGCGAGCCCGCACCCGGCCGGCCACCAGATCGGAGAGCGGGATCGAGAACAACCGCTGCATCCGCACGGCGTCGGCGAGGAAGTCCGAACCGTGGGAGATGATGCGACCCGCACCGGAGCGCGGCGCCACCAGACCCCACATATAGATGTTGGCGTAATGCGGCACCAGGACATGCTCGATCAGTTGCGGATTGCCGTTCTCCCAAACGAACATCGATTCGTCCAGGAACGGGAATCGGGTGTTGAAGCCGGTGGCCCACACGATCGTGTCGTACTCGCGGGCACTGCCGTCCACGAAATGCACCGTGCGCCCGTCGAATCGGGAGATTTCCACGCGGCGGGTGACCGTCCCGTGCAGCAGCGCGTACATCAGGGACGAATTCACCGTCACGTCCTTGGTGAACAACTTGTGGTCAGGCCGCTCCAGTCCGTAGCGACGGTAGGAACCGTAAGACAGGCGCAGCAGCGTTTTGAAAACGGGCCGCTGCAACGCCATCGGCACCCACACCCGGTCCAGCTCGGAGGAGGGTATACCGAAAATCGTCTTCGGGATGAACCAGTAGCCCCGGCGCATCGAGATGTCCGACCGCCCGAATGTGGCGGCCGCTTCCACGGCCAGGTCACTGGCCGAATTCCCCGCACCGACCACGAGCACCCGGTCCCCGTGGCCGAAGTCCGCGGGCCGCTTGTAATCCTTGGAGTGCAACTGCCGCCCGGTGAACACGCCCGGGTAGGTGGGGATGTTGCGATCCCAGTAGTGGCCATTGGCCACCACCACCCCGGCGTACGTACGTGTCTCGCCCGAGGCCAGCCGCACCGACCAGCCGGCCATGCCGGTGCGATCCAATGGCCGCAGTTCGACCACCTCACACCCGAATTCGATGTTCTCGCGCAGCCGGAAACGATCGACATAGTCGTTCAGGTACGCCAGCATCTGCGCCCGACTGGGAAACGTCGGATAGTCCGCGGGCATCGGGTATTCGACGTACTGCGTGGACTTCTTCGAGCTGATCAGATGCGTCGAGTCGTACACGCCGTGCGACCAGTTGCCACCGATCTCGTCCGTTGCCTCGAGGTGGTCGTAGGCGATTCCAGCCTGCCGGAACGCTCGCGCGACACCGTTGCCCGTGTATCCGGCACCGATGATGCAGTACCGCCCGGGCGGGATCGTAGTCACCATGCCCCCTCCTAAGCTACAGTGCTGTAGCTATTTGTTTCAGTACTGTAGCTACAGTTCTGTAGCATTACAAGGTACAGTCGGTAAACGAGGTAAATTCGCAGGTCAGGGGATAAGCGATGGCGCAGGGCATGATGCGTCGCAACCGGCCGTATGCCGCCCGCATGACTCCAGGACAGCGACGCGAACAGCTACTCGACGTGGTGCTGGACATCATCAACACCGACGGCGTCGCCGCGGTCAGCATGGACGGCGTCGCGCGGCGGGCCGGGGTCACACGCCCTGTCGTCTACTCGCTGTTCACCGACACCAACGACCTGCTGCGCGGCTCGCTGGACCGGGAAGAGCAACGCGCCCTCGCCCAGATCACCGACGCCGTCGCCACATCCGCGGCCGACGACCTCGTCACCTCGTTCGAGCGCATATTCGACGCCTACCTCGCCGCGGTCGCCGAAGCGCCCGACCGCTGGCGGGCGATTCACAGCATCACCGACAGCAGTACCCCCGCGTTCCACAAACGCGTCGAACGGGCACGAACCGCACTCGCCCGCCAATTCGAAAACGCCTTGCGCGACTCCGGCGAACTCGACGCCACCACCGACTTCGAGCTACTCGCCCGCCACATCCTCGCCGCAACGTGGGACTCTGGCCGCCTGTTACTCACCGAGCCGGACGACTACCGCCATGACCGCCTTCTATCCGGCCTGGTCGGGCTGATCACCGCTCTAGTCACCACACCCACCAATGGACGTGGCCGGCAAGACAGCACCCCTGGCGAGTCACCCACCACGACATCGACAGGCTGACAAGTCTTTTCGCACGACAGCCCGGGCGGCGGTATCGACATCACGGCCGACGTCATCACCATCACGACAATCGGGCCGCCTGGGAGGCTGTCGGTCCCGTCAGGCAATCATTCTTCTGGGGCTCCCATCCCACACACCCTGCAAGAGACCATCCTCGTCTCGGTATCTCCTGCGCCAAGCCCCGTGAGCTCGTCACTGTGACCCATAGGACGAACTCGTCCACTCACCGTCAGAAGAGGACACGAGTTCGCCGATTCGAGGATTCAGAAATCATGAACTCAAGCATCATTGGCCGGCGGTGTCGTCGCTGTCTGACGCTGCGCTACAAGGTATCCGCCGCAAAGCACGTCCCGCTCGGATTTTGAAATTCGCTATGTCACAACCGAATCAGTCACACCTCACTGATTCAACGGCGTTCAGAGTACGTCCGGCCGACGCGTCCGCACGACGGCGTGGCGCCGCCTGCGAGACGCGGCGGGCTAGTTGAGGACGAATGAAAGACGGGTGGGCGGCTGAGAGTTGGCGAGGATCAGCACCGAACTCTGGTTGTTCACGTCGTCGAAGGGGAAGCCGTAGGCGAGGTTGTTGATGCTGTTGGCGTGGAAGAACTGGGCCCAGTTGTTCCACCGCCCTCCAGTCGGATAGTAGGCGGCGACGTTGGCCCACTGATCCGGCGAAATCGCCACGCCGCGGTTGAACGCCGCGTTGAGTTCGGCGAGGAACGCACCCTGCTGCTCGGTGCCGACGAATGGGCCGTTGGACGCGAAAACTTGTGCCGTCGTCGGCTTTACCATCGTGTACGTCGATGCTGCTTTCCCGTCCGGCGTAACGGTGTAGTGGAAGAGGCCGCTGCCGTCGATATTTCCCGTCACGGTGTAGCCGGGGCCGTCGTAAATGAACTGGTGGGTTTGATAATTCGACCAGAAGTCGTTGATCGGTTGGTCGAGCCAGCTGACCAGGCCGCCGGGCGTGGCGGTCCGTGGGGCCAGAATCCGCAGCGGGTCGCCGGAGCCGTCGTGTAGCACCAGAGCCTGGAACTCAGCCGGGACCGAGGTCGCGTACTGCGCGAACACCTGGTCTCGCGTCAGGGTGATGCCGCGGGTTCCGCTAAACCCGGTCGAGTCCTGCCCCAGCGTGTAGGAGAACGGCAACCCGAACTGGTCCACCTGCGTGGTGTTACCCCCGAAGGCGACCGCACCGTACTTGTAGGTCATCTCGTACCAGTCGTAGACCGTGTTGTAGTTCGGATCGGACGGGTTCGCGGGGTCGAGACCCGCCCAGCCCGAGTTGTCCGCGGCGATCCCGATATAGAGCGGGTTCTTCATCGACACAAAGATCCGGCCGCCCTGGAATTCCGAAGGTATGGCGAGGTTGCCTGTCTGGTCGAGGGTGAACGACATGTTGGCGTAATTCACCCCGTTGTACGTGAGATGACCAGGAGCGTTGGCCGCGCTGGAATCGATGTGGTGGGCCATGCCGTTCTGGTCGACCCACGACCACTGACCGGGCGTCGTCTGGCCGAGCAGGGTCAGGTAGATCTCGCTGTTGCTCAAACCCGTGTTGTTGATGAAAGGACCGACACGAAATCCGCCAGGGAGGCCGTTGGCTCCGTTGAGACCCGCTTGACCGGGGCTGCCCAAAAATCCGCCCGCGCCTCCGGCGCCGCCAAGGCCGCCGGTGCCCCCGGGACCGCCGGCGCCGAAGTTTCCCGCGGCGTCGGCCGGGCCTCCGATCCCACCGGTGCCGCCGACTCCGCCCGCACCGCCGGTGCCGCCAGTGCCGAAGAACAGCCCGCCGTGACCGCCGACCCCGCCCGCTCCGCCAGTGCCGCCGGCGCCGCCCTGCTGTCCCGCAACGCTGGTCGTGGTGCCGGTGCTCCCAACGCCGCCGGCGCCACCGGTGCCGCCCCGACCGAACAAGCCTGCCGCACCCCCGGCACCCCCGGTTTGCCCGGCTGCCCCTGAACCGCCGTCGCCTCCGTTACCCCACAGGAGTCCGCCGGGCCCGCCGGCTTCACCGGTCCCTGCGGCTCCGTTTCGGCCGTTGCCGATCAGGGGCCGCCCCAACAGAATGTTGAAGGGTGCATTGATCACATCCAGGATGCTCTGCTCGATGGACTGCAACGACACCGCACTGGCGGCTTCCGCGGCGGCATAAGCGCCGGCACCCGAATTGAGGGCTTGCACGAACCGCTGCTGGAAAGTCGCAATTTCCGCGCTGATCGCCTGATAAGCCTGCCCATGCTCGCCCAGCAGAGTCGCGATCCCCGCCGATACCTCGTCCGCACCCGCGGCCAGCAGTGTTGTAGTCGAATTCGCCGCTGCGGCATTGGCTTTGGTCACCGACGAGCCGATCACCACCAGATCCGAGGCCGCCGTGACCACCAGCTCCGGCACCGCAGTGACAAACGCCATTCCGCACCTCCAGCAACCCAGTCGACGCAAAATCCTCGAAAGAGCTTTACCGACCAATTGCCCGTAGGTCAACAGCCTCTACCACTTTGCGGCAAATGCGTGACGGCGTGCGCCGTGCGAAGTCTCGTCGGCGGGATTGGACCTGCGGTTTTCGCGAGAGGAATCGCTATTTGTGTCTAACAGTCAGAGGGAATTATCGCATTCTCGCGCGTGTCGGGCACCGGCACTGGGGTACGGCCTAGAAGGCCAACCCACCATGTCAGCTGATCTCACGTAGGGAATCGAGGCGCTGATTCACCCTGGCCAGCGCCTCGTCAAAGACAGCCACCTTCTCACTTCGCCGTTCGCTGGCCGGCTGGGCGGCGCCGCGCGCGCCTTCGGCCTCGACCCGGGCCGCAGCTTGGCGCCGCAACAGGCTGAAGTTCTTCTCCCGCGCGGTCCTGAGCCGGCTCTGCAGATCTTTCAGCTGCTTCTCGTCCATACGCTCCAAGGCGTCGCCATGGCTCTGGCCGATCAGCGAAGTCTCCTGCAGGGTCAGGTTCACGTGGTGGTTGCTCACGGTGATTTCATAGCTTGAGCCGGACGGGTCCGCACGCGAATCACCCATAGCGCGCCGAATTGTCACGCCGGGTGCATCTCGCGTTCATCGCGCGGTCGACATTCAGGACACCGATCATCGGGAAGCGCACTGCGGCAACCGTTTTGCCAAGTACGGTGCCGTCCGGCTGTCTTTCGCACGCGCGACGTCAATCGGCAGGCCCGCCGCGACAATCCGGCCACCGTCGTTGCCGGCTCCTGGCCCGAGGTCGATCACCCAGTCTGCGCCCGCGACCATCCGCATGTCGTGTTCGGCCACCACCACGGTATTGCCCGCGTCGACCAGGCGGTGCAGCTGACTATCGAGCAGATCTACATCCGCGGGGTGGAGCCCCGTGGTCGGCTCGTCCAGGAGGTAAAGGGTATGCCCTCGGCGGGGTCGCTGAAGTTCGGAGGCAAGCTTGATCCGCTGCGCCTCACCGCCTGACAGTTCGGTCGCGGGCTGCCCGAGGCGGAGATATCCCAGCCCGACCTCTTGCAACGTGGTGAGGCTTCGCGCGGCCTTCGTGACATCGGCGAGAAAGTCTGAGGCCTCATCGACGGTCATCGCGAGCACGTCGGCGATCGTGCGATCGCGGTATCGCACCTCGAGCGTCTCGTCGGAATAACGCGCTCCTTGACACGCCGGGCAGGTGGCGTATGTGCCTGGCAGAAACAATAATTCGACGGAGACAAAGCCCTCCCCCTGACAGGTGGGACAGCGACCTTCGGACACGTTGAAGGAGAACCTGCCCGCTGTCCAACCGCGGCGACGGGCCTTCGAGGTGGCGGCGAATTCCTGGCGCACGGCGTCGAACAGACCGGTGTAGGTCGCCAGTGTCGAACGCGGAGTGCGTCCGATCGGACGCTGGTCCACCGATACCAGCCGGTTGATCTCCCCGACACCTTCTACCGCTACCCCGACGCTCGCGTCGTGATCGAGATCGACGATCTCGCTTTCAGTTTCGTCGTCACCGGATGCGACCGGCTCGCCAGCTCGTCCCGTGCCGAGGTGGCTGTGCACAACGTCGCCGAGGACCTTCACGACAAGCGTCGACTTGCCCGAGCCGGACACTCCGGTGACCGCGGTATACACACCGAGTGGCAGGTCGACGTCGAGGTCTCGCAGATTATGGAACGAGATCCCGCTTAGCCGCAGCTGCCCGGACGGCGTCCGGGGTTGGCGCGGCGGCGGACTGGCCTCCTCGAAAAGGTAGCTGCGAGTTACCGATTCCTCGATGCCGGCGAGACCGGGCACCGGTCCGCTGTAAAGCACCTTCCCGCCGAGCTCCCCCGCCCCGGGTCCGACGTCGACGATCCAATCGGCACGGCGCACCACGTCCATGTCGTGCTCGACCACGAACAGCGAATTCCCGGCCAGCCGTAGGCGATCAAGAACGTCGAGCAGAGGTTCGGCATCCGCGGGGTGCAATCCGGCCGACGGCTCGTCGAGCACGTACAACACCCCGAACAAGCCGGCGCGCAGTTGAGTGGCCAGCCGCAGCCGCTGCAGTTCGCCGGGCGACACTGTCGGAGTGCGGCGACTGAGCGTGAGATAGCCGAGGCCGAGATCGACGAGCACCTGCAGGCGTGCGACCAGGTCGGCGGCGATCCTGGTCGCCACTTCCGTCAACTCACCGGACTCCGTTGACTCGTAGGCCGTCGCGGCATCGGTCCGAGAAGCCGTGGGGCGCAACGTGTCAGCAAGCTCGGCTAACGGCATTCCCGCATAGTCAGCGATGGTGCGCCCGGCGAATGTGACCTTCAGCGCTTCCGGTCGCAGCCCGGAACCGTCACATACCGGGCAGTCGACGGTGTCGACGAATTGCAGCACGCGGCGGCGCATCATCGCGCTGTGGGAGTTGGCCAACGTATGGCGCACATGACGTTCGGCGCTGGAGAACGTCCCGTTGTAGTAGTAATCGGCCTGTACGGGATGCCGGCTCGGATCGATTTCGACCGTAGGTTGCTCATCGGTGAAAAGAATCCAATTACGTTGACGCTTGGGCAGTTTCCGCCATGGCTTGTCGATGTCGTACCCCAGCGTGACCAGTATGTCGCGTAGGTTCTGACCCTGCCACGCGCCCGGCCATGCGGCGACGGCGCCGTCGCGGATGGTCAGCGACGGGTCCGGCACCAGTGTCTGTTCGGTCACCCGGTGGATTCGTCCCAACCCGTGGCATTCGGGGCACGCCCCGACCGCGGTGTTCGGGGAGAACGCATCGGAGTCCAATCGTTCCGTGGCCCCAGGCGGGTACGTTCCGGCGCGGGAGAACAACATCCTCAGCAGGTTGGACAGCGTAGTGACAGTGCCGACCGTCGACCGCGACGTCGCCGAACCGCGGCGCTGCTGCAACGCGACGGCGGGCGGCAGACCGGTGATGTCATCGACCTTCGGTGCGCCGGCCGGCAGGAGCAGGCGACGGGCGTAGGGGGCAACCGATTCGAAGTAGCGGCGCTGGGCCTCGGCGTAGATGGTCCCGAAGGCCAACGACGATTTGCCGGATCCGGAGATGCCGGTGAACACGACCAGCGCGTCACGGGGCGCTACGACGTCGACACCCCGCAGATTGTGCACCCACGTCCGGTAGACCCGTACGCAAGAGTCGAGTTCGTCGTCGCGCCGGTGGGATATTCCTGTCATCGTGCCCAGACGGATACCCGCACTTCAGCCGCGCAAGCGTGATGTTGGCCCCGTTACCGCCGCCCAGGGCCGGATACCGCTATTGACTGAGCAGGCCGGACAGTTGGGCGCCGAAGTTGCCGATGCCGGAGACGAAGGCCTGCGTGGCGAGGTTCAGGGAACTGGTGTTGAACAGGCCGGACACCGTGTTGCCGAGGTTTGCCCAGCCCGACTCGAGCGCGCCGAAGTTCTGGATGCCCGATATGTCGATGCCGCCGGCGTTGAACAAGCCCGACGTCTGGGCGAAGCGGTTCGCGAAGCCGGACACGGCGCCAGAGGCGGTGTTGAAGAAGCCGGATGCGCCGCTCCCGGAGTTGAAGAAGCCCGACGACGGGGTGGGGCCCGAGTTGAAGAAGCCCGGGCCGGACTGGAAGCCGGAGCCGATGGTGAAGGGCCCCAGAACACCGGTGCCGGCGAGATTGGTGACGTTGGTGAACAGGTAATCGATCGGGGTTTGCGGTTGAACGGTGTTGATGTTGAAGGTGACGGGCCCAATGTTGCTGTCGGAGTCCGTGATTCGAATCCCAAGAATCGTGCTGGCCTGAATGTGGATCGGGATCGAATACGTGAACGCGCCCGCCGTGACGGCATCGATAACACCCGTGATCGGTATCTGGATGTTGAGCGGCACGTCGTAGTGGTAGGGGATTTCCGGGATTGTGTAGGAGAAGTTGGCGCCGAAGAGGCCTTGGTAGTCGCCCCGCCACAAGAAGCCGTTGCTGTAGCTGCCCGAGATGAATGCTCCCGTGTCGACGTTGCCGGAGTTCGCAATGCCGGTGTTGGAGTTGCCGGTGTTGAACCAGCCGGTGTTGTAGTCGCCGGCATTGAAGTCGCCGGTGTTGTAGCTGCCCGGGTTGAAGCTGCCCGTGTTGGTGTTGCCGACGTTGTACAAGCCGGTGTTGTAGTTGCCCGCGTTGCCGATGCCGGTGTTGACCAGCCCGGAGTTGAAGAACCCGGTGTTGGTGCTGCCGGAGTTGCCGATACCGGTGTTGAAGCTGCCGGAGTTGCCGATGCCCCAGTTGCCGTTGCCGGAGTTGAAGAACCCGACGTTGTTGGTGCCCGAGTTGAACAAGCCGATGTTGCCACTGCCCGAGTTCAAGCCACCGAAGCCGGACTGGTTATTGCCGGTGAGCCCGATACCGATGTTGCCGCTACCGGTGTTGCCGAAGCCGATGTTGCCGTCACCGAAGTTGCCGAAGCCGAAGTTGTTACTGCCGGTGTTGCCGAACCCGATGTTGTTCAGCGCCGCCGTCAACCCTGGGCCGCTATTGCCGAACCCGATGTTGAAGCTGCCGATGTTCCCGCTGCCGAAGTTCTGGCTGCCGATGTTGCCGCCGCCGAAGTTGCTGCCGCCGACGTTGCCGTTACCCAGGTTGTAGCTGCCGAGGTTGCCGCTACCGAAGTTGAAGTCGCCGATGTTCGCGTTGCCGATGTTGAGCGAACCGAGATTGCCCAGGCCGAGACTGAAGGAGGTCTTTCCGGTGGCGGCGTTCTGGAACAACCCGGACAAGTCGGTGCCGACGTTGCTGAAACCCGACAGATAGGCCGGCACGTTCATCGGGCTCAGTCCGGTGTTGAACAGACCCGAGATGCTGTTCCCGAGATTGGCTACGCCGGATTGCAGCGAACCGTAGTTTTGGATGCCCGAGTTGCCAAGGAGTCCGGTCGCGTAGTTCAACAAACCCGAGCTGCCGCCGCCGAAGTTGCCGAAGCCCGATATGGAGCCGATGCCGGAGTTGAAGAAGCCCGAGGACGGACTCGACGTGAAGTTGAAGAAGCCCGGCGATGCCGGGATGTCGATGATCGGAATTCTGATCGGACCGACTCCCGCGTTGCCCACCACGGCGAGGATGGTCGAGTTATCCAGGGCGCCGATGTTGAACGAGATCGTGTTGATCGGGGGTTGGCTGCCGAAGTCGACCGTGATGGGTGTCGTCAAGGGGGCGTTGGCGGGGCCGCCGTGCACGGTGATGGGCCCGATGGTGATGTTGAAATTGGCTGCGTCGATGCCGATGACTTCGGCAGTGCCGCTGATGTAGATCTGCGGAATGTTGATGGCGGACATATTCACGCTGGTGATGGTGGCGGTGACCGGGATATTGATCGGCGCGCGAACGTCGAAGTTGATGGGGATTTCGTCGACCGTGATGGAGTAGCCGCCGGTCAGGACGCCCCGGTAGTCGCCCCGCCACAACAGGCCGTTGTTGTAGCTGCCGGTGTTGAAGAAGCCGGTGTCGACCTTGCCCGAGTTGCCCAGGCCGGTGTTGTAGTCGCCGGTGTTGAACCAACCGGTGTTGTAGCTGCCGGGGTTGAAGTCGCCGGTGTTGGTGTTGCCGATGTTGTAGCTGCCGGTGTTGTAGTGGCCCGCGTTGCCGATGCCGGTGTTGACCAGTCCGGTGTTGAAGAGGCCCGTGTTGGTGCTGCCGGTGTTGCCGATACCGGTGTTGTAGCTGCCGGAGTTGCCGATGCCGAAGTTTCCGTTGCCCGAGTTGAAGAAGCCGACGTTGTTGGTGCCCGAGTTGAACAGTCCGACGTTGCCGCTGCCGGAGTTCAGGGCGCCGAAGCCGAACTGGTTGTTGCCGCTGAGCCCGATGCCGATGTTGCCGCTGCCGGTGTTGCCGAAGCCGATATTGCCGTCACCGAAGTTGCCGAAGCCGAAGTTATTGCTGCCGGTGTTGCCGAACCCGATGTTGTTCAGCGCCGCGGTCAACCCTGGGCCGCTGTTGCCGAACCCGATGTTGAAGCTGCCGATGTTCCCGCTGCCGAAGTTCTGGCTGCCCACATTGCCGCTGCCGATGTTGAGGCTGCCCAGGTTTCCGTTGCCCAGGTTGAAATCGCCGATGTTTCCGCCGCCCAGGCTGAACTGCCCGATGTCGCCCAGACCGAAATTCCAGGTCGACCCGGTCGGGCCGTTGCGGAACAAGCCCGCAAGGTCTGTGCCGTGGTTGGACAGGCCCGAGAGATTGGCCGGCGTGGTGAACAGGTTCGTCGCGGCGCTGGTGTTGAACAGACCCGACACGGTGTTGCCCAAGTTGGAGAAACCCGACACCAGGGTGCCGACATTGTTGTAGCCCGAGCTGCCCAGGGCTTGCCAGTTGAACAGGCCGGACGTATTGGCGGCGAGGTTCCCGAAGCCGGATACGCCGCCGGCGCCGCTGTTGAAGAAGCCCGACGACGGGGTGGTGCTGGAATTTCCGAAGCCGGGGGCCGCCGGGATGTGGATGAGCGGGACACGGATGGGGCCGGCGGTGCTGTGGATGGAGATGTTGACCGCCGTTGAACCGTCCGGGTTCCCGATGTTTCCGGTGATCGTGGGCAGGGTGCCGGTGATCGACGGGATCTGAATGGAGCTGACGGTGGCGTTGACGTTCGACCACAAGGGGCCCGAGAAAGTGAGGTTGATCGGCGCCAGACTGAAGCCGTAAACCCGCAGGGTGCCGAGGTTGACGTCAAGCGGGATATTGAGGGGAATGCTGACGTCGAGGTTGACGGCGGGGAATTCCGGGACGGTGAGGGTGTAGTCGAAGCCGACCAACCCCTGGTAGTCATCGCGCCAGATGAAGCCGTTGTTGTAGCTGCCGGCGTTGAAGCCGCCGGTGTTGACGTTGCCCGAGTTCCCCACCCCGGTGTTGATGTTGCCGGTGTTGAAACTGCCGGTGTTGTAGCTGCCCGGGTTGAAACTGCCGGTGTTGGTGTTGCCCGTGTTGTAGCTGCCGGTGTTGTAACTGCCCGCGTTGGCGATCCCGGTGTTGACGCTGCCGGTGTTGAAGAAGCCGGCGTTGGAACTGCCGGCGTTGCCGAAGCCGGTGTTGTGGCTGCCGGAGTTGCCGATGCCGAAGTTTCCGGTGCCGGAGTTGAAGAAGCCGACGTTGTCGGTGCCCGAGTTGAACAGGCCGATGTTGCCGCTGCCGGAGTTCCAGTTTCCGAAGCCGGACTGGTTGTTGCCGCTGAGCCCGATGCCGATGTTGCCGCTGCCGGTGTTGCCGAAGCCGATATTGCCGTCACCGGTGTTGCCGAACCCGAAGTTGTTGCTGCCGATGTTGCCGAAACCGATGTTGTTCAGGGCCGCCGTCAACCCCGGGCCGCTGTTGCCGAAGCCGATGTTGAAGCTGCCGATGTTCCCGCTGCCGAAGTTCTGGCTGCCGATGTTCCCGCTGCCAAAGTTCTGGCTGCCGATGTTGCCGTTGCCCAGGTTGAAATCGCCGATGTTCCCACTGCCCAGGTTCGACTGGCCGATGTCGGCGAGGCCCAGATTGAACAGCGACCCGTTCGCGCTGCTGCGCAGAATGCCCGCAAGGTTGGTGCCGATGTTGCTGATCCCGGAGAGATTGGCGGGTGTCGTGAACGGATTGACGGCGGAACTGGTGTTGAAGAGACCCGAGACGGTATTGCCCAGGTTCGACACGCCCGACATCAGTTCGCCGAAGCCTTTGTAGCCTGAGATTCCCGACATGCCGGACGCCAGGTTGAAGAACCCGGACGCGTTGCCGCCGACGTTCATGAAGCCGGAGGAGCGGCCACTCCCGGAGTTGAAGAAGCCCGAGGACGGGCTCGTGGTGGAGTTTCCAAAGCCCGGCATCGGCGGAATGTTGACGCCGGTGAAGGCGATGGGCAGCAGCCCGCCGTTGCCGGTGATGTCGATCAGTGGTCCGGTCGACCCCACCGGCGTGCCGATGTTGATCCCGATGAAGGGCAGACCGATCGTCAGATTCGGGAAAGAGATCGAGTCGAGGCCGAGGTTCGCGTCGCCCAGGATGGTGGACGCGTCAACGGTCAAGGACGGAATGGTGAAACTGTTGATCGTGATGGTCGGGAGTACAGCGCCGATCGGTACCGACAGGTAGACCGGCACGTCGAACTTAATCGGAATAGCGCCGTCGGGGATGATCGTGGTCGCGTTGAAGTCGATCAGGCCTTGATAGTCGGCCCGCCAGCCGATGCCGTTGTTGTAGCTGCCGGTGTTGAAGGCACCGGTGTTGACGTCGCCCGAGTTGCCCAGGCCGGTGTTGTAGTCGCCGGTGTTGTAGCTGCCGGTGTTGTAGTTACCGGGGTTGAAGTTTCCGGTGTTGGTGTTGCCGATGTTGTAGCTGCCGGTGTTGTAGTGGCCGGCGTTGCCGATTCCGGTGTTGACCAGCCCGGTGTTGAACAGGCCGGTGTTGGTGCTGCCGGTGTTGCCGATACCGGTGTTGTAGCTGCCGGAGTTGCCGATGCCCCAGTTGCCGGTACCCGAGTTGAAGAAGCCGACGTTGTCGGTGCCCGAGTTGAACAGACCGACGTTGCCGCTGCCGGAGTTCCAGTTCCCGAAGCCCTGCAGGTTATTGCCGCTGAGCCCGATGCCGATGTTGCCGCTACCGGTGTTGCCGAAGCCGATGTTGCCGTCACCGAAGTTGCCGAAGCCGAAGTTGTTGCTTCCGGTGTTGCCGAACCCGATGTTGTTCAGCGCCGCCGTCAACCCGGGCCCGCTGTTGCCGAACCCGATGTTGAAGCTGCCGATGTTCCCGCTGCCGAAGTTCTGGCTGCCCAGGTTCCCGCTGCCGAAGTTCTGGCTGCCGAGGTTTCCGAGGCCGATGTTGAGGTCCCCGACGTTTCCGAGGCCGATGTTGAGCCCGCCTACGTCTCCGAGGCCCAGGTTGAAGTTCGTGCTGCCGGCGATGGTGCCGTCGAAGGTGTTGCGGAACAGGCCCGCCAGGTTGCTGCCGGCGTTGGAGATGCCGGAGATCTGAGCCGGCGTCGCCAAGTTCAGTGCACTGGTGTTGAACAAACCCGACACGGTGTTGCCGAAGTTCTCGATGCCCGACTGCAGAGAGCCGTAATTCATAAAGCCCGAGTTTCCGAAAATCCCGGCGGAGACATTCTGGAAACCGGAGTTGTTGGCACCGAAGTTTCCGAACCCCGAATTGCCGCCGATACCGCCGTTGAAGAATCCGGAGGAGGGGCCGATGCTGGAATTGAAGAAGCCCGGGGCGAACGGCTGGTTGTAGATCGTCCAGTCGGCGGGGCCGATGCTGAAGGTGGCCGGCACGTAGAGGGCTGTCGTGCCGTTTGGATTGCCTATGCTGACATTCAACAGCGAGAGGTTGAATGTGATCGGCGGAATCGTGAGTGAGTTGATGGTCCCGGAAACCAGAGTGATTCCCGAGAACAAGCCATAGGTGATGTCAAAGGGGATGCTGTCGATAAAGATTCCGTTGTAGACGCCACTGGTGATCGTCGCCGTGATGGGAATGTTGATCGGCACATTCACGGTGAGATGTCCCGGCATTTCCGGAATATGGATTGTGTAATTTCCGCCCATCAGGCCTTGCTCGTTGCCCCGCCAGAACAAGCCGTTGTTCATGTTGCCCGAGATGAAGGCACCTGTGTCGAAGTTGCCCGAGTTCACCAGCCCGGTGTTGAAGCTGCCGGCGTTGAAGAATCCGGTGTTGTGGCTGCCCGGGTTGCCGAGTCCGGTGTTGAAGCTGCCGATGTTGGTGTTGCCGGTGTTGTAGGAACCCGCATTGGCGATCCCGGTGTTGACGAAGCCGGTGTTGAAAAGGCCCGTGTTCGTACCGCCGGTGTTGCCGAAACCGGTGTTGTAGCTACCCGAGTTGCCGATGCCGAAGTTCCCGGTGCCCGAGTTGAAGAAGCCGACGTTGTTGGTGCCGGAGTTGAACAAGCCGATATTGCCGCTGCCGGTGTTCCAGTCCCCGAAGGCGAGCAGGCGATCGCCGCTGAGGCCGAACCCGATGTTGCCGTTGCCGGTGTTGCCGAACCCGATGTTGCCGTTGCCCGTGTTGCCGAAGCCGATGTTGTCGCTGCCAGTGTTGCCGAAGCCGATGTTGTGGATGGCCGCCGTCAACGCGGGGCCGCTGTTGCCGAAGCCGATGTTGCCGAAGCCGATATTGCCGGCGCCGAGGTTGGTGCTGCCGATGTTGCCGAAGCCGATATTCGCGCCGCCGATGTTTCCGCTGCCGAAGTTCCCGCTGCCGAAGTTCCCGTTGCCGAAGTTCAGTTGCCCGTGATCGCCCAGGCCCAGGTTGATGACGAGTCCGTTGGCACTGTCGCGAACGGCGCCGGCCAGGTTGGTGCCGACGTTCCCCAACCCGGAAATGTTGGCCGCGGTCGCGATATTGACCGTGCTGGTGTTGTAGATGCCGGAGACCGTGTTGCCGACGTTCGCCAGGCCGGATGACAGCGCGCCGACGTTCTGCATGCCGGACAGATTCGCGCCGAGGTTGAACAGGCCGGACACGCGGCCGGGGCCGGCATTGAAGAAACCCGACGACGGCAGGGTGGTCGCATTGCCGAATCCCGGCATCGGGTTGACTTTGAGCAGCTGAATGGTGCCACCCTCGAAGGCGCCGGTGATACCGATACCCACGCTTGTATTCGGTCCGCCGATGGTGAGCGTCAGCAAGGGAAGATTAAGGGTGGAGCTCGATATGTTGACGGGCCCCAGGGTCAACGTGATCGGGTCGGGCGGCGGCGAAAGGAAGGTTGAGAATTGTTGCGTGCCGCCCGGCAATGTGAACACGTTTCCACCGAATTGCAACACCTCGTTGACGGGAATGACCATCGATTGGTCGAACGTCACGCTGGGAATGGTGACTTTGAGATCGATAGCAATCTGGCCGGCGTTATCGCCTTTGGCGAGAATGCTGTTGTTGTAATTGCCGGTGTTGAGGAAGCCCGTGTTCGTGTCGCCGGGGTTGAGGCCGCCGGTGTTGTAATCGCCGGGGTTGAAGGCACCGGTGTTGATATTGCCGACGTTGAACCAGCCCGTGTTGTAGTTGCCGGGATTGGCGAAGCCGGTGTTGGCGATGCCGGTGTTGAGGAACCCCGTGTTGAAGCTGCCGGCGTTACCGAAGCCGGTATTGAGGATGCCGGGGTTGCCCATGCCCCAGTTACCGGTGCCTGCGTTTCCGATCCCGACGTTTCCGGTGCCCGAGTTGAACAGGCCGATGTTGTTGGTGCCGGAGTTGAACAGGCCGAGGTTTCCGCTGCCGGTGTTCAGGGCTCCGAAGCCGACCAGGCCCGTTCCGCTGAGGCCGATTCCGATGTTTCCGCTGCCGGTGTTCCCGAGTCCGATGTTGCCGAAGCCGTTGTTGCCGAATCCATTGTTGTTGTTGCCCAGGTTCCCCAGGCCGATGTTGTAGTCGCCGAGGTTTCCCAGGCCTTTGTTGAAGTCGCCCAGGTTTCCGTTGCCGAGGTTTTGGTTGCCCACGTTGCCGGTGCCGGTATTCGACGTACCCGAGTTGCCGAAACCGATGTTGTCCTGGCCGGAGTTTCCGCCTCCGGTGTTTCCGTTGCCCACGTTGCCGATGCCGATGTTGTGGTCGCCGACGTTGGCGAAGCCGGTGTTCTTGACGCCGACGTTGGCCAGGCCGGTGTTGCTGGTGGGGTCCGAGCCGCCGCCGAACAGGCCCGCCACGTTTGGGCCGGTGTTGTACAGACCGGACACATAATTGGGCGTCGTGAGGTTCTCGGGATAGGAACTATTGAGGATGCCCGACATGGTGTTGCCGGTGTTGATCAAACCGGAGGCCGCCATGCCGGTGTTGATCAAACCCGAGAGGCCCAGGCTTCCCGACGACGAATTGAAGATGCCCGAGACGTTGCCCCCGGAGTTCAAGAGGCCCGAAGCGCTGCCGTCACCGCTGTTGAAGAACCCCGACGAAGGCAGGGTGCTCGAGTTGCCGATGCCCGGGGATCCGCCGATCAGGCCCTGGTAGTCGCCCCGCCAGAACAGGCCGTTGTTGTAATCCCCCGTGATGAACGCGCCGGTGTTGACATTGCCGGCGTTTGCCAGGCCGGTGTTGTAATTGCCGGTGTTGAGCCAGCCGGTGTTGTAGCTGCCGGGGTTGAAGCCGCCCGTGTTGGCGCTGCCGGAGTTATTGGTGCCCGTGTTGTAATTGCCCGAGTTACCGATGCCCGTGTTGGCTATGCCTGAGTTGAAAAAGCCGGTGTTGGCGGTCCCGGAGTTGCCGAAACCGGTGTTGAAGAGGCCGGAGTTGGCGAGACCGAAGTTTCCGGTCCCCGAGTTGAAGAAGCCGGTGTTGTTGGTGCCCGAGTTGAACAAACCGCTGTTGCCGCTGCCGGAATTCAGTCCGCCGAACCCGGACTGATTGTCGCCGGTCAGCCCGATGCCGACGTTGCCGTTGCCGGTGTTGGCGAAGCCGATGTTGCCGCTACCGGTGTTTCCCAGGCCGATGTTGTTGCTGCCGGTGTTGCCGAAGCCGATGTTGTGGATGGCCGCCGTCAGCGACGGACCACTGTTTCCGAAACCGAAGTTCCCGAAACCGAGGTTCGCCGACCCGATGTTCCCGGACCCGATATTCGCGCCACCGACGTTGTAATTGCCGATGTTCGCGTTGCCGAGATTGCCGACGCCGAGATTCCCCAAACCGACGTTGATGGTGAGTAGCAGGGGGCCGAAGCCGTCGGCGGCCGCGGTTGCACCGCCGGCCGACACCGCGCCCGCGAACTGAGCGCCGCCCGCATTCGCCGCTGCGACAAGGGCGCTCGAGGCGCTCACCGCTCGGCCCGCCACGTCCGCCAGACCGGGTGCGAGGTTGGCCAAGGGCAGAATGAACGGCGTCAAGCCCGACGCCACGGCGGAAGCCCCGGAATAGTAGCCGAACATCGCGGCCACATCCTGCGCCCACATGCCCTCGTACTGTGCCTCGATGGCAGCGATCGCCGGCGCGTTCAGCCCCAGCAGGTTCGCCCGCACGAGTGACACCAATTGAGCACGGTTGGCAGCCACGACCACCGGATGCACCGTCGCGGCCTGAGCCGCCTCGAACGCCGCCGCGACTATCCGGGCGTGGCCCGCCGCTTCGCCGGCCTGCGCCGCCGCCGATCTCAACCAACCCAGATATGGTGCGGCGGCGCCCGCCATCTCCACCGCCGCCGCGCTCTGCCACGCGGAATCCAGCAACCCGGAGGTCACCGAGCCGAAAGTAGCTGCGGCAGAGGCCAATTCGGCGGCCAACCCATCCCAGGCCGCCGCGGAGGCCAATATCGATCCTGACCCCGCGCCAAGGAACATCCGCGCCGAGTTGACCTCGGGTGCCAATACCGCAAAATCCATACGCTGTCCTTCGCGGGTAACCCCCACCGGGGTGGCGGTCAGTTTCTCATCAACCGGCGTATAACGGCACCTACCGTAAGCCCGGCTGCGGCTTCACGGACGGTTTCACACACATTCGGCGCAAATTTTTCGCGCGCCGAATGAATTCAATTTTCGGTGCACCACCGGTTTGCTCGGCGACGTGCACAACACTTACGCCATTCGGCCGAAAACGTAAACGGTGCGACCACGGTGGGCTACCGTGTTTGACTGCGCTGGTCGTTGCTGGTGGTTGTCGGGTTGTCATGAGGTGGCGAGGTCGCTGATGACGTTCATGGTGGTTTCACCAGAGATGGTGGCGGCTGCGGCTACGGACGTGGCTGGTATCGGGTCGACGATCTCTGCAGCCAATGCGGCCGCGGCGCAGTCGACGACGGGGCTGGCGAGCGCGGCCGCCGACGAAGTGTCACGCGCGGTCGCATTGCTGTTTTCCGGACATGCGCTGGGCTATCAGGAGTTGGCCGGGCAGGCCGCGGTACTGCACCAACAGTTTGTGCATACCCTGACTGCCGGTGGCGCCGGTTATGCGCGCGCGGAGGCGCTCAATGTCGGCCCGTTGCAGCCGCTTCTGGACCTGATCAACGCGCCCACCCAGCAGCTGCTGGGTCGTCCGTTGATCGGTAACGGCACCGACGGGGCGCCGGGCACCGGGCAGGCCGGCGGCCCCGGTGGGTTGTTGTTCGGCAACGGCGGTAACGGCGGGTCGGGGGCAGCGGCGCAAACCGGCGGCGCCGGTGGCGCCGCAGGTCTGATCGGTACCGGCGGTGCTGGTGGCGCCGGAGGTGCTGGTGCGTCCGGCGGATCCGGCGGATCCGGCGGGTGGCTGTACGGCTCGGGCGGCGCCGGCGGGGCCGGTGGCGCCAGTACGACGATGGGGGGCACCGGTGGTGCTGGTGGTGCCGGCGGCGTGGCTCCGCTGCTCGGCTACGGCGGCGCCGGCGGTGCCGGCGGTATGGGCGGGCCTAATGGTGGTGACGGCGGCAGCGGCGGTGCGGGCGGCAACGGCGGGCAATTGATCGGTGCTGGCGGCACCGGCGGTGCCGGCGCAGCGGGCAGCGCAGGCGCGGGCGGCGGGACCGGTGCAAACGGTGTCGGCGGTGGTTCGGGCGGCCAGGGCGGTGCCGGCGGTG
>NZ_LKTM01000381.1 GCF_001417955.2 Mycobacterium gordonae | reverse complement strand
GACTTGCAGGGAGTGAACTTCTTCGGCAATACGGGTAGCAACAATTTTGGTGTCGGGTTGACCGGTGATCATCAGGTGGGGTTCGGGGCGTTCAATTCGGGGTCGGGGAATGTGGGGTTGTTCAATTCGGGGACTGGGAATGTCGGGTTCTTCAATTCCGGGACGGGGAACTACGGGATCGGGAACTCGGGGTCGTTCAACACCGGGATCGGGAACTCCGGGACGGCGAACACCGGGGTGTTCAACGCCGGTGGCTTCAACACCGGCTGGGCCAATGCGGGTAGCTACAACAGCGGCGGGTTCAACGCCGGTGATTTCAATTCCGGGTCCTTTAACCCCGGTGATGTCAACACCGGGGGGTTCAACACCGGGGACACCAACACCGGGTGGGCCAACACCGGCGACCTCGATACCGGGGCGTTCATCTCGGGCAACCAGAGCAACGGCCTGTTGTGGCGCGGTGACCGCCAGGGCCTGATCCAGGCCGACTACACCCTGACCATCCCCGACATCCCCCTGACCCTTGGCGGCGGTGGATTGATCAAGTTGCCGGTTACCGGGAACATCGCCGGGCTCACCATCAACCCGTTCACAATTCACGCTGTGAACGGCGGCGCGATTCCGGTGAACTTCGACATCGTGGTCGACGCCCAAACCGACGGCTTCGACCTGGTGATCCCGCTGCCCGACCCGTTCCGAACGTCCACATTCCGGTCTCGGGCCTCCCGATCAGCTTGCAGATTCCATTGCGCTCTGCGCTCGACCCAATCCAGGTGCCGGAGATCAGACTCGCCACAATTCCGCTTGACCTCACCGTCGGCAGCGACACTACTTTCCTCACCGTCGGTCTCGCCGGAGGGAGCGGTCCGATCGCCGTGCCGGTGTCCCGACTGCTTGCAATGGCCGGCATCGGCAACTCGACCACCGCCCCGTCGTCGGGCTTCTTCAACTCCGGCGGCGGCGGCACATCCGGATTCGGCAACATCGGTGACACCATCTCCGGCATCTTCAACGTCGGCTCGCATATCTCCGGCTTCGAGAACTACGGCGGCGAACTGCTGTCCGGCCTGACCAACCTGGGCAGCGCCATGTCCGGTATCGGCAACACCAGCAGCCTGGACATCGCGGTAGCCGGCCTCATCTCCGGCATCGGGAACGCCGGCACCCGACTGTCCGGTCTGTTCCTGCAAGGCAGCGTGCCCTAGCCCGGGCGCGACAAGTAGGGTTTCCCCAGCAAAGTAGGGCTCCCGGGGGAGGAGTCCCATGGGGAAGGAACAGCGCACATGGCATTCCTGGACAAAGCCAAAGACCTGCTCGCGCAGAATGCCGACAAGGTCGAGACGGCGATCACCAAGGCCGGCGAGTTCGTCGACGACAAGACACAGGGCAAGTACTCCGACACCATCCACAAGGTGCAGGAGGAAGCCAGAAAGATCGTCGACACCGGCGGCCAGCAGAGCTGACGACATGGCGAAACTCTCCGGATCAATCGATGTGCCGCTGCCGCCGGAACAGGCCTGGACACACGCCTCCGACCTGAACCGGTACCGGGAGTGGCTGACCATCCATAAGGTCTGGCGTAGCAAGCTGCCCGACGTGCTCGAGAAGGGCACCGTCATCGAGTCCTACGTCGAGGTCAAGGGCATGCCCAACCGCATCAGGTGGACGATCGTGCGTTACAAGCCCCCGGAAGGCATGACGCTCAACGGCGACGGCGTGGGCGGGGTCAAGGTGAAACTGATGGCCAAAGTCGCGCCTAAAGAGCAGGGTTCCGTCGTCAGCTTCGACGTGCATCTCGGCGGGCCGGCGTTGTTCGGGCCGATCGGCATGGTCGTCGCCGCCGCGTTACGAAGCGATATCCGCGAATCCCTGCAGAACTTCGTCAGGGTGTTCGCCCGCCCTGACCCGCGGACGAACGGCGACAGCGTCCTGGATCGCTGAGCTGACTGGTCGGTGCCGATGACATTCCGGCTCAGGCCGAGTCGATATCGAGGTACCCACCGACCAAGGAGGACCTTGTGCCAATCCGTGACGACGCGCCGCTGGGCGCCCCCTGCTGGATCGACCTGACCACATCCGACGTCGACCGTGCGCAAGATTTCTATGGAACCGTCTTCGGATGGACGTTCGAGTCTGCCGGCCCGGACTACGGCGGCTACATCAACGCCGCCAAAGAAGGCCGTGCCGTCGCCGGGTTGATGGCAAACAATCCGGAGTGGCAGGCTCCCGACAACTGGGCCACCTACTTCCACACCGCCGACATCGATGCGGCGGTCTCGGCAATCACCGCGGCCGGCGGCTCAGGTTGCATGCAGCCCATGGAGGTTCCCGACAAGGGCTTCATGGCGGTGGCCACCGATCCGTCCGGTGCCGCCTTCGGTCTGTGGCAGCCGTTGCAGCACCGCGGTTTTGAGGTGACGGGCGAAGCCGGTGTACCCGTCTGGCATCAGTTGACGACGCATGATTACCGCGCCGCCGTTGACTTCTACCGCGAGGTGTTCGGGTGGCGCACCGAGCAGGTCGGCGACACCGATGAATTCCGTTACACCACAGGCTGGTTCGGCGACCAACAATTGCTCGGCGTGATGGACGGAGCGGGATTCCTACCCGAGGGTGTGCCGTCGCAGTGGAACATCTTCTTCGGCGCCGAAAATGTCGACAAGACGCTGCAGGTGATCACCGACAACGGTGGCGCGGTGCTACGCGAGGCCGAGGACACCCCCTACGGGCGGCTGGCCGCGGCCGCCGATCCGACGGGAGTCGCCTTCAACTTGTCGTCGCTTCAGGACTGAGGCGCTGCCTCGACTAACCTCGCAACCATGACCCGCCACCTGCGTCCCGGTTGGCTGGTGGCGCTGTTCGCCACGGCGGTGCTGGCCAGCGCCTGGATGCCCTGGCTGGCGACCAAGGTCAACGGTGGTGGCTGGGCGAACGCCATCGGTGGCACCCACGGGAGCCTGGAGCTGCCTCGTGGCTTCGGCGCCGGTCAACTGATCGTGTTGCTGTCGTCGACGCTGCTGGTGGCCGGCGCGATGGTGGGCCGCGGACTCTCGGTGCGGGCGGCGTCGATTGCCGCGCTGGTCATTTCGCTGCTGATCGGCGCGCTCATGGTGCTGTATTACCAGCGCAACGTCAATGCGCCGGTATCGGCCGAATACGGGTTGTACGTGGGGGCGGTCGCCGCCGGGTGCGCGGTGCTGTGTGCGCTGTGGGCGGTGGCGACCGCTGCGTTGGGCAGAGGGCGCTAGAACGTAGGCGTCGTCCGTCTAAGGTTTCCCTGCCGGTGTACGCAGACGACAAAGGCGGGATTACTGATGGTCAAGATTCATGTGGAGCGGACGATCAGGGCTTCGCCCGAACGAATCTTCGGTTGGCTGTCGGATCCCGCTAACTTGACCGCGGCGCCTCTGATTCTCAAGGCCGGTTGGGCGAAGAACTCACCAGGCCATGGCGCCGGCGCACTGCGGGAGGCGATCGCCACAGGCATGTGGCTTCGAGAAGAAATCACTGCATATGATCCACCGCGCGGTTACTCGTATCGGATCGTTCGGTCCTTCCCTGTCTTCGACCATCAGGGCGGCACTCTGACGTTCACCCCCGAAGCAGAAGGAACTCACGTCAGCTGGTTGACGGAATACACCCATCCTGTTCGCGCGGGCGGCAAGGCAATGGAGGCCGTCACCTCCCGTCTGTTCCCCTGGAACTTCCGGGCGATTCTCGACCGATGCGCGAGTGCCTTGGAGGAGTAGCGTCCGGCGGCGGCAGCCGCAGGTTCGATGGCCGCAAACCGCGAACAAGCACGGCGAAACGCGTATCAGTTCGAGGGGAACTCGTGCGTGCCGGAGGCCGAACTACCCTCCGGCTCGTTGACGCCGTAGACGAAGGGCGCGAACACGACCTCGCGGCCGTCGGGGTCCCGGTAGGTGACCGCGCCCACCGCGGCCCAGTAGGGGTGCTGCTCGACACGCGGACACGACGCCGCCTCCAGGCGCGCGATCGCCGCCTGTTGGGATTGCTGATCCGGGAAGTACAGGCACAGCTGTTCATGCGGGTCCACCGCGACGGGCTCGACCGACTCGACGATCTCCATCGTCAGATTCCAGCTGGGCAGCCCGAAGATGGCGCCGTTGCTGCCATAGCTGTCGCCGAAGGTCTCGTGCAGGGGCAGCCCTACCAGTTCGCGGTAGAACTGGACCGTCTCGGCGAAGTTCGATGAGCGTCGGGCGAATCGGATGGAGCCGATCGACGCCAACGACAGGGGCCAGTGCGTCGTGCGGTGCTTGCCCATGCGTCTACAGCCCCACGGCGTCTGCCGCCGTCTCGGCCCGATCCCACCGCCTCAACTCCGTGCCGGGCACCCAGGTCGAATGGGTACCACTGCAAATGCGTTCCGGCAGTGCCAGTTTGCACACCGGACCGTCCCCGACCCGGGCGGCGTCGAACACCAGGCAGTACGACGCGTCCGCGTTCATGTCGGTCGTCAGGGTCACCAGGTAGCCGTCGTCTTCCGCGCCGCTGCCGCCCGTCCGGGGCGCCATCGCGGTCTCACTGCCGTAGACGCCTTCGCCGAATGAGTACCGCTCCTCGCCGCCGGTGAGCAGATCGTGTTTGACCAGTCCGTCGAACAGGAACCAGCCGGGCTTGCCGCTGGCGGCATACACGTAGCGGTAGGGCGACGTCACGTAGTCCGCGTTGACCATGCCGAACTCGGTGATGGAGTCCGACAGCTGCTCTTCCTTGACCGCACCGGTAATTAGGTTGAACCGCCACCGGTGCAATCGGGCCTGCATCCGGTCCAGCGCCAGGAACCGAAACAGCTTCTCCCACTTGCCAGCTGGACCCGCACCGCTTTCCATAGGTTGCGGCGCGCCCTCGTAGAAACCGTCCAGCACGATTTCGTCGCCGTCCTCGTAGGCGTTGGTGAAGTGCAACACGAAAGTCGGGTCCGCCTCGAACCAACGGATATCGGCGCTCGAACCGCGGCGCGGAATCACCGCGAAGCGGGACGGCATGTCCGGGTAGAAGCGTGGCAGGTGCACCTTGTGCTCGAGCAGTCGCGGATCCCAGAAGAGCGGGAAATCATTGAGAATGGCGTAGTTTTCGGTGAACGCCATGTCATGGGGCAGCCGGGGCCCGGGCAGTGGGATGTCGACGTAGTGGGCCAGATCATTGTTCTCGTCGACTACGCCGTAATGCATGTACGGGTCCTGCTTGCTGTAGTTGAAGAACAACAGCTCGCCGGTCTGGTTGTCCACCTTGGGATGTGCGGATACACCCCAGTCGACCGGAAAGCCGCCGTTCCAGCTCTCCTTGCCCAGCGTGGTGCCCGAATAGGGATCCACCCGATACAGGTCGCCGCACTGGTAGAAACTGGTCAACGCGACCCCGCGGTGCACGATGACATCGGTGCTGGACGCGTCTTTCATCAATTCGCGTGCGCCCCAGCCTTTGTCGCGTTTGGCGAACTCAACCGGCTCGGCCAGTCCGGGCCATAGCGGTTCACCCGCTTCATTTTCGGCCAGGAAACCGTCGGTCTGAACGAACCGGTTGCGGTAAAACGCCTTCCCGTCGCGGAAACCCACCACGTGCAGCATGCCGTCGCCGTCGAACGGGTGGTAGGTCTTGAACGCCGGATGCAGCGGGTTCTCGGTGTTCCGCAGATAGATGCCGTCCAGATCCGACGGAACCTCACCCTCCACCGCGGTCAGGTCGTCAGCTTTCCACTCCGTGGTCTGCGGACGCCACGGGCCGGTGCGGTAGGGGTGGTCGTCATCCTCGGGGAGGGTCGACAGGTACTTGCCAATCACCTCGACATCCATGTCACATTCCTCGCGTAGTGCTGACAACGAAACTGACCGTGGTGGCGGTACTGCCGCCGAAGTTCAACGTGCCGAAGGTCTTCGCGCCGTCCACCTGGTAGTCGCCGGCCGCGTCACTGACCTGCTTGGCCGCGTCGAGCAACATGCGAACTCCCGACGCCCCGACCGGATGGCCGCCGCCGATCAGGCCGCCACTGGGGTTGATCGGCAACCGACCGCCGATTTCGATCTCGCCGTTCTCGATGGCCTTCCACGATTCCCCGGGCCCGGTCAGACCGATGTGGTCGATGGCGAGGTACTCGCTGGGGGTGAAGCAGTCATGCACCTCGAACCCGTCCACGTCGTCCAGGGTCACGTCGGCACGCCGCAATGCGTCGAGCACCGCGGCGCGCACGTGGGGCAACACGTACGGGTCGTCGCTCGAGCGGTCCAGCTTCTGACGCAAGCCCAACCCGACGGTGCGATGCCCCCAACCGTCGATGCGACCGACCGGTCGCGCATCGGGGTGATCGCGCAGATAGGCGTCGTTGACCAGGACCACTCCGGCACCGCCGTCGGTCATCTGGCTGCAGTCCAGCCGACGCAACCGGCCCTCGGTGATCGGGTTGGTTTCGTCGTCGTCGGTGATGGGGTCCGGCACCGTCCAGGTGCGCGTCTGGGCGTTCGGATTACGGCGCGCGTTGGCGTAATTGACCGCGGCGATCGCCCGCAGATGGGTGTCGTCCAATCCGTAGCGCCGGTCGTACTCGTCGGCGACCTCCGCGAACATCGACGGCCACAGGTAACGCGCGCCGTCTCCCTCGTGCCCGGTCCAGGCCGCCGCCCCCAGATACTGCGCGGCGGTGTCGCCGGGCACGGTCTTCTCCAGTTCCAGGCCCACGACGAGCGCGCTGTCGTAAGCCCCCGACCGCAGATCGGCCATCGCGGCCAGCGCCGACACACTTCCCGACGCGCACGCCGCCTCGTGGCGTGAGGCGGGCTTGTCCCAGAGGTCACCGCAGACCGTGGCCGGCATTGCCCCCAGATGTCCTTGTGTGGCGAACATCTCACCGAAGGCGTTGCCGACATGGACAACTCCGATGGCCGCCGCGTCCACCCGGGCAGCCGCCAGCGTGCCGTCCACCACTTCGGCGGTCAGGGCCGCGAAGTCGCGCCCCTCCCGGGTGAGATTGCGAGCGAAGTCACTTTGATAGCCACCCAGAATCCAGATGCCAGCAGTCGAGCCACCCATACGCGGCACGGTACTCCCAGGTCGGACACCGCATCACGGCATATCGGGGTGAGCCGGGATCATGATCGGAAAAGGCCCGAAATAAAGCGGTCCCGTCGGCTCTCGGGCTGAACCGACGGGACCTGGGTGGGCATATAGGCCGGCCGATACGCCCACCTCCGTTGTCACATTGCCATCCTCGGCCGATGGCAAACATCTCTTCTTGACAACATCCGGCCCCTCGCGGCGAAAGCTTCGCCGAACTGTTGAAACGCGAAGAACATTGGGGCGGAGCAACTGTTGACAAAAATTTCTACACTGCCGCTGTGATTTATTGCGGACGGTTGCCCGTCGGACCCGGGCCGGGGGGCGGCGGCTGCTGGATCACCACGACCGTGGGTTTGCGCTTGGGCTGGCCGTCGTCCTCGGCCGCGGCGTCCGTACTCGCCGGACCGGCGCCCGTGCTGCCGCGGCCCGCCATGCTCGCCAGAGCCATGCCACCCAGCATGGCCGCCGGCGCCGCGCCCAGGTTCGTCGGCGCGGGGCCGACGCCGGCGCCCGTGCTCGGCAGTGACTCGACCGCCAGCCGGATCTCCGGAGCGGCCACCGTCCAGCTGTGCGGGACCGTCAACGCTCCTACCAGAGCGGCCTGACCCACGCCGGCGCTCGGCGCAACCCCGCCCACGCTCGGCCCAGCATCCTGGTGCGACCCGAGCGGGGTGCCTCCGGTGGGCTCTACCGCGTCGTCGCCCGGAGTCTTGCTGGTGCTCCCGTAACCGAAGATCCACGGCCGGGCGGTGTTCACGGCGGACAGCGACAGGCTGGCGGTCGCGGTGATCGCGATATACGCGGCCGCGATGTCCAGGTCACCGATCGGGGTGGGGATGGCGGCGGCGGTCGCCGTCGTCACGGTGGAAGCCGGCGATATCAGAGCCGCCAGGCCCTGCAGTGTCTGCGCAGACATCGACGAGATCAGATCCAGCGCTGGTTGTCCGCTCACCGCGGCCGCCGCGGCCGCCGGACCCGCCGGGTCGGCGGCCTGGGCCGGTGCGGTGAACGGGAGCAGTGTCGAGGCCGTCTCGGACGAGGCCGCGTAGGCGAACATGGCGGCGGCATCCTGAGCCCACATCTCGGCGTATTCGGCCTGCCACGCTTCGATCGCGGGGCTGTTCTGGCCCAGCAGGTTCGTCGCGGCCAGCGACATCAACTGCTCGCGATTGGCCGTGATCAAGGGCGGCGGCACCGTCATCGCATAGGCGGTCTCATACGCCCCGGCGGCAATACGCGCCTGGGCTGCGGTTCGCTCGGCCCGCATCGCGGCCGCACTCAGCCAAGCCGCATACGGTGTGGCCGCGGCAGCCATGGACGCCGACGCGGGGCCGAACCATGACTCGACCGCGAGGCCGGCGATCACCGTCCCGTACGACACCGCCGCGGAGTTCAGCACCGCGGCTACACCATCCCAGGCGTTGGCGGCGGCCAGCATCGAACCCGCCCCTGGACCCATATACATCCGGGCCGAATTAACCTCCGGCGGCAACAGCCCGAAGTCGGTACCCAACCCGATTCCTACCGTGCCGAGAGCGCATTGGCGGCCTCGGTGACCGCGTAGGAGCCGGCGCTGGCAGCCAATGTGCTGATGAAAAACTCGTGGACCATCGCAGCCTGAGCGCTCATTGCCTGGTAGGTCTGGGCGTGCCCGTTGAATCGCGCGGCGGTCAGCACTGAGACCTCGTCAGCGGCAGCCGGAACTACTCCGGTGGTGGGCGCGTGGGCGGCATTGTTCTGAGTGGCGACCGCAGACCCGATCCCCCGCAGGGTGCCGGCTGCCGACGCCAACGTCTCCGGATGGGTGACGACAAACGACATCCGCGTCTCCTTTGACCGATGGCCGAACCGAAGTGCCTGTGCCCCAGGGGGATTGGATATCACACCGGTGATGACCAATTCCGGGGGCCGGCACGTGCTAGCTGCAGGTTACTGCTTCGGTGACCTAACGGTTCAAGTTTGACCGCGATGTTCTCAAAGAAATCGACCGGCGGGGACGTGACGCGGTCAGGGAAGCGGCGGGGCCGGGGGAGCCGACAGGGCCGGGGGAGCGTCCAGGGTCGACGGCGGGGCGAGGGTGGTCAGCGGGGTGAGAGT
The DNA here is from genome assembly GCF_001417955.2 of Mycobacterium gordonae. Lineage (GTDB taxonomy): Bacteria > Actinomycetota > Actinomycetes > Mycobacteriales > Mycobacteriaceae > Mycobacterium > Mycobacterium gordonae_B. The sequence continues at coordinate 16,011 of NZ_LKTM01000381.1, read as the reverse complement.
AGTCGTGGGGGCCGACGTGGTGTCGTTCATCGAGGTCGCCTGTTGGCTTCCCGAGTCCAACCCCAGGGTTGCCGTCAGCGCGATGGCGGTCGCCGCGAAGGCGGTATAGATGCCGACGTATTTGATCGTGGGGCTTGTCATGACACTTCTCCTTGAGTGATTCGCAATACGAATCCCGAATATCCGTATTACGGATCACCATAATCGCTCAGCCGGACCGGGGCAAGCCCTCGCCGATGGGTCAGGCGGTCGATTCGATGCCCAGGGCGACGGTCAGTTCCAGTACGGTCCGGGGCTCGCCCAGTTGGTCGCCGTACAGCTCGCGCAGCTGACTCATCCGGTAACGGACCGTCTGAGCGTGAATGAAGAGATCGGCCGCCACGGCGTCGCGCCGGCCCTGATGCAGCACCCAAGAGCGCAGGGTTTCGGTGAGCCGGTCGGCCGTGTTGGGCGGCAGGCCGGCCAGCGGCGCCAGCACTCGGGCCCGCAGGTCGTCGGCAGCCTCCCGGTCGGCGCCGAGCACGAGTTCGACGAGATGGTCGTCGGTGTCGACGGCGCTGTCGGCTTCGGCCGGCAACAGGTCCCGGGCGCGCAGAGCGCGTTGGTAGGACGTCCGGACGTCCATCCACGGACGGGCCGGGCCTACCAGAGCCTTTCTGGCGCCCAGCGTCGACAGCAACTGGCGCCGTGCGGTGCCGGCCACGTCGGGGACCAGCAGGACTGCGAGCGCCTCCGCCGCGTCCACACCGGGTAGATCTTCGGCCAATTGCAGCGTGGACTGCCCGAATTGCGCTGCCAAACCCCGGGTTTGCGTCAACGGCACCAGCACTGCGGTAAGCGTGTCTGGCGGCTGCCAGCCGGCCTGCTCGGCCGCGGCGGTCAGCGTTGCCGCGGCCTCCCCGGCCAGCAGATCCTGGCTCAACCGGTCGAGGTAACGCTGCCGGACCCGGCCCGTGGTGGCCAGCTCGTCTGCGTGGCCGGACACGCTGGACGCTGACAACTCGTCGATGTAGGCGAACACCAACTCGGCGAACCTCGCAATGGTCGACGCGGGGAGTCCCGCTGCGACGGCGGTTGCCGACAGTTCCTGCCAGGCGACCTGAGCTCCCACCCGATAGGCCGCCAGCAGCGCATCAATCGTCCGGCCCTGACGCGCTTCGCCGCGCCCGAGTTCATAGGCACCGTCGACGGCCTGCAGCAGGGACGTCCCGGGATCGGTGTCCCGGGGTCGGGTCGCCAGTCGCAGGAACACGCCCAGCGACGTCTGCACCGCATTCTCGATGATCTGGCCCATCCGCCCGCTGAAGGCGTCGGCATAACTCGGTACCGCCACCGTGATCGCGGTCACTGTTCGCTCTGCCATCCCCGGAAGGATGGACTCCAACGCCCTGACCACGGGTTCGTCGAGCTGCAAGCCGCTCAGTCGAAGCGACGAATCGGCCAAATCTATTCCTCTCGAACAAATTGAGCCCATATTTTTGCACGGACAGGTCAAGACTTTACATCCGGTGACAACGAGGATGGGGTCATGACAACAGTGGCTACCCGACCCAATGTCGTCGGCGCATTGCGCGAGCGCGTGCTGAAGTTTGCCGAGCGGGTAACGACGCCGTTGGTTCCCAACGACTACCTCGACATCATCGATCCGCTGCGGTCCGGCTCCGACTTGCGCGGGCGCATCGTCGCTATCCACCCTGAGACCCGCGACGCCGCCACCGTGGTGATCCGGCCTGGACGGGGCTGGCGCCCCCATGTGCCGGGCCAGTACGTGCGCATCGGCGTGGACGTGGACGGGGTCCGTCAGTGGCGGGCCTACTCGCTGACCTCCAAGACCCAGCGCCGGGACGGTTGCATCGCGGTCACCGTGAAGGCGATCCCCGATGGCGTGGTCAGCAACTACCTGGTTCGGCGCGCCACCGTCGGGACCGTGATTCAGCTGGACCAGGCCGCGGGTGAGTTCACCCTGGGCGACCAGGTGCCGGCGAAGGTGCTGTTCGTCACGGCGGGCAGCGGCATCACCCCGGTGATGGGGATGTTGCGCAACATGGCAGGTCTAGCCGGGCCGGCCACGGACGTCGTGGTGGTGCACTCCGCGCCCACCGCAGACGACGTCATATTCGGTTGGGAACTGCGCATGCTGGCCCGGGAGGGCCGAATCCGTCTGGTGGAGAAGCACACTGACGCCGACGGCATGCTCGACGTGACGCGCCTGGCCGACCTGGTCCCCGACCTGGCCGAACGCGAAACGTGGGCATGCGGGCCGGCCGGCCTGCTTGACGCGATCGAACACAGCTGGGCCGCAGACGGCATCGCCGACCTGCTGCACATCGAGCGCTTCCGCCCGGCCGTCATCACCGCCGGCGAAGGTGGCACCGTGACGTTCGCCAAGAGCGGCAGCGTCGTGGAAGCCGACGGATCCCAGACGCTGCTGGACACCGGAGAGTCCGCCGGGGTGTTGATGCCGTCGGGTTGCCGGATGGGCGTCTGCTTCGGGTGCGTCGTGCCGTTGCGTCAGGGCGCGGTGCGCGACCTGCGCAACGGCGAAGTCACCACTGCCAACCCGGGCGACAACGTACAAATTCAGACCTGCGTGTCCGCTGCTGCGGGTGCCTGCGAGCTCGACCTCTGAGGAGCCGAAATGACTGCTACACAACCGAACCCGACCGCCCACCTGTCCGACGAGGACATCGAGAACCTGGGGCGTGAACTGGACGCGATCCGCGAGAACGTACTGGCCGGCCGCGGCGAGCGCGACGCCGCGTACATCCGCGCCGTCATCGACGGCCAGCGCCGTCTGGAGCTGGCCAGTCGCGCGGTCCTGCTGTTCTCCCTGTTCCCGCCGGCGTGGCTGATCGGCACCGCCGGACTGTCGATCTCGAAGATCGTGGAAAACATGGAGATCGGCCACAATGTGATGCACGGCCAGTGGGACTGGATGCGGGACCCGAAGATCCACTCCACCACCTGGGAATGGGACAACGCCTCGCCATCGGAGATGTGGAAGCACTCGCATAATGAGGTCCACCACACCTACACCAATGTCCTTGGCAAGGACCATGACTTGGGGTACGGGATCATGCGGGTCGACGAAGATCAACGCTGGAAGCCATTTTATCTGGCGCAGCCGCTGTGGAATTTTATCAATGCCTGCCTTTTTCAATACGGAATCGCCGCATACGATCTCGAAATCGGGAAGTATTTGCAGGGCCGTAGCGATAAAGAACAATTCCGGCAGCAGGGCAAGAAGGTGCTGGCCAAAGTGCGCAAGCACGTGATGCGCGACTACGTGCTGCACCCACTGCTGTCGGGTCCCTCGGCCGTCACGACGGTGACCGCGAACCTCACCGCAAACCTCGTCCGTAACCTGTGGACCCACTCGGTGATCATGTGCGGGCACTTCCCCGAGGGCGTCCAGACCTACGAGAAGACCTCTATCGAGGGTGAGACCCGCGGTCAGTGGTACCTGCGGCAGATGCTCGGGTCGGCCAATATTTCAGGAAATGCCTTCCTGCACTTCATGAGTGGCAACCTCTCGTTTCAGATCGAGCATCACCTGTATCCGGATCTGCCGAGCAACCGGTATCAGGAGATCGCACCGAAGGTGCAGGAGTTGTTCGAGCGGTACGGGTTGACCTACACCACCGGTTCGCTGCCACGCCAGGTCGCCTCGGCGTGGAAGAAGGTCTTCCGGCTGTCGCTGCCCAACGACTTCGGACGCAAGGCGTCGGAAGCCATGCAGCCGTCGGCCATCCGCGAGGTGATTTTCGCCCGGCCGCGTCGGGAAGCCCAAGCCGCTTGAGCGGGACATCCCCGCGTCAATTAATTCAGGCCAAATTCCGATTTTTGGTTAACGGGCCGTTTACCGAAGGTTGTTTGACCGAAAGCGATTAGGTCACAACTCACGTGGGTATCTGACGACAATGCAATGGTGGATGCAACCTGCCGAGGAAGGCGGGCCGCTCCCCCGCTGGGTTGTCCTCGGGTACAGCGCCGTGCTCGCGTTGACGGCGGGGTTCGTCAACGCCGTGGCCATCTTGTTGCTGGCGTTTCCTGTCGCAAATGTGACGGCAGCCACGACCCAGCTCGGGATGAACACGGCCAATCCCTGGCTCTACGAAGGGCACCTGCTGGCTGCCATCATCTTCGGGTTCCTGTTCGGGGCGGCGATCGCGGGGGCGGTGCTGGCGCCGACGCGCGCGCAGGCCGGCCCGCGGCATGCCGCGCTGTTGATCTTCGAGGCGACACTGCTGGGTCTGGCGGCGGCCGGCCTGGAAGACACCCCGGTCAGGGCGCTGCTGTCCACGCTCGGGATGGAGCAACCCATCCTGCAGGCAGTCTGCGCCGCGACGGCGCTCGGCATGCAGAACGGGTTGACGTCGAGCTTTCGCGGGATGGCTGTGCGGACTACCCACTTCACCGGCACCATCACCGACCTGGGCCTGATGCTCGGCCGCAGCCGCGAGCACGGCTTGGAGAAGTGGAAGGGCACGGTGCTCACGGTGACGTTCGTCCTGTTCCTGGCAGGCGGCGTGATCGGTCTGCTCGTCGGTTCGCGGCTGGGCGGGTGGGCGCTGGTGATTCCCGCCGTCACATGCCTGGCCGTGGCGGCCGGTTGCCTGCTGCACACCCGTAATCGCCGCGACGAATCGGAGGATGCGAGCGCGGAGTCCGTGCACGCCTGACCCGACGCGCCGAGCGTGCACTGGCGGCGGCTTTTCGCCGGAATTCACGCCGTGAGTTCACGTTCGGCGAGGTGATGGCGTTTCCTCGGTGCCGGGTTCGTAGGAAAGCTGCGCCCAGTCGCGAAACTGCATGATCGCAGATTCGCCTTGGGCCAGTTTGGGCCGGTCGCGGTAGATCTTGTTCTCCCAGATGGGAATGTCCTGTTCGATCTGCTTGCAGAAGTCGCGCGCGAATCCCTCTCCCATCCTGGTCATTTCACCCGTATCGGGGTCGAGGGCCACGAAGAACGTGTATCGCGCCTCGACGTATTCACCGTCAACAGGCGTGACCGTCAGGATGGTGCACGAGCGCCCCAGGCCGCGGTGCCGCACCACGTCGACACCCATCCCGAACAGCTCGGAGTCGACCGCGCCCGAGACCGGTCCGCGTGGTGTCTCGAAGTTCACCTCGGCGATGGCGCGAAACAGGTGCCCGTCCTGCTCGACATCGAGTGCCCCGAATGCCGAGACCCCGTGCACCGTGGCGAAATGGGCTATGTCGACGGTGTTTTCGAACACCTCCTGTGGGTGTGAGCGAAACCTCCACCGCGCGTCATCGGGGGCATAGAAGGCGAAAGCCGCATCGTCGCTTTCGGGTATCTTGGGCAGCTCCCACTCAGGATCCCCGCCGCGCTGGGCGTACCAGACGAAGATGATGCCGGCACGTTCAACGGTGTGCCAGCTGCGGAGTTTGGCAGTCGGGTTGGGCCGCTTGGTATATGGGATGGCGACGTTGCTCCCGGCGCCGTCGAAGGACCAGCCGTGGAAGGGGCATACGACACAGTCCTCGCGCACCGAGCCGCCGACTCCGATGTCGGCGCCCAGATGTGGGCAGTACGCGTCGAGGACGTAGGCGGTGCCGGAGTCGCCCCGGTAGCAGATCAACTGGCGGTCGAAGTAGTGCAGGTTGATCACGTCACCCCGGCCGACCTCGTGGCTGTAGGCGACCTGAAACCATCCGTTGGGATAGTCCGCGAAGGGAAACCGCTGCGGCATGGTGGGACCCTTCCGGCCGGTGACTCAATTTTCCTATAATAGTAAATTAAGCCACCGGGTGGGGTCCCGCGGTCAGGGCCGGCAGGTCAACAGGGGGATGCACTGCAGCCCCGGCGGCCACGGCGGCGGAAAGCCTTCGATGATCGTCGAATCGGTCACCGGGCTGTTCTCGTCGAAGTACCAGGCATGGCAGACGCTGCGATCCCAGTTGGGCATGTTTTTGAGTTCAGGCGAGCCTGGGCACCACTGGTAGGCGCAGCGGTTGGTCTGGCTGGGCGGCGAGTTCGGGTCCGGGCACACCATGGGGGAGGGGTCGGCGCCGGCAGTGGCCTGTGTCACCCCTAGGCCCAGGCTCGCGGCAGCGGCTGCCAGCACCGCCCAGGTCGACATGCGCTTCAACGTGACGTGCATCAGTGATTCCTCCTTGCGCGGTTGGCTATGGGGCCAGCTTGGCCGCGCGTGCATGCCGAATCTTCGCGTGATTCTTGCGATTTTCTTGCCCAGTCAGGTGTCAGGGACGCCTTTCTCTCCCCTCCGCTCCTCTCACCTCGCCGAGCGTGACGTGAGGGTGGGTTCCCGGCCGGATTTCATCCCTCAGATCACGCTCGGCGCGGTTGTCGGCGCATCGCGGTCCCCGACTCGCTCGCAAAACGATCTCCGCGCCGAGCGTGACGTCAGGGATCAACCGAAACAACTGTCAAGCATCAGCCGAAACACTGTCAGGCATCACCCGAAACAGAAACGTCAAGCATCAACCGACGTCATACACGCAAAAAGTGCCCCCGGCAGGATTCGAACCTGGCGCAGCAAGCGGCGTAGCGGTGTATTCTGAACTGTGATTTCTGTAGCTTGACCTGCGGTTTCAGCTCTTTGTCACGCCCGGCAGTATATGACATTGCCGGACATGTCGCTACAGTCTTGTGTGTTCGTATGTTGTGCAACCAGTCAGGGGTTGTATGTCCACGAAGCGTCAAAACCGACGCGGCTTCGGTCGGATACGCAAGGAACGCTCAGGCCGCTACAGCGCCGCCTACATAGGGCCTGATGGTGCACTCCATCGCGCCCCGCGCACCTATGCCGTCAAATCCGACGCCGAGGGGTGGCTTGCCGTCGAGCGACGCAAGATCGATCTCGAAACATGGGGCGCGGTTGAACGCTCAGACGGCATCACCTTGCGCACCTACTCAGACGGATGGATCAAGCAGCGCGGTCTACGTGAACGGACCCGCGCGCATTACGAGTCGATGCTTGAGCGGTTGATCCTGCCCGAGCTTGGCGACATGAAGTTGGTGACGCTGACGCCGGCCAAGGTGCGCCAGTGGCACTCCGGGCTGGGCTCGGATCATCCGACTCGCAACGCACATGCTTACGCGCTCCTGCACGCCATTTGCGCGACAGCCGTACAGGACGAGGTGCTTGACGCGAACCCCTGTCGTATCCGTGCGGCCATGCAAACCAAGCGGAAACGGGAGATCGACATTCTGACCCCGGCCGAGCTGGACCGGCTGGCGTCGAAAATGCCGCTTCGGTTACGCGCGAGCGTGGTACTCGCGGCATGGTGTGGCCTGCGATGGGGGGAGACCTCCGAACTGCGCAGAGCCGACGTGAGTGCGGATTGCACGGTCCTGCATGTGCGCCGAGCGGTCACCTACCGAGCGGGCAGTTTCACAGTTGGCCAGCCCAAGACATCGGCGGGCGTCCGTGATGTTGCAATCCCTCCACATATCCGTCCAATTATCAAGGGGCACTTAAAATTTCATGTAGGCAAGGCGGCTGATTCCTTGCTTTTCCCGATGGAAGATGGTCGGCATCACATGCACGGTGACAACTACCGGACGCACTGGGAGAAAGCCCGCGCGGCAATCGGAAAACCCAACCTGCGCGTCCACGATTTGCGGCACGTCGGCGCCGTGCTTGCGGCTCAGAGTGGTGCTACGACAGCGGAATTGATGCACCGCCTTGGGCACACGACCCCGCAAATGGCGCTGAGGTACCAGCACGTCGCCGAAGGGCGTGATGCGGAAATCGCCGAACGACTGTCGAGACTGGCGACCGGCGCGCCCACTGGGTGACAAAGATCACATACCGATCTAAACCCTTTGCCCTGCTGAGTCATTTGACTCACCCCGTTTTGTACAGCCGCCACGCTTCTGTCCAAGAAGCAAGCGCCGAATACGCTAGCAGGGCGCCGAAGCTTGTTTGAATACTTTGGAATATCTGTTACCGGCGTTGACGAGTCCTTAGCTGCTTTATGACAGTTGACCGGTCCTGTCAGTACAGGCGATACGCACTGCATTGCGGCCATATCTAGACATATGTACCTTCAACGCTCATCAGGTGTGTAGACGCACCTACCGGATTACGTTGAGAGGCATATGAAGTGGCCACCCGCAGAAAGCCCGCTGTAGCCGAAGTCAGGGACGAACCGGCACCCGAATTGATACCTCTGCCGGAAGCTGCACGCCGCTGTCGGGTGAGTGATCGGACTTTCCGGCGCTACATCAGCACCGGCCTCATCAATGCAACTCGGATCGGTCCAAGGTTGTTAATGATCGATCCGCGCGAACTTGCAAAGCTGTACCAGCCGGTCGGTAGTGGCTCGTGATTTCTAGCTGAGTCATAAGACTCAAGCATTTTCAAATCCGGCTGCGCAAGTAAATACCCCAGAGGCGAGACCCGCTGATCCGCCCCTGGGGTCCATCATGGGAGATGTCACATGAATTGTAGCAGCGATGCCGAAGCCTAATCAGCTTCCTTGGGAAGACGAGCCGTACGAAGACCCCCAAGCGGCAACTGAAAGGGCAATTGCTAGCGCTGAATGGGCCACTCCTGGCCACCAGACTACGACGGCTCAGCGCAATTATGCTGAGAAAGCTTTCCGGCGTGAGATAGCCGATCTGGAAGCGCAAACTAGGGGCACCCGTAATCACACGCTGAATAAAGCGGCCTACAACCTGGCGCAGCTCGTTGCGGCCGGCGCCTTGGACGAGAGAGAGGTTCGACAAGCCCTGTTCGATGCCTGCAGAGAAAACGGGCACATTGACGACGGAGAGCGAATGGTGCTCGGCACCATCGAATCCGGTTTCGAAGCGGGACTGAGACAACCCCGCGACCTGTCCCATGTCGCCAACTGCAGTGCGGTCCTCCCCAGTGATGATGAGCCGAAAACGAGGTCCACGCTGTCGATCCCCGATATCGAGTCGGGATTTTGGACCAAGCGAGACTCGCTGCAGGCGGTCTATCTCGGTGCACTGGCGCGAATGTGCTCACCATGGGCAGTGTTGGCACATTGTGCGGCAAGGGCGTTGGCCTTGGTCCGGCCCAACGCGGTGCTGCCACCTCTGATTGGTGGGCCGGGATCGCTGAACTGGTATGCCGCAGTGGCCGGAAAGAGTGGAAGCACAAAATCGTCGTCAATGAAGGCGGCTCGGGAACTAGTCCCAGATCTGGTGATGACACGCAACCTGGGTAGTGGCGAAGGTCTGATAGACGCTTACGTGAGACCGGCCAACAAAGAGACCGGAGAGCCCCGGGGTCTACACGAATCGATCATGTTCCTGGTTGACGAGATCGATGAGCTGAAAGCTCTACTCACACGCAGCGGATCAACCCTGTCCAGCATCCTGCGCAGCGCCTTTACTGCCGAAGGGTTGGGTTTCAGCTATCGCACGGCCAGTAGTCAGCACCTAGGGGCAGGAACCTACCGGTTGACCTTGGTGGCCAACGTTCAACCGGCCCGGGCCGGGGCACTGTTAGACGACCCCCACGGCGGCATGCTGCAGCGCTTCATGTGGTTTCCGAGCACAGATCCGCGACTGACCTTCGACACGCCCCTGATGCCTACTCCGCTGACGTTGCCGCCGCACTCGGCATGGCAGTACCCCCGCGAGCTGAAAGTGCCCTACATCGTCAAGCATCTCATCAAAGACACTCACTTAAAAAGCAACCGGGGGGAAGAAAGCCCACTCAACAGCCACGCTCTCTTTGCGCGAGAAAAGTTCGCATTTGCACTAGCAGTGCTTGACGGCCGCGACGAGATGACTGAAGAGGACTGGCGCCTGGCCGGGGTGGCCAGCCGGGTCAGTGAGCACACGCGCGAGTGGGTGATACAGGAATGGGAATCCGCCACAGAGGCTGAGTCCGTGCGCGAGGGAAAAAAGAATGGGCAGAAGCAGTTCGCCGCCAACCAGGAAAGATCGCACCAGGAGCGTGTGTTGCGGAACTCTCGGCGTCAGCAGATTATCGAGAAGATTGCCGCATGCGGCCACGCAGGGCTCACAAGGGACGAGTTGCTTCATAAGTTCCACAGCCGGTATCGGGACATGCTTGGTCCCCTATTCGACGGCATGGTCGAAGATGGGATCTTGGTTCGGAATTCACAAGACGAGCGACGATACGTGATGGCCGATGAAGACGAGTCATAGCAAATACGGGACATACGGGAAACGGGACATGCCATTGCAGTGATTTCCCGGTCCAACTCTCAACCTTCACTTTAGGCCTGCCTCAAGTAAAAGTGCGCTTACCAGCGAATATATGTTATCTATCTATTATGTTCTTTCGCGTCATACGCGAGCCCGAGCTTGGGGAGCAGAAAGTGTCCCGTGTCCCGTCCCGCCTGGCTAGCGAATCCACCTTGAGAGCCTGAGTCAGAATGACTCACCTGACGCCCCGGTGACGTGACACTAGGGAATGCAGGGGTGACACCACATCGTTTTACAGGGCAGATCCGCCGCTTTCGGTGGATACTGAAACAAAGTCCCAATTGGGCGACAACTAAAAAATACGGAGAACTCACATGATGCAAACGCGCCACCAGCCGGTCACTCATCTTCGCGCCAAATCTTCTGGACGCACGTGCCGAACCTGTCAGCGCCGAACACAAGCCCTAAGCGAATATCCCCAGTTCTGCCCCGCTTGTGGTGAGCCTGCGCTTTACTCAGCTGATCTTGATCGTTTTATTCATGCCGATGGGAGTAGGAATTCAGAATGTTGGGTGGTCACAATGGCAACAAGTCGGGTGGCGATGTGAGCGGGACACCGATGATCAGCGAGAAGTTTTATACTTTGGCCGAAGTTGCGGCCGAACTGGATTGCGGAACGCGGGAAATCATCCGCCGATGCAATGGCGCGGTTGTACGCGATGAATGCGGAATGCGGGTTCTGCCCGGCCAAGTCGTCCGCGAACTCGTTGAGCAGCGGGACGCCGCGGAAGCCGCATATCGGGAACGGCAGCGGCGGATTCGGGAGAATCCTGCGCCTCATCCGGTCCGTGAGCGAATTAAGGCGAGGAAAGCGCGAAAAATCGAATTTCCCGTCCTGACCGGGAGCATGGCAGAACGCGCTCGGTTGCAAGTAACCGCAACCGCCGATGATTCGGATCATTCGGACGTCCGGGAGCAGATGCAAGCTTCCGACAACCGCATGGAGGACTACATGCGGGGCGCACTGGTCTATCGCAAGGGTCCTGGCGCACGGAAGGACGGTTGACCCCGGCATGGCCGGCAGGGAACCGGCTGAGTTGCCCCCGAGCCCGGAATTATGTCTGCGCGCAATGGGTCACGCGGAGATGGCGCTACTCCTCATTGATTCGGCATTCGCACGTTCGCGCTCACGAAGTTCTCAACTCGCCGACCGAATCGTCGGGCATTCGATTCACTGTGGGTGCACCGACTGTTTCCGGTGGCGTTTCCCGGGCCAGTGGTGATGTCGCGATGAGACAGCTTGGCACAGGGCAATTGAAGGTGGCGGTACGAGCTGATGTGAACCGTGACTGCATCGTGGTGAAATTCGGAGCTTTCACATTCATATTCAGCCGTAAAGAAGCGTTGCGATTAACAGAGCAAATAATCGCGGCATTTGATGAATTGATGCAACGCAAGCACGGCATTGATATGAAAGCTCAAGTGGCACAATGACTTTCGCACCCGAATTAGCCTGTCGCACAATGCAATTCGCATTTTTTGATTCGACTTAGCCGCGAGGCCGTCTCGCGCCATATCTATTTACCATAAATAAACGCTAAAAAAGAAAAACAAAAAGCGAAAAGCAAAGAAACACAACAACATTCGACATTCGACCGGCTGCGAAAACCGTTGAAAGACAAGGAGATTGGGGCGATGTCAGCAATCCAGCTCGCAGCGGGTTACGTGCAACTTGCTGTCGAATACGATTCCGTTGCCGAGCAGATCAACAAGGAATTTTCCGAGGTTGAGCGTTCCGCCGACAAGACCGGTGGGCGGCTGAGCGAAGCTTTCGGCAAGGGCCGCAAGGTTCTCAAGGATTTGACCGGTGACCTGTCAGGCATCGGCGGATCTTCGAAGAAGGCGGCCGACGAGGTCGAGGCCAGCTCAAAGAAAATCGAAGGCTCTCTGACCAAGGCCGGCAAGCGCGGCGGCAAGGCGCTGGGTGATGAGATCAAAGAGGGTGCGAAGAAGGGCGCTAAGGATGCCGGCGAAGAGGTTGACCAGGAAATCGTTGACGCCATGGGTCGCGCAGGCGCCAAGATTGGTGAGGCCCTGCACAACGCCATCGGCTCCCATTTCGGTGACGACTGGGCAGACCGTATGCGAGACAAGGTGGGTGGCGTCATCAACGTCGCCCAACGCGGCGCTGACGCCATCGGCGGGGTTAATGACGCCGTAGTCGCCATGGGCGGCAATGGGCTCACTGTTGATGGCGTCATAGGCGGCTTGCAGTCGCTGCGCGGTATCAACCTCGGCGGTGTGGCGGGCAGTATTGGGGATGCGGCCAGGGCAGCGCGCGGTTTTGATCCCCGTAACCTCCATCTCGGCGCCGATTCCCTCAACGGCCTCAAAGGCGCGCTCAGCTCTATCGGCTCAGCTGATGTCAACGCCGCGCTGAACTCACTTCAAGGGAAAGATCTCGGCGGCGCGCTGACGGGTGTTGCCGATGCTCTCAACGCCATTGGCCAGGGCGGCGCTTCAAACGTCCTATCAGATCTCGCCACCAAAGCTGGAACCCTGCAGGACAATTTCAACAAAACCAAGGCCGCCATTGAAGGCACCAACACCAATCTGCTTACCCTAACGGGCAATTCGGGCAAGATCGCGGGTGGCCTCAGCGCCATCGCTGCCGCTGCTGGCCCGGTTGCCGCCACACTGGCCGGGCTCGATCAGTTCATGCCGGGATTCCACAACGCTTGGACAGGTGTTCGTGACCAGCTTCAGGGAAAGAAGGGCTTCCAACTCAACGACTGGTTTCACGTGGCCAACCCAGCCTTGGGGCTTGCCGATTTAGCGTTTGGCCGGGCCTTGCCCGGAGGGACTCCCCCGCCAAAAGCGTTGGCGCCCATGACTCAACAGCAAAAGGACGCTGCTGGCGCGTTGATCCTCCCGCCCGGTTTCGCTGACGGGAAGCTGCCCACTGAGGCGATGATCGCCCCCGGTGCCGGCAAGGGGTTGGTGCAGTGGGCGGAGGGCTCAACGGGCGGTGAGGCATTCATCCCCGTCAATGGTGGTCAGCGTTCGTTGGACATCTGGGCACAGACGGGCCACCTACTCGGCGTGTTCGATGACGGTGGATTCAACGGCGTCAACGCGCCGGCCATCGATCCGATGACGATGCGCTGGCTGAGCGCGATGCAGCGCGGGGCCATCGGCCCTCACGGCGAGCTGCCGATAGCGGGCGGTGGTGAGGGAGGATTGCAAGCCAACACAATTCGAGGCCGCCGCATCCTCTCAGCCCTGTTCCCGGAACTCACAGACATCGGTGGCTACCGGCAGGACGCCTTGCGCTGGCACCCGAGCGGGCTTGCGCTGGACTTGATGATCCCCGGTGGCGATACCAGTGGCGGCCGGAACCCTGCAGGGAAGGCGTTGGGTGACCAGATCAATGCCTTCATTCAGGCCAACGCGGGTGCGCTCGGGTCCGACTACACCATGTGGCAGACCCCTGAGGGCGGCGGGCACTACAACCACATTCACGCCAATTTCGGAGCATCGGGGTTTCCGCAACAGGGGCAACAATTCATGCTGCCCCCCGGCCTGCAAGGGATGCTCGCACAGGCCATGGGTCAGGGCGGGGTAATTCCATCCCTGGGCGGTATTAGTGGTCAGGCCGCTCTCGCGCCCCTGACAGGTGAATCACCTGACTCACCTATCCGCACTGAGGGTCTCATTCCAGCGGGAGCGGGCGGCACAGGCCAGGCGGGGTCCAGCTTCGCTTCAGGCCTCTACATGATGGGCGCCAGCGCCATCAACAACGTGATCGATCAGGCTATCTCGGCAGCGTCCAGCGCGGCCAGTATGGGCGCTAACGCGTTCGCTCCCGGCTCCGGTGGAGCGGCCGGCGCTGCAGCATCGACAGCCTTGGGTATCGGCGGGGACGCGGCCAAGAGATCGGTTGATTTCGGCTTCCAGATGGCCGGTATCTGGACCGATGCCTTGACCGAGATTCTGCTGCCGTTCGGCGTCCCCCGGCTCACTCAGACAGACCCCACGCAGTTCATTCCACAGTTGCCCGGCCAGCCGGTTGGGATCACTACTGGGGAGAAGGGTCAACTCGCTGAGGACACCAAAAACGCTGGTGGACAGCTAACCCCGGGTATGTCACCTGGTGGACCGGTGCAGCCCGGCCAAGTCGCTGGGGCTCAGCCTATTGGGGCGCCTGCAGCACAAGCTCAACCGGGAGGTCCGGGCCAGATGGCGTCGCCGTTCGCGGGAATGGCTGGCAACTCAGCGGGCGCGGGGGGCCTCGGGCAACTCGCTCCTGGACTGTCGGCCCCCACCCCGCCAACCGTGCAGCCCAATGGGCTCCCCGGAGCAGTCACTCCGTATCAGTCGCCAGACCCCATCAACATCGGTCCACAGAACCTCGGTGGCATGCTCGGCCTCTACGACGATGGCGGCTGGTTGATGCCGGGCCTGAACCTCAACCTGACCAAGCGCCCCGAGCCGGTGCTGAATCCCGAGCAGTTCGACAACATCGCGGCCATCGCACGCAAGCCGGTAGGGATGTTCGACCCGGCTTCGCAGGGCGGGGTTACCAATGACTTTTCCGTGGTGTTCAAAGACACGGTGGTCAAAGACGTTGACGAATTGACCCGCAAGGCCAACGACAGGCAGCAGTTGCAGCGGATGCGCTACGGGGGCCGGCCCCTGATGGGCACGAGGTAGTCGCGATGAAGTGGGTTGCCACCCATGTGGATGCTGTGGTTACCAAGACGAACGTTGACCGCGCTATGTTGACCATTGGCGGCCTGCAGGTAGTGATGACCCGCGCCGAAGCTATCGCGCTGGCCATGCAACTGGCTGACGTGGCTGAGCAGCTTGTCTCGCCGGGAACGCCGGGGATGGCCTGAAGCCAAGCTTCGAATCCGACGCGGCTTACAACCGGAATCTTCGCGAGTTGCGTGACTGCAGCGGAACGAACACACTAGTTTGAGCGTTGTGTCTAGCGTAAGGCCGCGTGGAAGCGGCGATGGGGCGTGACTCGACCGAAGCATCCGAACAAGGACCTTGAGAAGTTGCTCCGCGAAGCCGAAGACAAAGGCTGGCGCATCGAAAAACGGCCGAACAGGTATTTCAAGATGAAATGCCCTTGTGACAAGCTGCACATCAAGACGGTGAAGCTAACCCCTTCGAACCCCTACTATGAACTACATCTGCGCGGACAACTCAAACGCGCAACGTGCTGGGACGATTGAGAAGGGAGTGAAAATGTCCGAATGGTACGAGATCGAGATGAAGTTCACTCTCGGCGAAAACGATCCCGACGACCACGACAGCTTTGAAGCGTTTTTAGACTCCGTGACAGACGAACTAGCTAATAACGGCGTCGATGCTGACTACACAGCCACGGCGGCCGACCTGCGGGCTAGTTGGACGATTGAGGTTCCGGATGGCTCTGAGGCCTCACTCATCTCCGCATTGAAAGCGCTGAGCGCCGCTCTGTCAGCAGTGGGTTGCTTCGAAGACCCTGAGGCTCCGGCAGGCCACCCACAAGGGCATGAAGTGCTCGGTGCCCGCCGTTACGCCATGGCCTGACGACCGACAAGCACCCCGTCACGAAACAGAATGCCGGGGTGCCTGCTGGTGAGTCATCTGACTCACGTCTTCGCATTAGCGCATCCGCAAGCGGTTGACCCCCTCAACGATCAGTGCCACGAGGATTAAGACGACGAGCGCAAGCAGGATTCGGCCAGTGATGACCGCGAACGCGGCACACACAACCAGCATGACCGGCATGACTTTTGTGGCTCTTCGCAATTGAGGGTGTAGGGCGGTCAGCTGTTTTCGACTGGTGATCGGGGGGTCTGGTTGGCTGGGGGTGT
>NZ_LKTM01000380.1 GCF_001417955.2 Mycobacterium gordonae | reverse complement strand
GGGGGGTACCGGGGGCAGCGCCCAGATATTTAACGGCGCCTCGTCAGCTACCGCTACCGGCGGCACAGGCGGAGCGGGCGGCAACGGCAATGTCGGCGGCTCCGGCGGCTCGGGCGGAAACGCTTCTACCAACGGCGCAGGCGGAGTCAACTCCGGCGCCGGCGGGGCCGGCGGCAAGGGTGCCACCGGCGCCGGCGGAACGGGTGGCAACGGCGGGGCCGCGAACATCTCCAGCAACAACTCGACCGCAACGGCCACCGGTGGCGCTGGTGGCGCCGGCGGCACCGGCGCCACCACCGGCGGTAACGGTGGCGTCGGCGGCTCCGCGTCTACCAGCGGATTAGGCAATGTCACCCCTGGCGCAGGCGGGGCGGGCGGCGACAGCACCGGCGCCGTCACCGGCGGAGGCGGGACGGGCGGTCGAGGCGGCGACGCCACCATCTCCAACAGCAACTCCTCGGCCACGGCCAAGGGCGGGACCGGCGGCGCCGGCGGCACCGGCGTGACCAACGGCGGCATCGTGGGGCGCGGTGGCGACGGCGGTACCGGTCAATCGAACAGCGGCAGCGCCACGACGGCAGCCGTCGGCGGTACGGGCGGCGCCGGCGGCACGGCCACTACCGGCTTCGGAGGCACCGGCGGCAGCGGCGGTACCGGGTTCCACACCGGAGCCGGCACCGCTACGGGCGGCGCCGGGGGAGCCGGCGGTAAGGGTGCCAGCGGCGGCGGAGCCGGTGGCAACGGCGGCAGTGGCATCAACAGCGGAACCGGCAACGCCTTTGGCGGTGCCGGCGCTGATGGAACCGACACAACCGTCGGCGTCGGCGGCGCCGGTGGAAACGGTGGCGCGGCGCAAGTCAACAACAACGGTTCGAACGCCACCGCTACCGGCGGTCAGGGTGGTAGCGGCGGCGACGGCTCCGGCGGCGGTGCCGGCGGGTTGGGCGGCGCGGCCTCTTCCATTGGAAAGGGGAGCGTGGTTGCGGGAGCCGGCGGCTCCGGCGGCAACGGCACCACAGGTACCGGCGGGCTGGGCGGCGGCGGCGGAACCGCCACCGTCAGCAACCCGAACTCCTCGGCTGCTGCGACCGGGGGCGACGGAGGTGCGGGCGGCAACGGCGCGAGCGGTGGCAATGGCGGGTCCGGCGGCGCCGCAGTCACCAGTGGAACGGGAACCGTCACCCCGGGCACCGGCGGCGCGGGCGGAACCGGCGCTACGGGCTTGGGAGGGAAGGGCGGCCAAGGCGGCGACGCGAACATTTCCAACGCCGCGTCCACCGCGACCGCCAAGGGCGGAACAGGCGGTGCCGGTGGCACCGGCATCAGCGGCGGCCGAGGTGGCGACGGAGGCTCGGGGCAGAGTTCCAGCAACATCGTGACGGCGGCCGCCGTGGGCGGTACCGGGGGAGCCGGTGGCACGGCGACGGGCGCCACCGGCACCGGCGGGGCCGGCGGTACCGGTGGCTTGGCAACTCACACCGGTGCCGGCGGCGCCACCGGCGGCGCCGGTGGTAACGCCGGTGCAGGGCCTAACGGCGGGGCGGGCGGCAATGGTGGAACGGCGACCATCAACGGTGGCACCGGTGCGGCCGCGGGCGGTGCCGGAGCTGCCGGTGCTGACGGAAAGGCCGGTGCGGGTGGTGCCGGCGGCGCCGGCGGTGACGCCCAGGTCTTGACCAGCGCCTCGACCGGTAACGCCTCCGGCGGGAAAGGCGGCGCAGGAGGCAATGGCGTCGCGGGCGGAGCGGGCGGCAGAGGCGGCTCCGCCACCAATGCCGGCGCGGGTATCAGCACCGGAGGCGATGGCGGGACGGGTGGAATCAGCACCGCCGGCACCGGCGGGACCGGCGGCGACGGGGGTGCGGCGACGATCACCCACACCGGCTCTGCGGCGCCCGCTAACGGCGGCACCGGCGGGGCTGGTGGCACCGGAATCACCGGCGGGAACGGCGGGGCGGGCGGCGCAGCCACTACCAGCGGCTTGGGAGGCGTCAATCCCGGCACCGGCGGCGCCGGCGGCAACGGGACCGGCGCAACCACCGGTGGTGGGATTGGCGGCCGCGGTGGCGACGCGGTCATATCCAACACCGGCTCTTTCGCAACCGCCAAGGGCGGCACCGGCGGCGTCGGCGGCCTCGGCGCCGGCAACGGAGCGGTCCAGGGACGGGGCGGCGACGGCGGAAACGCCCAGACCAACAGCACCACCGGCACCACTTCGGCCGTCGGCGGTACCGGCGGAGCCGGCGGTGTGGCCACCAACGGTGTCGGCGGAACCGGCGGCAACGGGGGCCGGGGCACCCACTCCGGCGCCGGCACCGCCGTCGGAGGCCTCGGCGGCAACGGCGCAACGGGCACGTCCGTCGGCGGGGCCGGCGGAAACGGCGGGCAGGCCGTCAACAGCGGCACCGGCAGTGCCATCGGCGGCAACGGCGGCGCCGGCAACAAGGGCTCGACCACTGGAAACGGTGGAGCCGGCGGCATCGGTGGTGACGCTCAGGTCACCAGCGCCACTTCCGTCGGCGGCGCCACCGGCGGCAACGGCGGTGCCGGGGCCCCCGGCGGCATCAGCGGCGGCAACGGCGGCAACGGCGGCAACGGCGGGAACGCGACGAATCAGGGTCTTGGGTCGGCAAAGGGCGGCAGTGGCGCCGCGGGTGGTAGTGCCAGCGGCACCGGCGTAGCCGGCAACGGCGGGTCCGGCGGAAACGGAATCATCACGCTCACCACGTCAACCGCTGTGGCGACCGGTGGCGTCGGCGGAGCCGGCGGCGATGGCGGCGCTGGCGGAGCGGGCGGCAAGGGCGGTCTGGGCTCCACCGCCGGCACCGGATCCGGTATCGGCGGCAATGGCGGGTTCGGCGGAGACGCTTCGTCCGCGATCGGCAACGGCGGCAACGGCGGTAACGGCGGCAATGCGCATATCGGCTCTTCCGGCACCGCGATTGTCGGCGTCGGCGGCATCGGCGGTAACGGCGGACTATTCGGCAGCAAGGGAACCAACGGCGCCAACGGAAACGTCGTCTGACACTTGCGTAGGCTCGGCACCGTGAGCGCACGCGCAGGCATCGTGGTCACCGGCACCGAGGTTCTGACCGGACGGGTACAGGACCGCAACGGTCCCTGGCTCGCCGACCGGCTGCTGGAACTGGGCGTCGAACTGGCACATATCACCATCTGCGGTGACCGCCCCGCGGACATCGAGGCGCAGCTGCGATTCCTCGCTGACCAGGGCGTGGACCTGATCATCACCAGCGGCGGCCTGGGCCCGACGGCCGACGACATGACGGTCGAGGTGGTGTCCCGATTCTGCGGCCGCGAGCTCAAGCTCGATGAAGCCCTGGAGAACCGGATCGCGGAGATTCTCAAGTCCTTGATGGCGCGCAATCCGGCGTTCGCCGCGCTGATGGAACCGGGGAAGTTCGAGTCGGTGCGGGCGGCCAACCGCAAGCAGGCGATGGTTCCGGTGGGCTCCCAGATCCTCGACCCGGTGGGCACCGCGCCCGGCGTCGTGGTGCCCGGAAAGCCGGCGGTGCTGGTGTTGCCCGGTCCGCCGCGTGAGCTACAACCCATGTGGCACAAGGCAATTGAAACCGACGGCGTCCGGGACGCGATCGCCGGCCGTACCGTCTACCGGCAGGACATGGTGCGGATGTTCGGCCTGCCGGAGTCCGGACTGGCCGAGACGTTGCGCGAGGCCGAGACTGCCATCCCCGGCTTCGCCGCGCTGGAGATCACCACCTGCCTCAGACGCGGCGAACTGGAAATCGTGACCCGCTATGAACCCGACGCCGCGCAGACCTACGCGCACCTGACCCAGTTGCTGCGCGACCGGCACGGCGACCAGGTGTTCTCTGAAGACGGTTCGCAGGTCGACGATCTGGTCGCGCGACTGCTGGCCGGGCGCCGCATCGCGACGGCGGAATCCTGCACCGCCGGGCTGCTGGCGGCGCGGCTGACCGACCGCCCCGGATCCTCGGATTACGTGACCGGCGGCGTCGTGTCGTACTCGAACGAAGCGAAGGTGGAGCTGCTCGGCGTGGACGCCGCACTCATCGAACAACACGGCGCGGTTTCCGAGCCGGTGGCCGAGGCGATGGCCGCGGGCGCGCTCAAGCGGTTCGACGCCGATACCGCCGTCGCCATCACCGGCATCGCCGGCCCGGGCGGTGGAACCGAGGAAAAGCCGGTCGGCACAGTCTGTTTCACCGTCGCACGCAGTGACGGTCCGAACGTCACCCGCACGCTGCGGCTGCCCGGCAACCGATCCGACGTTCGGGAACGCTCCACCACGGTGGCCATGCACATGCTGCTGCGGGCACTCAGCTCTTAGCCGGCAGAAACGCACTTTCCGAGGAGCCGAACCGAATTCCGGTGGCATCCTTGCCGATCAGCGTCAACAACGCCACCATCACCAACACCGGCACGATCGTCGCCGCCAACGCGAACGGGTAGCCGTGCGTTTCGGCCAGGTGCTCCTGGATCGGCAAGTTGAACGCCGCCAACAGGTTTCCGAGTTGATAGGTCACACCGGGATACAGACCGCGGATGGCGTCCGGGGACATCTCGGTGAGGTGCGCCGGGATGCAACCCCAGGCGCCCTGCACGAAGAACTGCATGAGAAACGACCCCAGACACAACATCGCCGCGGCGCGTGAATAGGCGAAGATCGGCACGATCGGCAGCGCCAGCACGGCACAGAACACGATCGTGTAGCGGCGGCCGAACCGCTGCGACAGGGTGCCGAATATGAGGCCGCCGACGATCGCGCCGATGTTGTAGACGATCACGATCCAGCGGGCGGTCGCGCTGGACAGACCCGCGCCGTGGTCGACGGACGCCTTGAGGAACGTGGGGTAGACGTCCTGGGTGCCGTGGCTCATCCAGTTGAAAGCGGTCATCAGCAACACCAGGTAGACGAAACGCCGGATGACCTTGGCGTCGCGCAGCACATCGCGCACCCGGGTCTGGGTCAGCCGCATCTGGTCCTGTGCGGCTTCCCAGACCTCGGACTCCTCCACCCGATAGCGGATGATCAGGCTGATCATGGCCGGGATGATGCTCAGTGCGAACAACCAGCGCCAGGACAGGCCGAACCCGTTCATGACGATCAGCGAAGCCAGACTCGCCAACAGGTAGCCGAACGAATAGCCCTCCTGCAGCAAGCCGGAGAAAAAGCCGCGCCGCTCGGTCGGAACCTTCTCCATGGCCAGCGCCGCGCCCAGTCCCCACTCGCCGCCCATGCCGATTCCGTAGAGCAACCGCAGGATCACCAGCACCGTGAAGTTCGGGGCGAACGCGCACAGGAAGCCCACCACCGAATAAAACAGCACGTCAACCAGCAGCGGGAGGCGTCGGCCGACCCGGTCGGCCCACAGCCCGAACAGCAACGCGCCGACGGGTCGCATCACCAGCGTCGCCGTCGTGACGAACGCGACCTCGGTCTTGCTGCGGTGGAACGTCTCGGCGATGTCGGCGTAGACCAGCACGACGATGAAGAAGTCGAACGCGTCCATGGTCCAGCCCAGGAAGGCCGCCAAAAAGGAGTTGCGCTGATCGCTGGTCAACCGCTGTCTGGTCACGAGAGCATCGTGGCCTACGTGTCGCCATACCGCGAGTCCGGCGCGCGAGCGGGTATGTTCCGGATATATGCGGATCATCGATGCCGATGGACACGTCGCCGAGAACTCGACGCTCGCCTTCGAAGCCTTGAAGCGCTGGCCGGATCACGTGCAGCTGAGCAACGATCGGCGGCCGCGCCTGACGATCGAGGGCCGTAACTATCCCGAAGACACCGGTCCGGGTGCCGGGTGCCCACCGGAGCACGGCATCACCAAGGCCCCCGACATCAACTGTTCGAGCGCCGAGGGTGTGCTGGCTGACGCCGACCGCGACCATCTGGACACGATGGTGCTCTATCCCAGCCTCGGGCTCTGCGTGCCGAGCCTCGAAGATCCGGTCTTCGCCGCCGGTTTCGCGCGGCTCTACAACCAGTGGATCGCGGACTTCTGCGAGCCGACGCACGGCCGGCTACGCGGGGTGGCCGTGACACCGATCGAACACGGTGAGGTGGCCATCGATGTGATGACCGAGGCCAAGGAGCTGGGGTTGGTCGCGACGCTGGTTCCGCCGGCGCTGAAGACCCGCAACCTCGACCACCCCGACCTCGACGATTTCTACGCCGCCGCCGTGAATCTGAACATGCCGCTGGGCATTCACGGCGCGCCCGGCATTCACCTACCGAAGATCGGCGTCGACCGCTTCACCAACTACATCCAGGTGCACTGCATCAGCTTCCCGTTCGACCAGATGACCGCGATGACGGCCCTGGTGTCCGGCGGCGTGTTCGAACGCCACCCCGAACTGCGAGTCGCCTTTCTGGAAGCTGGTGCCGGCTGGGTGCCGTTCTTCATCGATCGCCTGCACGAGCACTACGAGAAGCGCGGTGACTGGATCGAGGGTGGCTGGCGCCGTGATCCGAACGAGTACCTGCGCGCCGGCAACATCTGGGTCACATGCGAACCGGAAGAGCCGATCCTGCCCGGCGTGATCGACGTGCTGGGCGACGACTTCATCATGTTCGCCAGCGACTACCCGCACTGGGACGGGGAGTGGCCGGAAAGCACCAAGCATTTGCGGAACCGGCCCGATATCAGCGAGCAGTCACGCGAAAAGATCGGCGGGCTCAATGCGCAACGCTTCTATGGGCTGAATTAGGCATTCCGGCACGCGTTCGGTGGCAGGATCGGCGCATGGCGGCTATTCTGTTCCGCGCGGCAGTGACCGGACTCGCGCTGTGGGTCGTCACCCTTTTCGTACCGGGGCTGACATTCGTCGGTGGTAACACCACGTTGCAGCGGGTCGGCATCATCTTCGTCGTCGCGGTGCTCTTCGGAGTGGTCAACGCGATCGTCAAACCGATCGTCCAGATCTTGTCGATTCCGATGTACATCCTGACGCTGGGGCTCTTCCACATCGTCATCAATGCGTTCATGTTGTGGATCACGGCGCAGATCACCAAAGACACCACCCACTGGGGTCTGCAGATCGACCACTTCTGGTGGACCGCGATCTGGGCGGCGATCCTGTTGTCGATCGTTAGCTGGCTACTGTCGCTGCTGACCCGCCGGGCCACCCGGAGCCGCCGGTAAATCCGGGTCGCTCAACCGGAAAATTCGTGTGGACATCCTATGTTGTCAGCCCCTGTTACACATATGCTGATTACGCCGTGCTCACGACGCGATCCACACGAAGACGGGATACTGCCGAATGAAGACTGTCGCGATCGGATCATCGCCAGCTCCTTCGACTACGCGGCTGAGTTCACAACTGGGCGACCCGAACAGCGGTTTGCGGGCGGTTACCGAATGCACCGGGTCAGCGGTGGTCGTTCACGTCGGCGGTGACATCGACGCCAGCAACGAAGTCATCTGGCAGCGCCTGGTGAACCGGAGCGCCGCAATCGCGATCGCACCGGGTCCGTTTGTGATCGACATCCGCGAATTGGACTTCCTGGGCTCCTGCGCGTACGCCGTGCTCGCCCAGGAATCGGTACGTTGCCGCCGTCGTGGGGTCAACCTGCGCCTGGTCAGCAATCAGCCGATCGTCGCCCGCACCATCGCCGCGTGCGGTCTGCGCCGCCTGCTGCCGATGTACACCACCGTCGAGACGGCGCTGGCGCCACCCGCCTAGATCAGGGGCCGTGCGGCGCGAGCAATCCGTTCAGGATTCCCAGGCCGGCCTGCACCTGAGGACCCGGAGTGTTCGGCGGCGGGGCGTCGCTGGTCGGCTGCCACGGTTGGCAGCCACTCGTCTTGAAGGTCTTGTCGGTCGGCTCGATCTGGACGATCTGTGGCTTCTTGGTCATCGCGTTATCGACGAGCGCGCCGTCGGGGTTTCCCGTGCGCTTCCAGTAGCAGGTACCGGTGCCGACAGGTCCGGCCGTGCTGTACGTGCCGGGCGCGATGTCGGTGCCGACGGTGTAGATGCCGTCGTGGTCGATGGTCGTCTTGGGTGCTGCCGCCGGTGCCGCCGACGGAGCCGGGGCAACGCTCGGCGAGGGGGCCGGTGCCGGGGCGGGCGTCGGGTCGGGGTCGGGGTCGGCGGCGGCGATACCGACGGCACCGAACCATCCGGCAACCATCAGCGCTGCGGCGCCGCCGCGAACCGCTAATTGCTTAGAGCCCATAACTAACTAGCCTACCGGGCAGGGCGGCGGATTTCGAACTGTCGGCAGATCAGCTCAGGCGGCGCACCGCACCGGCATAACCGAGCGCGTGCTCGTAGGTGTCGAGATTGTCGCGCGAGATCCGTGCATGCACCGGACGCTCGAGCAGCAGACGCAGCACCGGGTTGTACGCGTGGTAGGTCTCGTGAAAGGTCAGCACGGTGGTGCCGTCGGGCTGCTCGTCGAGCTGGTGGTAACCCTCGGCCCGAGACCACAACGGCTTGCCGATGGCGACATATCTCGACACCTTGTTGATCTTCGCCTCGGTGACGGTCTCCCACGACCGCCCCCTGCCACCGGACAGCAGATACCGCGGCACCGGAAATACGCAGGTGCGCACCAGTCCCTCACCGGCCTCGTCGCCCTCGTTGAGGATTTCCATGCTGCCCGTCGGCCAGCTCAGCACGCGCGGTCGCGGGGAGTCCGGCGGCACCGGGGGATGCAACACCCGCCACACCCTGGCCGGAGGGGCGTCGACGTGGAAACGCACGGTGTAGGACTGCATCAGCTTCCACCCCATTCGTCGAAGAAGGTGATCGTTTCCGCGGGTGGCCGCGCGGCGGGACGAAAGTCGGTCCCGATCGTGTAGGCCACCGGAAACAGTGCGGCCTGAGTGACGGTGCCGGGGATGCCGAGCAGGTCGGCGACCTCGCGTTCCTTGGCCAGGTGCATCGTCGTCCAGACCGAGCCCAGCCCGCGCGACCGTAAGGCCAGCAGGAAACTCCAGCCGGCCGGGATGATCGACGCCCAGGCCGACGCCGCGACCAGTCGATTGCTTTCGTCGATCGGTTCCAGCAGGCACGGAATGACGTGTACCGGAACCTGCGCCAGCGTCTCGGTCAGGCCCCGCGCGCTGCGGTATACGCGCCGGGTTTGCGGATCGTCGGCGGTGGCTTCCGCATGGACCAGGTACTCAGCGCCGACACTGCGGTAGATTTCGGCGATTGCGGCGCGCTTGGCGGGATCGGTGACCACGACCCAGCGCCAGTCCTGCGCGTTGCTGGCGGTGGGCGCCTGCATGGCCAGGCGGATGCATTCCATGATCACCTCACGGCCCACCGGCCGGGTCAGGTCGAGGCGCTTGCGTACCGCCCGGGTCGTGGTGAGCAGTTCGTCGACTGAAGCGATATCCATCCAAACCCTTTCACCAGGCAGCCCGTCCGTGTCTGAAAGTACCGCGAAGGCACAAATTGACGCGGGCGTCGGCCCCGCGTGGACAGGAGGATTTCCTGCTATTAACGTCCTGCCAGTAAGCGAGCGAGCGGGCGTTGAGAAGACAGCGCCGCGTGGGAGGTCTTGGGCGTTGCTTTTCATGCACGAAGTCCACACGGTGCGAGGTCGCTCCGAGGACGAGTTCGAGGCCGCCTTCCGTGACGGCTGGATGCCCATGCTGGCGGCCGGCGACGAGGCACGGTTGCTCTGGTACACCAACCAGGCTCAGGGCAGTGGACCCGCCTACACCGTCATCACCATGACCGCGGTGCGCGACGGAGCGGCCTGGGAGCGGCTGACCAAGCGGGTTCAGCAGGGGGACCTGCGGGACTGGATGCATCACACCGACGAACTGCGCCACGGCGTCGACGCCAAACTGCTGGTACCCCTCCCGTGGTCGCCGATGCAGGACGTCGGCTTCGACGAGGTGCCGGTCGACGGACGCGAACACGAGATGAGCCTCTACATGGAAGACACCATGTGGCCCTATGAGGACAAGTTCGAGGAGTACATCGTCCGGTGCGGCGAGGTGTACGCCCGCAGTCTCGAGCAGCCGTCGTCCATGCTGAAGATGGACGCCTCGTTTCAGCCGGCGCTGGGCAGCCATCTGCGCCGCGAAGTCATTCTGATGCAACGGATCAGCCGGCCCGAAGCGTTGCTCGACCTGCTCCGAACCCACATCCCGGCTGAGTACCGCACTCCCGGAACCTGGCTGCACGATGCGCTGGACCTGCGCGACCAGTGGACCAGCCGGCTGCTGCGCACCTCCACCTGGTCGCCCCTGTACTAAGGATCCATGAACCTCGGGACGATCATCGACGCCGCCGCGGTCGCCGATCCGCAGCGGACCGCCCTGATCATCGACGGCGAAGCAATCAGCTACCGGACGCTCGATGAGGCGGTGCACCGTTGCGCCGCCGCATTGACCGCCGCGGGGGTCACCCCTGGAGACCGGGTCGCCGTCGTCGACACGGCGAGCCTGCTGTCTATCGCGTCGCTGCTGGGCACCGCGCGTATCGGGGCGACCGCGGCCCTGATGAACCCCGCGTTGAGGTCCGCGGAGGTGCGGGCCCTGCTCGCCAACGCCGGTTGCTGCCCGGTGGCGGTCGCGGGGGAGGCGTTCGTAGACCGGCTTCCCGGGTCGACGACGGCACTGACGGCCACCCATCTCGTCGCCGACGACGCGCCGGTGCCGCCGGGCGCCGCCCCGGACGACGCCGATCGCGCCGCTATGGTCCTGTTCACCAGCGGCACCACCGGTTTGCCCAAAACCGTCGAAATCGGCACTCGTCAACTGGCGGCGCGCCTGAACAGGACCTCGCGGCCCTTCGCGCCCGAAACGCCGCCCGTGACGGTGATGATGTGTGTCCCCTACTTCCACGTGGGTGGTTCCCTGGGTCTGCTCGCCAGCCTGTACTCGGGCAACACGCTGGTGGTGCAGCAACGGTTCGACGCCGGCGAATGGCTGCGCCTGGTGTCGCGTCACCGGGTCACCGGCATGTTCCTGGTGCCGACGATGCTGCACCGGATTCTGGAGCATCCCGACTTCGCCGCCGCCGACCTGTCCTCGCTGGCGGCCATCACCTACGGTGCCGCCGCCGCACCTGCCGCGCTGATGCGCAAGGCGATAGCAGCGCTGCCAAATGTGGCCTTCACCAACGTCTTCGGGCAGACGGAGACGTTGGGCACCTACGCCAATCTGACACCGCAGGATCATCACGATCCGGCCCGGGCGGGATCGGTCGGCCGGCCGCTACCGGGTGTGCAGGTGCGGGTGGTCGATCCGGCCACCGGCGCCGACGTGCAGCCTGGAGAGGTCGGGGAGTTGTGGGTGAACTCGCCGGTCAACACCGTCGCGGGGTGGTTACGGACCGGCGATCTGGGCCGGGTGGATGCCGACGGCTACATCTTCCCGAGCGGCAGACTGCGCGACACCATCAACCGCGGCGGTGAGAAGTTCGGCCCCGTCGAGGTGGAGGAGGCGCTGCGTTCACATCCCGCGGTCAGCGACGTCGCGGTCGCCGGAGTGTCCGACGACGAACTGGGCCAGCGGGTGGGCGCCGCGGTGGTGGCCCGGGCGCCGGTGACGCTCGAGGAGTTGCGATCCCACTGCCGGGACCTGATCGCCTACTTCAAGCTGCCCGAACGGCTGGCGGTCGTCGACGACATCCCCTACAACGCGACCGGCAAGGTGGACCGCCGCCTGCTGGCCGAGCTGATCTGCCGGCGTTCCTAATCGCCGGCCCGGTTGAGGATCCTGGCCGCGTCACGCACCATCGCGGTCACGATGTCCGCGGCCGGCCGAACATCGCGGACGAGCCCCACCGCCTCGCCGACCAGCACGGTGTCGACCTCGAAGTCCTCGGCGGCGACGCCCTCCCGGTAGGTGGCGACGGCCTCGGGCAGCCGTGCCAGCAGCTCATCCCGGTGGCCGTGCCAGCGCTTAACCAACGCGTTGCTCACCAACCGCAAATCGTAGCCTTCCGGCCAATCCCGTTGCCGCACAAAGTCAAAGACATCAGTACGGATTGTTTCATCGCCGTCAGCCGCGATGGCCCGCCGGTGCGCTGCGGGCGAAACCAGCGCTTCGTCGGACGCCCAGAATCTGGTACCGACCAACACCCCGTCGGCGCCCAGCGCCAGCGCCGCGGCCAGGCCGGGGCCGTCGGCGACACCTCCGGCGGCCACCACCAACGTTTCGGGTGAGCGTTCGGCGACCAGGTCGACGACCTCGGGCACCAGCGCGAATGTGGAGCGGACACTCATGCCGTGCCCGCCTGCCTCACTGCCCTGGGCGACGATGATCTCGGCGCCCGCATCCAGCGCCCGGCGCGCCTGGGCAAGATTCTGCACCTGGGCGGTCAGGGGAACGCCGGCGCGGTGGATGCGGTCCGCGAACGGCTGCAGGTCACCGAAGGACAGCATCACCGTCGGCGGCTGCTGCGCCAGCACGCTGTCGAGCAGATCCGGTGTCTGCGCCAGGCTCCAGGTAATGAAGCCGTACCCGATGCGAGCACCCTGGGCCTGGGCGATCTCAGACCGCAGCCAGGCCGGGTCGCCGTAGCCGCCGCCGACAAGCCCCAGGCCGCCTGCGGCGGTGACCGCCGCCGCCAGCCGGCCGCCCGACACCATGGCCATCGGCGCCAGCAGGACCGGATGCCGGATGGCCAGGGCTTCGGTGAGGCGGGTTGCCAGCATCGTCGAAAGCGTCACCGTGGTGCCTCCGCTGCGAGTTCCCCGGTGACGAACTGCGCCCGGCCGTGGCCGAAAGACCAATCCTCGTCCTGGTTTTCGGTGACCGAGACGATCAGGTCGGCTGGGTCCAGTCCGCATCGCAAGGCGAGGTTCGACGCCAGTAGGTCGTAGAACTTCTGCTTGAGCTCCGGTGGGCGGCGCCGGCTCACCATCTGCACGATTACCAGCGACGGGCTGCGGTCGATGCCGAGGCCCGTATCCAGCGCGATGATTTCGTGCGCCGGATGGGTGCGCACCACCTGATAGCGGTCGCGCGGGGGCACCCCGAACGCTTCGACGACCGCGTCGTGTACGGCATCGAGCAGCGAGCACACCTCCGACGGTGTGCGGCCCTCGATGAGGTCGATGTACAGCAGTGGCATGGCGTCCTCCGTTCTCCTGCCCAAGTCAACATCACGCCAGGCCAGGGCAATCCGGGCCTGAAATGCCTGTCGCGAAACATCTATGCTTTTCAGGCATGACGGATGCGTCGCGCGGCCGAGTGGAGCTGCGCCACTTGCGGGCGTTCGAGGCAGTGGCGCGACTGCGGTCGTTCACCAACGCGGCGGCCGAACTGAGTATCACCCAGCCCGCACTGAGCCGTACGGTTGCGCAGCTGGAGGACGCGCTGGGGGTCCCCTTGATCGACCGGGGTTCGCGGCACGTCGCGGCGACCGTGGCCGGACAGACGTTCTTGGAGCATGTCGAGCGAGTCCTCGCCGAGTTGGACCGTGGCTTCGGCGCGGTGCGGCGGCAAGCGAGCATCCGGTTGGGTTTCAGTTGGCTGCTGCCCGATCCCTGGGCGCAGCAGACGGTAGCCCGGTTCGAGAGCGGCACCGGCACAAGGGTGCAACTGGTCCGCACCGACGATGCGCTGGCCGCGGTGCAGCAGGGCAAGGTGGAGGTCGCCGTGGTGCGCGGTGAGGTCACCGCGACCGCCGTGCAGGTGGTGCACCTGTTCGACGAGTCGCGGGTGGCGGTGTGCGCGCTCGGCTGTCGGCTGGCGCGGCGATCGGAGTTGGACTGGGCGGAGATCCCTCGATTGCCACTCGTCGTCAACACCACCAGCGGCACCACCGGGCCGTGGTCCTGGCCGGCCGGCGAAGGCCCCGAAACGGTAATAGAGACAACGAACTTCGATGAATGGATCGAGTCGGTTGCTGCCGACCGTGGTGTCGGCGTCATTCCCGACGTCGCGGTACGGCGCAACATCCACCCGGGTGTGAGGTTCATTCCACTGCGAGGGGCGCCGCCCAGCTCCGTCTCGTTGGCGTTCCTGCCGCGCGCTCGCAACGCGACGTTGCGTCGTTTCGTGGAAGCGGCCGTCGTCAGCGCCGGCCGGTGAGCCGGCCCCGATCAGGCCAGCGGCGCCAGCCCGGAGCGAACCAGGTCCAGGCTCTTGGCCACCAACTCGCCGAGATCGCCGGAGCAGCCATTGCGTCCCCAATTCTCCACGGCCACAACCAGAGCCGCGGCCAACGTCGAGCCGGCCACCTCGGCGATGAGGTCGATGTCGGGTAATTCGGCATGCCGGGCGCGGACGAAATCGGTCAGGACGGCAGCGAATGAGGCTTGCACCACCCGCAGGTGGCCGGCGATGCGTTCGGCACTGATCAACTCGGTACGGGCGGTCGCCGCCTGGCGCACCACTTCGAGATCATGCGGGAAGGTGGCGACACCGGCCAGCACCGCGTCGAACAGCGACTCCGAAGCCGGCCGCCCGGCCAGCGCCTCCACCAGCCATTCCAGTTGCGTCTCATAGTCCTGGAACAGCACCGCCTCTTTGGTCGGGAAGTGCCGGAAGAAGGTTCGTTCGGTGACCCCGGCCTCGCGGGCCAACTCCGTCACCGTGACGTTCGCGAATCCCTGGCGGGCAAAGCTTTTCAGCGCCGCCAGTCGCAGCGCCTCGTGCGTCGACCGGCGACGGATCTCATGACCGTTCATCGCACCAGTCTCGCGCGAGCAGACACAAACTCGCACCAAGCGGCCCTGGCGCGTGCGAGTTTGTGTCTGCTCGGCGAGGAAGACTAGTCAGTACTGACATCTTCCGATTATGTCAGTACTGACATATTCTTGCCATGCGGACTTCGGCGAGGAGGTCAGATGACGGATTACGACGCGATCGTGGTGGGAGCGGGACACAACGGACTTACCGCCGCGGCCATCCTGCAGCGGGCGGGTCTGCGCACGGTGTGCCTGGAAGCCAACACCTACGCCGGAGGCATGGCGGCCACCGTCGAGCTGATCGACGGCTTCCGATACGAGATCGCCGGATCGGTCCAGTTCCCCACCGCGAGCCAGATCACCAAAGATCTCGGCCTGGACACGCTACCCACGGTGGAACCGGAGGTGATGTCCACCAACATCGGCGAAAACGGTGAGGAGCCGATGGTCTTCTACCGCGACCCGATGCAGCTGATGACCCACCTGGGGGAGAAGCACGGTTTCGAGGCGGTCACCGGCATGGCCGAGCTGATCGGCTGGAGTCAGGGGCCGGCAAAAGCGCTGGGCCGCTTCGATGTTCGTCAACCGCCGAAGACCCTCGACGAGATGTACGCCTGCGCGGCCAACCAGGCCGAGCGACGGGCGATCCACGAGATGCTCTTCGGATCGGCGATGGACGTCATCGACCGCTATCTGCCCGACAAGGACAAGCACGCCGTGATGCGCGGCATGCTGGCCTTCCTGGCGGTGAACTCCACCTACCGGGGCCCGTATACACCGGGTAGCGCGACGTGCCTGGCCTTCGCCCTGGCGGTGCCTGACAACAGCACCTCGATGATGACCAAGCTCAAGGGCGGCATCGGCGCACTCACCGAACATCTACGCGAGCTCTTCGTCTCGCACGGCGGTGAGATCCGGTTCCGGTCCAAGGTCGAACAGATACTCGTCGATCACGCCAGGGTGACCGGGGTTCGGCTGCGCGACGGCTCGACGATCACCGCCCCGATCGTGGTCTCCAACCTGGCGCCCGACCTCACCCTGACCGGGCTGATCGATCCCGAACACGTGCCCGCCGAACTCATTTCGCGTGTATCCGACCGCGACCACCGCGCCTCCTTCATTCAGATGCACTTCGCCCTCGACGGACTGCCCGAATTCGCCCCGCCCTATGAGTTGCTGAACGAAGAGGGCATGCAGATGTCGGTCGGCATCTTCGGCTCACCCGAGGAGCAGCAGCGGCACTGGGAGAACTGCCGCCGCGGCGTCGTCCCGGACAACCCGTCGATGGGCCTGCAGATCCCGTCGGTGCACGATCCGGGCCTTGCACCGCCCGGCAAGCATGCCGCCAGCGCCTACGCCTATGCGTTCCCGGTGGAGGTTGCCCGCGACCAGCACGGACACCTCAAAAATGAGATGGCGCAACGAGTTATCGACAAGGTCAGCCGGTTCGCCCCGAACTTCAAGGACATCGTGATCCGCCACATCACGTTCGCGCCCTATCACATGAACACCATGTTCGCGGCCCCCGCCGGCGACTTCTGCCACGGCCTGCTGCACCCAGACCTGATGGGGCCCAACCGCCCCGGGCCAAAGGGCTTCCTGGATTTCCCGATACCGATCACCGGTCTCTATCTCGGCGGCGCCGGCTGCCATGGCGGGCCTGGCATCACCTTCACGCCCGGGTACAACGCCGCCTATCAGGCTCTCGAAGACGCGACCTAACCACCCTTTTTCAGCTTGAGGACGCGCTTACGCAAGCCCTTGGTGGCCATGTCCATCAACACCTTCGTGCCCTGTCTGACAAAGAATCCGGGCACCGGCATGCTCAGTTCGACGGTCAGGTCGAAGCGCACGCGGGTGGAGTCTCCGTCGGGGGTTAGGGTGTAGCGGCCGTTCTGCGCCTTCTGCTGTTTGGCCTTGACCAGGCTCCAGCCCACCCCGTCGTCGTGCACGGTGTAGGCCAGCTCCTGCTCTTCGGTGAAACCGACGAGTTTGACGACCTGGCGCGACTTGAGCGGGTGACCCTGGTCATCTCGTTCGAGAACCTCGACCTTTTGGTGCACCGACGACCAGTCCGGCAGAGTCTCGATGTCGAACAACACATCCATGATCTCGTCGGGCGTCGCCTCGATGACGACCTCACGGGACTCGGTGACAGCCATGCCGCAAACATAACCACGCCGGACCCGGCTGAAACCATCCGGTCAGGGGACCAGCACGACCTTGCCGATGTTCTCGCGGGCCGCGAGGATCCGGTGGGCTTCCGGCGCCTCGGCGAACGGCACCGCCGCGTGCACGATCGGCGACACCGTACCGTCGTGCAGCGCCTCACTCAGCGGAGTGATCCACGGTTCCAGAGTGCCCCGGTCGTCCCACAACTTGAGCATGTTCAGCCCGATGACAGTCTTGGACTCGGAGAGTTGGTCGATCAGGTTGAAGCCGCGCAGCATCGCCAGGGCGTGTGGCGCGGCCCTGCGCAGCGAACGCTTCTCGCCCTCTTGCATATTCGAGATCCCGTAGCCCACCAGCCGTCCGCCCGGACGCAGCAGATGATAGGACCGGCGCAGCGAGGTGCCACCCAGGGCGTCCATGACGATGTCGTAGGGCTCCAGGCCCTTCCACCAGTTGTCCTGGCGGTAGTCGATCGCACGGTCCACCCCCAGTTCGGCGAGCTTGCGGTGCTTACCCGGTGATGCGGTGCCGTGAATCTCGGCGCCGGCGGCCTTGGCGAACTGGATGGCCGCGATCCCCACACCCCCGGCAGCGGCGTGGATGAGCACCCGCTCGCCGGCGCGCAGCGACCCGTAGCCGTGTAGGCCGGCCCATGCGGTCGCATAGTTCACCGGGACCGCGGCGCCCTGCTCGAAGCTCACGGCGTCGGGCAGCGTGACGGAATCGGTGGCGGTGACGTTGACAATTTCCGCGTAGCCACCGAAACGTGTTCCTGCCAGCACTCTTTCACCGACACGCGACGGATCCACGCCGTCGCCGACGGCGGTTACGATGCCGGCGACTTCATATCCGACGACGGCCGGCAGTTTGGGTGCGTCGGGATACAGACCGACGCGGGCGAGGTGGTCGGCGAAGTTGACCCCGGCGGCCCGGACATCGATCCGGAGCTGGCCCGGGCCCGGAGGCGGCGGGTCCGGCCGTTGCTGAACCTGCAGTACCGACGGGTCGCCGTGCTTGGTGATGACGACTGCGCGCATTGTCATTCCTCTCGTGGTTGAGTTCGGGTCAGCCGGCTACCGCGATGGCCTCGGCCATCCGGGGAAGAACCACCTCACGCCAGCCCGGTCCCATGCGACCGAAAGCGTCGGCCATCCTCTTGTCACCGAGGTCAAAGCCTGTGTGCGACAGAAAAACCCTGGTTCCGTTACCCTCTGTCTCGAGGCGCCAGGCGAGTGTCCAGGACTCGGTGAAGCTGTAGACGAAGCGGTGCGGCGGATCCACCTCGAGTACCTTGCACGGCTGCCTGCCGTAGCCGGGCATGTCGAGGCTGAATTCGTGGCCCGCGATCGGTGCCACGTCACCCTCTGCCCACCACAGCCGCAGCAGTTGCGGTTCGGTCAGCAGCCGCCACACCTTCTCCGGCGCAGCGGCCACGAACTGGTCTACCTCGATAGCCTGCCGCTCCGTCATTCCAGCTCCTCTGCTGACTCGGCGAGCGCGGCAAGCCTTGCCCGCCAGAACTTCTCGAACGGGTGCAGCCAGTCGCCGAGTTCCGCCAGCGGTTCCGCCGTCAGCCGGTAGATGCGCCGGCGGCCCTGCGCTTCGTCGGCCACCAACCCTGCCTCACGCAACACCTTGAGATGTTCGGCGACGGCAGGCCGACTGAGATCGAACCGTTCGCTGAGCTCTCCGGCGGACAGGGACTGGCAGCTCAAGATCTCAAGAAGCTTGCGACGCACCGGGTTTGCCAACGCAGTGAAGATACGATCACAGATGCGATCGGGGTTGGCCACTCGGGAACTATATGTCGGGAATTCCCGACATGTCAACTTCTTCCGACATGAGGTGGCTACCCACCCACAAGCCATCTAAGGTCTCAACATGTGACCGACGACGCGGTAGCCGAAGACGTACACGGCTGTGTCGTTTCGATCGCCTCCCGATTGCAGCAGCAGGTCAACCAGATCAGTTTGGCGATATGCACGGCGCTCGTCGCCGAGATGCCGGAGCTGTGCGGCGAGGACCGTCCGTTCGAGATGCTCGACGCCGGCGTCGCGGCCAATCTGGACACGATCTTCCAGGCGCTGCTGCACGATGTCCCGGTCGGGGAAACCACTGTCCCCGCGCTGGCCGTGGATTACGCCCGCCGCCTCGCCCGCCATGGCGTCCCGGTGAACACACTGGTGCGCGCCTACCGACTCGGGCAGCGTCACATGACCGAGCTGGTGTTCACCGAATTGCAAAGCCTACAGATCGAACCGACCACACGGGTGGCGGCGATCGAGGCGATCACCACCGTGGTCTTCGAGTACGTCGACTGGGTTTCCGAGCACCTGGTCGGGGCGTACGAAAGCGAGCACGTGCAGTGGCTGGAGCATCAGAACAGCATCCGCGCCATGCGCGTGCGCGACCTGCTCGGCGACGACACCACCATCGCCCTTGATGCCGCCTCTGCCGCGATCGATTACCCCCTGCACCAACAACACCTGGCGCTCATCATCTGGCACGCGACGGACGATCAGTTGGCCCAGCTGCAACTGTTCACCGACGACTTGGCTGCGGCGGTGGGCACCTCGGCGAGACCACTCTTCGCCGCCGTCGACCGTGCCGGCGCCTGGGTCTGGCTGCCTTTCGAATCCGCGCCCGGTCAACTCACCGGCCAGATCCGCGACTACACCAACGCGCGTCCGGAATTGCTGAACATCGCCATGGGCGCCTTAGGTTCAGGCGTTCAGGGTTTCCGGCGATCCCACCGTCAGGCGCAGCGTGCACGGGCAGCCGCGCTGGCAGGGGAGCGCCGGCCACAGGCGTCCAGGCGAGTGCTTGTCGCGGCTACCGATCCCGCGGTGATGGCGGCGGCGTTGTTGAGCGGCAGTATCGGCGAGGTCCGCGGCTGGGTGGCGGACGTGCTGGGGGATCTGGCGTCGGCCACCGAGGACGACGCGGTCCTGCGCGAGACATTGCGGGTGTTCCTGCACCGCGGCTCCACGCACGAAGCCGCGGCGCGGGAGCTCAATGTCAGTTTCAACGACCTGAGGCATCGGGTCGAGCGCGCGGTGATGCGCCGCGGCCGCCCGATCGATGATCGGGCCGACGTCGAACTAGCGTTGTTCGTCTGCCACTGGTATGGCTCGGCCGTGTTGCAGCCGGCCTGATGTATCTCAATTGGGAAAGAATCAGCGACAACGTATTTCGATGCCGGCTGACCTTCTGCGACGTCACGGTCGGCCTGGTCTGCGGACAAAGCGCGACACTGCTCGTCGACACCGGAACCACGCTCGAAGAGGCCCGGGCCGTGCTGGCCGATGCCCGCCGGCTTTCCGCCCGGCCGGTCAGTCATGTTGTGTTGACCCACAAGCACTTCGACCATGTCCTGGGATCGTCGGTGTTCACTGGAGCCGAGATCTACTGTGCGCCAGAGGTTGTCGACTATCTGTCGTCGGCTACCGATCGGCTGCGGGCCGACGCGTTGGCGCATGGCGCCGACGCGGCGGCGGTTGACGAGGCGATTGCGGCCTTGCGGGTGCCGCAATACGGAATCTCGCAGCAGGTGATCGATCTCGGTGGCCGCTCGGTCACAATCACCCACCTGGGCCCGGGCCACACCCGATCGGATCTGGTCGTGGTGGTTCCCGGGACCCGGCCGGGTGAACCGGCCGTGGTGTTCGCCGGCGACCTGGTGGAGGAGTCCGCCGACCCCGCGGTCGATGCCGATTCGGATTTGGGTGCGTGGCCGGACACCCTGGACCGGCTGTTGGCGGTCGGGGGACCCGACGCCAAGTTCGTGCCCGGTCACGGGCAGGTGGTCGACGCAGCGTTCGTCCTCCGTCAACGCGATTGGTTGCGGACGAACGCCTAGAGAGTGCGGGTCAACGCGCAGGCGCGGTACACGCGGTGATCAGAGCGTCCGGATCGGTGACGCTGAGCACCAGTACTTTCAGGGTGATCGACTTCCACCAGACACTGGCTGGTACCGGAGGATCCATCGTCAGCTGCACCAGACCCTTGCGCGAGCCGTTGACCAGCCAGCGAGATCCCATGACGTGCACGCCGGCGGTGAAAACCCGCTCGTTGCTCGCCTCGGCGGTCTTGATGGACGACAAGGGAATGTCGGCGGTGAACGCCCATCCCATCTTGACGTGAAGGTTGCCGCCCTCGATCCGCAGTTCGGTGTTCTTGGGTCCGAGTCCGACAGCTACCGCCAACGGTCGATACCACCGGTCAAAGCGCAATTCTGTCTGCACAGATGTGACGGTACGCCTGACCGGCCGACCCGGCGCGGGTTTCCCGGACCGCCGGTTTTGAATACAAAATCCGTTGCACGAGAACGGCTTCGGTCTTGACTCAGGGCCGGATCCACGGTGGCGTCCTCAGTGGCACCGACCGACCCGTTCGGCACCGCCGGCGGCCGGGCTGTCCAGGCCTCAGCCGGTGATCTAGCTCACTCCCGGTGGGCATACACTCACTGCGTCAGGGGAACCGGGGCTTAGGAGGAGCGGAAGGCCATGGCCATCGCTGAAACGGACAACGCAGTCCAATCACCGTTCGAGCAGGAGGTCGCCGCCACCCAGCGGTACTTCGAGAGTTCGCGGTTCAAGGGCATCACCCGTCTCTATACCGCCCGGCAGGTCGTCGAGCAGCGCGGCACGATCCCGACCGACTACACGGTGGCGCGCGAGGCGGCCGCCGCGTTCTTCGAGCGCCTGCGCGAGCTGTATGCCGAGCAGAAGAGCATCACCACCTTCGGCCCGTACTCGCCGGGCCAGGCCGTGAGCATGAAGCGGATGGGTATCGAGGGGATCTACCTCGGCGGCTGGGCCACCTCCGCCAAGGGTTCCACCACCGAGGACCCGGGACCCGACCTGGCGAGCTATCCGCTCAGCCAGGTGCCCGACGATGCCGCCGTGCTGGTGCGTGCGCTGCTCACCGCCGACCGCAATCAGGAGTACCAGCGGCTCAACATGACTGAGCGGCAGCGGGCGACGGCCACCCGCTACGACTTCCGGCCGTTCATCATCGCCGATGCCGACACGGGCCACGGTGGTGATCCGCACGTGCGCAACCTGATTCGGCGTTTCGTCGAAGTCGGCGTGCCCGGATATCACATCGAAGATCAGCGCCCGGGCACCAAGAAGTGTGGACACCAGGGCGGCAAGGTTCTGGTGCCGTCGGACGAACAGATCAAGCGACTCAACGCCGCCCGCTTCCAGCTCGACATCATGCGGGTGCCCGGAATCATTGTGGCCCGCACCGACGCCGAAGCCGCGAACCTCATCGACAGCCGCGGCGACGAGCGCGACCAGCCGTTCCTGCTCGGTGCGACCAACCTGAGCATCCCGTCGTACAAGAGCTGTTTCCTGGCGATGATGCGACGCTTCTACGACTCGGGTGTCGAGGAGATCAACGGCCATCTGCTGTATGCGCTCAGCGACGGCGAATACGCGGCCGCCAATGCCTGGCTGGACCGCCAGGGCATTCTGGACCTCGTTGCCGACGCCATCAACAAGTGGCGCGACAGCGGGGACCTGTCGATCGACGACGTGTACGACGAGGTCGAGTCGAAGTTCGTTGCCGCCTGGGAGGACGCCGCCGGCGTGATGACCTACGGCGAAGCGGTGGCCGAGAAACTCGAGTTCGGTGAGAGCGAAGGCGAACCCTCCGGCATGAGCCCCGCGGAATGGCGGGAATTCGCCGCCACCGCATCGCTCTACGCCGCACGGGCCAAGGCCAAGGAACTCGGCGCCGACGCCAGCTGGGATTGCGAGCTGGCCAAGACTCCCGAGGGTTATTACCAGATCCGCGGCGGCATTCCCTACGCGATCGCCAAGTCCCTGGCCGCCGCGCCCTTTGCCGACATCCTCTGGATGGAGACCAAGACCGCCGACCTGGCCGACGCGCGCCAGTTCGCCGAGGCGATCCACGCCGTGTTCCCCGACCAGATGCTCGCCTACAACCTCTCGCCGTCGTTCAACTGGGACACCACCGGGATGACCGACGACGAGATGCGGCAGTTCCCGGTCGAGCTCGGCAAAATGGGCTTCGTCTTCAACTTCATCACCTACGGCGGGCACCAGATCGACGGCGTCGCGGCCGAGGAGTTCGCGACCAACCTCAGGCAGGACGGCATGCTGGCGCTGGCCCGCCTACAGCGCAAGATGCGTCTGGTCGAGTCGCCCTACCGCACCCCGCAGACGCTGGTCGGCGGACCGCGCAGCGACGCGGCGCTGGCAGCGTCGTCGGGTCGCACGGCGACGACGAAGTCCATGGGCAAGGGCTCAACCCAACACCAGCACTTGGTGCAGACCGAGGTGCCCAAGAAGCTGCTGGAGGAGTGGCTGGCGCTGTGGAGCGAGCACTACCAGCTGGGCGAGAAATTGCGGGTCACCCTGCGGCCCCGCCGCGCCGGCTCGGACGTGCTGGAGCTGGGGATCTACGGCGAGGGCGACGAGCAGTTGGCCAACGTCGTCGTCGACCCGATCAAGGACCGGCATGGCCGCAGCATCCTGCAGGTGCGCGACCAGAACACCTTCGCCGAGAAGCTACGCCAGAAGCGGCTGATGACCCTGATCCATCTCTGGCTGGTGCACCGGTTCAAGGCTGACGCGGTCTACTACGTGACGCCGACCGAGGACAACCAGTACCAGACCGAGAAGATGAAGTCGCACGGCATCTTCAGCGAGGTCTACCAGGAGGTCGGCGAGATCATCGTCGCCGACGTCAACAAGCCGCGCATCGAGGAGCTGCTGAACCCGGATCGGGTGGCGCTGCGGAAGCTGGTCCTCAAAGAGGACTGACAACCGCCGAGTCCCTCTTCCGCACAACGCAATTCGCGCCTGCCCGAACGGACAGGCGCGAATTGCGTCTTAAGCCCTTTACGTCGTCCCGCGGAAGAACAGGCCCGACAGGTTGTTGCCGACATTGGCAAAACCTGAGACGAAGCTGCGCACTGCGAGGTCCAGGACGCCGGTGTTCGCGAAGCCCGATACGCCGCTGCCGAAGTTGCTGACGGCCGAGATCAGGCCGCCCCAGTTCTGGAAACCTGAGCCACCCGTCAGGCCCGGGCCATTCGAGTTGTACCAACCAGACAGCCCTGCACCGTTGTTGCCGAACCCGGAGTTGCCGCCGGCGCCGGAGTTGAAGAAACCCGATGACGGCCCGATGGTCGAGTTGAGGTATCCAGGTGCCGGGGGGATGTTGAATTCGGTGATCAATGTGCTGGGCAGGTGAATGCTCGGAATGACCAGCGGGGGAGTGTTGAACGCCGAGAGACTGATTGGCGGGATGGTGATCGGCGGCGTCGAGAACTGAACCGTGGTGAGGTCCGGCAGGGTGAAGGCGCCCAAGCCGATTCGGCCGATCTCCAGCGGCGGCGTCGAAAACGCTTGCGTGGTGATATCCGGCAACGTGAACGCACCCAACCCAATCCGGCCGATCTCCAACGCCGGCGTCGAAAACGCCTGGGTGGTGATATCCGGCAACGTAAAGCCACCGAGACCGATCCGGCCGATCTCCAGCGGCGGCGTCGAGAAAGCCTGCGTCGTGATATCCGGCAACGTAAAGCCACCGAGACCGATCCGGCCGATCTCCAGCGGCGGCGTCGAAAACGCCTGTGTCGTTATGTCCGGCAACGTGAACGCACCTAACCCAATCCGGCCGATCTCCAGCGCCGGAGTCGTAAACTGCGGGGTCGTGATATCCGGCAGGCTGAACGCACCCGCCCCGATCTGACCGATGTTCAACGCCGGAGTCGTAAACTGCGGCGTCGTAATATCCGGCAGGCTGAACGCACCCGCCCCGATCTGACCGATGTTCAACGCCGGAGTCGTAAACTGCGGCGTCGTGATATCCGGCAGGCTGAACGCACCCGCCCCGATTCGGCCGATGTCCAGCGCCGGTGTCGCGAACTGCGGCGTCGTAATGGCGGGAAGAGAGAAGCCACTGACGGTGATCGGGTCGACATTTATACCCGGAATAGTGAGCGAGGGGAGATTGAATCCACCGACTGTGATGGGAGCGGTCAGGGAGTACGGATATATCGTTGCGCTCGGCAGGAAGAAGGAGCCCACGTCGAAAACGCCCGCAACATTTGCCGGATCGATGTCGAAGGGAGCCTGCAGCGTCAGCACATTGGTGCGATAGGACAAGTTGAACGGCACCGAGAGCCCACTAATTTGTATCAGCGGCGTGCTGAAAGGTTGCGACCAGCCGATGGCCGGGAGCACAAACGATCCCGCAGAAATGCTGTCAAGGTGTATCGACGGAGTGGCGATCCTGGGAAGGCTGAATCCGCCGATCGCGGTGCCGGCCGGTATCGAGAATGAGGGAACGGTTATCGACGGAATCCTCAGCGTCGGCAGCTGGAAGGCCTCCAAGGTTGTTCCTGCTGGAATGGTGAACGACGGCACCGTCACCGACGGAATGCTCAGCGCCGGCAAGTTGAACTGACCCAGCGCAGTACCCGCCGGAATGTTGAACGACGGCACCGTCACCGACGGAAT
>NZ_LKTM01000379.1 GCF_001417955.2 Mycobacterium gordonae | reverse complement strand
CGCAGATCAGGTCACGACCAACTCCTGACAACGATGTCTGACCTCGGCGGTGAGGAGTTTCCTTACTGCTATCAAGGCATTGCCGTCGGGCGGGGCGAGATCGTCGCCAGGTCGGCCGCTCGCGTCCGTACGACAGCGGGCGGGCCCATGGGCCGTGAAGTGGCATAGGTCTGCACGCGATGTGGCCACCAGAACCAGCGTCCCAGCAGTGTCGCAGCGGCCGGCATCATAAGCGAGCGGACAATCAGGGTGTCAAACAACAGTCCCACCATGATCGTTGTACCGATCTGGCCGACAACTCGGAGATCGCTGGTCACCATGGCGCCCATCGTGAACGCAAATACCAGCCCCGCGCTTGTGACGACTCTGCCGGTGCTGCCCATAGACCGGATCAGCCCCGTTTTAAGGCCGGCTCCGATTTCTTCCCGAAACCGCGCGGCCAGTAGCAGATTGTAGTCCGATCCGACGGCCAACATGACGATGATGGCCATTGCGAGTACCAGCCAGTGCAGCGGCAGATGCAGCATATGTTGCCAGATCAGTACCGACAGCCCAAAAGACGATCCCAACGACAACGTAACCGTTCCGACAATCACTGCGGAGGCGACTACACTTCGAGTGATAACGAGCATGATCATGAATATCAGGCACAGAGACGCGACTGCGGCAATCATAAGGTCATAGGTAGAGCCATCATGCATGTCCTTAAAGGTCGACGCAGTACCAGTGAGGTAAACGTTCGCGGCCGCCAGCGGAGTTCCTTTTAGCGCCTCTTCTGCCGCTAGCCTGATGCTGTTGATATGTGAAATACCCTCGGCTGTAGCGGGATCGCCCTTGTGCGTGATGATAAAGCGCGCTGAGTCGCCGTTGGGGGACAGGAAAAGCTTCAACCCACGTTGAAAGTCTGGATTGTTGAAGGCTTCGGGCGGAAGGTAGAAGAAATCATCGTTCTTGGCACCGTCGAAGGCCTGTCCCATCACGGTCGCGTTGCGGGTCAGCGCATCCATCTGAGTGATCAACCCGGCGAAAGTGCTCGTCGCCGTCTGGGCGAGATCCTTGACCGTCTGCATCGCTTCGATTAGCGGCGGCAACTGTGCGAGCATTCGCGGCATGAGCCTGTCAAGTTGATCGGTGTTGCGCGTCAAGTTAGTGACATCCTGGCTGAGCTTGTCGATCCCATCGATTCCGTCGAACAGGGACCGTAGTGACCAACAGATTGGAATATCAAAACAGTGGTGTTCCCAATAGAAGTAGCTTCGGATGGGGCGCCACAGGTCGTCGAAATCGGAGATGTGATCCCGCAATTCATCGGTGTCGGCCTGCATCTGCCTGGTATCCCCGGCCATGCCGTGCGTCACGCTCGTGAGCTGTCGTGTCAATCCTTCGATGTGCCAAGAGATGTCGATCATGCGTTGCAGCTCGTTGGTCATTTTGGACATGTCGTCGACGCGGTCTCGCATAGATTTGAGGTTCTCGATCGTGATAGCGCTTTGCGCGCTTAGCTGGAACGGAATGGAGCTGTGGTCGATCGGAGAGCCCAGCGGCCTGGTAATGCTTTGCACCCGCGCAATGCCGGGCGTGTGAAAGACCGCCCGTGCAACCCGGTCCAGGATAAGCATGTCGGTCGGGTTGCGTAAGTCGTGGTCGGCCTCGATCATCAGGAGTTCTGGTTCCATACGGGCTTGCGAAAAGTGGCGATCCGATGCTTTGAAGCCGATGTTCGATGGCGTGTCGGCTGGAATGTAATAGCGCCCGTCGTAGCCGGTGTGATAGCTCGGCAGCACAGCTAGCCCAATCAGCGACATCACCAATGTGGCGACGAAGACCGGGCCGGGCCATCGCACCACAACGGTGCCGATCCGGCGCCAGCGCCGCGTCGATATTTTCCGTTTAGGGTCGAACGCTCCGAATCGGCTGGTGACGGCGATCACGGCCGGAGCGAGGCTAAGGGAGGCTGCGATCACTACAAGCACCGAAATCGAACAAGGCCATCCAAGCGTGTTGAAGACCGGCAACCTAGTGAAACTCAGGCAGTACATCGCGCCGGCGACTGTCAAACCCGATCCCAGGATCACCTGGGCCGTTCCTTGAAACATGGCGAAGTACGCAAGCTTTCGGTCTTCTCCAGCAGCGAGGGCTTCCTGGTAGCGGCCAATCAGGAAGATCATGTAGTCAGTAGAAGCCGCGATCGCCAGTGCGACTAGCACATTCACCGCGAAGCTAGACAAGGCTATGACGTTGTTGTCGGCTAGGGTGGCGACCGCTCCCTCGGCCGCGAGCAGCTCAATCCCCACCGTCAGCAGAATGAACAGCACGGTTATGAGTGATCGATACGTCATCAGTAGCATAAGTGCGATTACGACGACGGTGATCATGGTGATCTTCTCAAGGCTTCGGGTGGCGTAAGCATTTTGATCGCCATTG
Organism: Mycobacterium gordonae; assembly: GCF_001417955.2. Taxonomy (GTDB): domain Bacteria; phylum Actinomycetota; class Actinomycetes; order Mycobacteriales; family Mycobacteriaceae; genus Mycobacterium; species Mycobacterium gordonae_B. The sequence continues at coordinate 23,031 of NZ_LKTM01000379.1, read as the reverse complement.
AGCGGACCGGGGCCGGTCACATAAGCTTTGATTCCCACCGGCGCTGGCACACTATCCACGATGCGCTCAACGGCGGCGACTGAATCGTTCGCCACCGCGCTGCTTTGATCCCCGGTCAGGTAGAGCTGGACGTATGCGGCTTTACCGTCGGTGCTCTGTGAGCCCGCCGCGGTCAGGCTGTCGCCCCAGAAGTTTTCGACATACTCGACATGAGTCTTGTCTTCAGATAGCTTGGCGATCAGGCTGTCATAGTACCGATGTGCGCTGTCGCCCAGCTTGTCTCGGCCCTCCACGACCACCATTGCCATGGTGTCGGAATCGAATTGCTGAAAGTCCCTACCGATGCGCTTCATGTCGAGCAAGGACGGTGCATCGTGTGCGCTCAACGAGACCGAACGTGTTCCCGCAACTTCGTTCAGTGGCGGCGTCGTGGTATTCACGACGACAGTTAGCGCCACCCAAAATAGAATGACAGGCAGCGCCAGCCAACGGACCGTCCGGGCGGCGCCAACGAGCCAGCCGCCGTCAATTTCGCCGCTCATGCAGACTTCACGAGACAGCTGGTCTCGGCGTTGTGTGACTCCACCATAAGTTGGTCGCGCACAACGTCATTGACAGTGATACGGCACCCGAGGCGTTCACTGTCGCCCTGCGCAACCACGTTCGCGACAACCGCGCTGAGAGTAGTTTCGATTCGCAGCGACCAGGGTATTTTCGCGTTATCGACTTGCTGCGGTTGGGCCTCGGCATCTAGATAGTGGATTGTCGCTGTCGCTCCAGCTGGGCCGAAGACCTCATAGAGGACATGTTTGGGATTGAAGGCAACGATCGTCTCAGCGTTCCCTGCGTCCGAAACATGTCGATTTGAACCGAAAACTCCGTGTAGCCGCGAAACGGTGATGGTGCCGATTGCCGCTATAACGACGATGACGATTGGAATCCAGAAGCGTTGGAGGCGTGTCATTTGACCAGTGTTTCCGTTCAGCTACTCACAGATTGCGGCTAAAGTGCGCGACCAATGATGTCCTTCATGATTTCAGTGGTTCCGCCGTAAATGGTTTGTACGCGGGAATCCATGAATGCCTGGGAAATCGGGTATTCGCGCATGTACCCGTAGCCGCCGTAAAGCTGTAGACAGCGGTCAACGAGATAAACCTGCTTTTCGGTGCTGTACCACTTCACCATCGCCGCTTGCTCTGCAGACAGCTTTTCTCCCATGTGTAAACGGATGAACTCGTCAACCATTATGCGTACAGCAGTCGCCTCCGTCGCGAGCTCAGCCAGGGTAAACCGGGTGTGCTGGAAACTCTTGATAGGCACTCCGAATGCTTTGCGATCAGTCGTGTAGGCGATCGTGTCGTTGAGCACGGATTCCATGACCGCTGCGGCGGTCACAGCGATTGACAAGCGTTCCTGCGGTAGGTTCTGCACTAGGTTCATGAATCCCATGCCCTCCCTCCCCAGGAGGTTCGCAGCCGGAACCCGCACGTCAGCGAAATGTAGCTCAGCGGTGTCCTGCGCGTTTAACCCGACTTTGTCCAGGTTACGTCCGCGGCGGAAGCCTTCCATGCCCCGTTCTACGACGAAGAGGCTATATCCAAACGCGGCCTTGGCTGGATCCGTGCATGCCAACACAATTACAAGATCAGCATTGATTCCGTTGGTGATGAACGTTTTGCTTCCGTTGAGCACGTAGTCGTCACCGTCTTTGCGCGCTCGGGTCTTGATACCTTGAACGTCGGTTCCGGCACCAGGCTCCGTGATAGCGATGGCTGAGATGAGTTCACCGCTACAGAATCCGGGCAACCAACGTCGTTTCTGTTCATCGTTGGTCAGACGGAGCAGATAAGGCGCGGTGACGTCGTTGTGAAGAGGAAACGCGAGCCCAGTGTGCCCGCCGGCCGCGAGTTCTTCGGTAATAATGACGCTATATCGGAAGTCCGGATTCCCTCCTCCTCCATATGCTGTGGGGATACCCACACCAAGGAAACCTTGTTTACCGGCTTCCAGCCAGACAGCGCGATCGACGATCTTGTCTCTGTCCCATTCATCTTTAAATGGCTTGGCCCAGCGCTCGAGGAATTTTCGAAACGAATCTCGGAACAGGTCATGCTCAGATTCAAATAAGGTGCGCGAATATTTAACGGCACTGTTCATACACAGCCGTCCTCGGTGCAGTGGGATGCATCATTCGCCGCAAGATTAAGCGTGAAGAACTGGCTGTACGGATCTAACGTGTATTCTCCGAAAGGACCACACTCCCAAAAGCCATGCTTCAGATACAGTTGCCGCGCAGGCTCAAAGAATGGCGTGGAACCAGTCTCAAGGCTGAGGCGCTGTAGCCCTTGTTGGCGTGCGTAATCCACGATGTGATTGAGCAGTGCAGAGGCGATACCTGAACGCTTTCTTTCAGGCGTAGTACGCATCGACTTTATTTCGCCCTCGACTGGCCCCAATCGTTTCAGTGCCCCGGTTCCAATGATTACTCCACCATCGTCCAGGACTACCCAAAAAGTCACGTTATCCATGCGAAGCCCGTCTATATCTAGCGCATGCTTACTGTCTGGAGGCGTGACGTCGCGCATCTCCTGAATATGGTCATCGAGAAAGCGCTCGATCTCGGGACCGCTAAGGTCATGTACAACTATCTTCATAGTGCACCGGCGATCCCTTCCGACTTCCGAGTGACCGAATAATCCGTGGTAGTTTTCTTGTTCGCGAGCAGTCGTCGTGCGTTTCCAGCCAGAAATAACTCGATGTCGCGGTCGGCCATACCATCCGGAAACACAGAGTCGGTCCACAAGCGCGCGACAAAATCTCGTTGTTTACCCTGAAGGCGAAACACCGGATAGTCAGTTCCGAAGAGAATCTTATGGGCGATGCCGTAAGTAAACAACATTCGTAGCCCAGCCGATCCGCCAACTGCCTGGTAACCGCTCACGTCCAGATACACATTCGGGCGATTCGTGCACAGCATGATGCATTCATCCCGATATTGAACCGAGCCATGCGCTAAAACGAAGTCGACGTCGGGATAGTCAAGTGCTGCACGATCAACAGTGAGAGGAGCAGCCGCTGCAAACTCCAGAGTTGGCGTTGTGGCACCGATATGGGTTAGCACCGGTAGCCCATACTCCCGGCAAACATCGTAAAATGGATATAAGCGCGGATCGGAGATTGTGTAGCCACAAGGCGGGTACAATTTTAACCCGTCGAAGCAGTACTCCTTGATACATCTCTCAAAGAGATCTACACCTTTCTTACCCCAGCGAGGGTCCAGGCCGACAAATATCTTGAAACGCCCTGGGTGACGTTCCTGTATCTGGCAATGATGATCGATTTGCTTCTCGATTGTCGGAGTGGAATCTGGCCAGACATAGGTAAAATCGGGCAAGAGAAGGACCGACAGCTCGATACCGGCTTGGTCCATCTCTTGAACCAGCGAATCGCACCACGGATCACGCAAAGTACTCAGATACATCGCCTCTGCGTTCGCCCAACTTGGCGAAACATTGCGAGCCTTTAGGGCCACTATCATATTTTCGATTACTCCCCGCCGAAACTCGGCGGGGAAGAAATCAGTCGACGCGACGTGACAGTGAAAATCGATAATTGGAGAGTTCCACATATTAGGCCAACCTCCGTGTAACATCGATCAGGTCACTTACTTTCTCTGCATCGAATAGCTCATCGGCAAGTTGAAATAAATCGCCGGGCAATCTTTGATCTAAAGTAAAGCAAAGGCTCATAAGGCCCACAGAGTCCAATCCGAGGTCGCTCGATAACGACATCCATGGCTGCACTCCGCCAGGCGGTACCGAACCGCCCATCGATGACTGGACCGTCTCACACACCATCTTCTCGAACTCACCATCATTAATCATTGCAGCACCCCTTGGATATACATAATTTTGCGACTGCGCGTCTGTTGAGCTTTTGGTTTCCAGTCAGAATTCCCGACTCCACCGTCAACTCGGTTGCTGGACGAAACATCAACGTGGCGACTCGACTATACGAAGGCAGCGTTCGATTAATCCGTGTGATGTGGGCACGCACGGCATGCTCTTCGATGCTTTGTGGATTGTCTATCCACACTACGCCATGAAGTATGGAATGGTCAGTCGAGAGTTGAACGCACGACCGGATTACAGTGTGATGACCGTCGATTAGACGCTCGATCGCTTCTGGATTAAGTTTTACGCCGCTCCGCGTAATCAGGATCGATTTCTTTCGACCGTTTAAGACTAAATAGCCGTCATCATCAAGATATCCCAGATCACCGGTCGCAATCCAGCCGTCGGATCTGAATGTTGCCTGCTCAGGGTCGGTGCCCCACACATAACATCTGGCTTGGTTGGCGTCGCTGCGCACGATCAGCTCTCCATCCACGTCAAAAGCGACCGACAATCCCGGTACCGGGCGTCCGCTAGAGCCACGCTTGAACGCCTGTGGCAAATTCATACTTATCCAACCGACCTCCGTTGACCCGTAAACCTCATACAGCGGTATCTCATGATCACTGGCAAAATCCAGTAAAGCAGGTGGAACTGGCGCTGATCCGGTCAACATCAGCCGAATATGCTCGCCGAATACGGACGTCCAATTTGGGATTCGTGTAAGTATGTCGAAGAAGGACGGGGGTCCCAAAACGACCGACGGCTGTACTCGCGCCATCATTTGGTAGAGTCGCGGGTGAGGAATGATCGCACTAGCCGCTCCATATCGTATGGAAACATTGCACAGCAAGCGCTGTTGAAAGTTTGAGAATGGTAGGACGACCAAAATCCTATCGTCGCTATTGATGCCCCACGACCTCCCGGAGAGGGAAATAGTTCTGTTAATTCCGGCATGGGTCAGAGCGATAGCCTTCTTTTCCCCAGTAGTGCCAGATGAAAAGCTAATCGTTGCGACACCGTACGGTATTGCACGCGCTGGTAAGTTCCCCGAGCGAAATTTTATGCCAGGAGCTAAGGTCTGGCCCTCAGTAGGGTCATCATCTGGTAAATCAGCTGTCAACAGCGCCTTGAGTCCAAGGCGCTCAGCAGCCTGATTAATGTCATCGGCCGTTTCCTCCACCGGTAAGGCAACAGGCACGCTACCCACAGACAGCAGCGACAAGTCGGCCAATAGCCAAGCGTATCCGTTGCGGCCAGCGACGCCCACCGGATCGGAAGCTTTGATGCCCAATTTCTTAAGTATGAGTCCCACACGCATGACGTCGTCCATGATTTCAGCGAAAGTGCGCTCATACTGTCCACCGTCGTGATAAACAAAGCTGAATTTCTGTTCCGGAGCATTTTGTAGCCCAGGCAGCAACGTTTTTTCCCACAACGTTGGACAACGCTCATCCTCCATCATGTCGCCTTCATGCTGCGAAGCCGTGCTGACGGAATAGTTCATCAATCGCTAATTTGTCAATTACGGAACCTTCTGCTAGACGCTTAAGTACTAACAAGCACGGAACACCGAATTCACCGCCGCTGAAGGATCGATTACGAAATGCTGTGACACACACCGACCACGCGGGGGCAATTCCTGGTTCGAGTTCATCACCAGTGGCCGCATCGAAAACATGTGTGGATCCTGTGAGCAATACTCCAGCGCCGAGTTTGGCGCCTTTACGTACCCGGGCCCCCTCTACGACGATAGCCCGAGAGCCAACGAACGCATCGTCCTCAACCGTTACGGGGATCGCGCCGGCTGGCTCAAGGACACCACCTATACCCGCACCACCTGAGATGTGTACGCGCTCGCCGATCTGCGCACATGAGCCGACGGTCGCCCAGGTATCGACCATAGTGTTGCGGCCAATATATGCGCCGATGTTGACGAATGAAGGCATCAATACGGCTCCTGGTGCAAGGTAGCTGCCTCGCCGAGCGATCGCTCCGGGTACCATTCGTACGCCCGGCGGAACCTTCTGCTTAGGGAAAATGCGATCGGCAAATGGTAGATAGCCATTTGATACCGCTTTCATTGGAAATAGACGGAACGCCAGTAAGATCGCTTTACGGACTCGTTCGTCGACAACCACCTCGTCATTCTCGATAGTGGCGACGCGGAGGTCGCCGCTATCCAGTGCATCAATCGACCGCTCGACGGTTTTACGAATATCGTCGTCTTCCGGGGCGATTTCATCCAGTTGCTGCCAAATTACTTCGATTTGTGTCAACAACGCCTCTAGCATTCAAGAATCCCTTCCTGTTGTTCGAGATGCTTCTCGCAGTTTCGCAGGGAAGCCACTCAGGACGGTGCGCAGAGTGTGCAGTCCGGCGATAAGTGAACCCGCTTCGCCTATCGATATTCGGACGCGGCCATGGCCGGCCTCTTCATCTGCTGTAAGGAAGCGCCCTGGCATGATCCGTACCGCTGCTCGGCGCCACGCCGCGCATGCGACACCGAGGTCATCGGTCACCGGGACCCAAGCAAACAATCCCGTGGGGGCTGGGCCGTAGCCGGGAAGGTCCCCGAAGTATTTGTCGACTTCTCGCCAATTCCGTGCGAGCTGCTCACGCGACGTGTGGACATGAGCGTCGTCCGACCAGAGTATGGCTGACATCTGCTGAATCGGCTCTGCTGTGCACACTCCGCACGAACGATTCAACGCGGCGTATTGGCCGACGATATTAGGGTCTCCGGCGACGAACCCGCTGCGCAGGCCCGGGGCGGACGATCTTTTCGATAACGTGTGCAAGACAACCACTTTGGAATATTCGGCCAAGGCACTCAACGCGCCCACGGGTTCCTCGTCCACCCATAGGTCGATGTAACACTCGTCCACTAGGAGCCAGGCGCCGGTTTGCTTTGTGAATTCGGCGATTGCGACTAATTCACCGGCCGAATACGGGCGGCCGCTTGGACTTGCAGGGTTGCACAAAACTACCGCGGCGGTTGGTACGGTCGAATCAATGGCGGTACGGATATTTCGCAACGGATGGCTGTTGCAAGTGTAGTAAGCAGGTTTACCGTCGTGAAGATGGGTAGCCGCAATATATGTCGGGTAATGGGGATCCGGCACGACGACCGAGGAACCACTACCGTGAGCGCGCAGCGCCAGGGCGACCAAGCTGGCAATTCCATGTTTTGTGCCCGGCGTTGGTTCCACAGCCAGCTTATCCAGCTGTTCGGGCTTCAGCCGGAACCGGCGCTTTAGCCAGCCACGATATGCTGCACGTGTTTGAGCGCAGCCCCCGAGCGGTGGATACCGGTCCCAATTTGCCTTTAAGGCCGCCTCCGCGCCGGGCACTGCCATAGGATTGCACAGGCGCGCTTCGCCGAGATCCAATCGTATGGGAGTCTTTCCCCTTGGTGGCTCGATGTCTCCCAGCAGAGCGTTCAGCTGCTCGAAGGCCGTCATCACAGCGCCGCCGCGTTACGTGTCGTCGCGTGCAGCCGTTTATCTATACGAACGACAGTGGCGGCGTAGTCGTCGAAAGTCTCCGCCCGCCTTATCAGTTGGAAGTCGCCTCCGGCTGTCAAAAGTACCTCGGCGGGCCGCAGCCTACCGTTGTAGTTGAACCCCATCGAATGCCCGTGGGCTCCGGTGTCGTGAATCAATGCCACTGCGCCCGGTGAAACGTCGGGCAGAGTTCGTTCAATGGCAAATTTATCCATGTTCTCACATAGTGAGCCGACGACATCCGCGCGTATTTCTGCGTCCAGCTTTTCGTCGCTATCGCTTAGCTGATCCTCGATAGGCGGAAACGTTATATGATGATATGCCCCGTAAAGGGCGGGCCGCATCAATGACGACATGGATGCGTCAAGGCCGATTATTTCACGACCCTTGTGCATCCGGTTGATCACGCGTGAAATCAACACACCATGTGGTCCCGTGATGTACCGGCCAATTTCAGTGCGGACCATGATGTCTCGCTTCCGGAACCGCTCATCGATGACCGCACGAAGTCCGCTCGCAAACTGACGTAAGTCGAAGTCCGCGTCCGATAGCTGATATGGGATTCCAAGGCCCCCGCCAAAGTTAATATACTCAAATTCGATACCCACCGTATGTTCAATATGTACGGCAAGGTTCGCTAAGTCTTGTGCGGCGTTCACCAAATTGATTGCGCTCAGCTCGTTCGCACACGTCATTGCGTGGATACCAAAGCGGTTTGCGCCCAGGTCTTTTGCGACTTGGTAAGCCAACACAGCCTCCGCGCATGGGACGCCGAACTTCGCCGAGTTTGATTGGCCCATCAAGTTAGAAGCGCCTGATTCGATACTTGGCGTAACCCGGAACGAGACGACCGACGGAAGTTTCGGCGCACCGGTTAACGCGGTTAGGTCATCAAACGTTACCAACGCGCCTTGGTCGATCGCATCACTAATTTCTGCAGGCGTGGTGTTGTTCGCGGTGTAAACAACCTTATCGCCCGCAGCTTGGCAGTCTCGTGCGAGGCGCAGCTCGATCGGTGATGCACAGTCAAGGCCACTACCTTCCGCTAACAACATATCGAGAATAGTCGGGTTCGGCAGTGCTTTCACAGCAAAATGCTGCTGAAAACGTATACCTTCAAACGCTGCTGTTAACCGCCGATGGCTAGCTACAATTCCCTCTCCATCGTATACGTGAAAGGGTGTGGGAAATTGGTTTAAGAGGTCGGGCAGTCGCGGCATGAGACGCTCGGCGAAGGTCTTTGATATCGGCATCTACCAAATACCTCTCACCGAACCAATGTTCATCGCGCGACCGCCAGGCCGATGGTTCGGTTGCGCTGTCCGCTAATGGGACGGCTGTACGGGAAGTAATAGCACTCAAGTACAGAGAAACCCTCCTCCGCAAGGGCAGACGAGAGGTACTCACGTGACAAATACCAGAAACCAGGAACTTGCGGGTGGGCTTCGAAAGTTGAAGCCACGCCGTTGCGCCCGTTAAGGCTGAATCCTGCCCCTCGCGGAGCATCATTGGATATCAAGACACAAGTTCTCGCCGCAATCGCGCGGTGAAGCAGGCTCAGAGCATTGCTGATCCCTGCGTCGGTCTCGCAGAGGTGACCGAAAAAGCCGTCCGCGTATACGAAGTCGTACTGTTGTAGCGATGCTGCGGACAATTCCATGAAGTCCGCGCATCGGGCATGGACACCCTTCTGACTGGCAATGCTCACCGCCTCAGGCTGACAGTCGATCGCATCAACTTGGTAACCCGCTTGCACAAGATCGCTTTCAATGAAGGCGTTTCCGCAGCCAAGGGAGATAATTCTCGAGTCGACGTTCAACAGCGAAGCGATCTTGGACCTTATGTGCGAGCGGTATTCAGGTACGAACGTAGATGGAGTGACAGAGTCGCCCAAAGCTCCGCCTTGCTCCCAAATCTGATAAATGCTATTACGTTTCTGGCCACCGGTGTTCCGATCCGCCGTATAATAATCGCGTTCCGTTTGAACATTCATGACAACCATCCTTATACGGGTCCTGGCGCAGTAGCGTTGAGCCACTCTTGGCCGTAGTGAATCTGCACAATCGGCTTCGCTGCAAGTTTGTGCACCAACGGGAGAAGCTTCTGCAGCCCCGGCGGACCATAAGTTGCGAAAAAATCAATAGCGGTCAGTCCGTTTCCGCCCAATAGGTGATCGGCGAGTACGCGGGCCAACGAACGCAAACCTGTCCGGACTGTTCCTGGGTTGCCGCGCAGCACGCCCGCGTGCAGTTCGAGGGCCCCTAGTCGGAGAAGATATTCAAGTTGTAGTCCCATGCCGTCGCTGTCTGGGTATATTCCCAGACCGCGGCCGACATAGCGCAGACATTCAGCCAAGTGGTAGACGATGACGTCGTCGGGGTCGACATCCATAGTCGACGCCCAAACATCCGACAAGATCAATGTGCCGAACACGTCGGCAGCGATTTCCTGCATCGCGACCGAGCACCATCGATCAACTTGGTTGATGGCTTCGTAATCGGTTTCCGCTCTGTGTACAAAGTGGCCGTGTTCGTGGGCAAGCACTCCTAGAGTAGGGATCAACTTAAACTGCGCATCAGCGGAGTCGAATGGCCGGCCGAGATCAAGGTGAGCTTTGGCAAGCGGTGCAGATGCGCCTGAAATCAGGGCGTTATGAGTATTGGCGAAGTAATAAGTTTTCTTGTACGTCGAATGCTTGACTCCCTCGTCTTCGGGCAGAAAATACGCGATGTGCTTTGGGTAGTTGTTCGCCTCACCGGCGCAGTAAAAGATTCTCGTGGCCGCAAAGACGGGCGCAACGCCTTGCCTTAAGGCTGGATGCATCGATCGAAGATATGTGTCCACCGCGTTGTGCTGCTTGGCGACGCGTTGGACTGCGCCTTGTAGGACCGCGTCGACGCGAGCCCCGAAAGCGCTTGGTAGGCCGCGGACTTCTTTGCCGAACCATGTCGACAATTGACCCGCGACAACAACGATGTCCTCGGAAAGGTTTGTCAGTTGCTGGAGGATCTCGGGCGTATACCCCTGAGCGATCGCAGATGCACGTAGTTCCAGGGCCGTGCGGTCGTCGTCCTTTAAGCATTTCGCCATATCCCGCATGACTTTGGCCACGGCATCTGGTGCGATTAACCGCCGTCCCGGTCGCTTTTGCCAGCGCTTGACTTGCGCAAGTTCATAGGCGATGGCATCCGTAAGAACTCCGATGTGCTCGGTCCATGGCTCTGCGACATCTGGCCGTTCTTTGCTGATGTCCAACCTGCATACGCTGTAGGTATCGTGCGGCGGCCAGAACGGATCAATATACCGTTGATAACGCCCTGCTTGCTGCCGGTTGGCAATGTGATCGAATCGATCAATGACGCTTTCTCTCATCGTTGCCTCGCTAATTCTTCGTTCATTCTTCAGCGCCTAATCGAGTTTCGGAGGATGGCCGCGAGCTGGCGACGAGATCCGCTCCCTTTTCGCCGATCATCATCGACGCGGCATTCGTATTGCCCGATACGATGACGGGCATCACTGACGCGTCAATGACGCGAAGCCTCTGAAGACCGCGCACACAGAGGCGGGTATCCACCACTGCAAATGGGTCGACGCCCATCTTGCAGGTCCCCACGGGATGGTAAGAGGTGTCGCCCTGTTCGCGGGCGTAACGAGCCAGGTCATCGTCCGTCCGCAGGCTTTCTCCTGGTTGGGTTTCCAAGCCGCGGAATTCATCGAACGCATTGTCAGCGATCAGAGCACGTGCGACCTTCATGGATTCGATGAGGAGGCGGAGGTCGTTCTGCGACTGCAAAAAACGGGTGTGAATGATGGGGGCTTGCCGAGGATCGGCTGATGCCACGTGAACTGACCCCCTTGCTTTTGGCCGAAGTGGATAAGCACCAATTGTCATGCCGGGCTGATGGTCGAGGCGCCGCGTCCGCGCAGCACCGTAACTCGCCGGCGAGAAGTGATATTGGACGTCTGGTCGTGACTTGTCATCGATACCGATGAAGGCGTGCGCCAACGCAATTGGAACGCTAAGCATTCCACGGCGCTGGGTGAGGTACTTGATGATCTCCCTAGCCAGACGGACTCCGTGAGCATCATCGTTGAAAGTCACGGGATTCTTTACGCGCCAACGCATTCTGACTGCATAATGATCCTGAAGATTTTCTCCTACCCCGGGAAGCTCATGGCGCACGGTAATGCCGGCGTTGCGCAATAGATCTGGAGACCCGATTCCTGAGAGTTCGAGAATCCGAGGTGACTGGATGGCCCCCGCGCTGAGCACCACTTCGCCTTCACAATCTATCGTTTCGATCCGATTACCCAGACGACAGCGGATGCCGCGTGCTGCACCGTCCGCTAGCACAACGCTGTCTACTAATGCTCCGGTTAGCAGAGTGAGATTGTCACGCCGCATTGCCTCGATCAGATAGGTATTCGACGGTGCCGAACGCCGTCCACGGCGGTGATTGACTTGGTAGTAGCCGAATCCCTCTTGGCCGTCTGAGTTGTAATCAGAATTCAGCGAATATCCCAGCGATACGCCGGCATGAATGAACGCGTCCGCCAACTGATGTCGGGTGCGCGGTCGGCCCACATGGATACGCCCAGAGGACCCACGAGTAGGACCTGCGATTGCACTGGATTCTAGGCGTTGGTAGAACGGCATTACGTCGGACCAACCCCAACCCTGACACCCGAGAGACACCCAGTCCTCAAAGTCGGCGGCCTGTCCTCGCACGTAGATCATGCCGTTGATGGCTGCGGAACCGCCGACAACTCGCCCACGAGGAATCGATAGTCGTCGACCACCCAGGGTTGGATCGGGCTGGGTCTGGAAGCACCAGTCAAAATGGGAGTTGCCCAATAGCAATGTTTCCGCGGCGGGTATATCCAATAGTGGCGTGCGGCGTCTGGCGCCAGCTTCCAGAAGCAGTACTCGTCGTGAGGGATCACGGGAGAGCTGCTCCGCGACAATACATCCCGCGGCACCAGAGCCAACTACGATGTAATCCCAGGCCTTTTTCATGTCGCGCCTGCCCTGGTCGTCGACACGGTAGTGCGATGCAGTAACCGGCGGTAGTTTTTATCGTCGTAGTAAGTGGCGCGGTGCATCGCACTGCGGTTGTCCCACAAGACGATGTCTCCGGCTTGCCACACATGTCGATATGTGTACTGCGGTTGGACGGCAAACTCTTGCAGGAAGGTCACCAGGGGCGCCGCCTCAGTTGGGGCCATTCCCCGTATCCGCCAAGGCACATTTCCACCGACGTATAGCGCTTTTCGCTGGTTTTCCTCGTGGGTCCGCACCACCGGTTGAGCGATGTCGGGCCATGATGCCCTTTCTTCGCGGGTGGGTGAGGGACGATCCGGGTAGTTATACGGGCGCGAATCCACCCGGCTGATCATCACTTGCAGCGATTCGACTTTCTCCTTAACCTCGTTAGGTAGGTCGGCATACGCGGCAAACATGTTGGCAAAGAACGTATCTCCGCCTACTGGCGGGATTTCGATGGCGTGCAACATCGACGCGGCCGGAGGGCGCTCTAAGTAATGACCATCGGTATGCCACACCCTGCCGCTGTAGGCTGAGCCGATAGGCTTTTTATTGCGGGTCAGGTTCGACAAGATCAAAATCTCGGGCTGATCTGGATGGTTAAATTGGGACCGCGTGTAGGAGAAGACCTCACCGAAGCGTGCGGTGAATTCAACCTGCTGGCGAGGCGTCATGGACTGCCCTCTAATCAACAACACGGTCGAGTCGATCCAGGCCTCATAAATCTGGTCGAAGATGTGAGCGTCGATCGGTTGGTTGACGTCGATCCCTCGCACCTCTGTGCCTATAAGCGGTGTAAGTGGATATAGTTGCATAGCATCTCCAAATCGGCTTCAATTCAGTCGAGAACAATGGTGTAGTCACGCAGCCATCGGTCAAACTCAACAACTTGGGTCAAAAGACCCGCCGCGCTTGCGCCGCCAGGTAACTTTGTCCCGACTTGATCAGACTCGACCCGCTTCAAGAAATCACCAAAACGACTCCGGTCGAACAACTGTCCAACCACAGAGGTCGTGTCATTAACGATGTCTCTCGCATCCGCTATGAGCTGGGCATCGTATTCAGGGCACCGAATATGGGGATACGCACTCTTCTTCCGTTCCAGTGCAATACGAGGCACAATATCTGATACAGCGGCCTTCAACAATCCCTTGACGCCGCCTTTTGATTTGAATGCCCACGGCGTACTCCATACATATTCAACTAACTTGTGATCGCAATAGGGCATCCGGACATCGAACCCGGCGGCCGAGCTCATACGCTCCTTACGATCGATTACCACTGATAACGGACCAGCCATTCCAAGGAACAGAATTTCCCTTATTCGCGACTCTTTCTTGTCTTCATTTGGCATTCGTGGGGTACGCGAAATAATCTCGTCGTACCTTTCTTGCTCTGCACGATCAGGACGTGCTCGCTCCATCGCATCCGGCGATAGAAAATCCGATAGTTTCTCACTGTCGCCCAGCCATGGGAAAGTATTGCGATTTATGAGCGTCTCGTCAAACAAATATGGGTATCCACCGAACAATTCGTCTGCCGTTTCTCCCGTTAGGCCGACGCGCGATAGCTTACGCATGGCGCGAAATAACACAAACATCGACGCGTCGAACTGTCCCCACGCTGGCATGGCTCGTGCACGCCGAATGTCGGGTAATGCATCGCGGAGTTCGTTGGCCGTGATAGTCAGAGGAATATGTGCTGTCCCCAAGCTTTCCGCCGCTTTCGCGGCGAAGGGAGCATCTAAGTCAGGCCGCAGCTCTGACTGGACAAAATGCGTCCGGTCGCTATCAAAAGAAATGCAAAAAGTAGAAAGAGATTCTAGGCCCTTTGCTCTGCGTTCAGCTTGGACCAAACCAGCGACCGCGGTCGAGTCTAATCCGCCAGACAACATCGCAGAGTCAGCACCGACGCAGCGATCTCGCACGGCGTTTTCTAGTAGCTCGCGCACGCGATATACGGACGTGTCGAAATTATCATCGTGGTGCTCATTCGGTAGCGTCCAATACTGCTGTTCACGCACTCCCGAATTACTCGCGCGCAGTAAGTGGCCTGGCCTTAACTCGTGTAGCCCACTGATGGGTGTTTCTCCGCGCAGAGCCAAACGCGGTTGCAAAATGATGGGGAGTACTTCGAGGGACACTCGTCGACTACAGTCGGGGTGAGTCAGAATCGGACCTGGCGTAGACGCGAATAACATCCCCAGTGACGAAAGGTAGTAGTATAGGGGCTTTACACCCATCCGATCGCGACCCAGAACGAGTTCCTTGCATGTGCTATCCCATAAGGCAAATGCATATTCACCTTCGAATCGTTCAGCGATACCCTCGCCCCATACGGTATATCCGATTCGCAGCACCGTAGCGGGAGAAGAGTTTGGCGCCAAAAGTTCGCCGCGGGCGGCCAGCTGCCCGATTAAATCGCGCAAATTGGTCAGCTGGCCACAAAAGGCCGCCGTCACTCTATCCGCTGGGCCATCCGCTCGCGTTCCTGCTAACTTAGGGCATGCTCCGAATGCGACGTCACCCGATTCAGCGCGCCACTGCCAAATGCCCGTACCGTCACACCGCGTAGGCATCTGACTCAGCATCGACCGTATTTCTTCCGGATCGACGATGCGATTGTGTTGAAATGATCCGACTAAGCCGCTCATCGGCCGAAGGAAACCCTACGTTGCCGGCAATTACACCGTGGCTTTTTTTGGAGACGCATCAGACTCAAATTTAATGTCAGCTTCATGAGCTCCTCCCCAAGCTGGCAGCCTCGGCGATAACTTCGCTCTGCACGAGGGCCCGCGCCACAAATTTTTCAGCGTAATCGATGTAGATTTTGTCCCAATACAGCGAAAAGTGATCGCCACCGTTCACCATATGAAATTGGCAGCCAGGCATCATCTCTGCCACTAAGTGCGATGATTCGGGACTTACCGTGAGGTCTTCATTACACGTCAACACAAGGGTCTTCGACGCGTACGCGGTGTTTATCCGGGGACCACCGTCAAAGAACCCTGATAGCAGCCGTGCATATGTGAAGAGGTTTTCGGCTGATTGGAAGGGCAAGCTGGCGAGGTAGATGTCCTGGGCTGATGCAGACGCGAGCAACTTCGACGCGGCTGCGCTGGACCTACTCGCCGCACCCTCGCGAGCGAAAATACCCTTAAAGAACATTTCGGCATATTTGGGATCGGCCGCGATGCGCGGCATTGAATTGGCCATGTTGGCCTCAAATGCCGTCTGCTTGCAGTTCTCGAAATTATATCCGCCATTAAGGAGTGCCAAGCCCGTTAGCTCGCCATGCCACCTCGATGCGACCTCTAACGCTATTCTCGCCCCCGTGCACCACCCTATTATTATCGCTGCTTCTGCACCCGTCGACGAAAGTATCTCGATTCCGTCCTGTATTTGGCGGTCCAGGTCGGTCTGAATGCTGCGCGCCTCATTACCTCCGCTCGGTAAGGCGCGAGACTCCCATGTGATTACTGGCGATAGCTTGGAAAGCTTTTCGGCCAAAGGCGCAAGGAACTCGATCGGCATACCTACGGCGTTGCATAGTAATATCGCAGTGCGCGTCTTTTGCCTTGCGGAGGAGTATACGTTCAGCACACTGCCGTCGGAGGCCTTCTCACGAGTATGCGTAAAGATCGTTCCAATATCTCTCCCATCTAGTGTTTTGAGCGCCTCGTCCACATATTTCGCGAATTCTGACGTTGTTATTCGGGAGGATGCAGCGACCGAGGGAACAAAATTACGGTCTGAACGGAAGTAGCTTCTGTAGAATTCAGTCCGCTGATCGAGTAGCTTCTCCAGCCCATTCATATCAGCTAGTGGGTGGTCACTGATTTGCCAGGACCACGCACCGAGCTTGTTCCGTACGATATCGAATATTTCACCATTGGTGGGGCCACCTGAGCTCACCAAGTGGGCTATTGTGTAATCTTCCGTGCTGGGATCTGTGTTGATGATCACGCGTAATTGGCGCATCAGTTCATCCACGGGTATAAGGTTGACAGTAGCGGTGCCGGATACCCACATTCGGACGCTATTTTCCTTATTGGATAACATTGTTCTTATATTATGGAACTCGCGAAGGAATCCATATAAACCGGAAGACGCGCCGCCAGGACGCATGGTTTGGGAGTTTCCAATTACGACCGAGGGTCTTATTACAACTATTTTTGGATTCGAATGGCCATGCTCGTGGGGGGCCTTGGATTCGGCTTCTATTCTGAGATATGCTTCGGCCTCACATTTTGTTCTCTCGTAATGGTTATTAAATGGCCCAAGAGGATCGTGCGGCTCGGGATGTATTGTTCCCTGTTCCGTTCCGCATGTGTAGGCCGTTGAGCAATGGTAAAGCTTGGCCGCGCCTAATATCTTTGCTAATTCTAGTACATTTTTGCTGCCCTCGACATTTGCAAGCTCAATATCGTGTTGTCGTCTATCTTCATAATTTAGGGAAGCTGCGAAGTGCCAGATCTGGAGTGGTTTGCCGTTCTTAATTATTTGCAGGTCTTCATCGTTTATGCCGAGCATGGGGTTGCTAATGTCACCACGGATGATCGTTATTCGATCGAAGATGTCATCGAGGTCGTGTCGAATGAGGTAAGATTCATCCGCTCTGACGAGGGCGCTTCGCAGTTTGTCCGCGCGCTCCGCATCGGATAGTCCCCGCACTAGCACATACGCGCTCGATACTTCCTTGCCCACAAAGTTGAGTACGAAGTGTGCGCCCAGAAAACCTGTAGCTCCGGTTATCAGTGCAGTATGCAAATCCCTGCCCTTCCTGTATGGCGGGTTTTGGTGTGTCGGAACTTCCGATGAGATTTAGTCGGCGACTCCCACGGCTGATAGCACTAGGCGATGGGCGAGAATGTTCGTCCGTTGGACCCGCCCCACCGAGCGCTCTTGCATTTCAAGCGAAGCGCCGATATTGGCGCCCGGACTGATGCGGGCAAGGATTTTAAAATCGACTGAGACATCGCTGCGCGTGGGCGCGTTCAACATGAGCGCCCACCTCGGCGAACGTGCATATCGCCTACCGCGCGGTGCTCGGGCGAGACGTGTCGATGAGTGTTGCCATGCACGGGTACGTTTATAACAGTATATGTTAGGTACTGCAACGTGTGCTGGCAAAGATGCCGGGCTAGGTCGTTAGGCGTTGCTTCAAGGGCATCGAGGATCGGCCACGCACAGCGCACCCATGACCGGCGTGATTGGAGTCTGGACCGAGCGCGGGGTGTGCCGCGAAGGCAGAATCGTAAGAATCAGATCTCCGTTATCGCGGTGTCGGCCCAACCATGGTGTGCACGGGCTCTCTCCAATGCGGCGGTGGCTGTCGTGATCAGCCTGGTTAATGACATCCCTCAGCAGGATGGTTGTCGCGGGCCGCAGGGCACTCCGAGCAAGCGTTCGCTCGCCAGGACACCCGCAAACCACAGGACGGGAGCGGCCATACACACCCGTGGATTCAATGATGGGCAACTGGTAACGTCAGTATACGAGGATGGCGTCCCGGATGAAATGAGAGTCGGTTGGATCGCGGCAGTGCACCAGACGACGTGCAACCCGGTGGCGGTGCTGAAAGTGGGTCGGATCTAGCGGTCAAGCTAAACAAGCTGTTCGAGATTATGCGCAAACCCTCCGACCCGCAGCTATCGAACGCCGCCGCAGCAGCGGCCATTACGAAGGCGACCGGAGTATCAATCAGCGCCGCCTACCTATGGCAACTCAGGAGCGGCATCAAGAACAACCCGACAGTGCAACATCTACGGGCTATCGCAGACTTTTTCGGTGTGCCGGCTTCCTATCTGATTGATCGCGGCACCGATGAGAAAGTCGAGGCGCAGCTGGCTTTGGTGCATGCTTTGCGTGACAGCGGCGTAAGGGATTTGGCCATGCGCACGTCTGGACTGACTCCCGAAGCCATCAGAAGTTTGGCGGCGATGGTCGATGAGGTTCGCAAACTTCAAGACCTGCCCGCCATGCCTCCGGGAGGAGGGCCTGGTCTCGATGACGCCTAATGCTGACATGTTTGCGCTGGTGCGTACTCTGCCCATCCCAGTACCCTGGGATCGCACCGCCTTCATCGATGGTGTTGCCCGCCTGCGCGGCCGGCCGATTCGCGTGGTCTCCACGGTAGACCAGCTCGCGTTCAGTCCGTGCGGACTATGGATGAAGCGCGACAACGATGACATCATCATCCACGAAGCGGGCACCTCGGAATACCACATTGACCAGATCGTGTGCCACGAAATCGGGCACATGGTGCTGGAGCACGACGGTGGCCCGCGCGGGGTGTCGAGCGATGATTACCACTCTAAAATGATTTACGCGACCGCTCTGGCGGGTTTGGACCCCAGCACAGGGGTGATACTGGGCCGCATTAGTTTCGACGACGACCGTGAACGTGATGCCGAGATGTTCGCGTCGATGGTGATGCTCGCGTCCGCGGAAGGTGGAGCGCAAAATTCGATGATGAGCAGCGTGTTTTTCCGCCCGTGAGCTCGTCGACCGTGCCCGGCATCATCGCCTGGCCTTTGATCGCGTTCATGACGCTGATACTGGCCGGGCGCTATCGATGGTGCAACAACAACCTCTACGACAGGTACTTCAACAGCACATTGGTGTTCATGCTGTTAGCTCAGTTGCTGCGAGAGCATCTGGTGCAGAACATACTCGTCCGAACGGCCTTGATGACGATGCCTGGCACGTGGCAATTGGGAACCGCTGTAATGAGTTACAGCTACACCGAATTCATCGGGTTCACCATGTTGTGGTCTGGGATATCGGAAGCCGAGACCCGCAGCAAACACAAGTATTATCGACTGGGGGCCGTGCTGCTTGTTGTCGGATTATTCATCTTTGGTACGCGCGCGCGGTACGCCGCAGAATCGCTTGAGTTCACGACTGGATGGGACTCCGTGACGACCTTGACGTGCGTGACGGGCACATTGGTGGTCGTGGGGGCGCGCGTGGTTTGGCATTCGCTGCGCGAGCTCCGTATCGCTAGCCGGCGGCGGGAACGCTTGATTGCGGTCAGCACACTGGCAATGGGTCTGGCGGGCGTGGGGAATGTGGTGCAAGAAGCCGCCCTGCAGATTTCGGACCAACTCGGCTGGACGCATACTGCCGACTTTAGACAGCAGTACCACGCGTCCGGTCTTTTCTTCATGATCTTAAGTGTATTTATGACTGCCGCTGTCCCGCTTGCAGTTAAGCTACGTCGATCACTCGGATTGGATCCCGTCAGCCGGAGCTGGGCCAAATTGCAGCCGCTGCGGCGGGCCCTGAGAACCGTTGTCCCAGAATGTGTCTTCAACGCTGACGATGACGAGCCAGGCCGCCGGAAAACGGTGCTGCACCTCCACCACACCGTGGTCGAGATCCGTGATGCCATGTTGGGACTGCGTCCGTATTTCCGCGAAATACCCGACCGGGAACTGAACCGCTTTCTCCCCAAACCCCACGCGGTGCCGGCGCGTGAGCGCGACGCGGCTACGGCAGCCCTGCGCCTGGCTCGCGCCGTGGCTACCAAAGCCGCCGGCGGCACGCCGGAACCCATCGACTCAGCACTGGTCGTCGCGTCCCAAGCCTCAACCCTTCACCAGGAAGCAGCCGAACTGGTAGCGCTAGCGACATGGTGGCCCGCCGCCTGCGCAGCTACTGAACACGTCGTGGACTCTGCCCCCAACACGAAAGCGAACCTGCCCATATGACCTCGTCTTCCGCGACACTGATCCCGCACTCCCGCTTCCGGCTGCCCCTGCTCGGGGATCTGTTCACCATCGACTTCGCCAGCCCGGTGCTGGGCACAGCCGACAAACTACGCAAGTCCAGTGCCGGAATCTTCGAGCAACGCATCTTCGCTTTGTCGGCCATCGCGGTCGCCGATGCCGGGTTGATTGACGAGGTGAACGACGAAACTCGGTGGCAGAGGCACGTCGGACCGCTTGTCGACAAAATGCGGCTCACCCTAGGGGACGGCCTGTTTACCGCCTACAACGATGAACCCAACTGGCGCAAAGCCCACAACATCTTGATGCCGGCGTTTACCAAAACCGCCATGAAGAATTACCACGATCGCATGACGGCCACAGTGCGTGAACTCATCGAGGCATGGCACCCCCGCAGCACAGAACAACCCTGGATCGATATCCCTGACCAAGCCAACCGGCTCACCGTCGAAATCCTCGGGCGAGCCGGGTTGGGCTACCCCTTTGGCACACTCAATGATCCCCGCGAGAACGCGTTCAGCGCCGCCATCACCAGTGAGCTGGGCTACGTTCGGCGCGCGATGCGCGTCGACCCGATACCGTTTTGGACTCAACTCTTCGGGAAAAGGCGCTATCAACAGCATGTGGCCGACCAGGAATTTATCCGCCAACTGGTCGCCGATGTCGTTGCAGCGCGCCGTGACAGCCCCGCGGCAGATCGGCGCCATGACATGCTTGAGGTCATGCTCCACAGCGCCGATCCCGACACCGGTGAGCGGCTCGACTTCGAGAACGTCATCAACCAGATCCTCACGTTGATGGTTGCTGGGACTGAAAGCTCGGCCAACACGATCTCATTCGCTTTGCACTACTTGTCCACCCGCCCCGACGTCGCCGCCGAAGCCCGAGCCGAGGTCGACCATCGCTGGCCCGGCACCGACTTTCCTAACATCGAATTCGAGGACATCGCCAAGCTGCGATACCTGCGTCGCGTCGTCGATGAAACCCTGCGGCTGTGGCCCGTAGTCCCTGGTTACTACCGTCAGGCCCGATGTGACACGACGCTCGGCGACGGCAAATACCGTTTCCGGCAAGGGGATTGGGTGGCGGTCGTCCTGTTGGCCGCTCACCGCTCACCGGTCTGGGGCCCAGACGCCGACGCATTTAACCCCGACCGGTTCCTGCCCGAAAACCTGCGCAAGCTCCCCCCCACACCTACAAACCCTTCGGCACCGGCCCCCGCGCATGTATCGGCCGCCAATTCGCACTGCACGAGATCGTGTTGACACTGGCCGCGATCCTGCACCAATTCGACCTAGAACCCAAGCCCGGCTATCATCTCACGATCGCGGAAACCCTGACGCTGAAACCCGCCGACTTCCAGCTACGGGTTCACCCGCGCCGCCGCGTCGGCCCCGACCAGCCCCAAGCCTCCAGCGGCGCCCGCCTTGACCTCCCTGGCCATCTCAGCGACCGGCGATAAGTTTCGTCGATGCGCGTTCCCGTCTTTCGATTGCCGCTGTGGACGGCGCGCGCCGTACTCGGCGCCCGTCGCCGGGTGCTCGATCTCGCGGATATCCCAGTGCCCGGAGAATTCGTGCTGTTCTTCGATGTCACGTTCGGACTGCAGAAGCTGAAAATCGCTGGCGCGCTTGTCTCGTCGGGGCTCGCCGATGCCCTCGGTAAGAGTGCACACGATCCGGTCGAATTGGCACACCAACTAGGACTCGACCCAGACGTGACAGTCAGAATCGTCAACGCCGCGAGCGCATCGCGGCTCATCCGACTGGATCGTCACGGCCGTGCGCGCCTTACAAAGGTTGGTGCGCCACTGCGCCGCGACCACCCCAAATCGCTGGCCTCCTGGGTTGCCTACTACGCCCACCCCGACACCGCAGCCATATACGTACCCCTCGGCGCGCAGCTGCGCGAGGGAGCCCAAACCTCGGGATATCAACGGGCATTCGGCCAGTCACTATGGGAGTACCTCGACGATCGCCCAGACATGAGAGCCACATTCGCAGAAGCAATGCGCCAACTGTCCGAGTTCGACCTGGCCGGCATCGTGCGCACCTACCCATGGCCACGCCGTGGAGTCATCTGCGATGTCGCCGGAGGGGTCGGTCACGTGCTTGCGGCCATCCTCGAACATCGCCCTCACGCTCGTGGCATCCTGGTCGATTCACGCGAGGTCATCGAACAAGCAGACGGATTTCTGCGCGAGCGGGGTGTGGCCGACCGCATCGAGCGCCGCGTCGGTGACCTGTTCGGCCAGCTCGACGCTAGTGCTGACGTCTACACGATGAAATGGATCCTGCACGACTGGGACGATGATGCCTGCCGCGATATCCTCACGCGGATCCGCACCACTATGCCGTCCGGATCGAAGCTGGTCACGATCGATATGCACCACGAACCAGGCCAACTGAACACACTGTCAGCGACGATCGACGTGCTCATGCTCGTGTCCTGTCAAGGTGGCCGGGAACGCTCCCCGCAGCAGGTACATGCCCTGATGCGCGACGCCGGACTCGTCCCCGGACGAATCCGCCACTACGGGCCGACCATGCTGGTCGAGGCGATCGCCCCGTAGGGCTCTGTGTCGCAATAGCCACACCACTGCCGTGCCCTGAGGCAGACTTTGACCCGGTGCCAGGACTCGATCCGACCGCCGGCCACATGGGATAGATTAACGACTTGTCACTAACATGAAGTGTTACTGCCGCACCCATCATTTGATGAAAACCTTCTGGGGCTGGACCGAGAAACAACTCGCCGACGGCACCCTGATCCTGATTAGCCCGGGCGGGGACACCCACGTCACCACCCCCGGGTCTGCGCTGTTGTTTCCCAGCCTGTGTCACGCGGTGGGCGGCA
>NZ_LKTM01000378.1 GCF_001417955.2 Mycobacterium gordonae | reverse complement strand
GTGCACCATGCCAGCGGCTGGACAAACACCTATGTCACCGACATCCACGACCTCACCCTGGCCTGCGGCATTGATAACCGCCTCGCCGAAAAAGGCTGGACCACCCGCAAAAACGCCAACAGCGACACCGAATGGCTCCCGCCCGCCCACTTGGACCACGGCCAACCGCGAATCAACACATTCCACCACCCGGAAAAACTCTTCGCACCCGACGATGACGAAGACGATCCATAGCTGCCGAGATACCCACCCGCAGCGGTATCGTGGCCTGCGGAAATTCACGGCGAAAGGGACCTGGGTGTCAAAACCGAACGAGCCCGCCGACATTGGACGGTTGTTGCTGCGCTGCAGCGACCGACCGGGAATCATTGCCGCGGTAAGCACTTTCCTCACGCAGGCCGGGGCCAACATCATCTCGCTGGACCAGCATTCGACGGCGCCGGAGGGCGGAACATTCCTGCAGCGGGCGATCTTTCACCTGCCGGGCCTGACCGCTGCCATCGACGGCTTGGAACGCGAGTTCGCCGCTGCCGTAGCCGAAAGGTTCGGAATCGACTACCGGTTCACCGAGGCCGCCAAGCCCAAACGGGTGGCCATCATGGCCTCCAAGGACGACCACTGCCTACTGGACCTGTTGTGGCGCAACCGCCGTGGCGAACTGCAGATGTCCATCTCCATGGTGATCGCGAATCACCCCGACCTGGCTGAGCAGGTCCGTCCGTTCGGGGTGCCGTTCTTCCATATTCCCGCCACCCGTGACACGCGCGCCGAGGCGGAGCAGCGGCAGCTTCAATTACTCAGCGGCAACGTGGATCTGGTGGTGCTCGCCCGCTACATGCAGATCCTCACTCCGGAGTTTCTGTCGGGCGTCGGGTGTCCGCTGATCAACATCCACCACTCGTTCCTGCCCGCCTTCATCGGGGCGGCGCCCTACAAGCGGGCCCGGGAGCGGGGCGTCAAACTCGTCGGTGCCACCGCGCACTACGTCACCGAGGTTCTCGACGAGGGGCCGATCATCGAACAGGACGTGGTGCGGGTCAGTCACACCGACACCGTCGAAGACCTGGTGCGCGTCGGGGCCGACGTGGAACGCGCGGTGCTGTCGCGTGCGGTGTTGTGGCACTGCCAGGACCGCGTCATCGTGCACAATAACCAGACCATAGTGTTCTAGGCCCTGGCGGTGTCCACCGCCGTACTGCCGAATCGCGCCCCCAGGGCCGACCACGGATCGGCGTACTGACCGGGCGATTTACGATACGCCGCTTGCCGTTTGATGACCTG
The DNA here is from genome assembly GCF_001417955.2 of Mycobacterium gordonae. Lineage (GTDB taxonomy): Bacteria > Actinomycetota > Actinomycetes > Mycobacteriales > Mycobacteriaceae > Mycobacterium > Mycobacterium gordonae_B. Next base: position 24,482 of record NZ_LKTM01000378.1, on the reverse strand, counting down.
GCGCGCCAACGGGACGATGACTCGTCGCGGATACCGCTTCCAGCCGGCCTGGGCCCGCATCTCAGCCAGCATGTCGGGCCACGAATGGTGCTGGAATTTCAGCACCCGCTGCGCTTCCGCCACATCCATCCAATCGGCGTTGGGATACCAGCCGTCGTCGTTGTTGGGGTCGCCGGGCCGCCCCTGCGGCACTACACCCTTCATGCCCTGGGCGGCCGCCATCGCCGGTGCGATCTCACCCTGACGCAACAGGTGCGATTCGTCACCGCCGATCAGGAAGGTCTGGCCGACAACGTCGCTGTGGGCGGCCGTCGCGAAAGCCACTGCCACATCCCGGGTATCGACGGCATGCACCCGGCCATCCCACGGGAGGGCGCTGCCGAAGTACGCCATGTCGAGCGAGACGGGCATGGCACGCGGGTCGACACTGAACACGCCGCCGAGCCGCAGCACCACCCAATCCAGATTCGAAGACCGAACGTGTTGCTCGGCTTCGAGTTTGTGGCCGCCATAGAGTTCGCACGGCCGAATCGGAGTGTCCAACGTGATCAACTCGGGATGACGGTAGGGATTTCGCGAGCCGTATATCGCCGTACTGGAGGCGTGTAGAAAGCGTGGCGAGTTCGGCTGATCCGACGCCGCATGAACCAATGACGCGGTGGCGCCGACGTTCAATGTGCGGGCGAAGGCGGCATCGCGATACACCAGCGGCGGGATCACAGCCGCCAGATGGACTATCACGTCCGGCGACACCTCGGAAACCACCGACCGCACCTGCGCGGGGTCGGTCAGATCCGTCCAGCGGGTCTGCACGCGCGGCGGCAACTCGTCGTACGCTTTGCGATGCGCCGTGGCGACCACCTGCCACCCGTCGGCCGCGAATCGTCTGACCGTCTCGGTCCCCACCAGACCGAAAGCACCGGTAATCAGCACGGTTCCTGACATGGCAGTCCTCGATCCCGTCAAGCAACTCTGCGCAGGACGGTAACGCAACCGGTGACCGGCGCGCTATACCTCGAGCAACGCCGCGACCGACGACGGGTCCTTGCAGAAAACGTCCAGTTCGGCGATCAACTCGTCTCGGATCGTATACACCTCGACCATGCCCACTTCGACGCTCTTGGCGGTTGCCCGCGCCGTGAACCGCAGGCAAAAACGCACCGCAACGGTGTTGTCGTCCGCCAACGTCTGAACCAACCGGGTCAGATTCACGTCCCACAGCTCGTTCATCTTCGCCATCGCGTCGAAAAACCCTTGCGGACCGTAATATTCGCCGCTGTGAGGCAAACCGCCAGCCTCGTAGACCACCAGTTCGGGGTGCAGCAGTTGACGGGCATCGTCAATGCGTTCCTCAGCGACCGCGGTGACGAACCTGCCTACAACGGATTGGGCTTCATCGGTCGGGGTCATGGTGACGACGGTACCGGTGCCCAGTGCGAGAATCGGTTCGTGCAGGGTTACGACATCATCGGCGACATCCACGGCTGTGCCTCCGCTCTCCAGACTCTGCTGACCGAGCTCGGGTACGAACATCGGGACGGCGTCTTCCGGCATCCGGACCGCCAAGCGATCTTCGTCGGAGACCTGGTCGACCGCGGCAGCGAGCAACTGCGCGTCCTGCAGATCGTCAAGGCCATGGTCGACGACGGCGGCGCTCAAATCGTCATGGGCAACCACGAATTCAACGCGATCGGGTACGCCACCGAGCATCCGGCCGGCAGTGGGCGCCACTTGCGGGAACACAGCGACAAGAACACCCGCCAGCATCGGCAGTTCCTCGACCAGCTCACCGACGACCAGCGGGCCCACTACGTGGCCTGGTTCGCGACCCTCCCGCTGTGGCTCGACCTCGGCGATCTGCGCGTGGTACACGCCTGCTGGCACGACGAGTCGATGAAAACAGTTGAGCAACAACTTGGTTCGCACCGTTTCGACGCCGCACACCAGTTCGTCGACGCCTCCACTAAAGGCCACGAACTCTACGAGGCCGTCGAAGTGCTACTCAAGGGTCCCGAGATCAGCCTCACGGCCCGCGACCTGCCACCCTTCAAGGACAAGGACAATCACCTCCGCGGCAGTGCGCGAATCCGCTGGTGGGACGACAACGCCACCACGGTGCGCCAAATCGCCGAGATCGCAGACACTTTCACGGCCGAAGACGGCACGCCCTACCCCGCCTTGCCGGACATCGAGGTCTCGCCCGAAGAGCGCTCCTACACCTACACGCAGACGGTACCGGTGTTCTACGGCCACTACTGGCGCAACGGCAGCCCGCAACACGCCCGCGACTGGACGGCGCACTGCGCATGCGTTGACTTCAGCGTGGCGAAAGGCGGCAAACTGACCGCCTACCGTTGGTCCGGCGAAACCACGATCCGAGCCGAGAATTATTGGCAGTGCGGCGCCTAACGCTGGGCTATCCGTTCCCGCATGCGGCGGTTGACCGGCTCGGGCAGTAGCTCGGTCACGTCGCCGCCCAGCATCGCGACCTCTTTCGCCAGCGACGACGAGACGAACGAGTACCGCGGAGCGGTCGCGACGAAGAACGTGTCCACCCCGGCCACATGCTTGTTCATCTGCGCCATCTGCAGCTCGTACTCGAAATCGGTTCCGGTGCGCAGACCCTTCACGATCGCGTTCATCCCCACGGACCGGACGAAGTCGACCACCAACCCCTGACCGGATTCCACCCGCAGGTTGGGCAGGTGCTCCGTCGACTCCTCGATCATCGCGATCCGCTCGTCGAGGTCGAACATGCCCTTCTTGGCCGGGTTGACCAGGATCGCGACCACTACCTCGTCGAACTGGGCGGCGGCGCGCTCGAAGACGTCGATGTGGCCCAACGTCACGGGGTCGAAGGACCCGGGGCATACCGCGCCGCTCATAGGAGATGACGCTAGCAGGGCAGGTCACTCATGCTCGGCCAGCTCCAGACGAGTGTCGCCGTAAACCCGCTCCGGCCACACCGACCAGCCCGGCGGCCAGGTCAGCGGCGCGCTGCCGACGCCGCGCTCCACCACCGCGACGGTCCCCTCCCGCACCCAGCCGTGGATGCCCAACGCGGCCAGAACCGCGTCGACATCGGCGGTTTCGGTGTCGTACGGCGGGTCGGCCAGCACCAGGTCAACCGGTGACGCCGCCCCCGCCGCCAGGACGGCGGCCACCGGGCCACGGCGCACCACCGCGCCGGGCAGACAGACGGCGGTGATGTTGCGCGCCAGGACGGCCGCGGTGCGCTGGTCGGACTCCACGAACACCGCCGACGCGGCGCCGCGCGACAGTGCCTCCAGGCCCAGTGCGCCGGAGCCTGCATAGAGATCGAGCACCGCCAGGCCGGTCAGGTCCAGGCGCGCCGAGAGGATGTTGAACAGCGACTCGCGCACCCGATCGGTGGTCGGCCTCGTCCCGCGCGGCGGAACCGTGAGCCGCCGGCCCCCGGCGACGCCCCCGATGAGGCGCGTCAGCTCAGCACCACCAGCAGGTCTCCACCTTCCACCTGAGCGGTGCTCGACAGCACGACGCGTTCCACGGTGCCGTCGTGCGGCGCGGTGATCGGGGCTTCCATCTTCATCGCCTCGATAGTGGCGATGGTCTGCCCGGCGCTCACCTCGTCGCCGTCGGACACGCTCACGGTGACCACCCCGCCGAACGGCGCCGCAACATGATTCGGGTTGCCGCGGTCGGCTTTCTCGGCGGCCGGCACCGCGCTGGCGATACTCCGGTCGCGCACCAGCACCGGCCGCAGTTGGCCGTTGATGATGCACATGACGGTCCGCATGGCGCGCTCGTCGGGTTCCGAGATCGCCTCGAGCCCGATCAACAACTCCACGCCGCGCTCCAGCTTCACCCGGTGCTCTTCGCCTTGGCGCAGGCCGTAGAAGAACTGGTTGGCCGACAACTGCGAAGTGTCGCCGTAGATATCCCGGTGTTCCTCGAAATCCTTTGTCGGGCCGGGAAACAGCAGTCGGTTCAGCGTCGCCTGCCGTTTCGGGCCGGGTGAGGACAGCGCGTTCTCGTCATCGGCGGTCAGTTCGGGGGCCGGCTTGGCCGGCGCGCGACCGGCCAGTGCCTTCTCACGCAGCGGCTCCGGCCAGCCACCCACCGGATCGCCCAGCTCGCCGCGCAGGAAACCGAGCACCGAGTCGGGGATGTCGAAACGGGACGGCTCGGAGGCGAATTCGTCGGCGGACAGGCCAGAACCGACCAGCGCCAGCGCCAGGTCACCGACCACCTTCGACGACGGCGTCACCTTGATCAGCCGTCCCAGCACCCGGTCGGCCCCCGCGTACGCCTCTTCGATCTCCTCGAACCGGTCACCAAGCCCCAGCGCGATCGCCTGCTGGCGCAGGTTCGACAACTGGCCACCCGGAATCTCGTGGTGGTAGACCCGCCCGGTCGGGCCCGGAAGCCCAGACTCGAAGGGCGCGTACACCTTTCGCAACGCCTCCCAGTACGGCTCCAGCGCGCACACCGCTTCCAGCGACAAGCCGGTGTCATAGTCGGTGTGCGCCGCCGCGGCGACGATCGAACTCAGCGACGGCTGACTGGTGGTGCCCGCCATCGGCGCGGCCGCCCCGTCGACCGCGTCGGCCCCCGCCTGCCACGCCGCCACATAACTGCCGAGTTGGCCGCCGGGCGTGTCGTGGGTATGCACGTGCACGGGCAGGTCAAACCGGCTGCGCAAAGCGCTGACCAGGGTGTGGGCGGCCGGTGCCCGCAGCAGACCGGCCATGTCCTTGATGGCCAGCACATGCGCGCCGGCCTCGACGATGCTCTCGGCCAGCCGCAGGTAGTAGTCGAGGGTGTACAGCCGCTCCCCCGGATCGGACAGGTCGCCGGTGTAGCACATCGCGACTTCGGCTATCGCGGAACCGGTTTCGCGCACCGCGTCGATGGCCGGACGCATCGAGTCGAGGTTGTTGAGCGCGTCGAAGATGCGGAAGATGTCGATGCCGGTGGCGGTTGCCTCTTCGATGAACGCCGACGTGACGATCTCCGGATACGGCGTGTATCCCACGGTGTTGCGGCCGCGCAAGAGCATCTGCAGGCAGATGTTGGGAATCGATTCGCGCAGGGCGGCCAGCCGCTCCCACGGGTCCTCTTTCAGGAAACGCAGCGCCACATCGTAGGTCGCACCACCCCAGCACTCCACCGACAGCAACTGTGGCGTGGTCCGCGCGAGATGCGGTGCCACCATGAGCAATCCGCTGGTGCGCACCCGGGTCGCCAGCAGCGACTGGTGCGCGTCGCGGAACGTCGTGTCGGTCACCCCGACTGCCGGTGACTCCCGCAGCCAGCGGGCGAAACCCTCCGGGCCGAGCTCGACCAGCCGTTGCTTGGAACCGGCCGGCGGCGGGGTGTCGCGGTCGATGTAGGGCAGCTTGTCCTGCGGGTACACCTTCGACGGGCGGGTGCCGTGCGGTTTGTTGACGGTCACGTCGGCCAGATAGTTGAGGATCTTGGTGCCGCGGTCCGCCGAGGTGCGCGCGGTCAGCAGGTGCGGCCGGTCATCTATGAACGATGTGGTGACGCGACCGGCCTGGAAGTCCGGGTCGTCCAGAACCGCTTGCAGGAACGGAATATTCGTCGACACCCCGCGAATCCGGAACTCCGCCATGGCGCGTCGTGCCCGGTTGACCGCGGTCTGGAAATCCCGGCCCCGGCAGGTGAGCTTCACCAGCATGGAGTCGAAGTGCGCGCTGATCTCCGCACCCAGGTTGGTGCTGCCGTCCAGCCGGATCCCGGCACCACCCGGCGTGCGCAGGGCGCTGATCCGGCCGGTATCCGGGCGGAAACCGTTGGCCGGATCCTCGGTGGTGATGCGGCACTGCAGGGCGGCACCGTGCGGCCGCACGGCATCCTGGGTCAGGCCGAGGTCTTCGAGCGTCTCGCCGGAGGCGATGCGCAGCTGGCTCGAGACCAGGTCGACATCGGTGATCTCCTCGGTGACGGTGTGCTCCACCTGAATCCGCGGATTCATCTCGATGAAGACGTAGTCGCCGCTCTCGTCGAGCAGGAATTCGACGGTGCCGGCGCAGCTGTAACCGATGTGGCGGGCGAAGGCGACGGCGTCCGCGCACATCTTGTCGCGCAGTTCCGGCGACAGGTTCGGCGCCGGCGCCAGCTCGATCACCTTCTGGTGGCGCCGCTGCACGCTGCAGTCGCGCTCGTAGAGGTGGATCACGTTGCCGTGCGTGTCGGCCAGGATCTGCACCTCGATGTGGCGCGGACGCAACACCGCCTGCTCCAGGTACACCGTTGGGTCACCGAACGCCGACTCGGCTTCCCGGCTGGCGGCTTCGATCGCCTCGGGCAGCGCCGCACTGTCGGTGACGCGGCGCATCCCGCGGCCGCCGCCGCCGGCAACGGCCTTGACGAACAACGGAAACCGCATAGCTTCAGCGGCCGCCACCAGTTCGTCCACCGACGACGACGGCGCCGAGGACTCCAGCACGGGCAGCCCAGCCTCCCGCGCGGCCGCGATGGCCCGGGACTTATTTCCGGTCAGCTCAAGCACTTCCGCGCCCGGGCCGACGAAAGCGATACCGGCTGCCGCGCACGACGCGGCCAGATCCGGGTTCTCCGAAAGGAATCCGTAGCCCGGGTAAACCGCGTCTGCTCCGCAGCGGCGCGCCGTCTCGACGATCTCGTCCACCGACAGGTACGCGCGGACCGGGTGCCCGACCTCACCGATCTGATAGGACTCGTCGGCCTTGAGCCGGTGCAATGAGTTGCGGTCCTCGTACGAGTAGACGGCGACGGTGCCGACGCCGAGTTCGTAGGCGGCGCGGAACGCCCGGATCGCGATCTCGCCGCGATTGGCCACCAGCACTTTGGAGATCACCCTTGACCCCTAACTCAGATGAGCGTCGACCAGTAGTTCCAGAAGCGGACCATGATCAGCAGGAACACGGCGGTGAACCAGAACGTGACGAGTGACCACCGCCATCCGAACAGAAACCGCAACAGGCCGCGGTCGTCCAGCGTCGGACGCAGCAGGATGGATGCCACCACCACCAGCAGGGTGATGGTGACGGCCCACACCACCATGCAGTACGGGCAGAGGGCCCCGATCCGGTACAGGCTCTGGAAAATCAGCCAGTGCACGAACACCGCACCCATCGCCAGCCCGACTTCCAGGCCGGTCCAATACCACCGGGGCAGCGGCACTTTCGCCACCGCCAGCACTCCGGTGACTACCACCACGGTGAATCCGGCAATGCCCAGCAGTGGATTGGGGAAGCCGAGCACCGACGCCTGTTTGGTCACCATCACCGAGCCGCACGACAAGATCGGGTTGATGTTGCAGGTCGGCACGTACGCGGCGTTACGCAGCAGCTCGATCTTTTCCACGGTCAGCGTGATCGAGGAGAGCAGGCCGATCACGCCGCCGATCAGCACCCACCACGCGCTCAGCACGGGCACCCCCGTGCCCGTCGGTTTCAGTTCGCCGGATTCCTCGGCGACAACGTCGACTGACATCGGTTAGGTCTTCGACGCTGCCGAAGCCTCGTCCATGCCGGGGATGTTCCCGACGATGTCCCTGATCTTGGCGACCAGGGCCTCGGGTGTCGACGGGTCGTATTCCTCGCCGTTGATCCGGACCGTCGGGGTGGCGCGGATGTTGCTGGCCGCCGCCAGGCCGGTGACCTTCGAGATGTACTTGCCACTGTTGATGCAGTCCGGCACCTTGCCCGCCGCACCTGCCTCGCGGGCGATCTCGATCAGTCGCGCATTGTCGGGGAACTTCGTGCCGGTCTCTTCGGGCTGGATGTCCTTGCTGTACAGCGCCGAATGGAACCGGCGGAACGCTTCGATGGACTCGTCGGCCACGCAGTAAGCGGCGGCCGCGGCCCGCGAGGAGTAGTTCTGGGTTCGCGGGCTGTCCAGAATCGTGACCATGGAGTAGTCCGCGGCGATGGCGCCGATGTCGATCAGCTTGGAGACCGTGGGCCCGAAGCCACGCTCGAAGTTGCCGCACGCGGGACACAGGAAGTCTTCGTAGAAGGCGACCAGCGCTTTGGGCTTGCCGTTATCGCTGACCAGCTTGCTGGAGGCGACGCGAACGGCGCCTTCTCCGCTGACCGGGGTCTTCTTGTGATTGTTCGTCACGATGTAGAAGACCAGGACGACGGCGAAGATCACCACGATCGCGGTGCCGCCGATCTGGATGAGCCTGCCGAACTTGCCGTCACCGGACTTCAGGTCGAGTCGAGCGGGGCGCTTGGGTTTGTCGGCCACGAGATCCTCACGTTTCGTTGACTTACCCGCAGTCGGGCGCCTCTAGACTACCGACGGCACTGGTGAGGTGGGTCAGCACCGGCTCAGGTGCGCCCGCAACGCCGAAATCAATTCGGTCGTCGCCACGGCGCTGTCGCCCCCCAGCTGGAAAAGATTGGCGAACCCGTGCGTCAACGACCCCATGTAGCGCAGGTCGACGTCGGTGCCGGCGGCCCGCAGGGCCGTTGCGTAGTCCACGCCCTCGTCCCGCAACGGGTCGAATCCGGCGACCGTGATCAGCGCGGGCGCCAGCCCGGACAGCGATTCGGCCAGCGCCGGCGACAGCCGCGGATCGGTGGTGTCGATCCCGGAACCTCGCAGGTATTGCGCCTGGAACCAGTCCATGTCGCGCTTGGTCAGCAGGAATCCGCGCGCGAACAGGCTCATCGACCGGGTCTTGACCGTGAAATCGGTGCGCGGGTAGATCAGCCACTGCAGCACCGGGACCGGGCCGCCGGCGTCGCGGGCCAGCTGGCTGACGACGGCTGCCAGGTTCCCGCCCGCACTGTCGCCGCCGACGGCGACCAGCCCGGGAGCGGCGCCGAGCTGGGCGGCGTTCTCGCAGGCCCACCGGAAGGCGGCGTAGGCGTCTTCGATCGCGGCCGGCGCCGGGTGCTCCGGCGCCAGGCGGTAGTCGATGGACAACACGTGGGCGCCCGCGTCGCGGCAGGTCAACCGGCACAGCGCGTCGTGGGTGTCCAGGTCACCGATGACCCATCCGCCGCCGTGGTAGAAGACCAGCAGGGGCGCGTTGTCGCCGTTCGGCGGACGGTAGTGCCTGGCCCGGATCTCGCCGGCCGGTCCGGGCAGCGAGATCTCGGTGACCTCGACGTGGATCTGCGGTCCGGGGAGCGCCACCATGCTGTCGTGCATCAGGGTCCGCGAGGGCCCCGGGTCGTCGTCGACCACCAGGCCGTCGATACCGGCGGCGCGCATGCCGGTCAGCATCAGCTGCAGCGTCGGGTCGAGGGTGTTGCCGTCGATGATCACCGAGCGGCCCCGCGTCAGCAGCCGTTTGGCCGCGGACGGGATCCACGGAATGACTTTCATGCCAGTGGTGGTGATGGTGTTCTGCACGCGTGTCAACCACCCGGTCGGCGCATCCGTTGCCCCGGGATGGAGGTCTTGCGTGCCTGGCAGACTTTTGGTCATGGGCCGCTCCCTACAAGAACTTTCGTGACGCTAGACGACTCACCGATTCCGGCGTACCCCGCGACCAACTGTACGTCGTGGCCATATCGGCGAATTCGGACACTCACAGCGGGTTGATTAGGTGGCTTATATAGCTCAGTAATATCGTGGTCCCGAGATCGGAGAGCATTCACTTCAAACAGGCAGGTGAAATTACGTGACTGGCGAGTCGGGCGCCGCGGCGGTTCCCTCAATAACCCTCAACGACGAGAACACGATTCCGGTGCTTGGCCTCGGTACCGCGGAACTGTCGGAGGACGAGACCGAACGCGCGGTGTCGGCGGCGCTGGAGATGGGCTGCCGACTCATCGACACCGCCGCTGCCTACGGCAATGAGGCCGCGGTGGGTCGCGCGATCGCCGCCTCCGGTATCCCGCGAGCAGAGCTATTCGTCACCACCAAGCTCGCGACGGAGAACCACGGCTTCAACTTCGCCCAGGACGCCTGCAAGGCCAGTTTGGAGCGGCTCGGTCTCGACTACGTCGACCTCTACCTGATCCACTGGCCGGCGCCGGCGCAGGGCAAGTACGTGGACTCCTGGGGCGGACTGATCCAGTCCCGCGGTGAAGGACATGCCCGCTCGATCGGCGTGTCCAACTTCACCGCGGAGTACCTGGAGATGGTGATCGACCTGACGTTCGTCACACCTGCCGTCAACCAGATCGAGCTGCACCCGCTGCTCAACCAGGAGGACCTGCGCAAGACGAACGAGGGACACCAGATCGTCACGCAGGCCTACACGCCGCTGGCGCTGGGCCGGTTGGCGGACAACGCGACCGTCACCTCGATCGCCGGCGAATACGGCAAGACGGCGTCGCAGGTGCTGCTGCGCTGGAACCTGCAGCTGGGCAACTCGGTCGTGTTCCGCTCGGCCAATGCCGAACACATCGCGGGCAACCTGGACGTGTTCGGCTTCGAGCTGGCCTCCGAGCACATGAATGCGCTGAACGGACTGAACGACGGCACCCGGCTTCGCCCGGACCCGGAGACCTACGCCGGCACCTGAGTCGCTCGGCGGCTCAGCCGGCCGGGCAGGTGGCCGCGGCGCGGCGCAGTACGTCTCCCGATGCCTGGTCCACCGGCAGCGCATAACCGCGCAGCACGGCGATGAACTGGATCGCGTACTGACAGGCGAATGCGGCGTTGGGCGGCATCCACAGCGCCGGCGGCGAATCACCTTTGTCCTGGTTGGCCTGCCCCTGCACGGCCAGCAGGTTGGCGGGATCGTTGGCGAAGCGCACCCGCTGCGCGGCCGGCCAGCCGTTGGCGCCCATGTCCCAGGCGTAGGACAGCGGCACCAGATGGTCGATCTGCACCGCCTCGCCCACCTTGGCGCCGCGCTGGAAGGCGATGACGGAGTTGGTGTACGGGTCGTGCAGGATGCCGGTGGCCACCGCTTCGGGGCAGCGCTTGGTGTAGACGTGCGTGACGTCCACCAGGTCGCGGTTGAGGATGTCATCGCGGGTGTCGCAACCGTTGTGGCCGCCCGGGGCGTCGTTGTCGTCGGTCCAGGCATCGCCGAACGCCGAGCGCAGATAGTCATAGCGGTGCAGTCGCATCGGGACCACGGCAATGCCCTCCAGCACATCGGCGCCGGGCGCCACCGTGGGAACGTCTGCGCGGGCGGCGAATTCGTCGGCATGCCGGGCCGCCGACGATCCCAACGTCTGATAGGCGACGACCAGGGCGAGCACCGCGACGGCGGCCAGCCACCATAACGTCCGGGGTCTCACGACTTGTCCAGGTATTCGATGCGGTCTGCGTTGGTGAAAGGCGCTGCCACCAGGGCCAGGTCGGGGTTGGCGGGGTTCTCCTCGTAGGCGGCCAGACAGAACTCGCGGGCGGCCTCGATCAACTCCAGATGGTCGGCCAGCGACAGCAGTCGCAGCGTGATCGCCCGCCCGGACTGGTTGCGGCCCAGCACATCTCCTTCTTTGCGCTCCTTGAGGTCGAGGTCGGCGAGCGCGAAGCCGTCCATGGTTGCGGCGACGGCCTTCAACCGCCTACCGGCCTGCGACCCCTCCGAGCTCCAGGTCTCCAGCAGGCACAGGCTGGGATGCTGCCCACGACCGATGCGCCCACGCAGCTGGTGCAACTGGCTGATACCGAACCGGTCGGCATCCAGCACCAGCATCACCGTGGCATTAGGGACGTCGACGCCCACCTCGATGACGGTGGTGCACACCAGCACATCGATCTGGCCGGCGCGGAACGCCGTCATCGCGTCTTCCTTCTCATCGGCCGGCAGCCGTCCGTGCATGAGACCTAGTCGCAGGTCCGCCAGTTCTCTGGCGCGAAGACGCGCGAACGTCCCCTCGGCAGTCGCCGAAGGCCGCTCTTCACTCTTCGCGTCGGCCTCGGTTTCGTCGATCCGCGGCGTCACCACATATGCCTGGCGGCCGGCGGCAACCTCTTCTCTGATCCGCTGCCAGGCCCGCTCGAGCCATGCCGGCTTGTCCTTCATGAAAATCACGCTGCTGGTGATCGGCTGGCGTCCCCGCGGCAGCTCCCGCAGGGTGGACGTCTCCAGGTCGCCGTACACGGTGAGGGCGACCGTGCGCGGTATCGGCGTCGCCGTCATCACCAGCAGATGCGGGGTGATTCCGGCGGGAGCCTTGGCGCGCAACTGATCTCGCTGCTCAACACCGAATCGGTGCTGCTCGTCGACCACGACCAGGCCCAGCTTGTGAAACTCCACCGCCTCCTGCAGCAGCGCGTGGGTGCCGATGACGATGCCGGCCTCGCCGCTCGCGATCTCTGCGCGGACCTTCTTCTTCTGCCCGGCCGTCATCGACCCGGTGAGCAGCGCCACCCGGGTTGCCCGGTCGTCCCCGCCCAGCTGACCCCCCATCGCCAACGGGCCCAGCACGTTGTTGATCGACAGAAGATGTTGCGCCGCAAGCACTTCCGTCGGCGCAAGCAACGCACACTGATAACCCGCGTCGACCATCTGCATCATCGCCAGCACCGAGACGATCGTTTTGCCCGAACCGACCTCACCCTGCAGCAGCCGGTTCATCGGACGGGTCGCGGACAAGTCGTCGGACACCACCGCGAGGACCTCGCGCTGGCCTGCGGTCAGCTCGAAAGGCAGCCTCTGCATCAACTCTGCGGCCAGCCCGTCCGAGCGCGGCGGCGCAGCCGGTCCCGATTCGGACAACTCGCCGTGCCGCCGGGCCACCAGCGCCCACTGCAGACCGACCGCCTCGTCGAAGGTCAGCCGGTGGCGGGCTTTGTCGCGCAGCGATTCCACGTCGGAGAGGTGGATGGCGCGCAGCGCTTCGTCTTCACCGATCAGGTCGTAGCGGGCCCGCAGGTCCGCCGGCAGCGGTTCGTGCACCGGATCCAAAACGGCGAGGACCTGGAGCACGCACGCATAGATGTCCCAGGTCTGCAATTTCGCGCTGGACGGGTAGATCGGGTAGAAGGGACGCTCGAACTCCTCCATCGCCACTTCGCCGCGGGAATTTCGGGAGGCGTCGGCAATGCTGCGCAGGGATTTGCTGCCGTGAGTCCTTCCATGTGGCGAGTCGAGGATGAGGTAGTCCGGGTGGGTGAACTGCATGGCTCCTTTGAAGTAGCCCACCTCGCCGGAAAGCATCACCTTGGTGCCTTCCGTGAGGTCCTTCATGATGTATTCCGCGTTGAAGAACGTCGCCGTCACCTTGCCGCGGCCGGATCCGACGGTGATCCGCAGGAATTTCCGCTGTTTCTGGTTCGGCGACCGCTTCTTCATCCAGCCGGGCGACGCGGTCGTGATCACGTCGACGATGGTGATGTGCTCGCCTTCTTCGGGCCGCTCGTCCTCGATGCCGCGCGTGCCGTTGCGTGCGACGTAGCTTCGTGGATAGTGACGCAGCAGGTCGCCGACGGTTTTGATGCCGAACACGTCGTCCAGCGGGCCGGCGGACTTCGCGCCGATGACCAGGTCGAGGCGATCACCCAGCCCTACGCCCACTACTCCACCCCGATCAACAGCACGTCGCCGCGATGCCCGGTGCGGTAGACCACCAGCTCACTGCCCGGATGCCGGTCATGCACGTGCCGTTCCAGGACGCTGCCCACCGCCGCGATGTCGGAGTCGGCGAGTTCGGACCCGGTCAGCACCGTCACCAGGTCACCGCCGGACGCCAACAGCAGATCCAGCAGGCCGATGGCCGCCGCGGCGACATCGGCCGCCACGATCAGCACCTCGTCGCCGGCGATGCCCAGGCCGTCACCCGGCTTGCAGGTGCCCGCCCAGGTCAACGCGTTCTCGGTGGCGATCCGCACCGACCCGTGCCGGGCCGCCCCGGCGGCTCGCGCCATCGAGTAACCGTCGTCGACGGCCTGACGGTCGGGGTCGTGCACGGCGAGTGCGGCCAACCCCTGCACCATCGACCCGGTCGGCACCGGCACCACGTCCACGCCCCAGCCGTTCGCGGCGGTGCAGCCCGCCACCAGCTCCTCGGCGGCCACGTAACCGTTGGGCAGCACCATCACCTGGGCGGCGCCGGTGTCCACCACGGCGCGAACCAGCTGGTGGGCGGTGATGTCGGTGCCCTCATCCGGCCGCAGCACGCAGGCACCCTCGCCGGCGAACAACTCGTCGGCGCCGTCGCCGTCGACCACGGCCAGCACCGCACGCTCGCGGGTCCAGCTGCCCGGGGGCAGGCCGGTGGCGCCGGAACTGAGCGCCGAGACCACGATCCGGCTCAGTTGGCCCGCCGCCACCCCGGCCTCGATGGCGGCGCCGGCGTCGTCGGTGTGGACATGCACCGAATAGCTGTCCGAGGGGGTCGCCGCGAGGGCCACCGAATCGCCGAGTTCGCCGAGCCGGTCGCGCAGCGTGTCGGCCGCCGCCGCGTCGCAGCCGGCCAGCAGGTACATCACCTCGAACTGCGGGGCCGGGCGCCGGGCGGCGGTGTCGGCGGGCCGCGACTGCGGCGAGGGCTCGTAGATGGACCGCGCGGGCGCGCTCCCGGTGATGGTCGAGCGCAGTGAGTCCAGCATGACCAGCAGGCCCCGGCCGCCGGCGTCGACCACGCCGGCGTCGGCGAGCACGTCGAGCTGCTCGGTGGTCTTCTCCAGGGCCACCACCGCCGCGTCTCCCGCGTCGATGACCGCGCGGGGCAGCGTGTCGCCGGCCGCCGCGGACTGCTCGACGGCAGTGGCGGCCGCCCGCAACACCGAAACAATGGTCCCCGGAACCTCGTCGCCCCCCATCGAAGCCACCACCAGCTCCACCCCGCGCCACAGCGCCGCACCGAGCGTCGCCGCGTCCATGGCGGGCAGGTTGCCGCCGGCGTCGCCGGCCGCATCCGCGGTCACCTCGGCGATACCCAGCAGAATCTGGGACAGGATCACCCCGGAATTGCCACGCGCGCCGGTGACCGCCCCGGCGGACAGCGCGGCGGCCACCCGGGCCACGTCGGTGTCCCGATCGGCTTCCGTGTCGGCTTGCGCCAGCGCGGAACGCATCGTGAACAGCATGTTTGCGCCGGTGTCGGAGTCGGCGACCGGGAACACGTTGAGCTGGTTGATCTCGTCGATATGGGTGATCAGGTCGCTGACCGCGGTGTGCGCCCAGTCGCGCAGGGCCAAGCCGTCCAACGGACGATCCGACGTGACCAACCCGACCCCACCTCCTTATTGCACGTTCCGGGCCCCCGGTGCGCGCCAGAGTAACCGTGCAAGAGCCTAGTCAGCCGGGGCGACAGCCGCCGGGAGGCGTTTTGGAGGTTGCCGACCACAGTCGGTATCCTGGGACTCCCCTGGGCTATCCTGGGCTATTCCGGCTCAGTTTCCCGGACCCGTTTACGGAGTCACCGGACCCCAGCAACAGACTTGAGGAGTTTGAACCATGGCCGCTGTGTGCGATATCTGCGGGAAAGGCCCCGGCTTCGGTAAGTCGGTGTCGCACTCCCACCGCCGCACCAGCCGCCGGTGGAACCCGAACGTTCAGACCGTGCACGCCGTGACCCGCCCCGGCGGCAACAAGCAGCGCCTCAACGTCTGCACGTCGTGCATCAAGGCCGGCAAGGTCACCCGGGGCTGACGCCTCGCTCGCCGCGGCTCGCCCCCGGTGAATCTGCAGCGGAAGTGCGATTGCCGGTCCTCCCCGGCCTCCAAGTAACGTCACCAGAGGGTCTGGCGTAAACAACGGAGTACAGCCGAGGTGGTTTCCACGTGAGTGACAGCGCTATCGCCATCACCAACCTGATCTACACCTACGCGCAACTTCTGGACGGCGGCGACCTGGACGGGGTCGCGAGGCTCTTCGAGCATGGCCGCATCTGCGGCGTCGAGGACGGTCCGCCGGAGACGGTGTTCGCCGGAGCCGCCCGGGTGCGCCAGATGTATGACATGGCCACCCGGATCTACGAGGACGGCACACCGAAGACCAAGCACAACACCACCAACGTGCAGCTGCACATCGACGACGCCGCCGGAACCGCGACCAGCACGTCGTATTACTGCGTCACGCAGGCCACCCCCGAGCTGCCGCTGCAGGTGATAGTGACCGGGCACTACAAGGACACGTTCCACCGACTCGACGGCACCTGGTGGTTCGACAGCCGCACCATGTTCGTCGATCAGGTTGGCGATGTCAGCCGGCATCTGAAGTTCTAGTGGTGACGCCGTTCGACGCCCCGGCGGTGCTGGCCGAGGCGCAACGCAAGGAGTCGC
Source organism: Mycobacterium gordonae (assembly GCF_001417955.2). GTDB lineage: Bacteria > Actinomycetota > Actinomycetes > Mycobacteriales > Mycobacteriaceae > Mycobacterium > Mycobacterium gordonae_B. The sequence continues at coordinate 8,342 of NZ_LKTM01000378.1, read as the reverse complement.
TGACCGATTGGGGCCCGGGCGATCTCGAAGGTCCGCTGCGGGTGCTGCTGGCCGACTATGCGCGTGCCGACCTCAACATGATCGGCACCCACATCCTGCGGTCCGGCATCGTGCACAGCCTGCGGATGCGGCTGCGCACACAGGAGTGGATCCGGCGACACCCCGAAATCCTCGACGAGCGGGTCGCCACCCCGATCGTCGTCGTCGGAATGATGCGCAGCGGAACGACTCTGGTGCAACGACTGCTGGCGGCCGACCCGCGGTTCCTGTGCGCTTACGGCTGGGAGGTGGTCGAGGCCGCGCCGAAGCTCGACGAGGCGTTCACCGGTACCGACCCCCGCATCGCGATCAGCGAAGCGCGCGAAGCGAAGTCGCGCGAACTCGCGCCGGACCTGTTCACCATCCACCCGATGTACGCGCGGGAAGCCGAAGAGGAGATCGTCTTCCTGGCCGACGCTTTCCTGTCACACGTCCCCGAGTCCGGCGCACATCTGCCGCACTACCGGTCCTGGCTCGACGAGCAGGACTTCACGCCCGCCTACGACTACCTGCACCGCATGCTGCAGTTTCTGCAGTGGCAGAAACGCCGCCGAGGTGCGGCGGGGCGGCGCTGGGTGCTCAAATCGCCGGCCCACCTGGGTTATCTGGATCTGTTGCGCGCCAGGTTCCCCGGCCTGCACCTCGTCCACATGCACCGCGACCCGCGGACCACGATCGCGTCGGGGGCCAGCCTGAACGCGACGTTGCATGCGATGCACGCCGACACCGTCGACCCGTACCGGGTCGGCGCGGAGTGGTTGCAACGCATGGGATGGAGCAACGACCGGGCGATGACAGTCCGGGACGGTTGGGACTCCGGCTGCGTCACCGACATTCAGTTCGACGATGCGGTGGCCGACCCGATCGGACAGGTGGCGCGCGTATATGAGGCCATCGGTGAGCCGCTGACCGATCAGGCGCAGCACGCCATGCGGCACTGGCTGCGGGTGCGCCCGCGCGAAGCGTCCCGCCCGCCCTACCGGCTGGCCGAATACGGCCTGCGGCCTGAGCAGGTCGACGAACGATTCACGTTGTACAACAAGCGTTTCCGAGACGGGAGCAACGCATGACCGACCACCCGGTGTCCACGGCGTCCCAGCGCGAACAGGAACTGGCCGCGCTGGAGTTGATCGAGCATCCGACCGTCAAGGCCGCCTACCGCGACGTCGCCCAGACGTGGCTGGGCCGCGCGAAGGCGTCCGAGGCGATGCGCGAGCGGTTCGACGACGCGTTCGCCGAGGTGATGTTCTCGGCGGCGGTGTGGTCGTCCAACCAGGACAAGCTGCGGCCCAAGGTCAGCTGCATCACCCGGCTGGCGCACCCGGTGGACGGTCGAAGTATTCCCGGATCCCGTTGGGGCATAGACAATCCCGACAGCGTGTACCGGGTGATACCGATCTCCGGGGACGAACGCTACGAGATCCACGGGCGGGTAGGTGAGCACCGGATGACCGAGAACTACTTCACCCTGTGGGACGCGCACATGGGCACCGTCGACGTGCTCAACGGCCGCACCATGGAGGTCGACTCCGACGGCAGCTTCACCATCACCGTCGACGCCGACCCGGCGGGCAGCCGGCCGAACCACGTTCAGAGCACCCCGCAAGCGCACGAGTTCTACATCCGCGACGTACTGCTCGACTGGGCTCGCGACGATCCCAACCACTTTGAGATACAACGGCTTGGGAGCGCGCCGTCGGTGCCGGCCCGCACTCGTGACGAGCAGGCGGTGGCGACGGCGTCGATGATGGCGTACTTCGCGAACTTCACCGGCAAGCTCAGCCATGGCGTGTACAAGATGCCGGCCAACCGGTTCGACCTGGCCTGGTCCGCGGACACCGACGGCGCGATGCGCAACCAGTTCTACGTCATGGGCCGGTTTGACCTGGCGCCCGACGAGGCGTTCGTGGTCGACCTCAATGATGGTGGCGCCGAATACTTCACGGTGCCGCTGAGCAATATCTGGGGCACCACGCTGGACATCGTCGACCGCACCGGCAGCCTCAACAAGGCGCAGTCGGTGGCCAACGACGACGGGACCTACACCTACGTGATCTCGCCGGACGATCCGGGCGTGGCGAATTGGATCGACACCGACGGGCTGCGCGAAGCCATCCTGACGCTGCGGATGGCGGAGTTCGGTGCGACGGGACCACGCGCGGGTCTGGGCGCGCACGGGCGCGTGGTCAAGCTGGACCGGCTGGACGCCGAGGTACCTGATTTGCCGCGGGTGAGCTCCGAACAACGGGCGGCGGAGCTGGCCGACCGGCGGGCAGCCTATCTGCGGCGCCTGCCGGAAGGGACGGCCTGAGATGGCGCGGTGGTTGGTGACGGGCTGCTCCACCGGTTTCGGCCGCGAGATCGCCCGTGGCGCTCTGCAAGCCGGCCACAGCGTGGTGGTGACCGCGCGGCGGGCCGAAACGGTGCAGGACCTGGCAGACGAATTCGGCTCGCAGGCACTGGCGGTGGCACTCGACGTCACCGACGGCGCCCAGATCTCCGTTGCGGTCGCGGCGGCCGAACAGGCGTTCGGCGGGATCGACGTGCTGGTCAACAACGCCGGTCACGGGTATCTGTCGGCGGTGGAGGAGGGCGAGGACGCGGAGGTCCGGAAACTGTTCGACGTCAACTACTTCGGCGCGGTCGACATGATCAAGGCGGTGCTGCCCGCCATGCGCGCCCGCCGCGCCGGGCACATCGTCAACATCTCGTCGATGACCGGCCTGGTGGCCAACCCGCCCAACGCCTATTACTCGTCGACCAAGTTCGCGCTGGAAGCGGTGACCGAAGCCCTGGCCACCGAGGTCCGTCCGCTCGGGATCAAGGTGACCGCCATCGAACCCGGCGCGTTTCGCACCGACTGGGCGACCAGATCGATGAAGGAAACCGGCACGCCGATCGCCGATTACGCCGACGTCGCCGCGCGCAAGGACCTGATCAAGCAGTTCGCCGACCATCTTCCGGGCGATCCGCGCAAGGTCGCCGAGGCGGTGCTGATGGTGACCGAACTCGACGATCCCCCGTTGCGGCTGCTGCTGGGACGTGACGTGCTGAAAGCGATGCGGGACAAGATCACTGCGACCTCGGCATCGATCGAGGAATGGAAGGCCGTGACGAAGGACGTGAATTTCCCGGGCGGTTAGGTCATTCGTCGAGGAACACCACGTGCTTGTCCAGGCTGTCGCGGCCGATCCGTAACGAGTTGGCCGGAAAGTCCGGGTCGGGGTAGCCGACCGCGAGCCCGCACAGTATGCGCATGTCCGCGCCGATGCCCAGTTGGTCGCGGACGATCTCGGGATAGCCGGCGATCGACACCTGAACACAGGTGCCAAGGCCGCGAGCGGTCAACGCCAGCAGCAGGTTCTGCAGAAACATCCCGACGCCCATGCTGTCGACGACATCCAGGTCCTCGTGCATGAACACGACCCCGCCCAGTGGGGCGCGGAAGAATTCCCAATTGCGCAGCACCGCTTCCTGGCGCCCGGGCGCGTCGTCGCGGGCGATGCCCATCGAACCGTAGACCTGCGCACCCAGTTCGCGCCGCAGGTGGGCGAAGGCCGGTGGCAGTTGCGGAACCCGGGGTGGTTCGGCGCGGGCCTTGGCCAACAGAGCCGAAACCAACCGGTCTCTGGCGGCGCCGCTGGTGAAAACCATCTGCCACGGCTGGACATTGGAGTTGGACGGAGCACGCATCGCCAACTCCAGTGACTCTTCGACCAGCTGTCGCGGCACCGGGTCGGGCAGGAACATGCGGCTGGACCGGCGCTGACGGATGGTGTCCTCGAGGTCGTACACGGGCTTCATCCTGACAGCGTCAATCGCGGACGACGAGGACGGTCTTCCCGGCCCGCCGGCCGGGGCGGCTGCCGCTTTCGAAGGCCTCCCGGCCCTGCGCGAGCGGGAAGGTTCGGGCGATCTCCACGTGCAGGCGGCCCCGGTCGACTAGTTGAGCTAGTTCGGTAAGCTGGCGCCGGTCGGCGGTGACGATGAAGAACGTTGCGGTGACGCCGAATTCGGTGTCCTTGCCCGGCGGCGGCGGTGCGCTCAGGGTGACTAGCCGGCCACCCCGGCGCAGCACGCCGAACGACCGGTCCAGGGTTTCACCGCCCACGGTGTCGACGACGACGTCGTAGGCCGCGCCGTCGAATGTGTCGGTGCGCGTGTCGATCACGTGCCGGGCACCGAACCCGCGGACGAGTTCGCCGGTGTCGCTGCGCACAGTTGCGGTGACCTCGGCTCCCAACTGGGCCGCGAGTTGGACCGTCAAAGCACCCACGCCCCCCGCACCGCCGTGAACCAACACCTGCTCGCCGGGACGAACCGCGGCGTGGTCGACCAGGGCCTGCAGCGCGGTGAGCCCGGCCAGCGGCAGCGCCGCGGCGACCGGGTGGGACACGGTCGAGGGTTTGGCGGCCAGGTCGGTCGCCGGCATGGCGACGAATTCGGCTGCGGCGCCGTCGCGGTCGAATCCGACCAGCCCGTATACCTCGTCGCCGGGCTGGAAATCCCGAACCCCCGGCCCGATTTCGGCGACGACGCCCGACACTTCGTGCGACACGATCGTCGGCGTCCGATCGACCCCGTCGCGCGTCCACGTCTCTTCCCACGTCAACTCGTCGAAGGTGATGGCCGCCGCATGCACGGCGACCAGCACTTCGCCTGGCGCCGGGACCGGTACCGGCGCCGACTCGACGGTCAGCACTTCCGGGCCGCCGCGATGGTGCGCCCGCAATGCGGTCATCTCGGTCACGGCAGCTTCCAATCGATCGGGTCAGCCCCCATTCCGGTGAGCAGTCCATTGGCGCGACTGAACGGCCGCGACCCGAAGAAGCCACGCGAGGCGGACAGCGGCGACGGGTGCGGCGATTCGATGGCGACGCAGTTTCCTTCGGCCAGCATCGGTTTGAGCGTGGATGCGTCGCGCCCCCACAGGATCGCCACCAGCGGCTGCTCGCGCCCCACCAGTGCGCGAATGGCGCACTCCGTCACGGCTTCCCAGCCCTTGCCCCGGTGTGACGCCGGATTGCTGGGACGCACGGTGAGCACCCGGTTGAGCAGCATCACACCGCGCTGGGACCACGGTGTCAGGTCGCCGTTGGAGGGCTGCGGGAAACCGAGGTCGGCGCTGTATTCGTCGAAAATGTTGGACAGGCTGCGGGGCAGCGGGCGCACGTCCGGCGCCACCGAGAAACTCAGACCCACCGCGTGGCCGGGCGTCGGGTAAGGGTCCTGGCCCACGATCAGCACCCGGACGTCGTCGAAAGGATAGGTGAAGGCGCGCAACACGTTCGGGCCGGCGGGCAGGTACCGTCGACCGGCCGCGATCTCGTCCCGCAGGAACTGCCCCATCCGGCTCACCTGGTCGGCCACGGGTTCCAGCGCCGTCGCCCAGCCCTGCTCGACGAGTTCACTGAGCGGACGCGCGGTCATGACAGGCCCTTCACCAGCAGCACCACGGTGTCGGCACCGGCCCGGCGATCCCGCGAAATCTCCTGATACTCCGGTGATTGCGCCCAATCGTCGAAGGCGGTCTCGTCGGGGAACGACATCAGCACCACTTTCTCGCGGTCCCAATCCCCCTCGACCACCACGGGTGACTCGTCGGCGGCGAGCACTGTTCCGGAAAAGCGGCGGAAGACGTCCATGAATCCCGCCTGGTACCGGTCATAGGCCGCTCGGTCGGTGAACCGCAACTGGGCGATCGCGTAGACGGTCATCGTCGCCACCCTATTGGAACGATTGCCACCCCGCGTATCCCTCCCACTCCTTGCCGTCGACCAGCACCCGGCCCGGTCCCTCGCGAACGCGCCCGATCACCCGCCACCCGGCCGGCGCCGCATCAGCGAAACACGCCGCCAGAGCATGATCTTCGCCGCCGCCGAGCACCCACTCCCAAGGATCGGCGCCGACGGCCTCGGCCGCCCGCGACACCGCGTCATGGTCGACGGCCAGCGCCTCGGTGGACAGGTCGATGGTCACCCCGGACGCCTCTGCGACATGCCGCAGATCGGCCACCAGGCCGTCGGAGACGTCGATCATCGCCGTAGCGCCGGCGGCCGCGGCCATCGACCCCTCGCCATACGGTGGCAATGGCACCAGGTGCCGGTGGCGAAGGCCGTCAAAATCTTCAACTCCCTTGCGCCACAACTCATATCCGGCAGCCGACCGTCCCAGATCACCGGCGACGGCGAGCACCGAGCCGGGCCGCGCGCCGGACCGCAACACCGGCGCACGACCCTCGAGATCTCCCAGCACCGTCACCGATATCACCCACTGCGGACAGCTGACCAGGTCACCGCCCGCGATACCGGCGCCGACCCGGCGCGCCTCGTCCCACATGCCGTCCACCAGCGCAGCGGCCTGCGCCTCCGGGGTGTCGCCCGGCGCCCCGAAACCCACCACGAACGCGGTGGGCCGGGCGCCCATCGCCTCGATGTCGGCGGCGTTCTGGGCGATCGCCTTGCGCCCGACGTCGTACGGCGTTGACCAGTCCAGCCGAAAGTGCCGATCCTGCACCAACATGTCGACCGACACCACGGTGCGTTCATCGCTGCCCGATACCACCGCCCCGTCGTCGCCGGGACCGAGCGTGACGGCGGCGGGCTGTCGGCGGTCTCGCACCAACCGCTCGATCACCGCGAACTCGCCGACCTGCTGCAACGTCGGGGACTGCCCCGATGCGTCGTCGAGCACCTCACCTCATCTCTGCGCCGTGGCCGTGTGACGGCCCCCGGACGGCCGTCCGACCTGCGGTAAGTTGGGTTCCAACCCATTCGGGCGGACCGGGCCAGTGTAGTCGTGGCCGTGCGTCGGATCGCAGAGGAGACAGCCAGGTGACAGGCAGGTGACAGGCGCGGCCGAATCCGGCGGCCCGCCACGCGCCGCCATGATCGCCGCCCTGGTCCTGGCCGTGGCGACCATCGGGGCGATCCTGGTGCTCGCGGCCACCCGGCACCCGCGGCAGCAACCGGTGACGCTGCCTGCCGTGGCGGCACCGCACGCCGCCAGTCCCGCCTGCAACGCGCTGATCGACGCGCTACCCGAGCAACTCGGGAGTTTCCGGCGCGCCGAGATAGCGCAGCCGGCGCCCGAGAGTGCCCGCGCCTGGCGGTCGGTGAACAACGCGGAGCCGGTCATCATGCGCTGCGGCCTGGAGCGCCCGGACGAGTTCGTGGTGGGGTCGCCGATCCAGGTCGTCGACACGGTCCAGTGGTTCCGGGTGGGTGACCGAGGGTCGACGGACGCCGGCACCACCACCTGGTACACCGTGGACCGTCCGGTGTATGTGGCGCTCACGCTGCCCACCGGGTCGGGACCTGTTCCGATTCAGGATCTTTCGCGCATCATTGACCGCACGGTCACGGCGGTGCCGATCGACCCGGCACCGGCTCGCTAGCCGGCGGCCGCTGGCGGTCAACACCCGAATCCCGACTGCCGCAACGCTTCTGCGATGTCCCTTGGGAACCCGGCAGTGGACATCAGGTACCGGCAGCGCCGTCGTGGCCGTCGGTGCCCGGGAGACCAACGGGTACGCCCGCCCCCCCGGAGCTGCCGGCGCCGAAGACTCCGCCGCCGCCGGGCGCACCGGGAGTCCCGGTCGGATCGCCGGAACCGCCGTCGCCGTGGTTTCCGCCGCTGCCACCGTTGCCGCCGTTGGCTCCGTTGCCGCCGGGGCCGGAAGTAGAGATGCCGCCGTCGCCGGCGTCGCCACCAGCACCGCCGGCACCGCCGCCGCCGCCGGCACCGCCGGCATTGTTGAAAACGCCTGCCGAACCGGCGAAGCCACCAGCACCGCCGGCACCCCCGGTGCCGCCGTTGCTGCCGCCGGCGCCATTGCCGCCGGCACCCGAAATGGCATTGCCACCGAAGCCACCGTTACCGCCGGCACCGGCGGCGCCGCCGCTACCGCCGCTGCCGCCGACACCGCCCACGTTGGTCTGCCCGGACTCGTGGGTGGCGTTTCCGCCGGTACCTCCGGTGCCACCACCACCGCCGTTCCCCGCTGCGCCGGCAGCGCCGCCGGCACCTCCATCGCCCGATCCCAGCGCCGTGCCCCCCTGGGCGCCGAGGCCGCCGTTGCCGGCGTGTCCGCCGTTGCCACCGGCCCCGCCCGCTCCGCCGTCACCAAGCAGGGTCTCGCCGCCCAGGCCGCCATTGCCGCCATGACCACCGTCGCCGCCCGCCCCGGCGGCCCCGCCGGCACCGCCGTCGCCCGTCCCGTAGGCCAGGCCGCCGGCGCCGCTGGCAGCACCATTGCCGCCGGAACCTCCGTCGCCGGCGATACCGCCGGCTCCGGCGTCACC
>NZ_LKTM01000377.1 GCF_001417955.2 Mycobacterium gordonae | reverse complement strand
CCCCACCCCTACCCGCGCCACCAGCCGGAAACAACCCATGCCCGCGAGTCAGCAACCGATCCACACCGGCCACAAACTCCCCAATACTCACCCACCAAAACTAACCGCCCCAAAACCCCCCGACCACAACGCACCGCGACCTATTCAACAGAGATCCGCGGTGCAACACCGGCTTTACACTCCGTTCGTGCCTATCAAAGGCTCCCATCACCGCAGACACCGGTAGCGGCGCTGCAAGAACTGCGCGCCGCGCAGGCGATCGCCTGGATGAACGAGCCCGTCAGCGCGACAGCCCACTCCCGATCACCTCGACACAACGCACAGTTATCGGTGGCGCCGAACCGCCGAGATCTGGTTGCCACGCCCGCTGCCGCAGGTGATCGGCGTCAGGCAGATCATTGCGGTTCAACTGTGGAGGCGGGAACGCTCCGAACACGCCGGCCTCGATATCGCCGCGCATCATGGCCTGGTGCTCCTGGTCCGCGTGTTCCGCCAACGCTGCTTCGTATCGGCGGTGCCGCGCGTGATATTTGCCGCGGCGCCCTGCCCGCCGCACCCCCCACGCCAGAAGCCCGGCCGGCACGGCGACAGCAGCAGCCATGATCGCGACACCCGCGACCGCACGCTATCGACCCTCGATCGCGAACCCTAGGGCGAGGCCACCGAAGACGAACCCGTAAAACACCAAAGCGACCAATTCCAGCGCAGACAATCGCGGATGCTGGCGCCGATCAACCCGACCATTCGAGGCCGGCCGGCCCGCGGCCCGGTGAACAGTCCAACCGCGCCCGTCCCACCATCGCCAAACGTGAGCACGCGATGGATCCGGATACCAGCCCGGCGGGACGTGACACGTCATAGGCCTCGGACATTACGCGGCGCACTGCTCCTCCGGAGCCGATTCGCCTGACTGGCGCATCTCACCATCGATGAGCGTCGGTAGGGAATTTCAGTGAGCGCGGTCAGCGATGGACCGCGCCTAGTATCACAGTCACACAGACGCCGATTTGATGCGGAACACCGCTGCGGTGAGCGCGGCCCTTGCTGAAGTCCGGCGTCACGCTCGGGCGAATCGTTACGCGCAGCAAAGCTCCGAGTGACACACTCGGCACCGAATACGGAAACATGAACGCCCGCATCCCCTGATCGCGATTCCCCAACCCCATCAAATAGTTCCACGACCTCCCCGCATGGCCTACGTCGCGACAAACTCACTCAGTGCCAGACGCACACCACACACCCACGCCGCGTACACCACATCCGCCAGATCACCGCCGTACCGTTCCCAGCACAGCAACGCCTCCAAACGACGACAATGCACGAAAAGCTTTGCGTAACTGAACATCTGATCAGGATTTTCCAGCCCATCGAGACCCGGACGTTGCGCGCCTGCCAATATCACTGCGGTGTCATATTCCGCACCCAACGCCGCCCACTCCTCAACGCGAGGCCACTGCCGCCCTACCAACGCGCGCGCCACCGACTGCGCAACCGGCGACAACTCGTCATCAATGCAACTAAAAGCCAGTCGCCGCACCAACTCTCGACAATAATCGCGCAGCATCGACTCATCGGCCGCCTTCACACTGGCATACAGTGCCGCATCCACAGTCTGCAAACGGTGTGACCGCGACGCCAACAGCTCCGAAGCAGGGCTGTCCAGACCCGACGGTGCCACACCTGTCGCGATCTCACCTACCGCAGGATGATCCGTCAGATATCCCGACGGCCACGCCCACGTCGTAGCAACCGCCGACACTTCATCACCCAACGCGCGCGCTGCCCGCACCGCCTTGTCGGCGGGATTGACCCACCCAAACCAGCGTGTATCAAACTCATCGTTGAACGAGGCCGCTATCGGCATCGTCTTACGAACGAACACTCCCGGCGGAATATAGGACGCCCCATCGTTGGTCGCCACCCACAATGACGTAGCTCCCGTCGCCCGATTATGGCCAACAGCAACCGCCCAATCCAAGCCCGGGTCCGTCACGCACGCCGCCCCAGCCAAATCCGCCACGGCCATACGCGCCAACGCCAAATCGGTCTCTGCGGAATCCCGGCTCACCTGAGCGACACTGCGTCGACTTACCGGCATCAAACCAGCAGTGCTTGCGCTCCCTGCCGGAGAAACCACACCCTCTGCCGGCGCCGATAACGCCGCCGAGGCCCCCGCCCCAGCGGGTGCCGCAGTCGACATTGCGGGCGGCAATACCGATCCGTAGGGCGCCAAACTACCCGCCGCCAACCCAGGCACACCCGCCGCAGGCGCCGAAGCTACAGGCGCGGCAACAGGAGCCGCTGTCGGCGCGGCCGCGGCAAAAGTACTTTCCACCGGCGACGCCATCAACGGCGCCAGCGGAGCCGAAGGAGGCGGCGCAGCCGGCACCGCGCCCGCGGCCGTCGCGCCTGCGGCCAAACCACGCCCAAAATCTGTACCCAGAGACGACAGCGCTGGCGGAGGACTCACCGAAGACGACAAACCACCCGTCGACGGCAAACCCGGTGCCCCAGGGAATTTGCCCAAACCCTGCAACATCGACATCGGAAACCCAGGAACACCCCCCCCGCCACCCGGCATACTCGGCAACCCAGGTAAACCGCCGCCGCCAAGCGACGACAGAGGACTCGGCATCGGCCGCGGCGGGGTGAAAGGAATGCCGTCGCTTGAGTGCTCAGATGCAGGGCCACCCCGGGCAGTTGAAGGTCCTCCCCTGCCTGGTGTACCGCCCGACGACTGGCCAGAAGTAGTTCCGTTGCCTACCGGCCCAGGGGGGGTGGGACCCGTCGGATCTGTCGATAAATCCCCCGCCGTCCCATTGCCCGCTTGTTCAGTTTTCGGTCCGTGGCCGCCTTCAGGGCTTAGTGGAAATTGGTTCGTAAATAACAACGTGTCGTTGGCTACGTTGGCGTGTAGGTCGGCGGAATACGTGTGGATCATGGCCCGGTGCTGGCTGAGGATCACCGCTATCTGCGCGATTGACTGACCAGTTCCGCTCCGCAAGAACGCGTGGACTTCTTGGTGTGCGGCGCTGTTTTCTCTGAGCATCCATCGTTTGGTGCGCTCGACATCACTGGAAACCCGCGCCACCAGTTTCTTCGCAAAACCCGCAACGTCAGCTTGATCGAACCGGGCCGCAGCCATCGCCCTGTATGCGGCTTCCGCGGCCTCCGCTCCCTCGCCAGCGGTCCAAGAATCATTAAACACTTGCTGGGAAAGCCGGTGCACCTCGTTCCCCTGCTGCTCATGGAACCGCTCTTCCCGTCCCAGGGCTTCGGCCTCTGTCGCCAGCTCCGTCTCCGAGTCGACCGGCCATACAAGCGGCGAGAACAACAACCCGACGAACATGCCCTGGGGAATCGGATGATCGCCCCCCTGAGGAAAGGACGGCACACTCATGCGTTCCAAAGGCGTTGTTGCCGACTGATCGAACACCCTCAGCAGCTTCGCTGCTTGTTTGTTGTTCCGTTCAGACCACCACTCCGGCACTTCACCCGATCCCGACGCAGCCGCCATGAGTCCTCATCTCGCAAGACCACACGCGTCGAGGAGGCTGTACATCGCATCGTTTCTAACGTCGGTGAGCCGATTCACCTCCGACGTTGGCGTGTTCCCCATAGCTGCTGTTGTCTGATCAAGCGTTGCGCTGACATAAATTCGGGCGGCTGCTGCGATATCGGACGGTACCGCCGGGACGAGCGCATTTTGCACCACAGATGCGCTATTCAGGGCCCGAAGCACCATCGGGACGTTGAGGTTGCCTTCAACGCGAAGCCCACCCTGGCCCTCCTGGCCACGCACAGAGACGTCCACAGCGTGGCATACATGGTCCTTTGCGGCAGCTGCTTCGGCGGGACTGTAGCGCGGTCCCACCGTTGTTGCGGTCGGCGCCGCGACCGAGGCCGGCGCCGAAGTCGAGGAGGGGCGCGCACCGTGAAGGGTGAAGTAGGTAACTGCCGCGCTTACACCTCCGGACACCGCAACAACAAATAACAGCGCCACGGTTGCCCACACCCAGCGCCGACCCCGTGCCTGCCGCGATTGCGGCTCCAAGTAGTGGGGTGGTCCCGGCGGCGGCTGAGGCGGCGGTGGGGGCGGAGGTAGCGTCACCGAAGGTGAAGCCTCCCGCGACCACGGTGACGACGATGTCGTAGCCGTCATCTCAAAGTCCTCTCCTACGCGCTCAGCGCGCCTGAGTTGGCTGCCTCCGCGGTCTCGACCGCAGCGACACTGGTCTCGCGACTTGTCATGTCAGCGGCGACCCGAAATTCCGCCTTTGCCTGGCGCATTGTCTGCGTGCCCGCAATTGCGCCCATCAGAGCGGTCGCGTAACCGCCGAGTCGCATGCCCCCTGCACTTGACCCTGGCTGTGATGCGGACGCGGCATCCGCACTGGACAACCCCGAACGCGTTGCGTGCGGATCCATCTGGAAATTTCGCGCCATGAGGTGATCCTACCGAGAATGAGGCCCCAAGACGTGGGTCAACCAGCACTAATTCGGCCGCTTCGCGTGCCTCTAATTCACGCGTTGTGCAGTTCGGGCGGTTACTACCGAGGACCGCCGTGCCGCGGTCAGTCAAGACTCGTGTTGTCCCAGGTGTAGCTCGCGTCCAACTGCCTTTGCCACGTGCCGGCCGGATCGTCACCACCCCTCTGCATCACAAATGCTGCGGCAGAGATCACCTCGCCCGGCCCTTCGTAGGTTCCGAGCTGATCTGCGCCGGCGTACAGTAACCAGCCCACCGCAGTCTCAACGATCCGATATCCCATTGACCTCCCTCGGCGACAACCGCTGCCACTCAACATGTTTGAGGCCGCGCCGGCGTCACATGCCGGTGGCGGGCCACGTGTTCCGCCGTCCAGAGCTCCATAACTGCCAACTTGCGCGCAATTTGCCCGTAAGTTCGAAGCTGGCGCGCAACCTCGACGTTGTCCCTCAGTGAACGAAGTCGTGGCTTAGGACACCAGCGGGGCTAGGCGTGGGTCGGCAAGCCCGCTGTCTCCGAAGATTCCTTGAGCACTCCACAGGCTCAAGGCGGGAGCGGCGTGGCCTTGTAACCGCACGGGCGGTGCTGATTCGAAGGCGAGTGTGAGTGTCCAGTGGTGTAGGTCGGGGTGGAACTCGGTGCATGCGGCGAACCAGAAACTGACCTGGCCGTGCGGGACGGTACTGCAGATCAGTCGGTCGGTGGTGACGATGACGGAGCTGGTCTGGTGAAAGCGCCACTGCCGGGCCGCGTTTCGCTCCGCGGTCGCTTTGCGGCGGTGGTTGAGCGCGCCCTGCACGGCGAGGGCTCCAAACATGACTGCCGGGCGGCCGGCGACGATCAGGGGAAGGGGTGAATAGGCAGAGTCCGTGCCGCAATATCGGCTGTAGCCGATCTCGGTGCTCAGCAGTGCGTGCTCGCCGAGTTCCAGGACCGGGCCGTAGACGTCGATGGGCGCCGGGGGCAGGCCCGCCCGCAGCGCGGCCGCGCAGTCGCGACTGTACTGCCACCATTGTTCTGCCGGGGTGTGTGGCTGCCAACTGAATTGGGCTGCGCGACCGGTGCCACGTGCGCCGTGGTAGGCCCCAGCATGTACCGGCGTGTTCGTCGGCCGTCGAACCGGCAGATTCGCTGTGGCGGCGGGCGGCGGCATCCCTGGGATGTTAACCATGACCGCACCGTAACCGGGTGGGCTGACAGGCCACGTTAGTCAAGGCGCAGTTCGCTTAGGATGCGGATCGCTGCCGCTCGCTCCTCCTCGCCTAACCACGGCAGCATCCACACCATCGCGTCTTCCATCTCACGTGCCGCATTGGCGAAGTCTTCTTCGATCGCCGCGCGTGCGGTCTCCGGCATGCTGTCGCAGTGAGCGGCGAAGGTGCGGCGCATTTTGATCAGGCGTTCGGCCATGGCGAAACGCTCGGCTGCATTGGGTGCTGACGGTAGTCCCGTAACTGGTGATGCCATGCGCGCATCGTTCGCGGTGACCGTTGGCCGTGGGCGCGGGGGGCTGCCGTCGAGAACGGCTTCGACGCTGCCGCTTTCCCACTCGATGGCGCGTTCGAGGGCTCGGCGCAGCTTGTGGCTCATACGGCCAGCTCGGTTGTTCTCAATGGCCCGCAGGGTTTCTACGGAGGGGCCGCCCCGGGTGGTGACGTCGGCTTGGCTTAGTCCCAGCTCGTTGCGGCGATCGCGCACTGCGATACCGAGCGTGGCCCAGGACATGGGCGATATTTTGCCCGATTTACCGGCAAATAACTGCATCCTCACCACCGGTTGGTTGCGGCGGTGGGCCTCGCGTCGGCGGGTGTCTGCGTTTGCACTCATCCGCTGAACCGGTTTCTGACGTGCGCCGATGGCCTTAGCGCGCTGTGCAGCTGCCACGGCGTCTGGTCCTTTGTCGTGGATTGATCCTGTCGACAAGCTACCACTTTTACCGAGACAACCGGTAATAATGTGCTAAATTACCGGTAATTCACCGGTAAGAGGTGCTGGTGAAGAAACCCTGGGGCGGTGGCCGGATGGCCTTCCGCACCGAAGCACAGGAGGACTTTCCATGACAACCCCCCCCCAGCGCCCGCACCCCCCGGCCGTCGGATTCGTCTCGGCTACGCGCTGAGGTGCGCCTGTTCCACACCGAGCAGGACCTGGCGTGTCGCGAGGATCCGGAATTGTTTTTCAACCCGAACCGCAGATCGCGCGCCGTCGCCCGCTGCGCGGAGTGCCCATTTCGGGGACGCTGCAGTTACAACGCAGTGGCTTCCGGTGCAACGCACGGGATTTGGGGCGGGATGTCGTTGCCCGGTCAGTACCCAACGCAGCTCGCGGGTGTTTACACCCGCCTGGCTGAGCAGTTCGAGGCGCGCCGACGCTGGGAGATCGGCGATGTCGCTGTTGCGCCGCTGCCCGATCCCTTCGCTGTCCAGGACTTCCCAATCGGTGGTATCGCCGGTGCGGCATGAGTACCGCGGTCCAAGTGTGCCCGGTCGTGTCGAGCGTCGATGAGAACGGCACGCAGCGGATCACGCTCCTGGATGCCGATGATTCGGTGCTGTGTGGGGCCTACAAGCCGCCCGGTCACACCCATTGGCGGCTCTACATGAGTGCCGCGCTGGCCCGCGTCGGCGCGCCAGCGGCGCTGATGCCCGCCACGCACCTTCTTACCGCGCGCCGCGAAGATGCCTGCCAATGGTTGGAACTAATCGGGCACCTCTATGCCCATCCCGCCGAAGCCCGAATCCCCCGCCCCGACTGTCACTGAGACACGTTTCGGCGTGAACAGCGAGAAATCGCAGGTAGAGGACGTGGAGCCATTACCAGAGCATCGCGAGGCCTCGACGGGTCCGATGCCCACTATCCCTGAGGGTCGCGCCGTGGCTCAACGATATGAGGGTCAACGCAAACTCATCCTGTGCCGCCCCGTTGAAGAGGTACACCAGGACGTCAAAGCCCGAGCCGCCGCGCGAGGCATCAGAATGTCCCATCTCGTCGCCGACGTCCTGGCCTGCCGCTACGACCGCGAGGGTCTGGTCCGCGAACTCCACAAGAACCCAGAGGTTATGCCCCTGGCGATGTAATCGCGGAGCCCAGCAGAAACCCGTCCCACTGAACGACAGTTTGCGCGGCTGGGCAGATGACGACAGCTGAATATCGCGGTGCGGAAACAACCACTCTCTTGACATGACGCAGGCCCCGCCGAAGCGGGGCCCAGTCTTACGGCTTCGAACCGAGCGCCAACTCGGTTCCGGGTCCGCACCCGTTGCCCTTGAAAGGGACGTGACTTGGAGGTCTCGTCTCACGGTAGCGCATATCTGGGCTCGGTTCCAGGCTCTGCTGCGCACCGTGATCCACTTTTCTCCTCGACGCATGCGGACAGCGCTGCTGGTGCGTATCGCGGGTGTACTGCGCAAAGGCCGCGCCGCGGTGTGGCCCGTACAGGGCCCCGGGCCACAGCCCTGATCGCGGACGGCTGCCGCGAGTTCAGCACCGGCACGCTAGCCGCGATCCTGCTCGACCTGGGTGCTGACACTTACCGCGGCGTGCCGTGCTGGAGCGGGCACGCGGCACGGTGGGCGCACTGGACCGTGCCGATCGCCTACGACCTGCACTACGCTGACATCCGCCCGCTGATGTGCAACGGCGGCATTAGCCGCACCGCCCTCGTCGTCATCGCCGCCGCCCGGGCCCGCTACGCCGATTACCGCACCGGCCGTAACTGCCGGCCCACCAACGAACGGCTCGCCCGCGACACCTGCTACACCGTGCGCACGGTGCAACGCGCCGATGAGGCCCTGCGGCTACTCGGAGTCGCTACTGAGGTGCTGCGCGGCCGCCAACGTACCCGCGCCGAGCGGTTCGCCTCCTGGCGGGTCGGAGACCGCGCCCGCGGCTGGGCCTCGGTCTGGGCCTTGCACGACAACCGCCAGCTCACCGCGATCATCCACAGCGTGTCACCCCACCCACGTAGTGGTCGTTTTCGATCTCTTCAAGAACCTTCTCTTGAACTCACTACCACCCACCGCCGGCCTACCGGCCGCCGGCAACGCGGCGCACAGCGCCGCAGGGGCCCAGACCAGGCAGGCCAGGCACTGGCCCTAGCCTGGCGAAGCCATCCGTCGGCGCCCCAGTGGTGCCAACGGCACACCCCGGCCGCGTGGGCGCGCCTGTTGGCTGCCCCGCACGCCACGGCTGGACCCCGCGTGACCTCAATCAGCTCGTGACCGACTGGCTGGGCGTGGGGCACTGGATCGCGGACAGTCCCCACAAACCGATTGGTCTACTCGGGGCGATCCTGGCCTGGCACGGCCCTGACAACCTAGACCAGCGCCCGGCCTGCTACGACGACGCCCGCTACGCCGAGTCATTCGGGGCCGCTGAGGTCATCGTCGAGGACGAACCGGCGGCGACCGCCCAGGCCAGAGACATTGCCCGCCAGGCGCTGGCCGGCCCGGGTCGCACTCAGGTCGGCCAGCAGCTTGCGCTGATCCGGGCCCGGTCGGCCCAGCGGCGCGCCCAGGAGATCGCCGCCCAGATCGCCCAGTTTGAGGCGCATGTGGCGGCGCGGCGCGGCGTACCCGCGAGAGGCCGTGAATAACTGGCGGCTCGACTCAAGCGCCGGGTGCGGGTTTACCGCAACAGTTCACGCACCGGTGAATCCTCCGGCCCGATGTGCTGGTCAAACGCCTCGTTGAGGACCGTATACATTCGCTCGGAACCGCCGCGCAGCACGTCGGTGATCAGATCCTCTAGCTCGATGTGGGTGTAGCGAGTCAAAACGGTCGGGTCGATGTACAGGTCCTCGATGTAGCCATCTCGCTCAATAGTCACCTGGACCTCCTCACCGAAGGGCCCCAATTCGTTGGCGCGGCGCTGGCAGTCGGCGTTGAACTCAGCAAGCGCAGCGCGGACCATCTCAATTTGCTTCTCGATCGCAGCGACGGCGTCAGCATCACTTGCGGGCATTGGGTTGCTGCCCGCGCGATTTATCGCGCTCTCTGTCATCGTCTTTGTTACGCCCTTCTCGACGGTTCTTGACCGGCTCACTGTTCGGCGGTACCACCACCTGCAGCTTGCGGTCCTGATACAGCTGCTTGTTGTGCGGCCCCGAACCGCTGCCGCCGCGCCCACCCATCGGCGGCAACATCGACCCCATCGCCCCTACCGCGGGGGTCGGTTCTGCCGATGCCGGCGCCGCTGCGGGCGCCGCCGGCGCCGGCGCGGGAGCCGCCGCCTCCGGGGCAGCAGCCAACGGAGCGGGCGCGGCCATCGCCCCGCCGTCACTGGCCGGCGCGGTCTCTCCGCCCCCGCTGCCGCCGATTCCAGAGCCCGCTTCTGGCTCGCCGAGCGATTCCGGGGACTCTGGTGGCGACTGCCCACCGGACGGTGCTCCACCCCCGGGGTGTTGGCCTAGGCCACTCATCATCGGCGCTGTGGCCTGCTGGACCCCTTGCAACGCTTTGCCCGCCGGCCCCGCCAGCCCACCCAGAACACCGCCAAGACCGCCGACCACCCCGCCGATAATTCCCGGGACCAGCATCGGCGCCGCTCCTGCACCAACGTCAGTCACCGTCTCCAGCAAGGGGCGACCGCCTTGTGTCGGATCCACGTCGGTCGGCGGCCAGCTCGGCCCACCACTGAGCATGCTCTCCCCCGCCGCCGGGCCTTGCTGCACCGGCTCTAACGGGGCGCCGGCGGCCGCGGGATCGGGCTTGGTGGTCACCGGCGTGCCACCCGGGGCCTTAGCTCGCTGCACATCAGGACTGTCCGGTGCGGCTCCCGGCGGCGGCACCGGCGCGCCCGGGCCAGGACCTGGCACCGCCTCGGCGAAACTGTAGCTGCTAAACCCCGCGGTCGAGGCCTGATACAGGCCGGCGACCTTCACCTGGGCGTGCACGACCGCCTCGCGGCGCATCCCCCCAGCCGCGATATTGGCCTGCACCGCTGTCTGCAACTCGCGCTCCCCCGCCACCACTTGCCGGTAAGTCGGGATCGCGGTGCTCGCGCGTTGAAAATTCTGCACATGCGTCGATGCCTGCTGCGCCAAGCCCGCGACGTGGCGCGCATGGCCCTCATACCAGGCCTGCAAGGTGCGTAACCGCGCAGTCGCCGCCTGCGCACTGGCCGCATCCCAACTAGCCTCGGTCGCCGCGATCGCCGCCCCCAACTGGGCGGCGGCCTGCTCGAGCTGCCCGGCCTCGCTACGCAAGCTGGTCTCCACCGCCTGCCACGCCTGCATCCCCCCACCGGTGCGGCCGGCCTCAATTAGCCGCGCGATGTCGCGCGGCGCGGCCGGCACCTCACCAGCCGGCGCCGACACCCCGCCGCCGCCCACCCGAGTAGCGACAGCATCGATATCCACCCAAGGAATGGGTGTCGATGCAGGCACCGGCCCGGCTCCACCGATGCCTAAGCTCGCCGCCGATACCGACTCTTGAGCGTCGTAGGTCGCGGCGCTGGTCTGCAACATGACCCCGTAGCGCTGGGCCAGCGCGTTGGCGATCGTGGTGTAGCGGCGGGCCACACTGACCGCGGCACTGAACCGGGAACTCGCGGCCACCGACACATGATCGGGCGCGCACGGCTGCACCTGGTCGGTGTGCGGGAGCGCCGCGTGCGCTACGGCACCAGTCTGCCCGGCCGCACCCCTGAGCGTCCCTGGGTCTACCCGCACCGAGTCCGACACCGCCGCAACCCCGTGCTCAGGTGCTCAGCGTGCGCTGGTTGCGCTCCTCAGCGTCACGGTAAGTGGCGACGCTGCGGTTAATGTGTCCGGCCACCTCCTCGCAGTAGCGACCAAGCGTATGGCCGGCCTCCGCGCGAGCCTGTAGCACCTCCTGCAACGCTGCGCCCACCGTCGACGAGCCGATCCGCCCGAACATCGACCGGGCCCGTTCCAAGGTTTCCGGACTGGCGTCAAGCATCTCCCGGACGCGGGGAGCTTCGCTTTCCCACCATTGCGCGTGCTGGTCCCACTCGTCGTAATTTACCGACACATCGTTGGCCACTGGCAGGTACCTCCGGTCTCTGAACTGCGTATTCATCAACCTTAAAGCGCTGCGCCGCCCCATGTCTGGGCCGCGACCAGTCAAAAATCGATCGTCTGCCGGTACTCCTGCACCTCGGCCACACTCGGATAGCCCGCGGTCACCGACCATTGCGCGCCGGACTCCTCGCCGCTACGCACCCGCGCCTGGGCGCGTAACTGCATCAGCGCCAACCGGTGCAACCGTGCAATGCGATCAGCCAGCACCTCAGCCGGCCACGACGTCGCAGCCGGCTCCAGCTGCACCTGCACATCAAGGCCAGACTCGTCGGACATCTTGACCATCAGCGCACCATCGCGGGACCACTCGACGATCTCATTGATCACCGTGATCCTCGCTCCATCGACATACATTTAGGCACCCGCTGCAACAGTCGGCGCCGACACACCGGGCGCCGCCGCTGCGGGTACGTGCGTCGTTGTGCCCGTACCGAACTGGGTCGGGTCCTCCCACCCCAGAAATTCTCCGGCGGGCAATGCGCTCTGCGGTTGAAGCTGTCCATCGAGCCAAATCTTGCCATTCCCCATGTAAATGATTGGCTCGCGACTTTTGCACTGAGCGACCTGACCAGGCACCAGATGGCTGGGATCCGTTGGCGCCGTCACCGGCGTCCCTGGGGGGGGCAGCTGCGCATACGGCTTCCACGCATCAGTGACCGAGGCCCCATTGAGTACCGCGCGCACCACCGCGGCGTGTTGCGCGGACGTCGTGCTCACCGGCGTGCCATCAGGCATTTGCACCACCAGACTCCCATCGCCTCCCGGCGCGCTGGCCGGTGCGGCCGCCGCATCTGCGGGGTGTGCGGCCGGCTGCGCACCCGCGCTTCCCCCTACCGCGGCGTCGGCCTTCGTATCACTGTCACTTTTGCCGTGGCCCTCGGCGACCTCAGATTTCTCTTCGTGACCATGATGGTCATCAACGAAATCAGCAGGCTCGCCGCGCTCATGGGACTCGCCGTCGTTGAGCCCCTCACCGCTGCCAGCGTGGCTGCTCATCGCCCCCGCTAGTGGCGCCAGCGCACCCAATGCATCCATCGGCAAGGAACCTCCCGCCCCACCCAACATCCCGGGCAGCGAACCCAAAGCCCCCAACGCCGGGCCCAGCATTGACGACGGATCACTCATCATCCCAGGCAATCCGCCCATTCCTGCCAGAGGATCAGTCACCCCACCGGTCGCGCCGGCCCCCGGGTCAACACCCGCACCTCCGCCAGCGGCTCCGCCACCATCGGCTCCGCCACCGCTACCAGAACCAGCGGCATCGGCACCGCCTGGCCCGCCCCTACTGCCATCCGCGGGACCCTTGCGGGACTCACCGCTGGTCTCGCGGTACTCATCGCCCAGCGCGGCCAGCAATTCGGCCTGCCTCTTGCTGTCCACCTTGGCGCTGTTGAGTAGGCGCTGAATCTCGGCCAAATGCTGATCCAGCATCGTGTTGAACAACGACAGTGCCTGAGGGTCTTTCGACATCGCCGGATCGGTCATGATTTTCTGATGAGCAGCCTGAATACCGGCGACCAGCTCACCGACCCGAGCCCGTGTTTCGTCGTTGGTCGTGAAGATCTCTTTAAGCAGCTTGGCTAATTTCTCATCGGTAGCTGCCACCGCCCCGCTGCTCTGCCGGTACGCTCCACCCGCCTGATCCGCCCCCCAGTGCAACCCACCCGAGGCGTCCCAAGGCGGCCTCGCAACGTGCGGCGGCCCACCTACCCACCCCCGAGGCACCACATCCCGGGCCCGCTCACGCGGCGGCCGCCGATCGTCGTCGTCGCCGAAAATTGCGTCGACACCAGCAAGAACCGGGCGGAGAAGGTCCTCCAAATCCTCCAAAAATCCCACCGGCTCCCCTACTTCCGCCTGATCACAGACATCCACGCACTGACTGAAAAAACGCTACCGCCGGGGTCGACCCCAAAGCGACGGGCGAGGCACACCAATTCGCGACGCTCCTACAGCAGGCGGCGATGGCGCTGATGCACCTGGACGTCACAAACGGGATGGGGTCAATCCCAGCGGGCTCGCCGACCCAGATCGGTCGCGTTCGAAAGAGTAGCGAGGTCACCCTGACCAATTTCAGGCCCTTAGCCGCGACAGGGCCCTGCGGCTCGTGCATGCCGGGAAACAGTTTGCTGCCGTTGTGGTCTGGGCCGGTGCATGCCGGTTACGGTGTGAGAACCGTGCCCCACCACAGCATGTGCGCGGTATACCGCGCGGCGTGTCGTGCGCGGTATACCGCGCACTCGTGCCACTCTTGTCCCACCGACACCACGTTCACCGGTAATAGGAGGGCGATCCGGTCCCATCAGAGGATGCACAACTTCATAGGCCCCCGAAGCAGAAATCCCCGCCGAAGCGGGGACACCTGCCACCGGAGCTAGCGACTCCGGATTTGGGCTTCCGACAAGCAGAAACCACGCCTAGCCAGGCAGGTTTCACGATAGAGGACACCCTCGTGAACCACAAGATCCGACGTTACCCAGGCACACCGTGCGCCCAGAACCCCGCCGACTGGCTCGACCCGAGCAGCCGCGGCCACACCGCGCGCGCCTGCCGCACCTGCCCGGCCCTCGCCCACTGTGCAGCCGAGGCACGGCGCACACGACCCGCCTACGGCATGTGGGCGGGGGTCTGGATCGACGGTGACTTCGCTGACAAATCACAACTGCTGGCCCTGCCGCACCCTGACCCATCCACCACCCAGCAAGGTGCGCTCCAAGGCCCGGTTGTCGAAGGCCCGGTTGTCTCGCCGAAAGCGATGCGGGCGGCACGGGTACGCCGCGTCGGTGCCCTGTGCACCGCGGGTGCGCCACCCGCGGTCGCCGCGCTGATCACCGCACGCGCTAGCGGGCACTGCGAGATCATGGCACCGGCCTGCACCTACACACAGACCGCTGTCTTCCCTCGCCGCCGCCGCCGCGCCATCAGCCTACTGAGCAGCCCCGCCGAAGCCCTTGCCGCCTGCGCCAACTGCATCGACCTCATCGAGCACACCGCCCTGCCGACCGCGCTGGACCTCGGCTACATCCTTGACCCCCGCAGCTGCGCGAGCACCGTCGCGCTGTGGTGGCGCCAACGCCACTGGGTGCACCTCGATACCCGGGGGCGCCTGCGCCCGCTCGCTACCCCGCGGCTTACCCCCTCCGCCTGACGTGCCCGCCACCTCCAGCGCTCTGGCCTGCGACCCCGCCGCTACCTGGAAAACGCTGGCCCCGCTGCTAGCGGCCCGCCCCACGGTGCGGACCTGGAACGCCGCCACCGGCAAATTCGATCGCAGCGCCCCCCTGAGCACCCGGCTGCCCCGCCAGCCCGCGGCCGTCGCGCTCTACCTGTACGGACGCACCCAGGTCCTGGCACTGGACTTCGATACCAAACGCCACGAACCGGCCACCGTAGACGCCGACTTCACCCGCGCCCTGACCTGGATCACCGAAGCCGGCGGGCGCGCCGTCACCGACCGCTCCACCAGCGGTGGACGCCACATCCTGGTCCCGCTGGCCGTCGGCACTTCGGCCACCGTCGAGGAACTGCTCCCGCTGCTGCGGCTGCTAGAAGCGCGCCTACCCAGCCTCGACAAGACGCCCATGACCAACCCCAAAACCGGCTGCATCACCGCACCGGGCTCCCCTTGTCGCGGCGGGGGCCACCGGCGTCTCGACGGACCCCTCAGCGCCGCCGTCGAAGCCTTCACACAGCGCTCCGATCCAGCCCTGCTCCCGCGGCTCAACCTGCTCCTGGGCGCGCTGGCGCCCTTACCTGGCCGCGGCCGCAACCCGGCCACCGTCTTACCCGGTGCGGCGATCATCGGCACCGGCGGTCACGCCCGTCTGGCGCCGGAACACACACGCGCCGGTGACCTCCCGGCCCGCATCACTGCATACGCCGCCACCGGCGTCTTGCCGCCCGACACCACCTGGCCAAGCCACTCCGAAGCCCGCCAGTCCGTCCTC
Source organism: Mycobacterium gordonae (assembly GCF_001417955.2). Lineage (GTDB taxonomy): Bacteria > Actinomycetota > Actinomycetes > Mycobacteriales > Mycobacteriaceae > Mycobacterium > Mycobacterium gordonae_B. Next base: position 10,892 of record NZ_LKTM01000377.1, on the reverse strand, counting down.
GCCCACGCAGCGCTGCACGGCCACAGCCTGACCACCATCGCGGCCCTGATCACCCCGGGCAGACCCTGGCACACCGGCCTGGGAGGCGCCTATCGCCGCTATCACGCCAACGCCCAAGCCGCCCTGACCCGCGATTTCCATAAAGCCCTGACCTGGGCCGCTGCAAACGCCCCCAATTTCCGGCCAGTCTGCGCACAAGATCTAAAAGTTCACACACGGGGGGTGGGCAGGGGCCCCGAGCTCCATCGGCGGTGGCTGGCGAACGCTGTCGCCTGGATCGAACGTGAGTACCCCGGCCACCCCTACCGGTGGATTGGGGCGGCGGTGTACCAGGCGCTGGCGAGCTATGCGGTGCGCGCTGGGCAGGTCATTAACGGGGTTCCGGTGGTGGGAGTCGGGGGACGGTCGTTGTCTGTGGCCGCCGGACTCATCGCGGAGACCACTGTCTGGCAGTTTCTCCGTGACACCCGGGATCTGCCTGGCTCTCCCTTGGTGCGCACTCGCGTCGCCCAGGGTCGCGAGCCTGACTACTACGCGCTGACCCGTCAGAATGTGTTGCACATCCCTGAACGGGCGGTCGCGGTAACCCGCGTTGAGGACGTCCATCTGGCGTGGAAAGTCGTCGGACACCGTCACCGGCGCGTCTACGAGCTCATCGTCCACCGCCGGCTCAATACACCCTCAGAGGTCTTCGCTGCCGCTCACGTCGGCTCTAGTAGCGGCTACACCACGCTGGCGGCGCTGGCTACCGCGGGACTGATTACCCGGACCCACGGCACCGTGGCGCCGGGACCGACCAGCCTGGACCAGATCGCCGCGGCTCACCGCCTCAACGAACTGCGCGCCACCCGCATCGCCCGCCACCAGCGCCAACGCGCCGATTGGCACGCCTGGCTGGAAATCCGGGAAGAAGCTCGCAACCACGCGAGACGACGGGGTGCAGCCTTCGACGTAATCGCGGAGGTACCAGATGAATCCGATCGGCAGGAGTATCTTGCGGCGGTCTTGGCTACCGGGCCCCCCACCGTTGATCAAGAGCAACGAGCCATCGAGCTACTCAGCGACCTCCTGGGCGCCAAGCTGGTGTTCTCGGCGAGGTGAAGTCCGCAGCCGACCACTCGTACGGTGTCGGGACGACCACATACCGCCCAACTGCACGTGCCCTTCACTTACGTTGGGGTGAGATGACACGGCCGGCTCGATGATGTTGCGGGGGCTCGCATGTCCGCCGCCATCGCCCCACCTACGTCTGACTTGCCCGTAGGTATCGTTTGTTGACTTCGGGTTTGACGAAGCGTACGAGCCCCAGCTAACGGTGCTACTGAGTGGCAGGACGCGACTCGTAGGCGACAGAACGGCACGGTGGCCGGCGATCTGCGTTAGCAACTCACCCCAGCGGGCCGCTAAGCCGATCACCCAGAGTCGGCGCCGATATTCGGGCCCCGGCGCGCGTTCAGGCGGAGAGCTGCTCCCGGGTTTCGAGAAGTTGGTAGGCCGTGCGACGGATCAGGTCGACGGGATCCAGCCCCCGCTGCTCAGCGATCGGCAGCAATTCGGTAAGAAGGTCGCCGCACCGCCTAATGAGGTTGTTCAAGTCACTGCCGGCCGCCGCTTCCAGTTCTTGGAGCTTGTCCGGGTCATAGCGAAGCTGAAGCCGTGCTCCCATACTGCGGGTTTCAGATCCCTGACGTTTCTTGCGGCGCAGCGCCTCGCCCTGGTGGCTCGCGCCGGTTCGAGGTGTACGAGCTGTTTGGCTCATGAGATCCGGTTCCCCTTTCAGCGTTGATCAAGCCGACCGGAGGCTTGAGCTGCTATAACGCAATCCTCGTAACAGAATACCGGTAACTAGTACCATGTAACGTAGATTGCGTAATAGCATGTGAGGCGTGTCGTACGCCCACTCGGAGAGGGTGCAGGAACTCTCCGCCGCGGTGTTCGGACAACGGCACCGGCTAGCACTTATGGCGGCAATCGCGCAAAGCGAGGACGGTGTTGTCAACCCCACTGACTTGGTGGAAAGTTTGCGACTGCGGGCCCAAAGTTCGCTGCAGGGCCCCCTAAACAGCCTTCTGGCAGCCGGACTGGTGACGCGGATCTCAGGAATCGGCGACCGCGTTTATTACCGGCGAGAAGCCAGCGCCGCCTGGGCGTTCGCGCTCGAGCTGCTGACCCGCGCGCTGCGCGAGGAAGCGCAGCTCGACCAGAGGCCAACCGCAGACCATTAGTTACCGTAACAAACGGCCGTCGTGTACGGACGATGCGGACCTCGGCGCGCCCGAATGCGGCGCGCCAAATGACCGGTTTGACGATGGCTGGTGCGGCAAACTAAGTCGTGGTCGGCCCGCATGTTCGTTGGCCACTCGTCAGGCCAGCCACTGTTCCAAACGACGCGTTGGGTCCCGGCGCGCCAAGCCGCCCCCAATCGCCGATCACTGTCGGGCTGGATGCGACGATCTGGACCCATTGCCACGGGCGGGGCCGAATACGGCGCCCAACTGCCACGCTCGGGTCCCTCGACGAGCGCGTCATGCGCTAGCCGAGACAACGCAGTGCGCGTGGCGGGCTGGCTGAAGCGCTCGACTTTGAGGCGCTGCCAGGCCTCAACTCGACAGCGAGCGTCCGAGCGCCGCGATCGTGCCGGATTCCGGGATTGTCGGGGACACGGCGACTGCCTACGGGGATCAGCCCATTGCCGCGGCGTCCAGAAAGCCATTCAGCAGAAACTTCATCGGCGTGGCGGGCTGGCATAACCCCGGCCGCGGCGGGTTAGTGCCGCCAGCTTGAAGAGCGGCTGACCCGCGACGGCCACAGCGCCAAACGGGAGCCCTCACCAATGCTCGCTGCACCCTTCGCCGTGGCGGCCACTCCCCCGCAGGCCGAGCGATATCCGCCAACACTCGGCACCCGTGATCGCACTCCGGGGTTATTGCGCCCGATCGAATAACGCCGGCCAACAGCCGACCAGTCGCAGTGACCCACAAGTTGCCCAGCGGCCGACGCAAGGTCCCCGCGAGGAGTGCCGCAGTCGGACCGCACAGGTGCCGCCCCGGCAACCCACTTACTCAGAAGAAGGCCCGTAGTTTTCCGCGGAAAACTGGGCCAACTCTCAACAATAACCGCAGGTCAAGACCACTGCCCGTGGGAAACCCTACTCATCAGACGCTGGATTGCCAACGTGCGTCCGCGTCAGTGCGCGCGAAGTTTTCCGCGGAAAACTGACTATAGTTCACGCAACGTCAGCGTGTCGGCCATGCTGGATGTGTGCGCAGATCGTACCCTCTAGGGAGTTGATCTCGGGCCGGCCGCAGTCGCGGCCGCAGAAGGTAAAGGTCTCATTCCCATGACAAGAGTTGTGACAATTTTGAACCAGAAAGGCGGTGTCGGCAAAAGCACTGTGACCGTCAATCTGGCGGCGGTGCGAGCCGAAAAGCTGATGGCCACCCTCCCCGCTGACGCGCCCTCGCCGGTCGCTGCGGTGTCGATCGACCCTCAGGGTTCGGCCAAATGGTGGGCCAATCGGGTTGATGCGCTCCCCTTTCATCTCGTGCAAGCTCACGACGATCCGCTTGAGTGGCTACGTCAACTCAACGACCTCCCCGGCATTGCCGAGGTCTACGTCGACACCGCCGGCTGGTTCGACCTCGATCCGGACTCCACTGGCGACGGGTTGGGCGACGGGTACTCCGCCGATGCCTTGCGCACCGTCCTGGACGTCACTGACGAAGCGATCGTCCCGATGCTGACCGCACCCATGTGTTTCGACCCGACGGCTCGTACGATCCGCAAAATCCTTCAACCGCGCGGTATCCCCTACCGGGTGTTCATTAACGACTGGGATCCACGCGACGGCGGGCACTGGCTGGACCAGACGCAAAAGTTCGTGCGGAGCCAGGGTTGGCCGCTTGCCAAGACGGTCGTGCGTCACTACAAGATCCACACCAATGCCTCCAACGAGGGCGTGGTTGTCACGCAGTACAGGCAAAGCGGCACGGCGGCTAACGCCGCCTCCGACTTCTACGAACTCGCCGACGAACTCAGCCTGGTGGGTGTCCGGTAATGGCCCGCGGTGGTGTGAAGACCTTCGACGGACTCGTCGAGGCGGTCGGCGACAATTCCTCAGTCGACGGCGAGGCGCGGCCGACCGGTCCGCGACCGCCGGTCACGCGATCAGTACCACTACGTGACCTGATCGCCAATCCGCACAACCCCCGCGATTCGGTCGGTGATCTAGACGAACTGGCATCCATAGCCGAGTTCCAGCTTCAACCGGCGGTAGTGGTCACCCGCGGCGCCTTCGAAAAGCTCTACCCCGAGACCAGCATCTCGGCGCGTTGGGTGGTCGTTATTGGCAACCGTCGCCTCGCTGCCGCCCACAAGTTCGGCCGTCCCGAACTCGACGTCGTGGTCAAGGACGAGCTAGCCAAGGACCGGGCGACGCTGCTGACCGCCGTGATATCCGAGAACGTCGACCGGTCCGGGTTCGACGTCATTGAGGAGGCCAAAGCGGTGGAGAGCCTAGTAAGCGAATACGGCAGCGCCGACGCCGCGGCCGATCATCTTCGCAAGAGTAAGACATGGGTTTCGCAGCGGCGCGCGCTGCTCAAACTCGCGCCGGCCCTGCAGGAGGCCACCCGCAGGGGTGATTTGGCGATCAGGGAGGCGAGGTCGCTGGCGCGGGTGCCGCTGGAACAGCAGGTGACGCGCTGGACGGCGGTCAGGGACCGCCGCGGAGAGGGTCGGGAGACCGACGCCGACGGCGGAAAGTCTTGCGCCGAGGGCAACGGGCGGGGTGGGGGAGAGGCGACGTCGCGCACGTCGCGGTCAATTAGCAAAGCCCTGCACAAATTCGACACCGCACCCGACGAGTTGGCCGCCGCGCTGCGAGACCAGCTCGGTGACGCCGGTGCCAAAACCCTTGTCCACCAGCTGCGAAAACTGTTGAGGCACGCTTAGCTTCGACCCCGAAGCGCGCAGTGTTACCTCAAAGGTCGCGCTGGCAATCGGTTGCGCCAGGCAAGTGTCCGGACCGATGAGGTGGCCACAAGCTGATCGTGCCGGCGCCATCGGGCGACCGGTAAACCGGGTTTGCGAGTAATCGAGTGTCGGGGGCCGGTTCTGGGTTCGGCACCGCGACTGAACGGCTTGGGACGGCCGCACCGCAATGTGCGTGGCCTGGCCTTGATGTTGATCGGTTGCGACTTCATCGGGTGGGCGTACCTCGGTGTGAACCGGGTTCGACCGGCAAAGGTCACCAATCGATCTTCGAGCTGGTGCGGCCGCGACGTGATCGGGGAAGCTGGTAGCAGCGGCACGGGAAGGCGCAGGCGTTGCGGCGCGAGATCAGCAGTGTCCTGGGCTGCTGTTTGCGTGAGGGAACACTCGCCTGGCTGCCGGCGTTCCAACGTTCGCCCTATGGCCGGATAGATTAGGAACCGTAGCAATGCGATGTGTGGCGACATCCCGGGTACGACGGGGGAGGGGGCCACCCTGGTGACAGGTGAGGACTCAAAGCAACGCGGGTCCATCGGCGGCGCGACGAGATGATGGGACGCGGCCACCGTGGGGGCGCAGAGCCAGTGATTTGTGCCACGGTGAGCTCATCGCCGGTGAGCCAGTTTTCCGCGGAAAACTGGCAACGTTAACCCTGGGCGCACAGAGGACGGCGGGTGCGGAATACTCTCAGCGACAAGCTATTTCGGCATCGCACTGTACGGGATAGTGACCTGCGTGGCAGTAAGTGTGAGGGGGGCGGCGCAACGCAAGCTTGGTGGGGGCCTATTGCCGCAGACGTCAGTGCGTGACGGGTCGGCGTCATTGGAAGCCGTGTGGTTGGCTGCGCGGCCGCGCGTCTGCGCGTGGTGTTCAGCCGTTGATACCTATGCGCCATGAGCGCTCACGCCCAGCATGGGCACCCGAGGGCACGGGCGGGGTACCAGAGACCAGACCGTGCGACAGCCGGGACAGAACGACGAACGCTCGTCATGGGACAGGGACAGGGACAGGGAGCGCTGGGGGAGCGGCGTTGGTTAGAAGGGGGCAGTGCTGGTGGTGCGCCAGGGGCGCTTAATCCGCGGTCTGCGGAGTTTGTCGGCCAGTGTGGGCCGCCGAGCTGTCGCTATGCGGCAGTGCCTCGGCTCGACGAGGAGGTAGTGGTGGTCACCACCGCGCCGGAATCTGCGCTAAGTAGTGACGACGTCTGAATCGCGGCCAAGGGTAACTCCACCGCCCCCGGAAGTTCTCTGCTGCGGTGGCCGTCCAACAGCCATCACATGGCCGGCCGAACAGCGGATCGGCGGACAGCTATCTAGCGACCCTTCGACGCAGCACACCAATTCACCCATCTCGAAGCTGACTGAGAATCTCCACGGTTGACTTGCCGATGTCACACGCGCCGGCGGTGAAGGCGCAGTTGCAAGTTGAGCGGTTTGAGGGTCATGGCCTCAGCAGCGGCGAGCCGGTAGTCCGGCGAGGGTTCGAGGTCGAATTGGTGCAGGACGGCAGCGAGGGTCACAAGGATCTCGTGGAGTGCGAATGCGCGACCGATGCACGCGCGGGGACCTGTTCCGAAGGGCCGGTAGGTGCGCGGTGGAAGTCTGCGCAGGTTTTCGCTAAGGAACCGGTCGGGATTGAATTCGGCGGCATCAGGTCCCCAGGCATCGGAGCGATGTGCAGCAATGAGGTGGACGAATACCCAGTCGCCGGTCCGGAAGTGGTGTTTTCCATTACCGATCGTGGTGTCGTGGCGGGCCTGGCGGAAATAGCCGGGGGCCGCGGGCCACAGTCGTAATGTTTCGTCAACGATGCAGCGCAGGTATTGCAATTGGTGCACATCCCCAAAACCGATCTCGGGAAAGCCGGGTTCGGGCCAGCGTGCGTCGATCTCGGCGCGGGCCCGGGCAGCGATGTCAGGATTGCTGGACAGAACGTGCAGAGCGAAAGCGATTGCGTTAGCCGAGGTTTCGCTTCCGACGACGAGAAAAGTGAGCAGTTCGTTGATGACGGTGGCCTGGTCGAGCTGTTCACCAGTGTCGGGGTCTCTATTGTGCAGCAGTGAGTGCAAGATGTCGCCATTCCCCTGGGTGGCGGGGTCCCTGCTGCGGTCTTTGACGATCCTGTCGACCTCTCGGCGCATCTCGGTCTTGTCTGAGACGTGCTGACTTTTTCGCTCGTCAGAGATATCGACCGTGTGGCGGTCCGCGTAAGCAAGTTCGCGGAGCAGCATTGCCAGGAACGGCTTTTGCCGTTCCCGGGGATTGCTCAGGTTGTTGAATGAGTGCCCCATGGCGACGCGGCTGATGATTTCCAGGGTCAGTCGGTTGGCGTCAGCGGGAACACTGATCCAGGCGCGGACACGGCTTTTGGTGTTCCACCCGTCGATCAGTTCGCGCACAGTGTTGACCATGTCGCTGTGATAGCGACTCATCGCTGCCCTGGTGAACAGCGGTACAAGCAGGTTATGCGCTCGCCGCCAATTCGGTTCGTGGTTGTACGCGGTGAATAATCCGTCGCCGAGCACCGATCGCAGTCGGTCCAATGAAGGTCCGACGTGTTTTTCCCAATGGGTTTCGTCGTTGACTTCCGCGACGAGGGCGGTGTCAGCGACAAAGATGACCGGCTGGGCGGCGAACGGTTGCTCGATCATGCCGCTGCCCAGTTCACGCAGCCGATCGGTAACGTCTTGGACCGGCTTGGTGAAATCGATCGTGCGGTAATTACCGAGGACAGGGAACTGAAAGCGAGAAGAATCCCTGGTTGACGGGGGAGTGTCCGCGATCATGCGGGCGTGCCTGCTTTCGTCGATGGGATCGGTGCGGTGCGCCTCTGAGTGGCAGCCCACGCAAGGGTCCACCATTTTGCCACCTTCACCAAGGCTGCGACCTCGCCGTCGAGGGTTGTTGACGGCGATCCGAGCACCGTTACAGCACTGGGGGACTTGGGTGTGAGTCCCGCGCTGCGAGCCCTCGCGGCACACGCCAACTGGAAGGCCTGAGTCGCTGCGCCGCAGCGTCGGGTCGGTACTGAATGCGTCGAGAGGAACGTTGCGACCTCCCGCGGATCGACTTCGCCGAAGTAGGGGCGCAGCCGCAGAAAGGCGTCGCGAATTTCGATCACTGTTTGGTGCAGTGCCAGGGTAGTGATCCGCCCGCCCGGATCTACCTGCTCGATGTTGAATCTGCTCTCGGGAACCACTGATGTCATCGCACGCCATAGTGGCTGCAACTTTCGGCTACTGCGGCTGACGGGATCTAGGCCCAAGCGGGAGAGCAGTCTCACGACAAGTGGAATTGCGCCCAGGACGTAGACAAACACTGCGATACCGAAGTATTCGAAGCCGTGCAGCCACAGTCGGAACATCACAGTGCTTGTCCAACCGAGTTGATCGGTCAACGCTGATATCAGCGCTTCCAGGCAACCGAGGGCAGTCATCGTGCCCAGCGTCAGGCCGCTGGCGGCCAGCAGGCGCTCGCGTCTGTTGCTGGCCCTCTTGAGTTCGTTGGCAAACATCCAGACAAATCTTGCGGCCATCACGAGCAGGATGATCAAGTAGAATACCCATGCCCAGATCGCATCCCAACCGCCGGAGACTTCCAGCGTTTGGCCGGCCAAGCGGGCACGGGTAGCGGCAACTAGAAAGCAGATGCACGAAATGATGGCCGCCGCCCGGTAGTAACGGTGTTGACGGCGTGCTTGCTCTGGTGGCAGCCCATTCCACAGCATCGTGAAGCCGATGAGTTCGGTGCTGGCGAAAACCATTGCGACGAAAGCCATTTGTTGGGCGGTAGTCGGCGACATGAGGGCGCCTCGAGACAGGATGTCTTCGACGCTGCCCTCGCGCAGAAGTTGGGCCACGAGGACGAATGCCATCAAGTTGTTGTAATAGGTGTCGTAGCTGTTGGTCCTACACAGCCAGTAACGCCCGACGAGCAAGACCGCCATGGTCACGATGACGGGCCAGGCAATGACGGCTGGGACGCTAGAAATCATCGCCGATGAAGGAAGGCGCTACGCATCATCGATTGGCTTTGCGCTGCCTCGGCGGCGGCAAGCATCAATACCGAAGCAAACCGTTCGGCGTCCCGTTCCTGCTCGTCGGCGTAGTCCGTGCGCCCCAGGACCGTCCGTATCAGGGCTGGCTCGAGGTCGGGGAGGATGGAGCGGCACAGTTCGGCGATCGCAGTCGGCCCTACCCTGTTGCCCTCGCGTGGCCCGCTGCGATGTTCAAGGACCATGTGGCCAATCTCGTGGCAGACAATTTGATCAATGTGGTAGTCGGTTGTCCCCGCCTCATGAACGATGATGTCTTCATCATCTTTGATCAGCCACAGGCCGCAGGGGCTGTCGATGAAGGCTGCGGTGTCAGTCGGGATCAGCCGGATGGGGCGGCCACGCTGATGCGCAAAATTTTCGACGAACGTTCGCCGATCCCATGGCACAGGGATCGGCAATTGACGCGCCAGGGTAAGCAGATCAGCGTTAGTCGCTGCCATGATCTGGCCCTCGAGGAGAGACATCGACCGGCGGCAGCTGTTCGAGTTGGCGCACGTGATCGGCCATCGCCGCCAAGCTATTGAGGGACTCGGTCGTCAATCCGTGGGCGCGCATCGCCAGGTCGCGCACGCCACTGTCCCGCAAGGCCTGCAGCAGATTGAGTTGCGCGTCAATCTGCGGATCGATACCAGGGTCGATCAAATATGACGGTGAGACCCCAAAGAACTCGGCGATCGCCCGAAGGTGCTGGACAGTCGGATTGTTCTTGGCGCCCGTGCGCAGCTGCCACACGTAGGCGGCACTGATCGACACACCGGTGTGTTTCGTGATGGCTTCCGCGGCTGCAGCGTTGGACAACGGCGGTTCGGTGGGCTTGCGCATGATGTCGAACAGCTTGTTGAGCTTGGTCGCCAGTTCAGTGACCTCGCCTGTAGCCGAATCACGGTGCACAGGGTCAGTCAATCTACTCTCGTTTCGCTCCACGCCCCCTCGCATAAACTGAGGTTACTACACGACATCGTCCCAGTTCCGGGTGGAAGTCTCTCTGCGGACTGACGCCCAGGACTGGGCCGGACGGTGGCAGCGGCTGCGGCACAATCGCTTGCATTTATGTGAGTATATGGTATGAACTAGGTCAAGTACACAGATTGATGGAAGTCAGCGGCGACCAGCGACGACGCCTGCCAAGCCCGGCTGACAGCCTTAACGCGTCAAATAGCCGCCAAGATGGGGGATGTGTTGTGTTGACAAAGGATTCCCATGTGGCGCGCATCCAACGTGATGAGTGGCTAGAGCTGACACGTACGCAATCCCTTCTTCCGACACAACGAAGGTTTCCATTCAGGACGACGCGGGCAGAATCGACGATGACAGTGCCAAGCGAGACGCAGATGGACTCAGAATCGGTGCCCGACGAGTCACGAATAGAGTTCTACGAAAGCTATTTTCGCGCCCATCACGGCCTTTCCTGCAGCCTGTTCACGGCATCCGATGGGGAGCGGTTGCACGTCTACACCGCCGGTCCCGACGCGGCGTCAGCGATACTTCTGTGCAACGCGCCGGGAATGTCGGTTGAGTTCGTTCGCCCCCTTGCCCATCGGCTGGCCGGAGCGTTCCGTGTGATCACATGGGAGTCCCGTGAACTGCCGGGCGTGTATCACGACGCCCAGTCATTGCGGCATCTGATGGATCGTCAGGTGCGTGACGGGCTGGAAGTACTCGCTCACTTCGGCGTGTCCGGCGCGAAGCTGCTCGGCTGGAGCGCCGGGACGCGGATTGCACTAGAAATTGCCTCAATATGGGATGGCGCCGCCAGCAGTTTGGTCCGGTGGCGTCCGTAATCCGGTGTAAATGGTCCTTCGGAGCTTCTGGCTTCGGTGGGTGATGTTACGCCGTTGCGCTGA
>NZ_LKTM01000376.1 GCF_001417955.2 Mycobacterium gordonae | reverse complement strand
GCCGGAGGTGTCGGCGGCACCGGCGGTCTGGGCGGTTGGGCCACCTGTGTCGCGCCCGGAACCGGCCAGGGCGGCAACCCCGGAATTGGCGGAGCCGGCACCGGCGGCGGCGGCGGTGGCGGCGCGTTCGCAATAAACGCGTTCCTTGGCGCCGGGGTTGCCAACGGCGGAGCCGGCACCGACGGCGCCGCCGGCGGGGCAGGCGGGGCCACCGGCAACAGCGTCGATATCAACATGGGAGGCCGCGGCGGCAAAGGCGCCATCGTCGGTGTCGGCGGCACCGGAGGCGAAGGCGGTGCCGGCGCCAAATGGTTCGGTGGGGGCGGCGGCCTGAACGGTCAGTTCTGAGAGCGGGTGACCCGGCGGCGACCGAAGAATCGACACCCCATCGGCGTTCACAGCCATCGCGGCCTGATACCTCTGCGCAGCCACGCTCAACCGACTAGGAGTCAAATGGTCGCGGTCGAACGAGTGCGGCCACGATGAGCCAAGTACCCCGTGGTATCCGGGCGCATTTCGGTCATCGGATATTCAGAGATAACGGGGGCATCGGACGAGTTCGCCTGTCGCACAATGTAGTCCGATCATCACTGACCGGGAGCAACCATCTCGGGCGTGTCTCCTCTCCGCCCTCAGGTGGTGCGCCGAACAGACTTCTCATCGGACCGTTCTGCCCGCATCGGCGCCGAACATCTCGGGCACAGCTATGTGAGCATGAACCGGACCGCTACATGAGCCGTGGCCGCATCCATACCCAAGTGGCCGCTCTGCTCGATCGCACCGTGCGCGAAGGCGATGACGAAGAGAGCCCGAACGAAGCTTGCGCAGTGAGTACGCATTTCGTACTCTGCAAAAGTACGAAATGCGTACTGAGGAGTGAAGGTGACACAGAACCGCAGCACTCCGCTTCCTGCCGCACTGGCACGGGCGCCCCTGCGAACGGTGCGGCCACGCGATGCCGGCGCTGTTTACGCCCACCCCCGGACCCAGCTAATCCGGCTTGCCGATCGCGGTCTCCTGCACCGACTCGCCGACGGCTACTACGTCGTCGTCCCCCAGGACTTGGTGGGGCGCAGGTGGATCCCAGAGCTCGAAGCCGCCGCCGCGGGAATTGCCACCACGATTTACGGGCACCACGACGTAATTGTCATGGGGCCCAGTGCCGCACGCCTGCACGGCGCCCTTCCGCGGGCGATAGCAACCGCAATCGTGGCAGTGCCACGCCGACACCATCGCATCGCACTGACCGATCGGCCCGCCGTGGTGCAGTTCGTCCAGCGCGACACCCGCGGCCTGGACGCGGAACGCATCAGCACCGAACTGGGGCTGGTGTTGGTGACCACTCCCGAACAAACCGTACTCGACCTGGCCCACCGCCCCACCCTCGGTGACAACGAAGCCGACGTACCGACCGCCGTCGCCACCCTCTACGCCCGCAGCGACAGAAAGCGCCTCGAAGAACTCGCCACGGAACAGCGCCGGGTGGCCTCAATGCGCCGCGCCGAGGAGTGGGCCGGGGTCGCCGATGGATCCTGACGAACGCGATTCCGTTGCAACACTGTTCGGCGTCTCCGCCGAACAGGTCGAGCGCGACCACCTGATCTCCCACCTCCTGGGCTTCCTGAGCCGAGACTTCGGTGACCAAATCCACTTCATCGGCGGCACCGCCCTGGCCCGCACCCATCTGCCGGACGGCCGCCTCAGCGAGGACATCGACCTCATCGCCGTCGGCAACCGCAAGAAGGTCGCGGACGCGCTCGACGCGGCGCTCCCGCGCGCGCTGGCGCGCACCCACGGCCGCCTCACTGTGGAACCGGCGCTGGCCGCCACACCGAACGTCACGGCGGCGGTCCTGCGCCCCACACAAGGGCGACCCGTCCGGCTGCAGCTGCTCTCGGCACGCGAGCGCACCGTATGGCCGAACGAACGTCGGCGCTTGATCCAGCGCTACACCGACGCTCCCGCCGCCGAACTAATCGTGCCAACGCTTCCCGCGTTCGCAGCATCGAAGACCGCGACTTGGGCGGACCGTCTCGCGCCACGTGACCTCTGGGACCTGTGGGCTCTGAGCGGCCTCGGCGCGATCGACGCGCACGCGGCTGCCCTGTTCCGACAACACGGACCCACCAACCAGAACCCGGCGCCGTACATGTTCACCCGTGCGCCGTCCGACGCCCAATGGCAGGCGCAGTTGGCCGGCCAGACCCGCCTAAGCGTCTCGGCGACCGAGGCGCTCACCGTCGTTCGCGGTGCGTGGATGCGGGCATCACGACCTGCACAAACCTCGCAAAATGCGCTTCAACGTGACGTGCATCAGTGATTCCTCCTTGCGCGATTGGCTATGGGGTCAGCTTGGCCGCGCGTGCATGCCGAATCTTCGCGTCTTTCTTGCGATTTTCTTGCCCGTCAGGTGTCAGGGACGCCTTTCCCTCTTCCGCTCCTCTCACCTCGCCGAGCGTGACGTGAGGGTGGGTTTCCGGCCGGATTTCATCCCTCAGATCACGCTCGGCGCGGGTGTCGGCGCATCGCGGTCCCCCGACTCGCTCGCAAACTGATCTCCGCGCCGAGCGTGCTGTCAGGCATCACCCGAAACAGAAACGTCAAGCATCACCCGACGTCATACACCTCTGAAGTGGGGCGGGCGGGGCTCGAACCCGCGACCAACGGATTATGAGTCCGCGGCTCTAACCAACTGAGCTACCGCCCCGAGACGCCTCAACGTCGCCGAGCACGACCTAGACCTTAGCTTCCCCGACAACCGCGAGTGACGACACGCCACCCGACGCGACCGGGGCGTCAGCGCACGCGTGTCCCGGCGCGACATCCGCGCCTCCACCGCTTAGCCTGGTCAAACGGGCCTGTGACGGCGGCGCCACTACATACAAAGCCGCTACTTAAGTGTCACCCACGCCCACCTCATCTAGCGGCAGTTAGGCTCGACAGACGAACAAGATTGGCGTGCAGAGACATTGGACGCAGTGCAGCGTCACGTCCTCGACGCGCGATTAGCCCGCAACGATCAGGCCGCGCAGGGCCGATCGTCATGCGCGGCATCAAACGACACCAGACACCCGGGGGAAACACATGGCGATCACGGACGTTGCGGCGTTCGCCCACCTGACCGACGCCGATATCGAGAATCTGGGCACTGAGCTCGACGCCATCCGGCGCGACATCGAGGAGTCCCTGGGTGCGCGCGATGCCCGCTACATCCGCCGCACCATCGCCGCTCAGCGTGCCCTGGAACTCACCGCCCGGGTCATGCTCGCCGGCAGCGCAAAGCGCCCGGTCAAATGGGCGGGAACCGCGACGCTCGCCCTGGCCAAGATCATCGAGAACATGGAGATCGGCCACAACGTTATGCACGGCCAGTGGAACTGGATGAACGATCCCGAGATTCACTCCACCACGTGGGAATGGGACATGAACGCCGCGTCCAAGCACTGGCGCAACGCCCACAACTTCCAGCACCACAAGTACACGAACATCCTCGACATGGACGACGACGTCGGCTATTTCATCCTGCGCGTCACCCGTGACCAGCCGTGGCAACCCTACAACGTCGGAAATCTGCCCTACAACGTCATTCTCGCGCTCGCGTTCGAGTGGGCGATCGGTCTGCAGACTGTCGACCTGGAAAAGTACTTCGAGGATGGTCCCGACGGTGACATCGCCCGCCAGCGGACAAGCGAGTTCATCACTAAGGTCAGCCGGCAGATTGTCAAGGATTACGTCGCGTTTCCCGCCCTCACCGCGCTCTCACCGGCCGCCACCTACACCTCGACCCTGAAAGCCAACGCGGTCGCCAATGTGATCCGCAGCGTCTGGGCACACGCGGTCATCGTGTGCGGCCATTTCCCGGACGGCGCAGAGAAATTCACCACGACCGACATGGCCGGCGAGACCAGGGGCGAGTGGTATCTGCGTCAGATGCTGGGCAGCGCCAACTTCGAGGCCGGGCCCGTGTTGCGGTTCTTGAGCGGCCACCTGTGCCATCAGATCGAGCACCACCTGTTCCCCGACCTGCCCAGCAACAGACTGCGCGAAGCCTCGGTAAAAGTCCGGGCATTGTGCGAGAAGTACGACTTGCCCTACACCACAGCGTCTTTCGCTGCTCAGTACGGCAAGACGTGGCGCACGATCGCGAAGTTGTCGCTGCCGAACAAATTCCTGCGGGCCACCGCTGACGACGCACCGGAAACCCGGAGCGAGCGAATGTTCGCCCACCTCAAGCCCGTTGACGCCAACCTGATTACCGGTCGCCGCCGCGGACTGAAGACCGCGCTCACCCGGGCGCGCCGCAAGGCCGCAGCCGAAACACCCTGATCTCCCGCGGCGCGCACCGGTCGCGATAATTCTCGTACCCGATGAAGAAGTCGACCGCCTTGGCCCACGCGTCAGCGCGGTCCTGCCCGCTCAACAACTCGGCGCGATACTGCCGCGGCGGCCCCTTGTACTCGACCGTGCACTCGGGGTAGGCCAAAATATTGGCGCTCCACCCCGGGTGCGAAGGCCGCCCGTAGTTGGAACCGATCGCCAATAACCCGTCCGAATCCTCAATCAGCGTCAGCGGATTCGTGCGAGGCCTACCGGATTTGGCGCCCGTCGTCGTCACCAGACCGGTCCGGTTCACACCTGCGGTGCTCAACCGCCCGTTGGTCCGAGGGATGAGCACCCTATCGATCCGGGGCGCCAGGTGCATCCCGAGTTGCGAGCCGAGACGGCTCATCGCGACCCGCTCCCCCAGAGCTTCGTGCAGCCGCAGCCGCCGGCCGCGCATCGGACTCTCACGCAGAAAAGGCATGCACAGACGGTACCCACCAACCAAAGGCCTAATACACGTAGACCACGGCGCCGTTGCCGCCGTTGCACACCACCATGGAACCGTTGGCGGCACAGGTCATGGTGTAGTGCTGTCCGGTCACCGGACTGTCGGCTTCGACCTGGCGCGGTGTGACGCTGGCCGGTCCGCCGGCACCGTAGGCGACGCGCACCTGCTCGGCGAACGGACATGAGGTGTCCGCGGAACCGACCGCGGAGTGCGCGAAGCCGCCGGCCGGGCCGGACGCCGGCGGACAGGCCTGGGCACCCGCCGGCAGGGCAACCGACGTGGTCGTCGTCGTCGTGCTGCTCGTCGTCGTGGTGGCGCCATCCGTCATCAGCGTCCACGGAGCGCAACCCTGCGATCGGAACCCTGCGTCCGTCGGCGCAATCGTCACCGTCTGGGGCAGAATCCCCGCGCCGTTGGCGATGATGTCGGCGGTCTGACCACCGAAGCCCCGCAACCGTTCCCAGTAGCAGGAGTCGCCGCCCTGCGACCGATAGGTACCCGGCACCAGGTCCACCCCGGTCCGGAACGTCCCGTCACCCGGGATGGTGCGAGCAACCGGCGCCGAAGACGACGGGGTTGTAGAAGACGACGACACGGAAGTGGAGGGCGGAAACGAGACCGTGGTCCCAGGGTAGATCGGCGGCAGCCGGGACGGATTGTCGTGACCGGTCGGCGTTTGCCGCGCCGGCTTATCGCCGGAGCCAGAACAGCCGGTCATCGCGAACACCGCGGCCACCATGATGGCGAAAAGCGCTCTAACCGCCATGACCCCTCGCTGCTGCTCCTGCTGCAGGCTTGTTCAGTGTGCTAACGCTACCGCGAGCAAGGACCACGGTAACCGCCCCCGGGTGAGAACATGGCCGATGTGACGGCAGCAGGCCTGACCACTGTGGAAGCCTCCGCACGGCGTGCGCGGGATGGCGCCAACACGTTGCCCGCGGCCAAGCGGCCCTCCGTCTTCCGTCGCCTGCTCGGAGAGCTGACGCACTTTTTCGCCGTATTGCTTTGGGCGGCCGCCGCGTTGGCCTTCTTCGCGCAGCTCCCGCAACTCAGCGTCGCGATCATCGCCGTGATCGTGCTCAACGGGGTCTTCGCGCTGATTCAGCAGGCTCGGGCGGATCGCGCGGCCGATCGGCTGCAGGAGATGCTGCCAACCCGCGTAACAGTCTTCCGCGACGGACGGCGGCGTCTGATCGAGGCCGAGGACGTGGTCGTCGATGACGTGCTGCTGCTGGAAAGCGGCGACCGGGTGCCGGCCGACGCCGTGGTGCTGGCCGAGAATCGGTTGCTGGTCGACTCGTCGATGCTCACCGGCGAGAGCCAGGCCAATTCCGTCGCCGAGGGTGAAGCGCTCTTTGCCGGCACCTTCGTCGTCGAGGGCGACTCCCGCGCCCGCGTCACGGCGATCGGCCAACACACGCGACTGGCCGGCATCGCCCGGCTGTCGACGTCGACCGCGAAGCCCGACACGCCCTTGACGCGCGGCCTCAACGGCGTCGTGCGTCTCACCGCCGCGATCTCGGTCAGCGTGGGCGCGCTGTTCCTCCTTGTCTGCCTGCTCATCGGCAATCCGGTCCAGCAGGCCTTCGTGTTCGCGATCGGTGTGACGGTCGCACTGGTTCCCGAGGCACTGCTGCCGACGGTGACGCTGTCCCTGGCTTGGGGCTCGGAGCAGATGGCCAAACGGCAGATCCTGGTGCGCAACCTCGAGGCGGTCGAAACGCTCGGCTCGACGACCTTCATCTGCACCGACAAGACCGGCACGCTGACCCGGAACCAGATGACCGTCGTCGAAATATGGACGCCCGTCGGCACAGTCAGCGTCGACGGCGCCGGCTACGGGCCAACGGCCGCTCTCACACCGGCCTCCCCCGCCGCAACAGACGCCGCTCGCACCCTGGCCCTCGCCGCCGAACGTTGCTCCACCGGCTACGCCGAAGAAGTCCACGGGCAATGGCGGGCGCACGGCGATCCGATGGAGGCGGCCCTGGACACCCTGGCCCGACGCCTGGGTGTCGACACGGTCGAGGACCGCCGCACCGGACCGGCGGAGTTGCGGTTCCCCTTCGACCCCCGCCTGCGCCGCATGGCGGTCGTGCTGGCCGACGAGATCGTGGTCAAAGGCGCGCCGGACGCCGTCCTTCCGCTCTGCGGTGACGACCCGGCGCCTCACCATGCGATGGACGCACTCACCGCGCGCGGGCTGCGGGTACTCGCCGTCGCCGCCGCTGCGAGGAACGGCCGAACCCCGCGCGATCAGACCGACTGCGATCAGGGGCTGCGGCTGCTCGGCCTAATCGGACTGCAGGATCCGCCGCGTGACGACGTGTCGGAGTCGCTGCGGGCGTGCCGCGCGGCCGGTGTGAAGGTGGCGATGGTGACCGGCGACCATCCGGCCACCGCGACGACCATCGCCGACGAGGTGGGCCTGCGGTTCAACGACTCACCGGTGCTGTCGGGGACCGACCTACCCGACGATGAGCGCCAACTCGCGGCTCTGCTGGACCACGACGGTGTGGTCATCGCCCGGGTATCGCCGGAGGACAAGCTTCGGATCGCCCGGGCGCTGCGCTCCCGCGGCCACGTGGTGGCGATGACGGGAGACGGGGTCAACGACGCTCCGGCACTGCACGAGTCCGATATCGGTGTGGCCATGGGACTTTCGGGCACCGATGTCGCCCGCGCGGCCGCCGACCTCGTGCTGCTCGACGACTCCTTCGCCGGCATCGTCGCCGGCATCGAGCAGGGACGCGCGACCTTCGTCAACATCCGCCGCTTCCTGACCTATCACCTGACCGACAACGTCGCCGAGCTGGCGCCGTTCCTGGTGTGGGCGCTCTCGGGCGGCTATTTCCCTCTCGCGCTGGGCGTGCTGCAGATCATCGCGCTCGACCTCGGCACCGACACCCTGTCGGCGGTCGCGCTCGGCGCCGAACCACCCGCCAAGCACCTGCTGGAGGGACCGCCCGTGCATGGGCGGCTGATGAACCGCACGGTGCTGCGCCGGGCCTTCGGCTTGCTGGGTCCGTTGGAAGCGTTGCTCTCCCTCGCCGCCTTCGTCGTGTCCCTATTGACTGTGGGCTGGCGCCCCGGCAATCCGTTCCCCGCCGGGCACGCGCTGGCCGCAGCGTCCGGCGCGGCCTTCATCACCGTCGTCCTGGCCCAGACGGCCAACGTGTTCGCCTGCCTCCCGCTGGCCGGGAGCGCTGGGCTGGTTCACCAACCGGTTGCTGGTCCCAGCGGCCCTCACCGGGCTGGTGATCTCGCTGCTCGAACTGTGGGTGCCACCTATCGCGCGGCTGCTGGGACAGTGGAACCCACCGCTGTGGGGATGGGTCGTGGCACTCGCCTCGATGCCGATCCTGCTCGCTGTCGACGCGCTGGATAAGCGGCTACGAGCGCGTCAGCTGAACACCGTCTGACCATCGACGTCGATCAGATACCGCTCTGTCCCCGACTCCACCCGCGGCGCGTCCGCAGCCAGCGACACGGCGATCTTGTTACTGGCATTGCGCATGATGTCGAACGTCAACTCCACGGCCTCATCCGGCGAGAACCGGGAGCGCACCTCGGCGGCATCGTCGACGGCGAGGTGCGCAGGCGTCCAAATTAACGCATCCGCATACCGCAGCGCTGCTTTTGCGCGTTCATCCAGCACGACCGAGTTCTCGAATTGCGCAATCTCGTCGTACAGCGACTCGGTACCACCGGCGTCCAGGGCGTGTCCCTCGCGCAGCGATTTGCACAGCCGGCAGTTGTGCGCGGCGGCACCGCGCAGTCGCACGAGCTCCGAGGTGACCGGGTCCACGGCCCGTTCGCGGGCCACCCTCGGCAGGAACCGACTGAACAACTCATCCGACGGATCCCGTGCGTCGTCCCACTTGATCGGCCCATCCACCCAGCCCAGGTACTCCGAGCCGACGCCCAGGGCCTCGAACCCGGCCCGCACCCGCGGCACGAAGTCAGCGATAAAAATCCCGACGACGACCCGAAAGGCATTGCTCCCCAACGTCTTCAACAGCAAAGATCGTTGCTCGGCGGTGATCGCCGAGACGTCGGCGCTGAACTGCTCGGCGAACTCGGCGACGACGGTTTCGGCCTCGGACTCGGCCGCGTCGACGGCGACGGGATTGGGCAACGGCGGCAGCGACATGGTCTGGGCGCACACCCGGCGCACCAGGCCGGACAGACGCCCGTCGGAGAACGCGACCAACCTGGTCAGCTGGTCAGCAGGAAGCGGCATCTTTCGTACGCTACTGCGCCTGGCTCACCGAGGACATATGGAAGTCGGGTATCCGCAACGACGGCATCGCGGCCCGGGTGGCCCAGTCACCCCACTCGCGCGGCAGCGTCTTCTCGCTGACACCGGCCTCGGTCGCCCGCCTGAGCAGGTCCAGCGGGCTTTCATTGAACCGGAAGTTGTTGACCGCCCCGGTCACCTCGCCGTCCTCGATCAGGTACACACCGTCACGCGTCAGCCCCGTCAGCAGCAGCGTGGTCGGGTCAACCTCGCGGATGTACCACAACGTGGTCAGCAGCAGTCCCCGCTCGGTGGCGGCGATCATATCGGCGAGCTCGACCGTCCCGCCGGTCATGATGATGTTGTCGCAGGCGACCCCCACCGGGGCGTCGAACCGCGCGGCGGTGGCCCGCGGATAGGCCAGCGCGTTGATCACGCCCTCGCGGATCCAGTCGACCTGATTGATCTCCATGCCGTTGTCGAACACTGACATGGTCTCCGAGGAGTTGCTCACCGCGACGAACGGCGTGCACGCCAGTCCCGGAGCCATCGGGTCGGAGAACAGGGTGAGCGGCAGACCCGTGAGCCGCTCCCCCACCCGCGTCCCACCGCCCGGCGCCGACAGCGCGGTGCGGCCCTCCTGGGCGGCGCGACCGGACATCTTCCAGGCCAGGTAGATCATCATGTCGGCGACCGTCGAGGGAGGCATGATCGTCTCGTAGCGGCCGGCCGGCAGTTCCACCGACCGGGACGACCACTCCAGGCGGGTCGAAAGATCCGAAAGCAGCGAATCAATCGGCACGTCAACGAAATCCGAGGTTCCGATCCCGGCCCAGGCGCTGGCTTCACCACGCTTGGCGTTGACCTCGATCGCCCCGGTCGGCTGGGTGTAACGCCGGCGCAGCCCGGTCGACGACGCCAGGAATGTCGTCGAGACGCTGTGGTGCGCATAGCCGTACAACCGGTCACTGCCCCGGAAACCCCGGCACAACGCACCGGTGATGCTGCTGAACACCCCGGCACCGGTGCCGGGCACCGGTGCGTCCCAGTCGGCGGGCTCGCCGGAGTCGCCCAGCAGCGGCGCCGCGTCCCCGGCCTCCGGTGCGGAACGGGCCGCATCCTGCGATGAGGCCACCAACTGGGGCAGCACCGTCGGATCGGCCTCGCCGGTGACCACCGTGCCGACATACGCGCTATCACCTTGGCGGACAATGGAAATGACCGCGATGCTACGGGTGACCGCGACACCGTTGGTGGTCATCGTGCTGTTCGCCCAGCGCAGCGATGCCTCGACCGTGTCGGTCACCAGCACCATGGTCTCGTCGGCGCGCCCGATCTTGGCAGCCTCGTCCAGGACGATGTTGATGACGTGCTGAGGTGTGATCATCGGCCGCCCTCGGTCCGGGTGTTGAGCACGTTGATGCCGCGGAACAACGCCGACGGGCAGCCGTGGCTGACGGGGGCGATCTGGCCGGGTTGGGCCTTGCCGCAATTCAGCGCACCGCCCAACCGCCATGTGGAGCGTCCACCGACCGCCTCCATCGCATTCCAGAAGTCGGTGGTGGTCGCCTGGTAGGCCACGTCGCGCAGCTGCCCGTAGAGGCGGCCGTCGCGGATGCGGTAGAAACGCTGGCCGGTGAACTGAAAGTTGTAGCGCTGCATGTCGATCGACCACGACTTGTCGCCGACGATGTAGATGCCGTCGTCGATCCGGCTGATCAGATCCTCGGTGCTCAGATCCTCCGGTCCCGGCTGCAGCGACACGTTGGCCATCCGCTGGATCGGCACGTGGTGAGCCGAGTCGGCGTAGGAGCACCCGTTGGAGCGCGGTTCCCCCAGTCGCGGCGCGAACACCCGGTCGAGCTGGTAGCCGACGAACACCCCGTCGCGCACCAGATCCCAGCTTTGCGCGGCGACCCCTTCGTCGTCGTAACCGACGGTGGCCAAACCGTAGTCGACGGTACGGTCCGCGGTCACATTCATCACCGGCGAGCCGTACTGCATGCTGCCCAGTTTGTCGGGAGTGGCGAACGACGTCCCGGCGTAGGCGGCCTCGTAGCCGATCGCGCGGTCGTATTCGGTTGCGTGGCCGATGGATTCGTGGATCGTCAACCACAGGTTGGTGGGGTCGATCACCAGGTCGGTCGGGCCGGGCACCACCGACGGCGCATGCACCTTCTCGTAGAGCAGATCCGGTAGCTCCGCAAGCTCGGCGGACCAGTTATAGACGTCGTCGCCGGCCACCAGCTCCCAGCCCCGTGCGGCCGGCGGGGCCAGCGTGCGCATCGACTCGAAGTTGCCCGCCTTGGCATCGACGGTCACCGCCTCGAGTTGGGGTTGCAGCCGCACCCGTTGCTGAGTGATCGAGGATCCGAAGGTGTCGGCGTAGAAGGTCTGCTCCTTGGCGGCGTTCAGGGTGGCCGACACGTGATCGACGCCGTCGGCGTCCAGCAGCCGGCGGGAGTAGTCCTCCAGCACGCTGATCTTGTCCGAAGCAGGGAGTCCGAACGGATCGATTCGATAGTCCGAAGCCCACATCGCATCGGCGTACACCGGCTCGGGTGCGAGCCTGACCTGTTCGGTGTTCAGCGCCGCCAGGATGGTGGCCACCTGCACGGCGTGCCGCGCGGTGCGGGCCGCCACATCCGGGGACAGCTCGGCATGGGAGGCAAAGCCCCACGTGCCCGCGACGATCACCCGCACCGCCAGCCCGATGTCGCGGGACAGGACGGCGGTCTCGAGTTCGCCGTCGCGCAGCTGGATGATCTCGGTGCTGATGCGGTGAATCCGCAGGTCCGCATAACTGGCCCCGGCCGCCCTCGCCGCGGACAACGCGGCGTCCGCCAACTGACGGCGCGGCAGGTCAAGGAAGTCGGCGTCGATTCCCCGGTTCGCTGTCACGGGTACACCGTAACGACCGGCTTTAATACATTCATGCCCGACGCGCCACGCCGCTCCACCGCGCTGGCCTACGCGCTGCTGGCGCCCAGCCTGTTCGGCGTCGTCGCGTTCCTGTTACTGCCGATTCTGGTGGTGGTGTGGCTCAGCCTGTACCGCTGGGACCTGCTGGGACCGCTGCATTACGTCGGGTTCGCGAACTGGCGCTCGGTATTGCATGACGGCGACTTCGCGGACTCGCTGGCGGTCACCGCGATCTTCGTCGCGCTGGTGGTGCCGGCGCAGACGGCGCTGGGACTGCTGGCGGCCCTGCTGCTGGCCCCGCGGCTTCCGGGCAGCGGGCTGTTCCGGACGCTGTACGTGCTGCCGTGGATCTGTGCGCCGCTGGCGATCGCGGTGTTGTGGCGCTGGATTCTGGCCCCCACCGACGGTGCGGTCAGCACGCTGCTGGGCCGCCGCATCGAGTGGCTGACCAACCCCGATCTGGCGCTGCCGATGGTGTCGGCGGTGGTCATCTGGACCAACGTCGGCTACGTGTCGCTGTCGTTTCTGGCCGGCCTGCTGGCCATCCCCGAAGACGTCCACAACGCCGCGCGCACCGACGGGGCGGGCGTGTGGCAGCGGTTCTGGCGCATCACCCTGCCGATGCTGCGGCCCACCACGTTCTTCGTCCTGGTCACCGGGATCGTCAGCACCGCACAGGTTTTCGATACCGTCTACGCGCTGACCGGCGGCGGCCCCGAGGGCAGCACCGACCTGGTGGCGCATCAGATCTACGCCGAGGCGTTCGGCGCGGCGTCGATCGGCCGCGCCGCGGTGATGGCCGTCGTGCTGTTCGTGATCCTGGTCGGCGTCACATTCGTTCAGCACCTGTACTTCCGGAAGCGGATCAGCTATGACCTCGTCTAGGGCGTCGTTGGGCCTGATCTATGCGGGCCTTGTCGCCGGCGCGTTGATCACCCTGGCTCCCTTCGCGCTCGGATTACTGACCTCGTTCACCTCCGAGCACCAGTTCGCCACCGGTTCGCCGCTGCAATGGCCGCGTCCGCCGACCCTGACCAACTACACCGACCTGATCGGTACGGGGTTCGGCCGGGCCGCGGCGGTGACCGCGCTGATGACCGCGGTGATCCTGCTGGGCCAGATGACGTTCTCGGTGCTGGCCGGTTACGCGTTCGCGCGCCTGCACTTTCCCGGGCGCAACGCCTTGTTCTGGGTCTACGTCGCGACGCTGATGGTGCCGGGCACGGTGACGGTGGTGCCGCTGTATCTGATGATGGCTCAGCTGGGTCTGCGGAACACGTTCTGGGCGTTGGTGATTCCGTTCATGTTCGGCTCGCCGTATGCGATCTTCCTGCTGCGCGAGCACTTTCGGCTCATCCCCGAGGACCTGATCAACGCCGCGCACCTCGACGGCGCCAATACCCTCGACGTGCTGGTGCACGTGATCCTGCCGTCCAGCAAGCCGGTGCTGGCCGCGCTGACCATGATCACGGTGGTCTCGCAGTGGAACAACTTCATGTGGCCGTTGGTGATCACCAGCGGCCGCAAATGGCGGGTGCTGACGGTGGCCACGGCAGACCTGCAGTCCCGGTACAACTCGCAGTGGACGCTGGTGATGGCCGCCACGACGGTCGCTATCGTGCCGCTGGTCGTACTGTTCCTGGCGTTCCAGCGGCACATCGTGTCCTCGATTCTGGTTTCGGGGCTCAAGTGAACGGGGCTTGCCGCGTCGAGATTGCCGCCACGGCTGCGAATCGCGCAGGATCACGACCCCCACGGCAATCTCGACGACGCACGAGGGGGCTCACGTGAAACGCCCCCGCTTCTCGACGCTGTTCGCCGCCGCGCTCGCGCTGACGGCGGCGCTGCTGCTGACGACCGCGATGCTGATGGGCCGCTCCGAGGACAACGGCAAGATCGTGGTGACGGTGCGACTGTGGGCCGAACCCATCGCCCGGGTCTATCAGGAGTCGTTCCAGGCATTCACCCGCACGCACCCGAACATCGAGGTGCGCACCAACATGGTGGCGTTCTCGAACTACTTCGACACCCTGCGCACCGACGTGGCCGGCGGCAGCGCCGACGACATCTTCTGGGTGTCCAACGCCTACCTCGACGCGTATGCGAACAGCGGCCGCCTGATCAGAATCGAGGGCCCCGACCACGGCTGGGACCCGGCGGTCACCGAGCAGTTCACCCGCAACGGCATCCTGTGGGCAATACCCCAACTCACCGACGCCGGAATCGCGCTGTTCTACAACGCCGACCTGCTGGCTGCGGCCGGCGTCGATCCTGCCGTGTTGGACACCCTGCGCTGGAGCCCCGGCAGCGACGACACACTGCGGCCGCTGCTGGCCCGCCTGACCGTCGACGTCGACGGACATCTGGCCGGCACAACAGGTTTCGAGCCGCGGCGGGTGCGCCAGTGGGGATACAACGCCGCCAACGACCCACAGGCCATCTACCTCAACTACATCGGCTCAGCCGGCGGAGTGTTCCAGCGCGACAACGAATTCGCCTTCGACAACCCCGAGGCGCTGCAAGCCTTCCAATACCTGGTCGGCCTGATCAACAGCGACCACGTCGCGCCGCCGGCCTCCGACACCAACGACAACGGGGACTTCTCCCGCAACCAGTTCCTGGCCGGCAAGATGGCACTCTTCCAGTCCGGGACCTACAGCCTGGCCGCCGTGGCGCGCGATGCCACCTTCCACTGGGGGGTGGCCATGATGCCGAGCGGGCCGAAGGGCCGCGTCAGCGTCACCAACGGCATTGCCGCGGCAGGTAATTCGGCATCGAAGCACCCCGACGCCGTCCGCCAGGTACTGGCCTGGATGGGCAGCGGCGCGGGCAACGCCTATCTGGGCCGTGAGGGCGCTGCCATCCCGGCGGTGCTCTCGGCCCAGCCCGGTTACTTCGCGTACTGGAAAGCCAAGGGCGTGGACGTCGGGCCGTTCTTCGCGGTCATACGCGGACCACGGATCCCGGCGCCCGGTGGTGCCGGATTCGCCGCCGGCAACGAGGCCCTGCAACCCTACTTCGACGAAATGTTCCTGGGCCGAGGCGATATCGCAGCGACACTGAAGCAGGCACAGGCGGCGGCCAACGCCGCGTCCTCCCGTTAGCTTGCGCGAGCAGACGCAAAATCACCCGGGAGCATGCGCTCCGAGGTGATTTTGCGTCTGCTCGCGCGGCTGAGCTAGCCCCGCCGGATCCCGCTGATGAACGGCGCCAGGACGTGCGCGATGGTCGTCGCGGCGTCGTCGACACCGATCGGCGGGAGGGCAAGAAAACTCAGTGCGGCGCGTGCGATGGTCTGACCGAGCACGATGGCGTCCGCCGCACTGGCCCCCACCCAGCTTCGCTGGAAAATCTCGGCAAGGTGTTCCGTGGCGTAGTCGACGATGAACTGGCTTTCGACCGTGATCATCCGCAGCAGGTCATTGGGCGCGTCTTCGGTTCGCAGCGCCCGCACCAGCGGGTCGTTGTCGGCGCGGCCGAAGAAATCGCTGAAGGTCGACCGCAGGGTGCCGTAGCCGTCGTCAGGATGGGAAGCTACCGCCTCCTCCAACCCGGTGATGATGCTGTCGGTGAGCCGCAAGGCGTAGCTGCGTGCCAGTCCGCGGCGCGTACCGAACTCGTTGTACAGAGTGCCCCGGCTGATGCCCGCCTCCTTGGCGACATGCGCCATGGTGATCGTCGACCACTTGCGTTCGACCAGCAGACGCTGCATCGCGTCGAGGACCCCCTCACGCATCAACGCGAAGGCGCTGTTCTGATACGGGCTCCGGTTTCGCGGGGACATCGGCTCCACCATCCAGCCGACACTATTGCGCATCGTGCTCGGCTCCTGTCGTCGAGTGGGCGCGTCGCGGGTCGAAGTCGAACTTCTCCCGGACACCGCACTCCGGGCAGCGCCAGCCGTCCTCCACGTCGTCCCAGCTGGTTCCGGCCGGATAGCCCTGGCGAGGCGCGCCCGCTGCCTCGTCGTAGACGTAGTCACAGTCCGGGCATTTGTACGCCGCCATCAACAGGCTCCGTACCGCGCGAGAATCTTGTCGCGCTTGCGCGGGTCGACGTTGATCCTGGTGAAGTCGCCGTCGTAGTGCTCGATGACCCGGTGGTCCATCAGCTTTCGCCAGGCAGGCGGGAAGTAGGTGATCCCGATCAGCGTGGCATACCCGCTGGGCAGGTTGGGCGCACCGTCCATGCTGCGCAGGGTCTGATAGCGCCGCACGGGGTTGGCGTGATGGTCGCTGTGCCGCTGCAGGTGGTACAGGAAGACATTGGTGACGATGTGGTCGGAGTTCCAGCTGTGCACCGGCGCACAGCGCTCATAGCGACCCGATGGCGTCTTCTGGCGCAGCAGACCGTAGTGCTCGAGAAAGTTCACCGACTCCAGCAGCGAGGCTCCGTAGGCGGCCTGGATGATCAGGAACGGCAGTACCTGCCAGCCGAAAACAGCGGTCAGCGCCCCGAACAGGACGAGTGACATCAGCCACGCGTTGAGCACGTCGTTCTGAAGGTTCCACGGGGACTTGCCGAGCCGCTCCATCCGCGTCTTCTCCAGCTCCCAGGCCGACTTGAGCGAGCCGAAAACGCTGCGCGGCAAGAACATCCAGAAACTCTCACCGAACCGCGCGCTGGCCGGGTCTTCCGGAGTGGAGACGCGGACGTGGTGGCCGCGATTGTGCTCGATGTAGAAATGCCCGTAAAGCGTCTGTGCCAGAGTCACTTTGGACAGCCAACGCTCCACATTCTCACGTTTGTGCCCCATCTCGTGGGCGGTGTTGATACCCACCCCGCCGATCACACCCATCGTCACCATCACGCCGACCTTGGAGATCAGGCCCAGACCGCCACTGATCCCCAGCCAGCTCAGGTCATCGGCCGACCACAGGTAGCAGGCCACGACCAGGCTGGCCAGCTGCAGCGGAATGAATGCGTAGGTGCAGTAGCGGTAGTACCTGTCGTTCTCCAGATACTCGATTACCTCGTCCGGCGGGTTCTGATCGTCGGCGCCGAAGAACGTGTCCAGGACCGGCAGCAGCACGTAGAGCAGGAAAGGCCCGACCCACCACACCACCGGCGTGACCGCGGTCCACCCGAGCGCGCCTAACAGCCAGGCCACACCGACGGCCACCAGCAGGGACGTCGGCAGAATCAGGCCCAACGGCCACAGATAACGCTTGCGGTCACGCCATACCGCGACGTCACCGCCGGGAATCGGCTTTGCGATGTTCGCCACCGCGAACCTCCTCAATTCGTCTTCGGCCCCCGTGACGTCGTCGTCTGCTATGAACATATCAGCTGATTTGTTCAACTCATGCATGAATTTCTGGATATGTTCACCGCCGCGGGGCCGGTCGGGGGTCGCGAAAGCTCGCCCGCGCGGTGGCACCGGCGTGAAACTCGATGAAAGGCAGGCTCAGCCGGGCAGTACCAACACCGGCACCGGACTGTGCCGGATGATCTTGCCGCTGCGCACCCCGAGGAACACCCGTCGGATGTCGCCGCTCGGCGATGTGCCCAGCGTGAGGATTTCGCCGTCGACCCAATCCGCCCGGTGCAGCGCCTCCAGCCAGCTGTGGCCGGTAATCACCTGCAACGTAACGTCATCGCCGATTGCACCGTCAATCTTCAGCGATTCCAGGGTATTTCGCGCTTGCCCTGCCCACGCCTCGAGGATGCTGTCCTCGGCGTTCAGTCCGACGTCCGGCGGGTACATCGTGCGGCCGCGGACCGCGAAAGTCATTATCCGCAAAGGTATTTGCATCCGCTCTGCGTACTCGGCACAGCGGCTCACGACGTCGATCGACTGCGGAATGGCCGAGTACGCGCAGGTGAGCCGGGTCAATCTACCGGTGCGCGACTGGTATCCCGGGGAACTGATCGCCACCGGCACCGGCGAGGAGTGCAGCAGCGAGTCTGCGGTGGTACCGACCATGTGCACCCGCCCGCTGCTGGGCAACGATCCGAGCACCAGGATTTCGGCCCCGACCTTCTCGACCACATCCGCCAGTCCGCGCGACACCGACCGGTGTGCGCCCTGGCAATAGTTGACCTCCAGGCCCTCGGTCAGCGGCATCAGGTAGCTGCGGGCTTCATCAGCCGAGTTCTCCGCCAGATGCGCGGCCCAGTACTCGTATTCGGCGTCGACGCGCGCCAATGACGGTGCGGGCCAGGCTTTGGGCACGATGGTCGCCACCGTCAGCGAGGTGTGCAGTGTGCGGGCTATGCCGGCGGCCAGGTACAGGCCCGACAGCCCCACCTTGTCGGCGCGGTACCCGACGACGACGGTCACGGCGGATTCTCGTTCAGGGCGCTGTGATGCCGGCCCCACACGAAGTAGTAGGTCAGCGCCACCGCGATCCAGCCGCTGAACGCCAGCCAGGTGTACCAATGCAAGCTGGCCAGGATGTACCCGCAGGCCAGCACCGAAAGCGCCGGTGTGACAGGGTAACCGGGCACCCGGAAGCCGCGCGGCAGGTCGGGTTCGCGTACCCGCAGGATGACGACACCGACGGACACCACGATGAACGCGGTCAGGGTGCCGATGGACACCATGTCCGCCAGCTTGTCCAGCGGTACGAACGCGGCCAGCAGGCCCGCGGCAACCGCGACGATCACGGTGTTGTTGACCGGGGTCATGGTGGTCGGGTTGACCGTCGCGAACCGGGTGGGCAACAACCCGTCACGGCCCATCGCGAACAGGATGCGCGTCTGGCCGTACATGGTGACCAGGGTGACGGTGAAGATCGAGATCACCGCGCCCGCGGCCAGCACCGTGCCGGCCCACCGGCTGTGGGTGACGTTGTCGAGGATGGTCGCCAGTCCCGCGTTCTCCTGGGAGCCGAAGGCCTGCCATGGCTGCGTGCCGAGCGCGGACAGCGCGACGAGCAGGTAGACCCCGGTGACCACCACCAACGCCGAGACGAGCGCGCGGGGCATGGTCTTCTGCGGGTCCTTCACCTCGTCGCCGGCGGTCGAGACGGCATCCAGGCCGATGTAGGAGAAGAAGATGGTTCCGGCCGCCGTGCCGATGCCCGCGACACCGAACGGCGCGAAGTCTTTGAGGTGGTCGTCGTTGAAGGCGGTGAAGGCGATCACGGCGAACATGCCCAGAACACCGAGCTTGATCAGCACCATGATGGTGTTGACCTTGGCCGATTCACTGGCGCCACGGATCAGCAGCAGCGCGCACATGACGATCAGGATGACCGCCGGCAGGTTCACCCACCCGTGGGAGACACCCGGTGGTGTCTTGTCCCACGGCGCTGCCGACAACGCGTGCGGCAGTTCGGCTCCGAACAGGTTGTGCAGCAGCTTGTTGAGGTAACCGCTCCACCCGACGGCCACCGCGGCGGTGGCCACCCCGTACTCCAATAGGAGGCACGCGGCCACCACCATCGCCACCGCCTCACCCAGTGTGGTGTAGGCGTACGAGTACGACGAACCCGAAACCGGTACGGCCGAGGCCAATTCGGCGTAGCAGATAGCGGCCAGCCCGGCCGCGATGCCGGCCACCAGGAACGACACCAGCACGCCGGGCCCGGCCTCGGGCACCGCCTGGGAGAGCACGAAGAAGATCCCGGTGCCGACCGTGGAGCCGACCCCGAACAAAGTCAGCTGGAAGGTGCCGAAACTGCGCTTGAGTTCGGGAGCGGCTCCCTGAGCGACGGGTGCGCCACCTACCGGGCGGCGGCGCAGCATCTGGTCCTTGAGGCTGATCGAAGTGGCCGGCAACTGCGCTCCCCTCGCTGTGTCAGCTCAGTATGGCCTCTCGCAGCACATCGGCGAAGTGTTCCACCACCCATTCGATCTCGGCGGCGGTGATCACCAGTGGCGGCGCGAACCGCAGTGTCCAGTCGTGAGTGTCCTTCACCAGTACGCCGCGCTCGGCCAGCCGCAGACTGATTTGCTTTCCGGTGCCCAGTTCCGGGTCGATGTCGACGCCGGCCCACAAGCCGAATCCGCGCACCGCGGTCACCCCGTGGCCGATCAGCGCACCCAACCCCTCGTGCAGGTGCGCACCCAGATCGGCCGACCGGGCCTGGAATTCCCCGCGCGCCAGCATGCCCACCACGGTGGTGCCGATCGCGGCCGCCAGCGGGTTGCCACCGAACGTCGAGCCGTGTTCACCCGGATTCAGCACGCCCAGCACGTCGCGGTCGGCGACCACCGCTGACAGCGGAACCACACCACCGCCCAGCGCCTTGCCGAGGAGGTAGACGTCGGGCACCACCCCCCACCGGTCGCAGGCGAACGTGTAGCCGGTGCGCGCCAGCCCCGACTGGATTTCGTCGGCAATCAGGAGCACGTTGTTTTCACTGCACACCGCACGCACCGCGGGCAGGTAGTCGTCCGGGGGCACGATGATGCCCGCCTCGCCCTGGATCGGCTCCAGCAGCACCGCGACGGTGTGCTCATCGATCGCCCGGGCCAGCGCTGCCGCGTCACCGAAGGGCACAGAGCGGAATCCCGGCGTGAACGGGCCGAACCCGTCCCGCGCCACCGGATCCGAGGAAAAGCTGACGATGCTGATCGTGCGCCCGTGAAAGTTGTTGTCCGCCACGATGATGTTGGCCTGCCCCGCCGGGACGCCCTTGACCTCGACGCCCCACTTGCGGGCCACCTTGAGACCGCTTTCCACGGCCTCGGCGCCCGAGTTCATCGGCAACACCATGTCCTTGCCGCAGAGGTCGGCCAACGCCGCACAGAAGGGGCCGAGACGGTCGGAATGGAAGGCGCGGCTCACCAGCGTGACGGTGTCGAGCTGGGCGTGCGCCGTCGCGATGATCTCGGGGTGGCGGTGACCGAAGTTGACCGCGGAGTAGGCCGCCAGGCAGTCCAGGTAGCGGCGGCCGTCCACATCGGTGATCCAGGCCCCCTCAGCACTGGATGCCACCACCGGAAGCGGTGAATAGTTATGGGCTGCATGCCTTTCCACCAGAGCGATGGACGTGTCGGTCAGGTCGGCCAATACCGTCATGAGTGCACCTCCAATGTGCAGCACTTCACCGAACCGCCACCTTTGAGCAGTTCGGACAGGTCGACCCCGATCGGCTCGAAGCCGGCGGTACGCAGCTGGTGCGCGAAACCAGTTGCCGCAGCGGGCAGTACCACGTGGCGGCCGTCGGAGACGGCGTTGAGCCCGAACAGGTAGGCATCGGCGGTGCCGACGACGATCGCGTCGGCGAACAACGCCCGCAACTGGGTCTGGGCCGATTCACTGAACGCCGGCGGGTAGTACGCGATCGTGCGCTCGTCCAGGACGGCCAGCGCGGTATCCAGGTGGTAGAAACGCGGATCGACCAGTTCGAGCGACACCACCGGCATCCGCAGCGCCGCCGCGATCTCGGCGTGCGCCCGCTGGTCGGTGCGAAACCCGTAGCCCGCCAACACCATATCGCCGATGAGCAGCAGATCGCCCTGCCCCTCGTTGACGTGGCGAGTGGATACCGGCCGGTATCCGACCGAGGACATCCAACTCGCGTACGCACGGGATTCCTCGGCGCGCTCGGCGAACCGGAACCTGGCGACGACGGCGATGTCCTGAGCGATGAAGCCGCCGTTGGCCGCGTACACCATGTCCGGCAGGCCCGTCACCGGCTCGACCACGTCCACCCGGTGGCCGAGCCGGATGTAGGTCTGGCGCAGCCGCTCCCACTGCGTGTTCGCGCGGCCGAGGTCGACCGCCGCCGTGGGGTCCATCCACGGATTGATGGCGTACTCGACGGCGAAGAAGGCCGGCGGTGTCATCACGTAGTGGCGGGCGGTCGGTGTCCGTTCGGCCCGCGTGGCGTGCCGCAACCCGGGCACAAGCCGAGCGTCAACATAGTTGTCCGTCATAAATATCAACGCTATTGGCCGGTTCTGGCGCAAGCAAACGATGTATATTGCGCATTTACCATTGATATGTTGCGCTAGACTCTCCCCAGCGGCGATTTGTTGCGTGAACCGGTTGGAGGTGCCTCTTGGACCGCCTGGACGAGATGGACGAGCGCATCCTGGTCGAACTCGCCGAGCATGCCCGGGCCACGTTCGCGGAGATCGGTCAGAAGGTGAATCTGTCCGCGCCGGCGGTGAAGCGCCGGGTGGACCGGATGCTCGACAGCGGGGTGATCCGGGGCTTCACCGCCGTCGTCGACCACAATGCGCTCGGCTGGAATACCGAGGCGTACGTGCAGGTGTTCTGCCACGGCCGGATTGCGCCAGAGAAGCTGCGCGAAGCGTGGGTGGACATTCCCGAGGTGGTCAGCGCGGCCACCGTGACCGGCACCTCGGACGCGATCCTGCACGTGCTTGCGCGTGACATGCGGCATCTGGAGGCCGCGCTGGAACGCATCCGCTCCAGCGCCGACATCGAGCGCAGCGAGAGCATCGTGGTCCTGTCCAACCTGATCGACCGGATGCGGCCTTAACCGGGCCGCCACCCAGTCAGTGCGCGGTGAGGATCGTCTGAATCGCCACGCCCGCGCCGCAGACCAGGACGGCGATGGTCAGCGCCACCCAGTCCGACAGCTTGGGCCGCCGCGGGTGGGCCGACAGTTGGCCGGTGCCGCCGCGGGCGGTGATCGCATCGCCCATCTCGTCGGCGCGGCGCAGGGTCACCGTGATGGTGGCCGCGAGCAGGTCGATGACCTCCAGCCTGCGTTGCTGGCGCCTCTCTTTACGGTTGCGCGGCGCCGGTTTCGGCCGGAGCCTACGCGCCGCGTACAGCACCTGGAACTCGTCGATCAGCATCGGGAAGGCGCGCAGCGCCAACGCCAACGCCACCGCCCATTCGTCGATCGGCAGCCGCAACAGCCGCAACGGCCGGCCCAAAGTGGCCACCGCAGGCCCGATTTCGGCGACGTTGGTGGTGTAGGACACCAGACCGCCCAATGCCAGCAGCACCAGTGTGAGCGCGGTGATCCGCAGAAAGTTCAAGAAACCGCCGAGCCCAACCTCGAGACCCGCCACCGAGACCAGCGGATCACCGCCGGCCAGCGCCGCGGTGAAACCACCGATAGCGATGACGATCCACAACCAGAGCGGTATCGACGGCAGAGCGCCACGCGGGATGTGTGCGGTCCAGATCGCCGCCAGCACCACGGCCGCGGCACACCCGATCGTCACCCAGCCCGGGTAGAACGCCAGCAGCACCGAAATGCCGAAAACCACCAGCAATTTCGTCCCGGCCCACAGGTCGTGGATGGGCGAGCTGCCGGGTATCGGAACCAGCAGCACCACCGGACGACCGGGCTTACGGTTCTCGCGCTGCCTCGGGTGCGATGTCGTCGTCACGACACACCCCCTGGGCGCATGCCGGACGTCGAGGCCGTCTCCAGCACGCCGTCACGCAGGTGCAGGGTGCGCGGGCAGAGGCTTTCCATCCCCACGAGATCGTGCGAGATGACAACCACGGTCAGACCCCGCTCCCGGCGCAGGTCCTCGAGCAGGCGCAGCAACCCGCTCTGACTCTCGGCGTCCAGTCCGGCCAGCGGCTCGTCGAGGATCAAGGCTTTGGGCTGGCAGGCAAGCAGCCCGGCCAGGACCACCCGGCGCATCTGACCACCACTGAGCTTGTCGATGCTGCGGCCGGCCAGCGCAGGGTCGAGTCCGACGACGCCCAGCGCCGCGATGACCCGTTCGTGGTCCCGGTGCGAAAAACCGGCCGCTGAGGCCACTTCCAGGTCGACGCGGCTACGCATCAGCTGCAGCCGGGCCGCCTGGAACGACAGAGCCACCGCGCCCACCTGCTCGTCGGTGGGACGACCGTCGAGCAGACACACACCACTCGTCGGCGTCGTCAAACCGGCCATGATCCACGCCAGTGTCGACTTGCCCGAACCGTTTCCGCCGTGGATCAGCACGCCGTCGCCCTGCTCCACCTGAAAGGTGATGTCGCGCAATGCTGTCTTGGCCCACGGGGTCCCGACGCCGTATTCATGGCCGACGCCGACGAGTTCGAGCGTTGACCCGCTACGCGTTCCGCCCACTCCCACGGTCGGCATCTGTGCGTCCCCGGCGGGCTGGACCATTCCGGAGTTGTCCGGCGAATCGCTGAGTTTGATTGTGCGGTCCGCGGATTGGGCCTCGTTGTTGTAATGCGTGATGTGCACCAGTGCCGTCCGGTGCCGTTTCGTGAGACCGGACAGCACGTTCAGCAAGCCCTCGCGGCCCTGCTGATCGACCATCGTGGTGACCTCGTCGGCAATCAGCATGGCGGGCTCACGCGCCAACGCCGCCGCGAGCGCCAGCCGCTGTAGTTCACCGCCGGACAGGCTGCCGGTGTCGCGTTCGGCCAGGTCTTCCAGCCCCACCTCGCGCAGCAGTGTGTCGACGTCGGTCTTGGTGCCCGGCGGCAACCCCCACACCACGTCGTCGGCGACCCGGGTGCCGAGCACCTGGCTTTCGGGATGTTGCAGGACGACCGCCGTGCCGCCGAGCTTGCCCAGACCCACCGCACCGGGCCGCTGCACCGTGCCCGAGGTCGGTTCCCGTCCGGCCAGGATCAACATCAGCGTGGTCTTGCCGGAGCCGTTGGCGCCGGTGATCGCGACGTGTTCGGCCGCACCGATGTCCAGGCTGATCTCGCGCAACGCGTCCTGGCCGGCCCCCGGGTAGCGGAAACGCACGTGGTCCAGGCGCACCGGAACGGGGCCGACGACGGCATCGGCGTCGTCACCGGTCGGGGCGTCCAGCTTGTGCACGTCGGGGATGCCCCGCATCCGCTCCAGCAGTCGAGACAGTGCCCACCACCCGATCAACGAGATGAAGACAACCCCAACGGCGACGCTGCCGAGCAGCACCAGCTGCCAGTAGTGCAGCGCCCCGGCGTACACCTTCTTCAGCCAGAACCCGGCATCCTGCAGACCCACCCGCCCGAAGAACGAGGCCAGTCCGTTCACGTTCGCGCTGATCGCGTCGCGCATCAGGTGACGCAGGCGCGTGAGCACCATCAGAATTCCGACGTTGCCGGCCCCGAACACCAGTCCGGCGATCACCGACGAGACGACCACCGTGGGAGTGCCGCGGCCCCGCCGCTTGATGATTCCGGTCAGCCCGCCGATGTAGGCGCTCTGGATGACGCCCATCAACCCGCCACCGCCGGCGATCAGGAAGGCGATGACGCCGGCCGCGATCGTCGCCGTGATCAGCACCCGCAGGCGGTAGCGGTAAGCCAGTAACCCGGTCGGGACGGTGCCCAGCAGCGCCAGTCCCGCGGCAAACGGCACCACGACGGAGATGATGGCGGTCACCGCGCACAGCGCGGCCATCACCGACGCCTGTGCCAACTCACTCGGTCGCAGCGGTCCACCCCGAGCGCGCGAAGGGGGTGGCCCGATCTCGCTCACTCGACCGATTCTGCCAGGTCCACTCGCCGCAGGATGACCAGCACGCAGGCCCTCGGGCATTTAATGCGACGGCCCTCACGATTGGTCTCGCATAGCAAAGCTATGCAACGATGGACATATGACTTCGTCCGCCGCGGCTAAAGACGCCGGCGTCGCGCACGGTCTGGGAGCCGACCTGCTGGCAGTGGTCGCGCGGTTGAACCGGCTGGCCACCCAGCGCATCCAGATGCCGTTGCCGTCGGCGCAGGCCAGGTTGCTGGCAACCATCGAAGCTCAGGGGGAAGCCCGCATCGGCGACCTGGCCGCCGTCGACCACTGTTCCCAGCCGACGATGACAACCCAGGTCCGCCGACTCGAGGACGCAGGACTCGTGTCGCGCACCATCGACCCGGGTGACGCCCGCGCCGTCCGCATCAAAATCACGCCGAAGGGTGTGCACACGCTCAACGCGGTGCGCCGGGACCGGGCCGCCGCCATCGAACCGCAACTCGCGCGCCTCGATGCCGCCGACCGTCAGGTGCTGACGGATGCCGTCGAGGTATTACGGCGTCTGCTCGAGAACGCCGCCAACGCGCCGGGCCGCCACACACTCTGATCGGCTCAGCGCGGGTGGAGGGACCGGGTGAACGGGTAGACACTTGAGTCAGCACTCCACGATGAAAGGTGACGGCCATCCCTGACGTCTCCCCGTTGACCGTATGGGTCGGATCGGTGCGGTACGTCTTCGCGCCGGGCCGCGATGTGATCGTGGGGCACGGCGGACACTGTGACGTCCGACTGGACCCCGATGGCCCCGGACTTGACGGTGAACCCGTCCCCGACGTGGTGCTGCGCTTCGCCGGCACCCACTGGCTGGCCGTCGATCAGAGCCACCGAGGCCTGTTCCTCGATGGGATGCGGATGTCGACGATCGACATCCGCGACGGTCAGACGATCGCGATCGGCGACCCGCAGCGCGGACCGCGGCTGAGTTTCCAGGTCACCGCTCCCGACGACGCGCCACCGCCCACCACCGATCCGATGGGGGTCAAGACGCCGGTGCCTCCACCCGTCCCGGCGTCACCAGATATCCCCGACGAACCCGCGACCACCAGCATCCCCGCCCAACCCGCGGCCGGGTACGGCCCCGTCGAACCTTCCCCGCTGGAAAGACCCACCAGGCCGTTCCGGTTCGTCCCAGCGGACGCGCCTCCCGCCCCGCCGGCACCCCAGGACGCC
>NZ_LKTM01000375.1 GCF_001417955.2 Mycobacterium gordonae | reverse complement strand
GCCGCCCCGCTGGCCAACCGCACCTGACCCGCCGGCCCCGCCGTTGCCCCACAGGAGCCCGCCCGGCCCACCTGCTTGCCCGGTGCCCGGGGTGCCGTCGACGCCGTCGCCGATCAACGGGCGCCCCAGCAGGAAGGTCGCGGGCGCATTGATTACGCCCAGGACGTCGTCGACGAGGCTCGGCACGCCGGCCGAGCTCGCCAATGACGCAGTGATCGCCGCCTCGGCGGTGCTGTAGGAAATCTGCGCACCGCTCAACAACTGGGTGAACCGGGTCTGCGCCTGAAGCACCCGACCGCTCACTGAAAGATATTGCAGCCCAAACTCACCGAACCATTCGGCGATCGCCGCCGACACCTCGTCATCAGCGGCCGCCAACAACGCGGTAGTCGGCAAGGCCGCCGCTGCATTGGCCCGCGCGACCGCCGCTTCGATGCCCGACACGTCTGCGACCGCGGCCGCAATCTGCTCAGCACCAGCGATGACGAACGACATGCCGACTTCCCCTTGCTCGGTGACCGGAGACAGGAGCATCTTGCCAGGGGCAACAGCCGTTCGTCAGTTCATCGCGGGTTCGCGGTCAGTGCATCATTGGCCCGCAGCGATTCGGACAACGCGCTGTCGGCCGGCACGCGGCTCATCGCATCGGCGAGGGCGGCGCTCGCGTCCGGCCCACGAAGTTCGAAATAGTCGAGGGCGCAGCGTAATTCGAATAGAGTGGCGCCCTGGTGGCGGGCCAGCCGCAGGGCGCTCTCCAGGTCGGCGCGACGCGCCGCGGGATCGCTCTGAGCGTGCGATCGAAGCCGTAGCAGTTCGGCGTCGTAGAAGGACATGCCGGTCTCGCGGGCCATCGCCAGCGCGGCATCGAGCCGCGCGCTGTCCTGGTGTCCTGCCGCGATCATCAACCGCGCCAGCGCGCCCTCGAAGAAGGTGAGATACACGTTGAGATCCGCGGAGCGCAATTCGTCGACCAAGCCGGTGATCTCCGCGATTCGGTCGTTGAATTCCGAGTTCGCCAGAGCATTCGCCACGGCTTGCTGAATCGTGCCGCGGAGGCGCCATTGATTGAAGCCGTGCCGTGCTGCGTCCTCAACCATCTCGGCAGCGAGCGTCGACGCACGGTCGAACTGGCCGGTTTCGATCCGCACCCAGATCTCCACGAACCGCAGATACGCAAGGCTGTACGGACCTTGCGGGAATCCCATGCCCTCCACCGATTGCGCGGCGTGCGCCAACTCCGCCTCGGCCGCCGGCAGGCTCCCTTGGACCAGTCGGACCAGAGCCAGGTGAATGTGTGCCGCCACGATCGGGTCGATCGGCAGGTAGCCCACCGTCTCCGTGCTGCGATCGTTGGCCTGGCCCGGGTCGGTGGCCAACTCCAATTGTTCTCGCGCAGCATCGAATTCGCCACGCAGAAACGCCAGCACCCCGGCCCACGCGTGGGTGCGTGGCCAGGATCCCGGCTGCCACTGCTCCAAGGCGGCGCGCAGCAGTTCGAGTGCTTTGGTCGCGCGGCTCAGATCTGCGCGGCCGGTGTAGTAGCCGGTCAGCACGCCCAAGGTCGAGAACAGTTCCTCCGCGGTCGACGTTTTCCCCTGATTGTTGACCGGCACGTCGGCCCCGATCAGTTCCAGGCAACGCTCCAGGTCAGGGGCTACCACGGGACTCGACGGACTGACCGCGCTGCCGGCGAGGAATCCCCGCCCTAACCGGAACGCGATCTCACGGCGGTCGCGGTCGGGGCTGGGCGGGCACTGGTCGAGCTGGTTGAGGGCCTGGCTCAGATGGGCGCGCGCCTCGGTGAGCGCGCCGCGGCGCCGCGCGGCCGCCGAGGCCTGCTGATAAGCGGACGCGGCGTCGTCGAAGCGTTCGGCCTGCCGGTAGTGGCCCGCGACCAGACCCCAGTCCGGCTCACCGCCGAAGCTGCACAGGGCGTCGCCGACTTTGGCGTGCAGCGTCCGGCGCACGCTGGGTGGAGCCAACTCGGTGGCGACCTCGCGCAGCAGCTCGTGACGGAACCGCCACCCGTCGGTGTTCCACCGCTCGAGCACCTGCGCGTCCGCAAGCTCGTCGATGACGCGTTGCAGGTCGTCGGCGTCCACGTCGACCACGGTTCTCAGCAGCCCGGTGTCGATGTAGCGACCGATGACGGCGGCGGCTTCGACCACCGGCACCACCTCGGCACTTGCCCGAAGCCGGGCGAACAACGGCTCGTAGAGCGCCTCTGGCACACCAACCTCGGTGATTCCGGATACCACCTGTTCGATGTAGAAAGGCACGCCGTCACAGCGGGATTGGACGGCGGCCCGCTCCTGTGGCGTCAGGCCGGGATTCAGGGCGACGATCAGCTCGTCGGACTCCCGCTCCGTCAACGGTTCGAGGTCGAACACTCTCGCCCGCCAGCTGTCGGGCAACCATCCTTTGTCCCGTCCGGTGACGACCAGCAGCAGGTGTCCGCGTGCCCGGTCCAGCAGTCCGCCGAGCACCTCGAGGCTGGTGGGGTCGAACCAGTGTGCGTCCTCGGCGATCACCAAACCGGGCGCGCCGTTCAGGCAGGCCAGCAGGTAGTCCTGCACCGCCTCGGCGATCAGATCGTAGAGCTCGGGGCCTTCGTCGGCCGCGGCCTGATATCCGTGCTGGGCGTCGATGCCCAACACCGGTGCCAACAGGGGGATGAAACGACCAGGATCCAATCCGAGCCTCGCCAATTCGCTGTGCAGCAGCGTCAGGCGGTCGGCCGGACTGGTGAGACGGCCGATGCCGCAACGGCGTTCGAGCAGGGCGCGCACCGGATACAAGCCGGCATCGGCGTGGAAGGGCGAGCCGATCAGCTCGATCGCCGCATTCCCGGATTGACTGACCAGCGCCTGGGCCGCCGCCGCGAGCCTGCTCTTGCCGATGCCGGGTTCACCGCAGAACACCACCGGCGTGCTCGATTGTCCGGCTTGCGCCCGCGCCCAACTCGTCTGCAGGTACTGCCATTCGCCGGACCGGCCGACCAGAGGGCCCGGCGCAATCCGGGCCGGCAGGGACCTTTCGCCGAGCACCCGGTGGTGGTCGATCAACCCCTCGACGCCCTTGACCGGTGCGGCCGGGCGGGCCTCCAGGTCGAACGACTCGTGCACCAGGCGGGCGACTGGATCGGATACGACGACCGTCCCCGGCGGCGCCAGGCTGCACACTCTGGCAGCCAAGTTGGCACCCAGGCCATACACGTCGGCCTGAGTGGTGTCCAGATAGACCACGCCGCGGTGCACGCCGACCCGCACGCTGATCTCAAAGCCGAAGCGCGCCTTCGCCTTCGCGCTCAGCTTCGGTACGGCACGGGTTATCTCCAGGCCGGCCAGAACGGCGCGGCGCACATCGTCCTCGTGCGCCACCGGGTGGCCGAAAACCGCCAGCAAACCGTCACCGGCGGTGGAGCCGATGTGACCGCCGAAGCGGTTCACGATATCGAGCACCTGTTCGCGATACCGGCCCACCACGAGGCGGTACGTCTCCGGCTCGATTCGGGTGGACAGCGCGGTGGAATCGACCAGGTCGGCGAAAAGGATTGTCAGCCGCCGGATCTCGCCACCGTGGGCTGGGGCGGCGAGGAGTTCTTCGGCGTCGACATTACCCTCGTCGGCGGCAAGTACCTGACCCGCCAACGCGGTCGCCGCGGCATGATCCCCGGTGCCGAGCGCCGCGACCGCGCGGTCCAGCAGCGCGTCGATCAGTGCGGGCCCGTCCCGGTCGTCCACGTCGTGTCACCCCCGGCGAGATAACGCGTTGATGTCGGCATTTATCTTCGTCGACGTCAAGCCGGGCAGCAAACCCGAAAAGGTGTCGAGACGTCAGGATCGGTTGATTCGTCCGACAACCGCCGCGGGTGTGCCTTAACATCGCCATGTCGCCGATTCGGGGGGCGACAGCTCTCGATGTAACTGGGCTGTCGGAGGTGTGGCGTGTCGTATGTGACTGTAGTGCCGGAGTCGGTGATGGCTGCGGCTTCGGACTTGGCGAATGTCGGTTCGACAATCAGCCAGGCCAATGCGGCGGCGGCAGCCTCGACCACCCGCGTGGTGGCTGCCGCCCAGGATGAGGTTTCCACGGCGATCGCGGCGCTGTTCGGCAGCCACGGGCAGGAATTCCAGGCGCTCAGCGCCAAAACCGCTGCGTTTCACAGCCAGATGGTGGCGGCCTTGACCGGCGGCGCGGTCTCCTATGTCGAGGCTGAGGCCGCCAACGTGCTGGGGTTGATGGGCGGCGGTCTCGCCGGTCAGTCTGCAGCCGCGGCGCTCAGTAGTGCTGCGGCGACCGCGGCGGGCGAAGGCCCTTTCGACTTTTTATTGAAGCTGGTCGAGGGATTGGGCCGAACCCTAGGCGCACAGGTCGACCGGAGGATCTGGCAGGCGGGCAAAGCGGCGGAGCAGGCGCTGACGCAGGGGATAATAGCCAACGGTCTGAAGCTCGCTGCCAAGAATGGCGTGGAGGTCTTTACCGACGGGAAAAACTTTGTCCTTTCCGGGGGCCGGTTTCCTGGCCTCTACTCGGCCGAGCGCTTTCTGGAAATAATTGAAAACCCTCGTTACGCCAGCGACCAGTTCTTCAAGGTGTATACGGACCTCGGCCTCGATTCCCAATTTCTGCGAAACCTCGTTGGCTCCCAACTAGAGGTCGTAGCACGCGGCCAGGGGCTTGCCCAAAGTTATATTCAACGAGTCGGCCAGCAGATCTACCTGATTGACACCGATGTTCAAGGTCAAATCATCCGCCAGTTCCAAGGGACGGAAGCGCAGATCCGCGGTCTGCAGTTGGCAAGTCAAGCGTACGGAGATGCGCTGAGGGCAATTCAACACGCAGAAGAAGAGTATTTAAGACAAGCTGAACAGTTCGCCAGACGAATGGCAGAACAAGCACTGAAAGAAGCCGAAATAATTGTTAACGAGGCGCGCGCAGCGGGTCTGATCAAGTAACCGACCCGGGCCGGATACGGGCCGGCGCCGCTCGTCTATAGAGCCCCCTGTCAGGATTGAACTGACGACCGCTCGCTTACAAGGCGAGTGCTCTACCACTGAGCTAAGGAGGCCGGTGAAACCGGTGCCAGCCTAACTGGTCACGGCTCGCCGTCCACGATGCGTTGCGAGCGCACCGGCCGCGACGACGAACGCGGACGGCGCCCCGGCAGCGGGAAGCGGTCGGCGATGCTGCTCAGCGGGTTGACCACCATCGTCAGTGAGATGACCGCGTCTTGCAGGGTCGCGATGGCGGGTTCCAGGGCTTCCATTCCCGGGGCCAGACGAGCCAGAGTGTCGGCTACGTTGGCCAACTGTTCCAGCGGCCCGTTCTTCGCCGTCAGTGTGTCTATCAGGCCGCCTTCGGAGAGCAGTTTGTCAGCCAGCCCGTCCTCGGCCAGCACCCGCTCGATCATTCCGTCGGCACCCAGCAGCTGATCGGCCAGTCCTCCGGGCTGCAATGCGCGCTGCAGTCCGCCGCCCTCGGCGGTCAGGCGGTCGACCAGGCCGCCCTCGGAGGTCAGCAGATCGACTACCCCGCCCGGACGAAGCATCCGGTCCATCGGGCCATTGGGAGCGATAGCGCGTCCCAGCGGCATGTCGTCGTCGAGCAGGCGGGCGAGCCGGTTGGCGCGGGCCAGCGCATCGTCGAGGCCCAGCATGTTGGCCATCGCATTGGACCCGCTCGGGCCGCTGGTGTCGCCCAGCGCCTGCTTGGCCAGGCCCACCCCTGCCCCGGCGATATTCAGGCTCGCCTCCGCGGCGGCCAACCCGGCCCGCGCGGGCGCGGTCGCAACACCCATGAGGGCTTTGACGAGGTTCATCCTGCGAGTCTATTCGTGGCGCACGCACGGACAACACCGCGCGGTTCCCGGGTCACCCGACGACTCCTGGCAGACTGCTAGCAGATTACTTGCACCGACCTTTCAGGAAGTTTTCAATGATTCGGAAGCTAATACACAAGTTCGGGAGATTGACGTGACATTGGGACACCCCGGCGGCGAGAACACCAAACCTGAGGCTCGCATCCTCGTCGTGGACGACGAGGCCAACATCGTCGAGCTGCTCTCGGTGAGCTTGAAGTTCCAGGGATTCGAGGTCATCACCGCGACCAACGGCGCCCAGGCTCTCGACCGGGCCCGCGAAACCAAGCCCGACGCGGTGATTCTCGACGTGATGATGCCCGGCATGGACGGCTTCGGGGTCCTGCGCAGGCTGCGCGCCGACGGTATCGAGGCCCCCGCGTTGTTCTTGACCGCCCGAGACTCGTTGCAGGACAAGATCGCCGGCCTGACCCTCGGTGGCGACGACTATGTGACCAAGCCGTTCAGTCTCGAAGAGGTGGTGGCCCGGCTGCGGGTGATCCTGCGCCGCGCGGGCAAGGGCAGCACTAACGAACCGCGCAATGCGCGGCTGACGTTCGCCGACATCGAGCTCGACGAGGAAACGCACGAAGTGTGGAAGGCGGGCCAGCCAGTGTCGCTGTCGCCCACTGAGTTCACCCTGCTGCGCTACTTCGTCATCAACGCCGGCACCGTACTGAGCAAGCCGAAGATCCTCGACCACGTCTGGCGCTACGACTTCGGCGGTGACGTCAACGTGGTGGAGTCCTACGTCTCCTATCTGCGTCGCAAGATCGACACCGGGGAGAAGCGGCTGTTGCACACCCTGCGCGGGGTGGGCTACGTGCTGCGCGAACCGCGCTGAGATGGCCGGCCGGTACCACCGCGGCGTGCCCTTACGGGTAAGCCTGGTAGCAGCAACCCTGGTGCTGGTCTTGTGCGGACTATTGGCGTCGGGGATCGCGGTGACCTCGATCCTGCGCCACAGTCTGGTGAGCCGCATCGATTCGACCCTGATGGACGCCACCCGCACCTGGGCTCAGGCGCCGTGGAAGCACACCACGTCCAACGGGCAGGGCTTCGATCCGGCCCGGCCGCCGTCGAAGTTCTATGTTCGGGCGATCAGCCCGGACGGCCACCCGATGACGGCCATCAACGACCGCAACGCCGAGCCCGCGCTGCCCGCCAACAACGACGTCGGCCCCAACCCGACGACGCTGCCTTCGGTCAGCGATTCGGACATCCAGTGGCGGGCGGTGACGG
This sequence comes from Mycobacterium gordonae, assembly GCF_001417955.2. Taxonomy (GTDB): domain Bacteria; phylum Actinomycetota; class Actinomycetes; order Mycobacteriales; family Mycobacteriaceae; genus Mycobacterium; species Mycobacterium gordonae_B. The sequence goes on along the minus strand of NZ_LKTM01000375.1, from coordinate 19,646 downwards.
TCCGCGGGCCGCAGGGCGGCATCACGACGGTGGCCATCGACCTCTCCGATGTCGACCACACGGTCCGTTCGCTGGTCTGGTTGCAGGCCGGCATCGGCACCGCGGTGCTGGTGGTGGTCGGCATCGCCAGCTTTGTCGTGGTGCATCGCAGTTTGCGGCCGCTGGCCGAAGTCGAGCAGACCGCGGCCGCGATCGCCGGGGGCCAGCTGGACCGCCGCGTCACCGAACGCGACCCGCGGACCGAAGTCGGCCGACTTTCCCTGGCGCTCAACGGAATGCTGTCGCAGATTCAGGAAGCGGTGGCGGCCTCGGAATCGTCGGCCGAAACCGCCCGTGATTCAGAGGAACGGATGCGGCGGTTCATCACCGACGCCAGCCACGAACTGCGCACCCCGCTGACCACCATTCGCGGGTTCGCCGAGTTGTACCGCCAGGGCGCCGCGCGCGACGTCTCGATGCTGCTCTCCCGGATCGAGAGCGAGGCCAGCCGAATGGGGTTGTTGGTCGACGACCTGCTGCTGCTGGCGCGCCTGGATGTGCAGCGGCCTCTGGAGCACCACCGGGTGGACCTGCTGGCGCTGGCCAGCGACGCGGTGCACGACGGGCGGGCCATCGACCCCCAGCGCACCATCACCATGCAGGTGTTCGACGGGCCCGGCACCCCCGAGGTATTGGGCGACGAAGCGCGGCTGCGTCAGGTGCTGAGCAACCTCGTCGCGAACGCGATCCAGCACACGCCGGTGACCGCCGACGTCACCATCCGGGTCGGCACCGACGGCGACGACGCGGTGCTGGAGATCGCGGACAAGGGACCCGGCATGAGCCAGGAGGACGCGGACCGGATCTTCGAGCGCTTCTACCGCACCGATTCGTCGCGCGCGCGGGCCAGTGGCGGCACCGGACTGGGATTGTCGATCGTCGACTCGCTGGTCAAAGCCCACGGTGGCACCGTCAGCGTCACCACCGCGCCAGGGGCGGGGTGCTGCTTCCGGGTCGCGCTGCCCCGGGTCAGTGACGTGGTCGCCCAGGTCGGCTAGCAACCGCGTTGAGGCTGCGCTGAAGGCGACGACACGCCGCGCAACCGCGCCCTGGCCGCAGCGTCAGTGCGAAGATATTTCGGCCAGCGCGGCCTTGATCTTCGCCTGCGCCTCGTCCAGCGACTCGGGTGAGGGGTTGCGGTCGACATGGGCGAACCCGAAGTCGCTGAGGTTGCGTGCGGGGAAGACGTGGACGTGCAAATGCGGCACCTCCAGCCCGGCGATGATCACGCCGGCGCGGTCCGCCGAGAAGGCCTTCGTCACGGCCTTCCCGATCAACTGGCTCACCTCCATGACGCGCGCGAACACCGGTGGGTCCACGTTCTGCCACTGGTCGATCTCCGCGCGTGGCACCACCAGGGTGTGCCCTTGCGTCATCGGCTCGATCGTCAGGAACGCGACGACGTCGTCGTCCTCGTAGACGAAGCGCCCGGGGATTTCACGGTTGATGATCTTGGTGAAGATCGATGCCATTGCCCCAGCATAGGTTCGGCCCAGGCAATAAGGTCATCCGCGTGCAGGTACCGATCGCGCGACGCACCATGCTCGCGCTCGCTGCGGCCGGCGCCCTCGGCGCGGCGCTGCCGGCCTGCGGCGCCGACGAAGACGAGCCCTACCAGCTGACCTCCTACGGCTACGATTCCGACGTCTCGGAGCCCGGGGCTCCCGAGGCGCCCAAGCCGCTGGGCCGGTTGCCTGCGGCGGCATCGGTGAACACGGAATGGTTGCCCCCGGTGGGCCGGCAGACCATGCCGAACTGTTTCGTGTGGGCGACGGTGTACGGCCTGGCGACGTACTACGCCGCCCGCAAAACCCGCACTGCGCCAAGCGCTCCCGCTCGCCGCGCCGGTCCCGACTACGCCTACATCCGGTATCAGCTGGCCAACCAGCTCACCGAAAACACCTGCAAGGGCGGCCAAATGGTCAAGTGCCTGAATTGGTTACAAGCCAAAGGTGGTACGCCTTCACTGGCTGCGGCGCCCAACATCGGCAGACGCAAGTCCACCACGTCGTGTGAGGCCAACTGGACCGACTATGGTTCGCGAACCATCGACCCGGACCCGATGTTCCGGATCCCCGGCCACAAACTGATCAGGATCACCGGCCCCGAGGGCCTGAACCACCTGAGGACGGTCATCGCACAGGGTCTGCCGGTCGCTTTCGGCGTCAACCTCTACAGCGACTTCCCGCACTATCGCGGCTCACCGTCGCCGTACGTCGGCAACGGACAGTGGATGCTGAACTCGTCCGGCAAGAAGGCCGGGCACGTCATGGTGATCACCGCCTACGACGACAACAAGAACGCCGGCGCGGTGCGAATTCAGAACAGCTTCGGAAAGCGTTGGGGTGAAGACGGATTCATGTGGATGGCCTATGACACTCTGGCGAAGATGGCGCAGGGGGCCGGGGTGTTCATCCCCGATGAGGCCTAACGCCGCGATTCGGCGCAGCCGAATCGTTAACGCACCGTTGCCGTGTCGTGCTCAACGGTCGTCAAAATCCCATGTGACCCAAATCACGGGAGGCGACCTTGGTGCGTTTTCCCAAAGCGCTGCTTGCGATTCCGATGGCAGTGCTGACCGCATGCGCGGCGTCTCTGGTTCCGGCGCTGACACCGGCACACGCCGCCGGCGCATTCGGGCCCCTCGGCCCGCCCAACCCTTACATGGCGCCAAACGGCCTGGCCTCGATGCACAACGACGCCGGATCGGCTGACGCCGGACCGCTTCCCGGGCCCGGTGCCCGCCTGGTGCCGGTTTTCGGCTACCCGTTGTTGGCCGCCTGTCCGACGATCACCCAGGGCACCGACGGTCTGGTGCTGGCGCTGTGCACCACGATCACCCAGCAGGCTCCGGTGCTGCATCTGATCGACCCCGGCGGCATCCTTCCGCAGATCATCCCGCTGGCCAGCATGGACATCACCAAAGGCGGCCTGCTCGGCGGGGTCTATGCCTATCTGGACAACAACAATGAGATGGTGCTGATCGACGGCACCAACCACCTGCTGCGCATCGCGCATGTCAAGGATGAGCGCGGGCGGTGGCAGCTGGTCGTCACCGAGAACACCGACCTGTCCAGCGCGATACCGCCCGGCGACAGCTCGGTGGGTGTCGTCCCCGACTACCAGGGCAACGTCTGGTTCGCGACCGCCGGCGGTGTGGTCGGCGTGGCGAAAGCCGCTGGGGGAGTGGCGAGTTTGCAGCTTCCCGCCGGCCAGCAGGTGGCCAACAGCATCTCCGCGTCGCCACTGAACCGCATCGCCGTGGCCACGACGTTCGCGATCTACGAGATCAACCTCAACGGTGGCGGCAACCCGCAGGTCATCTGGAGCCAGAACTACGACCGCGGGCCGGCCCGCAAACCCGGTCAACTCAGTTGGGGAACCGGTTCCACCCCAACCTATTTCGGCCCAACCGGGGCTGACTACGTGACCATCGTGGACAACGCGGAGCCGCAGGTGCACGCGATGGTCTACCAGTCCGGCACCGGCAATGTCGTGTGTCAGCAGACCGTGCTGACGCAGGGCGGACCGGGCAGCGAGAACTCGCCGATCGGGGCCGGCAACTCGATGTTCATCGCCAGCACGTACGGCTACCCCTATCCGGCGGTGCCGCCGGGTGCGGGTCCGGCGGTGCCGCCGACGGCACCCTTCGTCGGCGGCATGACCCGGGTGGACATGGACAGTCCGGGACCGGGTTGTCATACCGTGTGGGAGAGCAAGGTTCGCAGTGCCGCGCTGCCGCACCTGTCCACCGGCGACGGCCTGATCTACACCATCACCCGGATCGGGTTGGACCAGACCACGCCGTTGGACGTGTTCGCCTACGCGGTCATCGACCCGACCACCGGCAATCTGATGCATCAGCAGCCGAAGTCGGCCACCATCCTCAGCGACCCGATTCAGACGGCGTGCATGGTGCTGATGGGCGGCAAGATCATGCAGGGAAACATCACCGGCATCGGCCGCATCGGCTAGTTCCCTTTCTGCTCGCGCGGGGTCACTCCTGCGCGAATGTCATCATCTCCAGGTTCCAGTACCCGCGCATGCTGTTGATCAGCCCCTCGGCGTTGACGCGATAGGTGAACACGCCGCGCACCTCGCTGCTGAAACCACCCTCGAACTTGCTGTGCAGCACCAGGATATGAGCGATCTCATTAGGCGAGCTGGACGGGAAAGTCTCTTCGCAGGTGATCGTCAACTGATTGGCGGCGATGTTGGTGTCGTAGAAGGTGGCTACGCCTTCCTTGCCCTTCACTCCGGTGCCGTCCGGATTGGTCACTGACTTGCCGATCGGGTCCTCGACGACCACGTCGTCGGCCATCAGTGCCAGCCAGCCCTCGCGGTCGTGGGCCTGTACACAGCGCCAGGACGACTGCGACGCGGTCAGGGCCGGGGATTGGGCGGTTTGGGTCATTATGGTTCTCCTTCTTCAGATTGCACACGCGGCGCGGGCGCCGTCTTCGGTGGCTTTGCGGATCAGGCCCAGGCCGGTGCAGTCACCGGCGGCGTGAATCGGGGTGTCGGGCAGGGCGTCAACCAGCGCGTCGAACAGTCCGGTGTCCGGTTCGACGCTGCCCGCGATGACGACGCTGTCGGCGGCCAGTTCGCGGATGACGCCCCCGGCCGGGGTGAAAACCACTGCGCCGGAGCTGATTCGCTCGATCTCGGCGCGGACATGGACGGTGACGCCCAACCGGTCCAGGCGATCGGTGTGCTCGGTCTTGCGTTTGGCGCCGACCTCGGGAGCGATGTCCTTGCCGCCCTCGAGTACCGACACCAACCGGCCCCGCGCGGCCAGGAATTCGGCCAACTCGAGCGCCACCAGATCGCCACCGATGACGGTGACCCGGCGGCCGAGCGGCATCCAGGCACGGCTGGCCATCCGGACGGCGCCCGGGCGCAGAAACCGCCTGCCGTCCAGCATTTTCCGCAGACCTGGGCCGGTGTGCACGTGCGGCAGGTGGGCACCCGGTATCGACGGGACCGCGACCCGGCCACCGGTGGCCACCACCACCGCGTCCGGCTTCAAGGCGGCGACGTCGGGTGCCGAAACATCGTGGTCGAGAAGCACTTCGGTGCTGCTGAGGGCGATCTCCCGGCGCAGGTACCGCAGGAAGGGCTGATTCTCGGGATGCAGCATGCTTGCCCAGCGCAGTGCGCCGCCCAGTTGCCGGCCGCGCTCGAAAAGGGTGACGCGATGCCCGCGTTCGGCCGCCACCCGCGCCGTCTCCAGCCCGGCCGGCCCACCGCCGATCACCACCACCCGCTTCACCCGCGCGGCAACCGGCGCCGCCAGCGCGCGTTCCTTCCCGGTGCGGGGATTCACCGCGCAGTCGACCGAGAATCGTTGTTCCATTGCGTCGATGCAGTTCTCGCAGGAGATGCACCTACGCACCCGGTTCGCCTGTCCGCCGGCGAGCTTGGCCGGCAGGTCGGGATCAGCCAGCAGCGGACGGCCCATGGCGATGAAGTCGGCGCGCCCATCGGCCAGGATCCGTTCGGCCCGGACGGGGTCGTGGATGCGGCCGACGGCGATCACCGGCACGTCGACCACCTGTTTGACTGCAGCAGCGGCGCCGATGTTCACTGCGTCGCCGTCGTCGGCGCTGTTCACCATGCCGGTGACGAGCCGGTCGATCACACCACCGCTGACGTGGAACGCATTGACGCCCGCGGCGACGAGTTCGGGTGCCATCCGGGCGGTTTCGTAGATCGGCCGGCCGCCGGCGACCCGTTCGTATCCGGAGATGCGCAAGGTGATCGGCAGCGCGTCGCCGATTTCGGAGCGGATGGCCGCCAGCGCGTCCAGCACCACACGCAGCCTGCCGTGCGCGGTGTGCCCACTGTAGGAGTCGGTGCGCCGATTGCGTTGCGGCGCAAGGAATGATCCCAGCAGCATGTAGCCGTGCGCGGCGTGCAGCTCGATACCGTCGTAACCCGCCTCCACGGCCCTGCGCGCCGCGGCTTTGAACAGGTCGAGCACCTCGGTGAGCTGCGCACTGGTGATCTCCACCGATGGACGGCCGGTGAGGTACGACGGGATCACCGACGGCCCCAGCGACGTCGCGCCGAACATCTCCGGTCCCAGCCCGTCGGGCCCGGCGTGCACGATCTGCGGCTGAATCTTCGCCCCGTGCTGGTGCACCTCGTCCACCAGCGCCCGGTGCGCGTGCACCGCCGCGTCGGTGCCCAGATGCAGACCGCCCGGAGTCTCCGGGTGCTGCGGGTCAATGCCCGTGGCGCCCAGCGTGATCAGGCCCACACCGCCCTTGGCGCGGGCGGCGAAGTAGTCGCGGGTGCGCTCGGACGGTAATCCGTCCGGGGTGCCGTACATCGTCTCCATCGGAGACATGACCACCCGGTTGCGCACCGTCATGGCGCCGATTCGCCCCGGCGCCAACAGGTGCGGAAAGCCGGTCACTCAGGACCAGGGTTACCGATCAGCGTCCGTGTAGCGGATGACGCCGCGAATGTTCTTGCCTTCCAGCATGTCCTGGTAACCCTCGTTGATCTGCTCCAGGCGGTACTGGGTGGTGACCATGTCATCCAGGTTCAGCTTGCCGGCCTTGTACATCGACAGCAGCTGCGGGATGTCGTACTGCGGGTTTCCGCCGCCGAAGATGGTGCCCTGCAGGTTCTTCTGCATCAGGGTCAGCATCGCGAGGTTGAGGTTGACGTTGGTGTCGAGCAGGCTGCCGATGGCGGTCAGAACGCAGGTGCCGCCCTTTTGGGTGATGTTGAGGTAGTTGTCGACGTCGGCGCCGTGCAGTTCGCCGACGGTGACGACCACCTTGTGGGCCATCAGCCCGTAGGTGACCTCCATGATGCCCATCAGAGCGGCGTTGATGTCCGGGTAGACGTGGGTGGCACCGAACTTCAGCGCCTGGTCGCGCTTCCACTCCACCGGGTCGATCGCGAAGATGTAGCGGGCACCGGCGTTGACCGCGCCCTGCAGGGCCGCCATGCCGACGCCGCCGACGCCGACGATCGCGACGTCCTGGCCCGGCCGGATGTCGGCGGTGCGGACCGCCGAGCCGTAGCCGGTGGTGACGCCGCAGCCGACCAGCGCGGCCACCTCGAACGGAACGGACGGGTCGATCTTCACCACCGAGCTGCGGTGCACGACCATGTACGGCGAGAAAGTCCCGAGCAGCGTCATCGGGAAGACGTTCTGGCCGCGGGCCTGGATGCGGAAGGTGCCGTCGCTCACGGCCGCGCCGGCCAGCAGCCCGGCGCCGAGGTCGCACAGGTTGCGCATCCCGGACTGACAGGTCGGGCACTGCCCGCAGGACGGGATGAACGACAGCACCACGTGGTCGCCCGGGGCGATGTCCTCCACGCCGGGGCCGACCTCGGTGACGATGCCGGCACCCTCATGGCCACCGAGCACCGGGAAGCCTGCCATCGGGATGCCGCCGGTCACCAGGTGATGGTCCGAGTGGCACATGCCGGCCGCTTCCATCTGGATCTTGACTTCGTCCTTGGCGGGGTCGCCAATTTCGATGTCCTCGATGGACCACGGCTGGTTGAATTCCCAGATCAGTGCGCCTTTTGTCTTCACGGTGGACCTGACCCCATTTCGCCTTTGAATTGAGTAGTGCCTGGCTCCATCATGCCCGGCACGGTAGTGATGAGTGCCACAGGGCACTCCTGATTGGTCAGCATAGCGCGTTTAACAAACCAAATGCTTGGTTGGGTGCGCGCGACCATCGGACCGGCTCACCAGATAGGTGCCGGTGCCTCGCCCAGCGGGTAGTAACCAGGCAGTTTCTCGCCTGCCAAGCTGCGCTCGATGCGCTTCTGCATCCCGGGAGACAGCTTCCCTGCCTTCATCAGGTCCAGGTAGAGCGCCTGGACGTGGCCGAAGTCGAAGAAGTCGCGCTGCCACTCGATCTTGGCGTCGGCGTTGAGCCGGAACCAGCTGCCGCCGATGCCGTAGATCTCCGAGCGGCCGCCGTCGGAGTCGATGGCGACCTGCTTCCAGAACCCGACGATCTCACCCTGCTTGTCGTCGATGAGCACCTTCTGATAGGGGTACTGCCAGTTCTCCAGCCCCTCCATCTCCAGGCCGAGGGCGATGTCGCGGATCTCGTCGATGCCGACGCACATCACGTCCTCTTTGGGCCCGATGTTCCAGCCGTAGGTCGCGTCATCGGCGTAGAAGTCGGCCAACGGCTTCCAGTCGCCGTTCCGCTCGGCCTCCCGGTTGACCTCCAGCCAGCGTTCGACCCAGTCTTCCAATGCCTCGCGGGGGTGTGACGCCATCAGCTTTCCTTCTCTTTGATGAACAGGGCTTGGGTAGGGCACGATTCGACGGCCCGCTCGACCTCGTCGCGGGCGTCCTCCGGCGGCTCGGCGTCGATGATCTCGACCTTGCCGCGCCGGGGCACCCGGAAGTAGTCCGGGGCCTCCAGCTCACACATGGCATGACCCTGGCACAGGTCCAGATCCGCTTCGATCCTGAATCCCATCTTGAATCCCCTCGCGGTTATCCCTGAGTGCGCCTGCGGTAGCGGACCTTTGCCGGCCGGGCCAACTGCACCACCATCTTGGAGTGGTCGTTGTGGTAGCTGTCGGCCGGCTGAGCCATCTCGAACTCGTACTCGCGCAACAGAACCGAGAAGATAGCCTTGATCTGCATCTGAGCGAACGCGGCGCCGACGCAGCGATGCCGGCCCGCGCCGAACGGAATCCAGGTCCAGCGGTTGACCAGGTCCTCCTGCCGCGGTTTCTCGTAGCGGTCGGGATCGAAAGAATCGGGGTCGGGGAAGTCCTCCGGGATCCTGTTGGAGATCGCCGGGGACGCGGCGACGAAGTCGCCCTTGTGAATCGGGTAACCCTCCACCTCGAACTCGCCCTGGGCCACCCGCATCAGGATGATCAACGGCGGGTGCAGTCGCAGGGTTTCCTTGAGCACATTCTCCAGCTTCGGGATCTGGCGTAGCGCATGGAAACTCACCTCTTGGCCGTCGGCGTAGAGTTCCTCGAGTTCCTGGACGACCTCGGCGTAGGCCTCGGGGTGGCGCATCAGTTCGATCAGTGTCCAGGCCGAGGTGCCGGAACTGGTGTGGTGGCCCGCGAACATCAGTGAGATGAACATGCCGGTGACCTCGTCGGCGGAGAACCGGAGGTTGCCATCCTCGTCCTTGATGGACACCAGCACGTCGAGCATGTCGCGGTCGGTTTTGTCCTTGGGCGGGTTGGCGATTCGCTGGTCCATGATCTCCTGCACCAACGCCACCAGACCGACGCGGGCCTCGTCGCGGATGCGGAAGCTCTCGATCGGCAGGTTGGGATCGACGTAGCACAGCGGGTCGGTGCCCCGCTCCAGTTGGTGGTAGAAGTGTGCGAACCGGGAGTCCAGCTGGTTGCGGAACTTCAGCCCGATCAGGCAGGCGGTCGAGGTGTAAATGGTCAACTCGGCGAAGAAGTCGAGCAGGTCGATCTCGCCTTCATCGCCCCAGTCGGCCACCATCTTTCGCACCTCGCCCTCGATGGTGACGGCATGGCCCTTCATGTGCTCGCCGCGCAGCGCCGAGTTGTGCAGCATCTCCTTGCGCCGCTCCGGGCTGGCGTCGAAAACCACGCCCTTGCCGAAGATCGGCGTCATGAACGGGTAGGCCTCGGCCTGATCCAGATCCTCGTCGGCCGAACGGAAGAAGAATTCGTTGGCCCCCGCACCGGTGAGCAGGGTGACGTGCTTGCCGGCCAGCTGGAACCAGCCGACGTCGCCGCATTCGTCGCGTACCCGCTGCATCAGCCCGATCGGGTCGGTGCGGAACTCCTCGAGGTGGCCGTGTTCTTCCTCGCCGCCGGAAACCCGCGGCACCGCTAGCTGGCTAGTCATGAATTCAGCGCTTTCTCATCGACTTTCAGTTGCTGACGGTCCTTGGTGGTGACCAGCGGAGCTTCCGGTTGCAGCTCCATGTTCACCACGAACCCGCCCCTCGGTGTCTCGGCGACGAACGTGATCGCCCGGGCCAGGTCGGAGGCCCGCAGGAAGTAGTCGTGGCGGGCCTGACCCCACTTGGCCCAGTCCTCCAGCGCCGGACCGATCAACTCGGCCGGCAGGCTCCAGCCCATCCCCGTCTTCGTCGGGCCGGGGTGCACGATGGACGCCCGCACACCGGTGCCCTCCAGCTCCATCTGCAGGTTGGTGACCATGGCGATCAGCCCGGCCTTCGCCGCACCGTATGCGCCCATGTGTGGCCGTTGCCGCAGCGCGACGTCGGAACCCACGAAGATGAGGTCGCCCCGCTGCCGCTGCAGCATGCCCGGAAGTACCGCGGTGGCAAGCCGATTCGCCCCGATCAGGTGGATCTGCAGCTGCGACTCGAACGCCTCGCTGTCGATCTCGTGCAGTTTGCCGAAATAGGTGTCGCCGGCGCCGGCGACCAACACCTCGATCTCGCCGAGCTGCTCGGTGGCTTGGGACACGAAGTCTTTGACCGACTGCGGGTCGGTGACGTCGAGCGGCAGCGCGACCGCCTCGCCGCCGTCGGCGCGGATCTTGTCGACGAGCTCCTGGCACTTCTCCACCCGCCGGGCACCGAGCGCCACCGGAAAGCCCCGGGCGGCAAGCTCGATGGCGGTCGCGGCACCGATACCCGAGGACGCGCCCGCGACGATGGCGGGCCGGCGTGCGGGATGCGGCTCGAAGCGGGGCATCAGGAAACCTCCACGGTGACGGGTAGGTGAGCGAACCCGCGGACGTTGCTGGAGTGAACGCGGACGGCGTTGGCCTCGTCCACCTCGTATCCGCGGATTCGCTTGAACAACTCGGTCAGCGCTACCCGCGCCTCCATCCGGGCCAGGTGGGCCCCCAGACAGAAGTGGGCTCCACTGCCGAAACTCAGAAGCTTCGAGCCGATGTCACGGCCGATCACGAAATCGTCGGGCCGGTCGAACACGCGCTCGTCGCGGTGGGCCGAGCCGGGCAGCAGCAACAGCACGTCCCCTTCGGGCAGCGTGGTGTCGTAGAGCTCCAGCGGGCCGGACACGGTGCGGGCCAGGATCTGGCTGGACGTGTCGTAACGCAGCGTTTCCTCGACCCACAGCGGAATCCGAGACAGGTCGGCGTAGAGCGGCGTCAGCTGGTCGGGGTTCTTGTGCCCCCAGAAGGCGGCATTGGCAAGGAGTTTGGTGGTCGTCTCATTGCCGGCGATCACCATCAGGAACATGAACCCGAGGACTTCCTCGTCGGTGAGCCGGTCACCGTCGATCTCGGCTTCCAGCAGCGCCGACGTCAGGTCGTCGGTGAGCTTCTTGCGGCGTTCGGCGATCATGCCCTGGTAGTAGACGATCAGGTTGATCGACGCTTCGATCGCCGATGCCGGCACGTCGGTGACGCCGTCTTCGCGGTGCATGACGCCGTCGGCCCAGGCGCGGATGCGGTCGCGATCGGCCACCGGCACGCCCATCAGTTCCGAGATCACGTCCATCGGCAGCTTGCCGGCGAATTCGGCGACGTAGTCGACGGTTCCGGACGCAGCCTTCTCCAGCATCACGTCGAGGTGCTGCACGGCGAGTTCGGTTACCCGGGGTTCGAGTTCGCGAATGCGTCGCGGCGTGAAACCTTTGGACACCAGCGTGCGCAGCCGTAGATGCGCCGGGTCGTCCATGGCCAGAAACGACATCGTCTTCGACGCGTGCGGGCCGCGCGAGACGGGATCCAATGAGACTCCGTCGCGGTTGGAGAGTGTGGTGCTGTTGCGAAAACCCTGGTGCACATCGCTATGCCGCGAGACCGCCCAGAAACCGAGCGCTTCGTTGTGGTAGAGCGGCGCCTCATCACGCAGCCGCCGGTAGTACGGGTACGGGTCCTCGTGGAAGTCGTAATCGTATGGGTCCAGGATCAATTCCGGATCCCCGACATGAATCGTCATGCATCACCGCCCTTTTCGGCCCCGGTCAGGATGAGGCCCACCACGTCGGCCAACCGGTCGGCAATCTCGTGATAAGTGAACTCGCCGCTCCCGGCCTGAACCAGGGCGCCGTAGAAGGCCATTTGCAACGCGGCGACGGTGCCGGCCTCGGCGCCCGGCCCGATGGCCGAGGCGATGCGGCGGTGGATCTCCGCACCGATCCGGTCCCGGACGGCGCGCACCGCGGGGTCGGTACCTCCGCCCAGCAGTGCCGCCGTGCATGCCGCGCCCACTTCCGGCTCGTCGGCGACGACGAGCGCGAGATGCCGCAGCGCCTGATCCACCCGGGTGTGCATCGCGACGTTGACGTCGGTGAAATACGGCACCTGGCGCACCAGGTCGAGGTAGACCTCGGCGATCAGGTGGTTCTTGGATGAGAAGTACGTGTACGCGGTCGCCGGCGCCACTTTCGCCTTGGCCGCCACCATGCGGACGGTCAGGTCCGCGTAGGAGTTCTCCCGCATCGTCTCCATGCCGGCGGCCAGCACCTTCCGGAAGGTTTCCTCCTGGCGGCGGTTCCGCGGAGTCCTGCCGGCCGGCTGCTGAGCCTGGTCGGCTACCGAAACCGCGGCATCACTGGACACATGTCCAAAGTAGAGGACGGGTGCGCCGCGAAGCAAGTCCCAAGCTTGAATATGCAGGTGAAGCAGGCTTATATTCGCACATCCGGCGCGCCTGCGGGATCGGCCCTTGCACGTCCGGCGACTCCGGGGCTATGGTGCGGAAGAACAATATCGGACAGTTGTCCATTCAGATTCGTCCTCGGCTTCGCACGGCCGAGCGCATGTGGTGGGAGTGGTAGATGGCCCTGTTGGCCGACGGCGTGAGTGCACTGTTCATCGACGGCAAGTTCCCGGAAGGCGGTGCGGGCACTTTCCCGACCGCCAACCCGGCCACCGAGGAGGTGCTGGGCGTCGCCGCGGATGCCGACGCGCAGGACATGGGTCGTGCCATCGAAGCGGCGCGGCGCGCCTTCGACGACACCGACTGGTCGCGCAACACCGAACTGCGGGTGCGGTGCATCCGGCAGTTGCGTGACGCGATGCAGCAGCACACCGAGGAACTGCGCGAACTGACCATCGCCGAGGTGGGTGCGCCGCGGATGCTCACCTCGATGGCCCAATTGGAGGGCCCGGTCAACGACCTGGCGTTCGCGGCGGACACCGCCGAAAGCTATGTCTGGAACCAGGATCTCGGTCAGGCGGCGCCGATGGGCATTCCGACCCGGCGCACCATCGCCCGGGAGGCGGTCGGTGTCGTCGGCGCCATCACCCCGTGGAATTTTCCGCACCAGATCAATCTCGCCAAGCTGGGACCCGCCCTGGCCGCGGGCAACACCATCGTGCTGAAGCCTGCGCCCGACACCCCTTGGTGCGCGGCGGTGCTGGGCGAACTCATCGCCGAGCACACCGACATCCCGCCGGGCGTGGTCAACATCGTCACCTCCAGCGACCACAGCGTGGGCGCGCTGCTCGCCAAAGACCCTCGGGTGGACATGATTTCGTTCACCGGTTCCACCGCCACCGGGCGGAGCGTGATGAGCGATTCGGCCGCCACCATCAAGAAGGTGTTCCTGGAACTGGGTGGGAAGTCGGCGTTCGTCGTGCTCGATGACGCTGACCTGGCCGGTGCCTGCGCGATGGCGGCGTTCACCGCGTCCATGCACGCCGGGCAGGGCTGCGCGATCACCACCCGGTTGGTGGTGCCCCGGGCGCATTACGATGATGCCGTCGCGGCCGCGGCGGGAACCATGTCCGGGATCAAGCCGGGTGATCCGAACGATCCCGGAACCGTCTGCGGCCCGGTCATTTCGGCTCGGCAGCGAGACCGTGTCCAGGGTTACCTCGACTCAGCGACTGCCGAGGGCGGGACCTTCGCCTGCGGCGGTGGCCGGCCGGCGGGGCGCAATGTCGGTTATTTCATCGAACCCACCGTCATCGCGGGCCTGGGCAACGACGCGCGGGTGGCCCGGGAGGAGATCTTCGGGCCGGTGCTCACGGTGATCGCGCATGACGGCGACGAGGACGCGCTGCGCATCGCCAACGACTCGCCATATGGACTGTCCGGCACCGTGTTCAGTGCGGACGCGGATCGCGCCGCCCGATTCGCGTCGCGGATGCGGGTAGGCACCGTCAATGTCAACGGCGGCGTCTGGTACTCCGCGGACGCGCCGTTCGGCGGCTACAAGCAGTCGGGCAACGGGCGTGAGATGGGCCTGGCCGGGTTCGAAGAATACCTGGAAATCAAAACCATTGCGACGGCAGTGAATTAGAGGAGCGTAGCGTGCAGTTCGAGAACAAGGTAGCCATCGTCACCGGGTCCGGCGGCGGCATCGGCCAGGCGTACGTCGAGGCGCTGGCGCGCGAGGGCGCCGCGGTGGTGGTGGCCGACATCAACGCCGAGGCCGCCGAAGGTGTGGCCAAGCAGATCGTCGCGGACGGCGGAACCGCCATCAGCGTCCCGGTGGACGTGTCCGACCCGGCATCGGCCAAGGCGATGGCCGATCGCACCCTCGCCGAGTTCGGCGGCATCGACTACCTGGTCAACAACGCCGCGATCTTCGGCGGGATGAAGCTGGATTTCCTGCTCACCGTGGACCCCGAGTACTACAAGCGGTTCATGAGCGTGAATCTCGATGGCGCCCTGTGGTGTACCCGCGCGGTCTACAAGAAGATGGCCAAGCGGGGCGGTGGGGCGATCGTCAACCAGTCGTCCACGGCGGCGTGGCTTTACGCCAACTTCTACGGCCTGGCCAAGGTCGGGATCAACGGCCTCACCCAGCAACTGTCCCGGGAACTGGGTGGCCAGAACATCCGGATCAACGCGATCGCACCCGGCCCGATCGACACTGAGGCCAACCGGACCACCACGCCCAAGGAGATCGTCGACGACATCGTCAAGGGACTCCCGTTGTCGCGCATGGGAACCCCAGACGATCTGGTGGGCATGTGTCTGTTCCTGTTGAGCGATCAGGCCCGCTGGATCACTGGTCAGATCTTCAACGTCGACGGTGGACAGATCATCCGATCATGAGTGAACTCAAGCTGGGCTACATCGGACTTGGCAACATGGGCGCCCCGATGGCCAAGAAAATGTCCGAATGGCCGGGCGGGCTGACGGTGTACGACGTCCGGGCCGAAGCGATGGCGCCATTCGCTGACCGGGGCGCCCACCTCGCCGACAGTGTGGCCGACGTCGCCGAAGCCGACATCATCAGCGTGACAGTGCTGAACGACGGACAGGTCCGCGAGGTGGTGCGCGAGCTGGCCTCCCGCGCCAAGCCCGGCACCATCATCGCGATCCATTCGACAATCAGCGACGCCACCGCTGAAGAGCTGGCGCGTGACCTGGAACCGCAGGACATTCATGTCATCGATGCGCCCGTCAGCGGTGGTGGTCGGGCCGCGCGTTTCGGTCAGCTGGCAACGATGGTGGGAGCGAGCGATGACGTATTCGCCCGTGTCAAAGAGCCTTTCGAGCACTGGGCGGAATTGGTGGTGCATGCCGGGCCGCCCGGAGCGGGCACCCGGATGAAGCTGGCGCGCAACATGCTCACTTTCACCACGTACGCGGCGGTGGGAGAGGCGTGGAAGCTGGCCGAAGCCGCCGGCTTGAATCTGCAGGACTTGGGCAACGTTGTTCGGCACACGGACAAGCTGACCGGCGGAGCCGGTTCGATCATGTTCCGCGAAGATACGAAAGACCTTGAGCCGGGCCACTTTTTATACGACGGGTTTACACACACCCGTGGGCTGGGGGAGAAGGATCTGAGCTTGGCGCTGGCCCTGGCCGAATCGGTTTCGGTCGACCTGCCGCTGGCTAAGCTGGCGCTGGAACGGCTGGCCCCGGGCCTCGGAGTACCCCACGACGAACAGAAAGACGCGTGATGGACGAACTGCGCCGCAAGGGCCTGGACAAGATGAACGAGGTCTACGGCTGGGAGATGCCCAATATCGAGGGCGACCCCTACTTCGACCTGACGGTGGACCACCTGTTCGGTTCCATCTGGACCCGGCCCGGGTTGTCGATGCGGGACAAGCGGATCATGACGCTGACCGCGGTCACCGCCATCGGAAATCGCGACCTGGCCGAAATTCAGATCAACGCCGCGCTGCTGAATGGCGAGCTGAGCGAGACCGAGCTGAAGGAAATGGCGCTGTTCCTCACGCATTACCTGGGTTTTCCGCTGGGTTCGGCGCTCAATGGGGCCGTCGACACGGTTGTGGCCAGGCGTAAGAAGGCGGCGGCCAAGGGCGCAGAGGAAGACAAGAAGGCCAATGTCGAACGCGCACTCAAGATGAATTCGGGCGGCACCTGAGACCGCCGAGCAGACGCTAAATCGCTGTATTTCGCCACTAAATAGGCGATTTCGCGTCTGCTCGCCCTAGTAGGGGCGACCGCCGGCGGGCATCACATACTCCGAGATCGGCGCCGATAAGCCGTTGACCGACGTTCCGCCGTTGATGATGCCCGGCGCCATCTCGATCATGCTCTGCGGGAACCCGAAAGCCGGCCTGGTGAGAGCGTCCAGTCGCGCCAGGTCGTCGGCCGTGAGCTGCACGTCCACCGCCCGCACGTTCTCGTCTAACTGCGAAAGCCGTCGTGCCCCGATGATGATGGAGGTCACCGCCTGCCGCGCCTGCAGCCAGGCCAGTGCCACGCTGGACACCGCGGTGTCGTGCGCGCGGGCGATGATCTCGAGTTCGTCGATGAGGGCGTACGTCTCCTCGTTGAGGAAGGTGTCGACCATGGCGCCGCGGCCAGACTGTTGCCGGTCCGTGTTGGCGCGCGTGTACTTTCCGCTCAGCACACCGCCTTTCAGCGGTGACCAGGGTGTGATCCCGAGACCGAATTCGGTGGCCATCGGCACGAGTTCCTGTTCGACGGTGCGTTCCAGCAACGAATATTCGATCTGCAAGCCGACGAATGACGACCAGCCGCGGAAACGCGCGATCAGGTTGGCCTCCACGATCTTCCAGGCCGGGGTGTCCGAGACGCCCAGGTAGCGCACCTTGCCGGCACGGACCAGGTCGTCCAGTGCGGCCATCGTCTCCTCGATGGGAGTGTTCTGGTCCCACATGTGCAGCCAGTACAGGTCGATGTAGTCGGTCTGCAAGCGCCGCAACGAGTTCTCGCACGCCTTGATCACCGACTTGCGGCCCGAGCCGCCGCCGTTGGGGTCGCCCGGGTACAGGTTGCCGCTGAACTTGGTGGCGATCACCAGGCGATCGCGCCGGGCCGGATGGCGTCCGACGTGGTCGCCGATAATCTTTTCGGAGTGGCTCCTGGTGTAGAAGTTGGCCGTGTCGATGAAGTTGCCGCCGAGTTCGAGGTAGCGGTCGATGATTTGTTGGGACTCCTCGACGCTGGTGCCCCAGCCGAGGTCTTCACCGAACGTCATGGCCCCCAGGCACAGCGGGCTGACCCGCAATCCTGATCGACCGAGTGTCGCGTACTGATCCAGAGGCATGTCGCCCGCTTTCTGGTAAGTTGTTCGACTATGCGATTGTTCATTAATAAACTAGTTCACGACTGAACGATCTGGCAAGTCGATGTCTGCTGTCGAGGCGGCCAAGATCTGGTCGCTCAACTATCGGGTCCTGCTGTCGGTGATCTCGTGCGCGGAGCCTCGCATCAGCGCGCTGGGCCTGGAGTCCAAGGAGCTTTTCCTGCTCGCGGAGATCGATGAGCACCCGTACCCCGTCGAACTCGCGGCGGCGTTGAGCATGCCCAAGGCGACCGTCACGCTCTACCTCAAACGACTGGAAGCGGCGAAATTCGTGCGCCGTGAGATCGACCCCGCCGACCTGCGACGCCACCGTCTGCTGCTCACCCCGGAGGGACGCCGGGCCGCCACCAAGGGTCTGGCGCTGCTGTCGGAGGAGTTCGACAAGCGCCTCGGCCGCCTCACCGTCAGGCAGCAGCATGACCTCAGGGACCTGCTGGAAAAGATTCTCTAGCGGGATGTCCCGAAGCCTGGCGAGCAGACGCGAAATCGCACGTTCGCTTCGCGAAACGTGCGATTTTGTGTCTGCTCGGCGTCAGATAGTCTGACCTGTCGTGCGCGTCCTGGTGATCGGCTCCGGTGCCCGTGAACATGCCCTGCTGCTGGCGCTCAGTAGAGACCCGCAGGTCACGGGGCTGATCGTCGCCCCCGGCAATGCGGGCACCGCCCGGCTGGCCGAGCAATACGACGTCGATGTCACCTCCGCTGATCAGGTCGTGGGCCTGGCGCGAAAGGTCGAGGCCGACCTGGTGGTGATCGGACCCGAGGTGCCGCTGGTGCTGGGGGTGGCCGACGCCCTGCGCGCCGCAGGCATCGTGTGCTTCGGTCCCGGCAAGGACGCGGCGCGGATCGAAGGGTCCAAGGCCTTCGCCAAAGAGGTGATGGCTGCGGCCGGGGTCCGGACAGCGGCCAGTGAGATCGTCGACAACCCGGCGCATCTCGACGCCGCCCTGGAACGTTTCGGGCCGCCTGCGGGTGATCCGGCCTGGGTGGTCAAGGACGACTCGCTGGCTGCCGGCAAAGGCGTCGTGGTGACCGCGGACCGCGACGCCGCCCGCGCCCACGCCGCCGGCCTGCTGGAGTCGGGTCATCCGGTGCTGCTCGAGTCGTTCCTGGACGGACCCGAGGTCTCGTTGTTCTGCGTGCTCGACGGCGCGACCGTGGTGCCACTGCTGCCTGCCCAGGACTTCAAACGGGTCGGCGACGGCGATGCCGGCCCCAACACCGGTGGCATGGGCGCCTACGCGCCGCTGCCCTGGCTGCCCGACGACGTCTACCGCGAGATCGTCAGCCGGGTCGTCCAACCCGTTGCGGCCGAACTCGTCCGGCGCGGCAGCCCGTTCAACGGCCTGCTCTACGCCGGTCTGGCGATCACCTCCAACGGTCCCGCGGTGGTCGAATTCAATTGCCGCTTCGGCGATCCGGAGACTCAGGCGGTGCTGGCCCTACTGGAATCGCCGCTCGGCCAACTACTGCACGCCGCCGGCAGCGGAAAGCTGGCTGACTTCGAGCAGTTGCGTTGGCGCGATGGCGCTGCAGTGACCGTGGTGCTGGCGGCCGAGAACTATCCCGGACGGCCGCGGGTCGGAGACGTCATCGTCGGCTCCGAAGCCGACGGCGTCCTGCACGCCGGCACCGCACGCCGTGACGACGGAGCAATCGTCTCCTCCGGGGGACGAGTGCTGTCAGTGGTCGGTACCGGAGCGGACCTGGCCGAAGCGCGTGCCCGTGCGTACGAGATCCTCGGATCGATTCGATTGCCCGGCGGCCACTTTCGCACCGACATCGGTCGGCGCGCGGCCGAAGGGGAGATCAGCCTCCGGTAGCAGGCGCGCCTACCGCTGGTATTGCGGGCAGTAGACGGTGATCGCGGCGTTGACCCCTGCGGCCGCCTGGGCGGGGGTCACGGTGTTGTTGCCGTTCACGGTCGCCTGAACGGAATCGTTTGGTGTCGCGCCGTTTTGCAGGCTCGTGCACACCGCGCGGCCGGTCGCGGCGGCCGTGGCCGGGTCGGTCACGGTGAGGCCGGGAATGCCGGACACCATGTTGACGAAGGCCTGGTCCGGGTCCGGCGGCCGTTGCGGAGGAGGTGCCGGCGCTTTCGGCGGTGACGGCAGAGCGGGCGCCGAAGCGACCGGAGCCGATGCAGCGGCCGGCAGGGGCGGGCGCGGCGGAGC
>NZ_LKTM01000374.1 GCF_001417955.2 Mycobacterium gordonae | reverse complement strand
GGGTGCCGGCGTCACTCCGGGCGACCACGGGCCGACCGTCCCCGCCGGGCAGGGCCCCGTCATCACCGGCGGCGGCGGAAACACCCCGCTCGCCGGTCACCCGGCTCCGCAGCCGGTCGGAGTGTCAGGTGCAGCCGGCGCCGGAGCCGGGGCGCAGGCCGGCCCCGGCGGTGTCGCGGCGGCAGGTGCGGGCGGGGGCACCGTCGCCACCGGACCCACAACCCCGGCCACTGGACCCGGAGGCGTGGCCACCGGGCCGGGGGCGCATGCAGGTGCCGGGGTCGGCGGTCACGGCGACATCCTGGGCCAGGAAGGCACGACCCTGGGCGGCGGTGTCGGTGCCGGTGGCGCAGGCGGCGTCGGGCCCACCGGTGTCGGGACCGGCGGCGGCGCGGGTGCTGGTGCGGGTGCCGGCGTCACTCCGGGCGACCACGGGCCGACCGTCCCCGCCGGGCAGGGCCCCGTCATCACCGGCGGCGGCGCCGGGACGGCTGGTACGACACCTCCGGTGGGCGGTGGGCACGGTCCGGTGATCCAGACCCCCGGCACACCTGCCGGCACGGGCGGCACCGGCGGCGGCGCCGGCGGAGCGAACCCGCCGGTGATCAACACGCCGCACACGCCGGCCCCCCAGGGGGACACGCCGGCTCCGACCCACCCGGCCCCGGCCGACCACGGCCCGGTGTTCACTCCGCAGCAGCATCAGCCGGTTGAGCAGCCGCAACCGACCCACCACGAGCCGCAGAGCCCGTCGGTGTTCGGTCACGACCCGGCGCCGCACACGCCGCCGGCGCACACCGAGCCGCCGGCGACGCACGGCCCGGCCGACCACCACGGGTTCTGATAGCCAGACCCGGCTGCAAAACCGGCGGGGACCTTCGTGGTCCCCGCCGGTTTGTACGCATACCTTGATCTGACAGAGATCTGACAGACCGCGATCGGAGAGGAGCAGCACGGTGGCACAACCCGATGACCCGCGTCGGGTCAGCGTGATCGTCGAGCTGATCGACCACACGATCGCCATCGCAGAACTGCATGAACGCGGCGATCTCGTGCACCGGCTGCGCCGGGCCCGGGCGCGGATCACCGATCCCCACATCCGGGTGGTGATCGCCGGGCAGCTCAAACAGGGCAAGAGTCAACTGCTCAACTCCCTGCTCAACCTGCCGGTAGCCCGGGTCGGCGACGACGAAGCCACCGTTGTGATCACCATCGTCAGCTACAGCGCCCAACCGTCGGCGCGCCTGGTCCTAACGGCGGGACCCAACGGCGAAACCACGACTGTCGACATCCCGGTCGAGGAGATCAACGCCGATCTGCGCCGGGCGCCTCAGGCCAACGGACGTCACGTGCTGCGGGTCGAGATCGGCGCGCCCAGCCCACTGCTGCAAGGCGGTCTGGTGTTCATCGACACCCCCGGCGTGGGTGGCCACGGGCAGCCACACCTGTCAGCGACGCTCGGCCTGCTGCCCGATGCCGATGCGATGTTGATGGTCAGCGACGCCAGCCAGGAGTTCACCGAACCCGAGATGTGGTTCCTACGCAAGGCGCACCAGATCTGCCCGGTCGGGGTGATCGTCGCGACCAAGACCGACCTGTACCCGCACTGGCGCCAGATCGTCAACGCCAACGCCAATCACCTGCAGCGAGCACGGGTGCCCATGCCGATCATCCCGGTTTCGTCGCTGTTGCGCAGCCACGCCGTGAGTCTCAACGACAAAGAACTCAACGACGAGTCCAACTTTCCGGCCGTGGTGAAGTTTCTCAGCGAGAAGGTGCTGACCCGGGAAGTTGACCGGGTGCGCGATGAGGTCCTCAACGAAATTCGTTCTGCCGCAGGGCAATTAACTACCAAAGCGGGGTCGGAGCTGGCTTCGGTCAACGACCCCGGGCTGCGTGACCGGCTGGAAAGCGATCTGCAGCGCCGCAAGCGCGACGCCGAGAACGCGCTGCAGGCGACCGCCCTGTGGCAGCAGGTACTCAACGACGGCTTCACCGATGTGAGCAACGACGTGGACCATGACCTGCGGGCACGCTTTCGCGCCGTCACCGACGAGATCGAAAAGCGCATCGATTCCTGCGACCCCACCCTGCACTGGGCCGAGATCGGCGCCGAAGCCGAGGACGCGGTCGCCACCGCGGTCGGCGACAACTTCGTCTGGGCTTACCAGCGTTCTGCGGCCCTGGCGGACGACGTGGCACGATCCTTCGCCGACGCCGGTCTGAACTCGGTGATGTCGCCGGAGCTGACGTCGCGGCTGATGGCTACCGACTTCGATCAACTCAAAGCGCTCGCCGAGCTGGAATCGAAGCCGCAGGGAAAGGGACAGAAAGCCCTCTCGGGACTTCGCGGGTCCTACGGCGGTGTGGTGATGATCGGCATGCTGTCCTCTGTGGCCGGGCTGGGCCTGTTCAATCCGGTGTCGGTGGGTGCCGGGCTGTTGCTCGGCCGGATGGCCTACAAAGAGGAGAAGCAGAGCCGGCTGCTGCGGGCGCGCGCCGAGGCCAAGGCGAACGTGCGGCGCTTCGTCGATGAGGTGTCGTTCGTCGTCGGCAAGGAATCGCGCGACCGGCTCAAGACGATCCACCGCAAGCTGCGCGACCATTACCGCGATATCGCCAACGAACTCAGCCGCTCGCTCAACGAGTCCCTGCAGGCCACCTTGACCGCTGCCCACCTCGAGGGCGTGGAGCGCGACACCCGGGTGCGTGAACTGGAGCGGCAACTGGACATCCTGCGCCAGGTCATCGAAAACTTGGACAAACTGCGGCCACAGGCGACCCTAGGACGAGCGTGAGCACCAGCGATCGGGTCCGCGCCATCCTGAACGGAACCATCCAGGCTTATCGGGGAGAACCGGCATACCGTCAGCGCCCGGACGTCTTCCACGAATTGGAACGCATCGGCGCGCGGCTCAACGAGCCGATCCGCATCGCGTTGGCAGGCACCCTCAAGGCGGGTAAGTCCACACTGGTCAACGCGCTGGTGGGCGACGATATCGCACCGACGGACGCGACCGAGGCGACCAGGATCGTGACCTGGTTCAGGCACGGGCCGACGCCGAAGGTCACCGCGATCCACCAGGGCGGAAGGCGCAGCAACGTGCCGATCACCCACCGCGACGGGCTGAGTTTCGACCTGCACAACCTCAACCCGGCGGAGGTGGCCCACCTGGATGTGGAGTGGCCCGCCCAGGAGTTGATGCAAGCCACCATCATCGACACCCCGGGTACCTCGTCGTTGACTCGCGACGCCTCCGAGCGCACGCTGCGACTACTTGTCCCACCGGACGGGGTGCCACGAGTGGACGCGGTGGTGTTCCTGTTGCGCACCCTCAACGCCGCCGACATCGCTTTGCTCAAACAGATCGGCGGTCTGGTGGGCGGGTCCGCCGGAGCGCTGGGGATCATCGGCGTCGCATCGCGTGCGGACGAGATCGGCGCCGGCCGGATCGATGCGATGCTGTCCGCCAGTGAAGTGGCCAGACGGTTCACCAGCGAGATGAATCAGACCGGCATCTGTCAGGCGGTGGTCCCGGTGTCAGGCCTGCTCGCGATGACCGCGCGCACGCTGCGTCAAAGCGAATTCGTCGCCTTGCAGAAGCTCGCCGGCTCGGACGCCGCCGAACTCAACAGGGCGCTGTTGAGCGTGGATCGCTTCGTTCGCCCGGACAGCCCGCTGCCGGTGGACGCCGCGACCCGTGCTCATCTGCTGGATCGGTTCGGGATGTTCGGCATCCGGATCTCGATTGCGGTGCTGGCGGCCGGCGTCGCCGACGCCTCCGCGTTGGCCAACGAACTGCTGGAGCGCAGCGGGTTGGCGACCCTGCGCAACGTCATCGACCAGCAGTTCGCGCAGCGCTCCGACATGCTCAAGGCCCACACCGCGCTGGTGTCGCTGCGCCGGTTCGTCGAAACGCACCCGGTGCTGGCCACGCCATATGTGATCGCCGACATCGACCCGCTGCTGGCCGACACCCATGCCTTTGAGGAACTCCGACTTCTGAGTCAACTATCTTCGCGCACAACGACTTTGAAAGAACCCGATGTTGTGCTGCTGCGGCGGATCATCGGCGGTTCGGGCACCGGGCCGGCCAGCCGGCTGGGCCTGGATCCCGAGGTCTGCCGGGCCAACCCCCAGGAGGTTTCCCGGGCGGCGTTCGCTGCGGCACAACACTGGCGCCGCCGCGCCGAACATCCGCTGAACGATCCGTTCACCAGCCGGGCGTGCCGTGCCGCGGTCCGCAGCGCTGAGGCGCTGTTAGCTGAATTCGCCGTCTAGTGGCAGGGTCTTAGCCCCCGGGCGCGGGCGCAGGGGCCGGCGCAGCGGAGGTGGGCGCCGCAGTGGGCGTGACCGGTGCCGCCGTAGTGGTCGGCGGTTTCTGGGTAGTCGTCGGCGGTGCCTGGGTGGTGGTCTGCTGAGTGGTGGTCGGTTGGGTCGTCGTCGTCGGCTGGGTCGTTGTGGTGGTGGGCTGGGTGGTCGTCGTGGTTGTCGTCGTCGACGAGGTGGTTGATGTGGTCGACGATGTGGTCGAGGTGCTCGGCGGGTTGGTGGTGGTAGAGGGCGTGGTGGTCACCGTGACGGGCGGTGGGGTGACCACCGTCTCGGTCGGGCTGTTGTCCGGCCCGGTCACGACGGTGGTGAAGGGCGGCGGCTGCGAGGTGGTCACTACCGGCTTGGCATTGGTCGGCCGCAGAGTCAGCGCCAGCACTACCGCGACGATGATGGCCGCGGCGGCGCCGGCGAGGCTGAGCAGGATGGCCGGACGCCGGTACCACAGTGGGACCTCGGGTTCGCCCGCGTAACGGTCCTGCCGGGTCTCGGGGACTGCCGGGCCGGGAGGAGGCTCGACCGGACCGGTGTAATCGGCAGGTCCGGTGTAGGGGACCGGTTCCATACCCGTACCGCTGTCTTCGGACCACGCCAGCGCGCGGTCGGTCTCCTGACGGGCACCGTCGGGAAAGGCCTCGGTGTCGACCGGCGCAGTCGGGGACGCCAACGTCTCAGGACCAGCCGCGCCGATCATGCTTGTCGGCAGGCCGACTGCGGGGCCGATTCCGGTGGCCGCGCCCGCCGACGCCACTTGGGCGTCGCCCAGAGTGGCGGCGCCGACCGCTGCGGCGAACAGGGGTTGCGCGGTCGTGAACACCGGCACCTGCAGGCGTTGCGACATCCTGGTGGAGATCAGTGGGATAGCGGCGCCGCCACCGACGATCGCCACCGCCGCAAGTTGCCCAATTCCATTGCGCTGCAGGACTTCTGGAATGGAACCAAGGAACCTGTCCAACGGCGGTGCGATGAGCTCTTCGAATTCGCTGCGGGTCAGCCGCTGATCATTGGCCCCGGTAGCGACGGTCGCCACCGTATTCGCGGACAGTTGCTCCTTGGCGGTGCGGCAGGCGCTCAGCATCCGGGTCACCGAACCCATCGAAGTGGCGGTGTTGGATACGTCGCTGCTGTCGACACCGGGGGAGGCGGCCAACAGGTGGTTGAGGATCAACTGGTCGAGGTCGTCACCGGAGAACTCGCTGTAGCGGACGGTGCTGCCGATCTGCTGGAAGCCGGACCCGGCGTCGGCCAGCGTGACGCTGGTGCCGCCGGCGCCGAAGTCGCACAGCGAGACGACGCCCTGCCTGGGGAATCCGGGTCGGGCATTGACCGCGGCCAGCGCCGCGGTGGCATCGGAGATCAACGTCGGCGTGCCGCCGTGAGCCGTCAGGTCGGGCTGGGCAAACAGTTCCTGGCGCAACGCGGCGACCTGGTTTTCTGACCAGTACGCGGGGACGGCGACCGTGATCGGCCGACCGTAGCCCACGGTGCGCGCCATCGCTTCCAGAGCTTCGATGGTCAGCGCCTGTCCCAGGTACTTGGTCCCGTCGGCCGCCACCAGCGGCGCCGGATCACCGACCCGTTCCACGAACCCGCGCAGCACCAGGCCGGGCTCGGTCAGATTCGGGTTCTCCTCGGGCAGCCCCACCTCGGATGGACGATTCTCGAACAACGTCACGACGGGTGTGCGAGAGACCGGGACGCTGCCGGAGCGGGCAGCCACCAGGTTGGCCACGCCGATCGACAACCCGAGCGGCTCGCTCATATCCACACCCTTCGTCGTCCCTTGTTCGCTGCGGTCGGGGCCGTTCCCCACCCTAGCCGTCGCTGGTAGGGCAGGACCGGCTCACACTCCTGGCGGCAGATTGATGACGGTGGGTATGGCCGGCAACGTTATCTGCGACGGCAGCCTGGGAATCGCTCCGGGTGCCGGGGAATTGGCGGGCGTGGTGGTCGGCGATGCGCTCGTGGTGGTGGTCGTCGTCGTGGTGGGTGCGCTCGTGGTGGTTTCGGTGGTCGTCGTCGGGGTGGTGGTGGTGGTGGTCGTGGTCGTTGTGGTGGTGGTTGTCGTCGTGGTCGTTGTCGTGGTGCTCGGCGCTGTGGTGCCGGTCGTGGTCGTCGTCGCCGGCGCCACCGTAGTCACGGTGGTGGTGACCGTGGCCGGGCTCGGCCGGCCACGCGCGAGCAGAACGATGCCATAGATGATCAGCGCGATCAGTACCGCTATCAGCACGCCCCAACCGACCAGTGCGAGTGGTTTACGCCAGCCCGGCGTGCGCTCGGGCTCCGGTTCGGGCGGGTAGCCACCGCCGGCCGGCTGCCCGTACCCGCCCCCGGCGGGCCCGTAGCCGTAGTTGCCGTAGGCGGTCGGGTCGTTGGCGCCGTATTCGGGCGGGTCGTACCTCGTCACGGGCGCCGACAGTATTCGTCACCCCCGGTCACTCGGCTCAGCGCGCGCCGCCCGTGACCGATCAGCAACCAAACCTTGACCAAGTCCTAACGGGGCAGGTTGGGCAGGGTGATGGTGGGACCACCCGGAACCGTGATGGTCGATGGCAGCTGAGGCAGGTGCGGACGATGGGTGGGTTGCTGCGTCGGCTGGGTACCCGGCGGCTGGTTTCGGGGCGGGTTGGCCGGCGGGGCCGCGGTGGGGGTCGTCGGCGGTTCGGTTGTCGTGGTGGTGGGCTCGGTCGTGGTGGTGGTCGTGGTCGTCGCGGTGGTGGTCGAGGTGGTCGAGGTCGACGTCGTGCCGGGCGCCGGGCCGTTGCTCTTGTCGCCGCCGAGCAGTTGGGTCACGCCGTAGGCGATCAGGGCGAGCAGGATCAGCACCAGGATGGCCCAGCCGATCAGCGTCACCGGCCGGCGGTACCACGGCCGACCCTCCTGGTCGGGATCCTCGGCTCCGAGCTGGTCGTACTGCTCCGGTGGGGCACCTTCTACCGTCGGCTGGTACTGCAGCGGCTGGCCGGGGTGACCGTGTTCCACGGTGGGCTGGTTCTGCAGCGGCGTGCCACCGGACGGGGGCGGGCCTTCGACTGTCGGCTGGTGCTGGGGACCCGGCGGCGG
Source organism: Mycobacterium gordonae (assembly GCF_001417955.2). GTDB lineage: Bacteria > Actinomycetota > Actinomycetes > Mycobacteriales > Mycobacteriaceae > Mycobacterium > Mycobacterium gordonae_B. The sequence continues at coordinate 19,517 of NZ_LKTM01000374.1, read as the reverse complement.
CCCCTGGGGAGGTCGGCCGTACGGCGGAGGCCCACCGGGAGGCGGGCCCTGCGGCGGTTGTCCGCCGTAGCCGCCGTACTGGGTGGGCTGATTGTTGAAGTCGTCTGGTGGGCCGTAACGTGCCACGGTTTCGATGTTATAGGTCGGGGCGAACAACGAGGGGCGGCGGGCGACGAACCCGGCGATGAATTTGACGAACTCACGGGGTCTGTACGTGCAACCCACTTCCCGCAAATCCCTCGGTAAAATCCAGAAAAGGAAGTAACCCGTCATGGAGTCAAGCGACTCACGCCCGCCGGTTCTGTTCATACACGGCGCATTCGGCCGTCCGGCACTGCTCAAGCCGTGGATCGACTTCTTCGGTCAGGCCGGATTCGATTGCGTCGCACCAGCTTTGCCGGGGCGCGATCCATCGGATGATGCGGTGCTGCGCCGCACCGGCATCGGTCAGCTATTCGACGCGGTCCTGCAGGCCTACGACGGCCTCGCCACGCGGCCGGTCATCATCGGCCACAGCATGGGCGGGTTACTTGCCCAGAAACTCGCGGCAGCGCGGGATCCGCGCGCTGTGGTGCTGTTGGCCTCGGTTCCGCCCGGCATCCTCTGGCCGCAACTGAAACCGCTTCCGCACCTGGCGCCGCTGATGCCCAGCATCCTGGCGGGCAGACCGATTCTGCCGTCGCCCCGGACGATGCGCGAAGTTCCACTGTGCACGCTGCCTTCCACCGAGCAGGACGAGTTGATACCGCTACTTGTTCGCGATTCTGGGAAGGTCTACCGCCAGATGCTGGTCGGTGCCCCCGTCACGCGGGTCAACGCCGCAGATGTGACGTGTCCGGTGCTGTGCGTCAGCGCGGGCGAGGACAGAAATGTCGCGGCGCGGGCTTCACGTCAGATCGCCAAACGGTACGGTGCCCAACACCAGGTGCACCCCGGCCTACCGCACTGGATCATCGCGGAATCGGCGCTGAACGAGGTGGCCCCACCCGTGCTCAAGTGGCTGTCGCAGACCCTCGACTCGGGCGGGTGACCTTCAGCTTCAGAACGTGTCGACCTTGTCGATGCTGACGAACATGCCGTGGCCGGTGCTGTTGTTGGCGAAGCGGGTGCCCTCTTTGGTGGCCACGATGGTCCAGCCCTGCGCGTCGTAGGTCTTGTAGTCGATGGTGACCGTCGGGATGGCGCCGAGGTTGCCCAGCACCCACTCCACGTTTCCGGCCGACGTGATGTGGATTCCGTTGGCGTGCTCGCCGTCCTTGAGCGGTGAGTTGGTGAACGGCGCTTCGCAGCCCACGCTTTCCTGGTTGATCTGACAGCGCGTCATGCCGGACTTGGTCTCGATGAAAACGTAGCCGTTCTGGTCCGGCTTGAGCGCGATGGTGCCGGGCGCCGGGTCGGTGGATGGCGGCTGCGTGGGGGGAAGCGCGATGGGCGTCGTCGGCGCCGCCGGCGCAGTGGCGCTGGGTCGGGGCGTCGGGAATGTCGGTTCGGCCGGACCCCGGCCGCCGGGGCTGGCCACCGGCCTGCCGTCGATGGTCGTACTGCATCCGGCAATGAGCACGGCGACGGCGAGTGGAACCCACCCAGCCTTGTGCAATAACCGCAACGTACTACTCCCGGGAATATCCGATATCAGCAGTCAGATTACGCACGGGAATACCCGAGTCAGCGCAGTGACGCGCTCTTGGAACGACGCCGATGGCAAAGCGTTACGCGTCGGCTTCCGCCGCGGCGTCGCGCACCCGCCCGCGCACCACGAACCAGCCGCCGATGAGCGCCGGGATACCGAACGCCATCGCGGCCAGCATCCAGCGGCCGTACACCTTGTCGAACATCATCAACACCAGCACACCGGCCAGGAAGGTCAGCGTGATCCATCCGGTGTAGGGCGACAGCGGCATGCGGAATTTCGGGCGCTCCGTCTCTCCGGCTCTGGCCAGGTGATGGAACCGCAACTGGCACGCGACGATCGTCGCCCAGGCCACGATGACGCCGGTCGCCGCGATGTGCAGGACGATCTCGAAGGCGTGTTTGGGTGTGACGGCATTCAGCCCGATGCCGAACAGGCCGATTCCCGCGGTGAGCAAGATGCCGCCGAAGGGCACGCCGTTCTTCGACATCGGCGCGGTGAACTTCGGGCCGCTGCCGTTGATCGCCATCGACCTCAGGATCCGGCCGGTGGAATACAAACCCGCGTTCAGGCTCGACAGCGCAGCCGTGAGCACCACCAGGTTCATCACGTCGTCACCCCAGGAGATGCCGAGCTTGTTGAAGAAGGTCACGAACGGGCTCTCGCCGTCCTTGTAGTCCGTGTAGGGCAGTAGTAGCGCGAGCAGGACCGTAGAACCGATGTAGAAGACGGCGATCCGGAATACCACGGAGTTGATGGCACGGGGCATGACCTTTTCGGGCTCGGCGGTTTCCCCGGCCGCGATGCCGACGAGTTCGATTGCGGCGTATGCGAACACCACCCCTGAGGTGACGAGCAACAGGGATAGCGGGCCGGTCGGCAACAGGCCACCGTGGCTGCTCCACAGCGAAATCCCGGTGTCATGCCCTTCAATCTTGAAGCGTCCCGCCAGGAAGACGGTACCCACGATCAGGAACGTGACCAGCGCCAGCACCTTGACCAGGGCGGCCCAGAACTCCAGCTCGCCGAACAACTTGACCGAGATCAGGTTCATCGACACCACGACGATCAGCGCGACGAGGGCCAGCGTCCACTGGGGGACGACCTGGAACACCTTCCAGTAGCGGCAGTACTGCGCGATGGCGGTGGTGTCCACGATTCCGGTCATGGCCCAGTTCAGGAAGTACATCCAGCCGGCGGCGAAAGCCACCTTCTCGCCGAAGAATTCGCGCGCGTAGGACACGAACGAGCCCGACGACGGGCGGTAGAGCACCAGCTCTCCGAGGGCCCGCAGAATCAGGAAGACGAAGACGCCGCAGATGCCGAAGACGATGAACAACCCCGGTCCGGCCGAGGCGAGCCGGCCGCCGGCACCGAGGAACAGCCCGGTTCCGATGGCGCCGCCCAGGGCGATCATCTGTATCTGCCGGTTCTTGAGCGCCTTGTGGTAACCCGCGTCTTCGCGGTCCAACGCGCGCGCGGGCGCTGCCATCGCGTCAGGCTATCCCACGGTTACCCGGTCGGCAGTTCACAGCCCCAGCAGTCGCTCCGCGTTGCGGTGGCTGATGGCGGCGCGCTCGTGCCGGGTCAGTGGCAGCGCGTCGAGGAACTGCCGGGCCGCCGACATGGATCCGAAGGGATGGTCGGTGGAGAAGGCCACCCGATCCGCGCCCACGTTGGCCACCAGGTTGGCGTAGGTGGCTTCATTGTTGAAGTTGGCGAAGGTGTACGTCAGGTTCTCGCGCAGGTAGGCAGTGACCGGACGGCGCAGACCGGTCAGTTCCGGCCGCAGCGTGGCCTCGAAGCGCGGGATCATGAAGGGCAGCGCCTCACCCATATGCCCGATGATGATCTGCAGATCGGGGTGCCTGTCGAACACGCCGCCGAGGATGAGTCGCAGTACCTGGGTGCCGGTGTTGATGTGCCAGCCCCAGCCCACCGTCGCCAGCGCGAACGTCACCTCTTCGGAGAACCCGGCGTAGCAGGACTCGATGACTGCCGCGGGCGGGATGGTCGGGTGCAGATAGATCGGAACCCGCAGCGCGGCGGCTCGTTCCAGGACGGGATCGAAATGCGGGTCGTCGAGGTAGACGCCCCGGCAATGGCCGTTGACCACCGCGCCGACAAAGCCGTCCGCGATCGCTCGGGCAAGTTCGTCGGCCGCCGCGCCGGGCTCGCTGATCGGCAGCGCGGCGAATCCCGCCAGCCGCCCGGGATACCGCTGCACGGCGGCGGCGAGTTCGTCGTTGCACCTGCGGGCCAGGCGTACCGCCGCGGGCCCGTCGAGTTGCTCCACGCCCGGTGCGACCAGTGACAGCACGGCCACGTCGATGCCGGCATCGTCCATCTCCTTGATGCGGGTGTCCCCGAGATCGACCAGTGCCTCGCTGATGTTCGGCCGGGACTTCAGCCAGCCACCCGGACCGTTGAGGAATTGCGTTGTGGCGTAATGCTCTTCGAGTGCGATGGTGCGCATCAAGCCTCCAGGACCCGGGCGGCCGCGGCCCACCCGGGAGGTGCGTCGGCAGCCAGTCGAATGGTTTTGGTGTACCCGTATTCCGCCAGCGTCTCCTGTGCGTGCTCGCGGCCGAAACCGCTGTGCCCGATGCCGCCGAAACCGGTGCCGACGGCCACCCGCACATAGTTGTTGACGAAGACGGCGCCGGCCCGGATCCGCCGGCTCACCCGGAGCGCTCGGTCGGAGTCCTGAGTGAAAACCCCTGCCACCAAGCCGAATTGGGTGTCGTTGGCAATCCGGACCGCGTCGGCCTCGTCGGCGAACGGGATGAGTACGACGACGGGGCCGAAGATCTCCTCGGTGGCCACCCTCATCTCGGGGGTGACGTCGGTGAGCACGGTCGGTGGCACATAGAAGCCGTCCGCCAGGTGGGGATCGTCGGGCAGGGGCGCCTGGGCGGCGACGCGGGCGCCCTCGGCGACGCCGATGTCCAGATAGTCGAGCACGCGCCGCTGCTGCGCCCGGGTGACCAGCGGCCCCACCTCGGTGTCCGGGTCGGCGCCGTCACCCACCCTCAGGCGCTGTACGGCCGCGCACAGCCGCGTCGAGAACAGGTCGAAGATGCTGTGGTGCAGCAGGATTCGTGACGAAGCGGTGCACGCCTCGCCCTGGTTGAAGAATCCGCCGTCGATCGCGGCCAGCAGGGCCCGGTCGATATCGGCGTCCTCAAACACCAGCAGCGGGTTCTTGCCGCCGAGCTCCATCAGCGTCGGTGTCAGGTTGTCGGCCGTGGTGCGCAGTACGGACACCGCCGTCGCCGGCGAGCCGGTGAAAGAAACCTTGCCCACCAACGGATGCGCGGCCAGCGCGGCGCCGATCTGCCCGCCGCCGGGTACCGCGTGCACCAGGTCGTCGGGGAGCGCCGAATTGATCAGTTCCACCATGCGCAGTACCACCGAGGGCGTCTGTTCCGGCGGCTTGAGCACGATTGCGTTGCCCACCGCCAGGGCCGGGGCGGTCTTGCCGGCGGTGTGAATGGGCGGCCAGTTGAACGGCACGATGCCCGCGATCACGCCGTACGGCTCCAGGGTCGTCACGTCGAACACCGGGCCGTAATCGCGTGCCTGGCTCGGCAGCACCTCGACCACGCTGGCGAAATATTCGAAGATCGTTATCGCCGTCTCGACGTCGAACTGCCGTGCCTGGGTGACCGGTTTGCCCATCTCCAGGGATTCCAGCGCGGCGATCTCGTCGGCGTGGGCGCGGATGACGTCGGCGACCCGGCGCAGGTAGCGGCCCCGTTCGCGGGCCGGACGCTGCCACCAGTTGTGCTGGGCGGCACGGGCGGCCCGGACGGCGAGGTCCACCTGCTGGGATCCCGCACCCCGGATCCGAGTGACCGGTTGCCCGGTCGCAGGGTTCTCCACCACGAATTGATGCTCGTCGCATTGTGATGACCAGCGGGTTTCGGTGACTTCCATCGGCCCGAAGGTACGCCGGCCACCGTGATCACTGCCAGCGAAAGTTCTTGATCGAAGCCAGCACAGATGGTGATAATTCCTGCATGGAGCTGCGTCAGCTGGAGTACTTCCTGGCTGTCGCGGACAATCTGAGCTTCACCCGGGCGGCCAAGCGGCTGCATGTCGTGCAATCCGGCGTATCGGCGACCATCCGGGCGCTGGAACGCGAACTCGGCGCCGCGCTGTTCATCCGCGGGCCGGCCGGGGTTCGCCTGACGCCGGCGGGCGAACAGCTGCGACCCCACGCCCGCGCCACCCTCGACGCCGCCTCGGCCGCCAAGGACGCCGTCCACGCCACCCGGGGTGCGGTGCGGGGAACCGTCACCGTTGGCACGTTGACCTCGATCAACGTCATCGACCTGCCCAGCGTCCTGGCCGAACTGCACACCCGGCACCCCGAAGTGCGGGTCCAGCTGCGCGCCGCCCGCGCGGGAACGACGGGCCTGGAACGACAACTGCGCGACGGCGACCTGGACATCGCTTTCCTTGTCTTTCCCGGTGAGGTGCCGGCCGGACTCAACGCGCAGCAGGTGGCCGCCGTCAAGTTGCACCTGGTGGTGCCCGCCGAGCACCCGCTGGCCTCCGCTGCCTCGGTGACACTGGCCGAGTTGGCCGGCATGTCTTTCGTCGACGCCCCGCCGGGCTACGGCACGAGAATCGTCATCGACAGGGCGTTCGCCGCCGCCGGCGTGGAGCGGACCGTCACCCTTGAAGTCGCCGATCTGGGGACGGCCGCGGCGTACATCCGAAATGGTCTGGGGATCGGATTTCTGAGCTGGACCATCCTCGATGACATCGACGACGACGGCCTGGTGACCGTCCCGGTCACCGATCAGGAGCTGTGTTGGCGGCTCTACGTCGCGACGTCGGCGACGCGCCCGACCAGTGCGGCGGTGCGGGCGCTGCTGTCGCTGATCAAGGAGCGGACGTAGCCGATGCGCGATGGCGAGGTGCGCAACCTCGGTCCGATCGCCGGGACCGGTGCCCGCGGGGGCGTACCCGGCATCGGCGCGGTCGACCTCGGAGAGGTTGTGGAACTGCCCGACGGGTCGTATGTGGCCGTCTTCGGCGACTCGTTCGGCGGTGACAAGGTAGGCACTCACCCGCACTACCCGTCCGTCGCCGTGCCGGTGACGTTCGACCCGGCCGGCCACCCGCACTTCGGGATGCCGCTGACCGGGCCGAGGGGTAGCCGCAACCCGCTGTTCATCCCGCCAAGGCAGGCGCGCGGCATGAACACGCTGCCGTCTGGCAGCGTCCTGGTCGGCGACCGGACCTACATGCTGGTGGTGGGCACCAAGGACCTGCGCACCGAGGGCGGGTCATGGTTGGTCGAAGTCACCGATCGTCCGGCGCGGGGCTGGAAACCGGTCAGAGGCTCGTGGCGTCCCGGCGACCATGCAAACGGCGGGCAGTCGCAGATCAGTGGCTACCAGGCCGCCGACGGCCAGGTCTACATCGTCGCCGATGCCTTCGACCGCAGCCGGCGCGTGACGCTGTACCGGACCGACCCTGCCACCTTCACCGACCGCTCCTCGTGGCGACCCTATGTGCGGCGGACCGACGGCGAGGCGGCCTGGGGGATGCCGGGAGAATCGGCGATCGCCCTCAGCGCCACCAATTTCGGTGAGCTCAGTTTTCGGGAGGTCGACGGTCGCGCCGTCCTCGCGGGATTCAATGTGCGCACGGGTCCCGATGGGGCGGTGGAGATCTGGGTCGCGGACGGACCCACCGAGATCTTCAGCCAGGCCCCACCTACGGTGCTCATGCAACAGAGTGATCCGGCGGGCCCGAACTTCGTGGCGCAGAACTACGGCGGTTATATCGTGCCCGGATCCACCCTGGCGCAAATGAAAATCTTTGCCAGTCAATGGAATACCCAAGCCGACCGGCATGGTGTGCCGATCGGGGCGCCCTACAACACGCAGCTGGTCATCGCCAATGTCAGCCGTCGGCGCGCGTTGTGAGCGTCTGCGCCGCGCCGCCGAACATGGTCTGCTTGATCGCCCCCAGGGTGCCCGGGTCCTTACTGCCCAGCGGGCGAAGCAGTTCCGTCGCGGCGGCAGTCACCGCGCCTTCGCCCGCGGTGGCGTCGACGATCCCGATGTCCGCTGCGTCGGCGCCACCGAAGCGGCGCCCGGTGGTCATGGAGGCGACCGCCGCCTGGGGCGTGAGCTTGGCCTGGATCAACGCGGCCATGCCCGGCGTGAACGGGATCCTGATGTCGGCCTCGGGAAAGCAGAAGAAGCCGCGGTCGGCGCGCATCACCCGAAAGTCGTGTGCGACGGCCAGCATTGCCCCGGCTCCGAATGCGTGGCCGACCAGCGCCGCCGCGGTGGGCATGGGCAGTGTGAGAACCCGTGCCAGCAGATCCTGCACCCTGCCGACGTACCACTGGGTTTGGTCGCCGTGCGCTCCGAGCCAGTCCAGGTCCAACCCGTTGCTGTAGAACTTGCCGGCAGCGGTGGTGACGAGCGCATGCGCACCGCTGGCTTCGATGTCGTCGAGGTGGATGTTGATGTCGTCGAGAAAGCTTGGTGAGAAACGGTTCTCGTCGTCCCCGAGGTCGAGGACGGCGATCTTCTCGTCGTAGCTGAGCGTGATGGTCACAAAGGTTCCCTTCCAGGTTGCCGAATCGGAGGCTCGATGTGCAGCACAGCGCGCACCGCGGCGCGCAACTGTGCGCGTGCCGTCGCGCTGTGCAGGCGATCGCGACGCAGCAGGATCGCGGTCGGCAGGTCGACGACGCAGATCGTGATGGTGTCAACGGCGGCGGCGTCTTTGCGGTCCCAGACGCTGCGGGCCAACCGGATCATCAGGCCGACCAGCTGGGCCTCGAGATCCCTGATCTCAGTTGAGATGTCGTCGGGCAGATCGGAGCCGAGCAGCTCTTGCCTGGACATCGTCAGCAGCAGCCGGCAGGAGTTCGGATATCGCTCGGCAAAGGCGGCCGGGGCATCTGCGGCGGCCGCGACGGCCTCGATGCCGGCGTCTGGGCCCGGTGCCGCGAGGGCCGCCTCGACCTGGGCGTTCTGCGCCTGCAGGAAGCGCCGGCCCGCTCTCAGCCAGGCCCGCGCCAGCAGTCCGGCCCGCGACCCGAACGTGTGATACAACGCCCCGTTGGAGACGCCGACGATCGAGCTGATCGCGCGGATGGTCACCGCGGCCGGCCCGGACGCGACGGCCAGCGACTCGGCGGCATCGAGCACCGTGTCCGGGTCGTGGAGGCGAGGGCGAGGCATGGTCACGATGATAACAGAGCAATTGCTCTAAAACTTTCGCCGCGAGTGTGACGCCCGCATCGGTGGTTCGCACCGGTAAAACGGGTAACCAAGGCCGACCATGACATGTCCATCGGGTGCCGGAGAAGACCACCCAGAGCCCATCACGCTCAACCTGCACGACGCCTCGCCGCCCCACCTCAACGAGGCGACGGCGCAGCAGGTGGAACTCGAATTGGGTTGGGGCCGAATCATTTTCGGTCAGACATTCGCCGACACCGGCGCACTCGTCGAAACGTTGCGCAAGGAAGCGCCCGGGCGCCGTGACGTGTGCATCTACGCGCGCGAGTCCCACATCGTCGTGGCGCACGCGCCGACCGAACTGTTCATCGACCCCAGCCACACCTACCGTCTGCGCTTCGCCGGGGCGGCGGAACCAGCCCGGGTGCCGCAGGGCGTGACGGTGCGCACCCTGCGTTCCCCGGACGAGGCCGATGCCATGAACCGGGTCTTCGTGCGGTGCGGAATGATCCCGGCGCCGGTCGAGACGATCTGGCACAACCAACTGCACGTCGACGCCGTCACATACCTGGTCGCCGTGCGTGACGACGACGGCGAGGTGATAGGCGCGGTCACCGGCGTCGACCACGAGGTGCTCTTCTCGGATCCCGAGCGGGGTTCGAGCCTGTGGACGCTCGCCGTCGATCCGGCCGCCGCGCTGCCGGGTGTCGGGGAAGCTCTGACCCGCTCCATGGCCGACCGCTTTCGTCAGGACGGACGGGCCTATCTCGACCTGTCGGTCGCCTACGACAACGACGGCGCGATCGCCCTGTACGAGAAGCTCGGTTTCCGGCGGGTCCCGGTGCTGGTGGTCAAACGAAAGAACACGATCAACGAGCCGCTGTTCACGTCGCCGCCGGAAACCGTTGACGACCTGAACCCGTACGCGCGGATCATCGCGGAAGAGGCCCGCCGGCGGGGTATCCGGGTCGAGGTGCTGGATGCCGAGACAGGAGAGATGCGCCTTTCCCACGGCGGCCGCACCGTCGTCACCCGCGAGTCGCTGTCCGAGTACACCTCGGCGATCGCGATGTGCCGTTGTGACGACAAGCGACTGACCCGGCGTCTGGTCAAGACGGCCGGCATCGTGGTCCCTCCGGCGCGGCTGGCCACTTTCGACGAAACCGATTACGCGTTCCTCGACGAGATACAGGAAGCAGTGGTCAAACCGTGCCGGGGCGAGCAGGGGAAAGGCATCACGGTCGGGGTGACTGCCGACCAGGGGCCAGATGAGCTTGCCGCGGCCCTGGCGCGGGCCAGGGAGCAGGACCCGGAAGTGCTGATAGAAAAACGTGTACACGGCGACGACCTGCGGCTGGTGGTGATCGACGGCCGGGTGGTGGCGGCCGCGTTGCGGGTGCCGCCCGAGGTCATCGGTACCGGCAAGCACAGTGTCCGCGAATTGATCGAGGCCGAAAGCCGGCGGCGTTCTGCCGCCACCGACGGTGAGTCGTGTATTCCGCTCGATGACCTCGCGCGGGAGACGGTCCTCAAGGAGGGCTGGCAGCTGGACGACGTGCTTCCGGAGGGCACCCTGCTGCGCGTGCGTGCCACCGCCAACCTGCATCAGGGCGGGAAATTGCAGGACGTGACCGGCCGGGTGAATGAAGAGCTGTGCCGGGTGGCGGTCAAGGCGGCCGAGGTCATCGGGATCCCGGTGGCCGGCATCGACCTACTCGTCTCCGACGTCACCGCCGCCGACTACTCCTTCATCGAGGCGAACGAGCGGCCCGGACTGGCAAACCACGAACCCCAACCGACTGTGGCTGCGTTCGTCGACTTCCTGTTTCCCGGTCAACCCCGCCCACCACTGCCGTGGAGTCCGGAGGAATCGCGCGCAGATGCCTAGGCGGTGACCGCCTCGGCGACCGCCGGTTCTTGCTGACTGCGGCGCTTCCTGCTGCGGGCTATGCAGACGGCGGCCAGCACCAGGCAGATGGTGGCCGGAACGATCAGGGCGTGGCCCCCGATGCGGGCGCCGGCCAGCAATCCGGCCACCGCGCCCGTCAGGAACAGCAACAGCGTGGCGGACAGGATTGCGGCCTTCCACTTGTCGATGCCCTCCTGGCGGCTGCGGCCGAGCATCAACCCGAGATCGGTCACGGTGCCGGTGAAGTGCGTGGTGCGCACTGCCATCCCGCGGAAACTCGACGTCAGTCCGTTCTGCAGACCGAGCGCGGAGGCGGCCAGCAGCGCCTGCACCGCGGTCTCCTCGATGCCGGAGCCGAGGATCAGGGATTTGAGGTCGGATTCTTCGATGCCGGCGGCCGCCAGCAGGAGCAGGGTCGCCTGAATTGCCAATACCGCGGCGTGGCGGGTGCCGATCGGGACGCGCTTGGACACCAGCAGCGCTCCGGCCAGTGCCGCGCCGACGAGGAAGCCAACCAGGATGGCCAACAGGACGTGACTTTCGTAGCGCCAGGGGTGTGCCCGGTCCATGCCGATCTGGGTAGTGATGCCTGTGAGGTTGCCCACCGGGACGGCCATGATCAGGATGGCCACCGCGTTCACCCAGCCGGCATTCATCGCGAGAAGTGAACTGTAGGCGAGCATGCGGCTTTGCGCGGACATGGTTGATTGCTTCCCCCAAAGCTGATACTTCGGCGAAGTCTAACAATCAGGTCACGATGCGAAACGCGGCTTCTGGCCGCTTTCATAGAGAACGCAGGGCCCCGGGAACAAAGTCGGAGGCCGTGCCGTTAGCATGATCGACAAGTTGAGTGAATCGGACTCAAGTCTGGGTTGACATCTTAGGGTCTGCCGGAGCAGTCTTGAGCGGGGTTCACTCAGCATAGTGCAACACAGAAGCTCTACACATTCAGGAGGAATCACTATGGCTCGTGCGGTCGGCATCGACCTCGGGACCACCAACTCCGTCGTCTCGGTTCTGGAGGGTGGCGACCCCGTCGTCGTCGCTAACTCCGAGGGCTCGAGGACGACTCCTTCCGTCGTGGCGTTCGCGCGCAACGGCGAAGTGCTGGTTGGGCAGCCCGCCAAGAACCAGGCGGTCACCAACGTTGACCGCACCATTCGCTCGGTCAAGCGGCACATGGGCACGGACTGGTCCGTGGACATCGACGACAAGAAGTACTCGGCGCCGGAGATCAGCGCCCGGGTGCTGCAGAAGCTGAAGCGCGACGCGGAGGCCTACCTCGGTGAGGACATCGCCGATGCGGTCATCACCGTGCCCGCCTACTTCAACGACGCTCAGCGTCAGGCGACCAAGGACGCCGGTCAGATCGCCGGCCTCAACGTGCTGCGCATCGTCAACGAGCCGACCGCGGCCGCGCTGGCCTACGGTCTGGACAAGGGCGAGAAGGAACAGACCATTCTGGTCTTCGACCTCGGCGGCGGTACCTTCGACGTCTCGCTGCTCGAGATCGGCGAGGGTGTGGTCGAGGTGCGTGCGACCAGCGGTGACAACCACCTCGGTGGCGACGACTGGGACGAGCGCGTTGTGCAGTGGCTGGTCGACAAGTTCAAGGCAACCAGCGGCATCGACCTGACCAAGGACAAGATGGCGATGCAGCGGCTGCGGGAAGCGGCCGAGAAGGCCAAGATCGAACTGTCCTCGTCGGGCAGCACGTCGATCAACCTGCCTTACATCACCGTTGACGCCGACAAGAACCCGCTGTTCCTCGACGAGCAGCTGACCCGCGCGGAGTTCCAGAAGATCACGCAGGACCTGCTGGACCGCACCCGTCAGCCGTTCCAGTCGGTGATCAAGGACGCGGGTATCTCGGTGGGCGACATCGACCACGTGGTGCTCGTCGGCGGTTCGACCCGTATGCCTGCGGTTACCGAGCTCGTCAAGGAGATGACCGGCGGCAAGGAGCCCAACAAGGGCGTCAACCCGGACGAGGTCGTCGCCGTGGGCGCCGCCCTGCAGGCCGGTGTCCTCAAGGGTGAGGTGAAAGACGTTCTGCTGCTTGACGTTACGCCGCTGAGCCTCGGCATCGAGACCAAGGGCGGTGTGATGACCAAGCTCATCGAGCGCAACACCACCATTCCGACCAAGCGGTCGGAGACCTTCACCACTGCCGACGACAACCAGCCGTCGGTGCAGATTCAGGTCTACCAGGGTGAGCGCGAGATGGCCTCGGCCAACAAGCTGCTCGGCAGCTTCGAGCTGACCGGTATCGCCCCGGCTCCACGCGGTGTTCCCCAGATCGAGGTCACGTTCGACATCGACGCCAACGGCATCGTGCACGTCACGGCCAAGGACAAGGGCACCGGCAAGGAGAACACGATCCGCATCCAGGAGGGCTCCGGCATCTCCAAGGAAGAGATCGACCGGATGATCAAGGAGGCCGAGGCGCACGCGGACGAGGACCGCAAGCGCCGCGAGGAGGCCGACGTCCGCAACCAGGCTGAGACGCTCGTCTATCAGACGGAGAAGTTCGTCAAGGAACAGCGCGAGGCAGAGGGCGGTTCGAAGGTTCCCGAGGACACCTTGAGCAAGGTGGAAGCCGCGGTGGCCGAGGCCAAGACGGCTCTCGGCGGTGACGACATCAGCGCGATCAAGTCGGCGATGGAGAAGCTGGGCCAGGAGTCCCAGGCGCTCGGACAGGCGATCTACGAGGCCGCACAGGCCGAAGGCGCCGCCGCCGGTGGCGGTCAGCCCGGGGGCGGGTTCGACCAGGGCGGTTCCGATGACGTCGTGGACGCGGAGGTGGTCGACGACGACCGGGAGTCCAAGTGACGGACGAATTCCCACAGGAGCCCGTGACGGTCACGGACAAACGGCGGATCGATCCCGAGACTGGTGAAGTACGGCACGGTTCCCCCGGCGCTTCGGCGCCGGGGGAGTCCGGCCCGGCCGGTTCGCCGGATGCCAGTTCGTCTGCCAAAGTGGCGGAGTTGACCGCCGACCTGCAGCGGGTGCAGGCGGACTTCGCCAACTACCGCAAGCGGGCAATGCGCGACCAGCAGGCCGCGGCCGATCGGGCCAGAGCCGCCGTGGTCGGTGAGCTGCTGCATGCGGTGGACGACATCGAGCGGGCGCGCAAGCACGGCGATCTGGAATCCGGTCCGCTCAAGGCCGTGGCCGACAAGCTGATGAACGTGTTGACCGGCCTGGGGCTCAAGCCATTCGGTGAAGAAGGCGAGGACTTCGATCCCGTCCTGCACGAGGCCGTGCAACACGAAGGCGGCGGCGGTCCGGACTCCAAGCCGGTGATCGGCACCGTGATGCGGCAGGGCTACCAGCTCGGCGAGCACGTGCTGCGCAACGCACTGGTGGCGGTTGTCGACACCGTCGGCGACGGATCCGCCGAGCCGGCGCGGGCCGATGCGAACGAAGACACGACCGATAACACCGACGGCTCCGGTGACTAATTCCACTTTCAGGGCACAGAATCAACGAGGAAGGTAAGGAGGTGACGCGGTATGGCTCAGCGTGAGTGGGTTGAAAAAGACTTCTACAAAGAGCTCGGCGTCCCCTCCGATGCCGACGCCAAGCAGATCAAGACCGCATATCGCAAGCTGGCCTCCGATCTGCACCCGGACAAGAACCCCGCGGGGGCCGAACGGTTCAAAGCCGTCTCTGAGGCGTACAGCGTCTTGTCTGACGAAGCGAAACGCAAAGAGTACGACGAAACCCGCCGGCTTTTCGCCGGCGGCGGCTTTGGTGGCCGTCGGTTCGATGCGGGTAACTTCGGCGGCTTCGGCGGAGGTGGTGATGGCGCCGAGTTCAACCTGAACGACTTGTTCGACGCCGCCGGCCGGTCCGGCGGCGCCAACATCGGCGACCTGTTCGGCGGTCTGTTCGGGCGGGGTGGCACCACCCGGCCCAGCCGGCCCCGCCGCGGCAACGACCTGGAGACCGAGACGGAACTGGATTTCGTCGAGGCCGCCAAGGGCGTCGCGATGCCACTTCGGCTGACCAGCCCGGCGCCATGCACCAATTGCCATGGCAGCGGCGCGCGTCCGGGCACCAGCCCGAAGGTGTGTCCCAACTGCAACGGCTCCGGGGTGATCAGCCGCAACCAGGGCGCGTTCGGATTCTCCGAGCCGTGCACCGAATGTCGGGGCAGTGGCTCGATCATCGAGCATCCGTGCGAGGAGTGTGGCGGCAACGGCGCCACCACCCGCACCCGGACCATCAACGTGCGGATCCCGCCGGGTGTCGAGGACGGCCAGCGGATCAGGCTGGCCGGGCAGGGTGAGGCCGGGTTGCGTGGGGCACCCTCGGGTGACTTGTACGTGACCGTCCATGTGCGCCCGGACAAGGTATTCGGCCGCGACGGCGACGACCTCACCGTGACCGTACCGGTCAGCTTCACCGAATTGGCTTTGGGCTCAACACTTTCGGTGCCCACGCTGGACGGCAAGGTGGGTGTCCGGGTGCCCAAGGGCACAGCGGACGGCCGTATCCTGCGGGTGCGCGGCCGGGGTGTGCCCAAACGCAGCGGTGGCAGTGGCGACCTGCTCGTCACCGTGAAGGTCGCGGTCCCGCCGAACCTGGAGGGCCCCGCCCAGGAGGCGCTGGAAGCCTACGCGGCGGCCGAGCGGGCCAGTGGATTCGACCCCCGGGCGGGATGGGCAGGTAATCGCTGATGGCCTCCAAAAAAGAGGAATCACGGACCTTCCTGATCTCAGTGGCCGCCGAGCTGGCCGGGATGCATGCGCAGACCCTGCGCACGTACGACCGGCTCGGCCTGGTCAGCCCGGAGCGCACCGCCGGAGGTGGCCGCCGGTACTCCGAGCACGACGTGAACCTGCTGCGCGAGGTGCAGCGCCTGTCTCAGGACGAGGGCGTGAACCTCGCCGGCATCAAGCGCATCATCGAGCTGACCAATCAGGTCGAGGCGCTGCAGTCCAGGCTCAAGGAGATGGCCGAGGAACTCGCGGTGCTGCGCGCCAACCAGCGTCGCGAGGTCGCGGTGGTGCCCAAGAGCACGGCGCTGGTCGTGTGGCAGCCGCGCTCACGACGCTGAGTCTCGCCTTCAGACCCGGATCGAAAATGCGGTGCCCGCGGGCTCGCCCGGGACCGCTGACCGGTAGCCCCCGCGGCGCAACGCATCGGTCGGTGCGGCCATTGGCTCGAAGCAGATCACGTCTTCGCCGGCAGGGGCGAAGATCTGTGCCGCGGAGTACCCCCGTTCAAAACGCACCTCGATGCGCCGTCCGCCGGCGCTGACCGCGAAGACGGCTCCCTGTTGGACCCCGTCGTAGGCGTCGTCGAAGGTGTCCGAGCCCAGTCGCTGCGAACTGGCCGGTTGATCGGCGGCCTGCCCGGTCGGCAGGCCGCGTTCGTCGAGAGCCAGATGGCGCAGCGGCGGCGTTTCGATCACCCACTCGGCGCGGTCGGTACCGGGCAACTGCAGGTACGGGTGATAGCCGAAGCACAACGGCACGGCGCGATCTCCCGTCGGCGTCACGGTGGTGCGTACGGTCAAGGTCCGCTCGGCCAGTCTCACTGTCACGGCGAGCAGATGCGGGTAGGGGAAGCTGGCCAGCAGTCTCTCGTCGGCGCCGAAGTCCAGCTCGGCGCTGATTTCGTTGCCCGACTCCGATGTCACCCGCCAACCCGGGTACGCGGCCAGCACGCCGTGGATCGGCAACCCCGCGGGGTCGGCTCGCACGCCGTTCTCGCCGGGCCGCAGCGTCACGGACACGCCTTCGGCCTCATATGTGTTGGCGCCCAACCGGTTCGCCCACGGATACAGCACGGGAATGCCCATCGTCTTGCCATCCGCAAGGTAGGCCTGCAGGCCGCGACGCTGGCCGAGCAACTCCACGCCCTCGTCGGTCAACGAGGTGCCGATCATCCCGGCGTCGGGCACGAATTGAGCCGCCACCGATGACGATGGGTCGCGCAGCGTGACGACGTGCACCGGGTCCTCCTCGGGAACTAACGCGACAGCGGGTCGTGCTGAATAAGTTCGGGCGGGGCGCCCTTGGCGATCAGCGCGGCCTTCGTCGCGCGGACCATCTGTGGGCCGCCGCAGATCAGAATCTGCCGGTCGCCCCAGGCGCCGTATCTGGTGACCACATCCGGCAGCCGTCCCGTCTGGCGCACGTGCAGCCCACGCGGCGGCGACACATCGGGATAGTCGGCGGCCCAGGCCGGATCGTTGTTGTATTCCGATACCGGCGAGACCGACAACCACGGATTGTGCGCCGCCACCTGCCACAGCGTGCGCAGGTCGTAGAGCTCGCAGCGGTAACGCGCACCGAAGAACAGATGCACCCGCGGGTTCACCCCGAAGCGGCTCAGGTCCATGATCAGCGTCCGCAACGGAGCCAGGCCGGTGCTGCCCGCGACCATCAGCACGTCCCCGCCGTCGCGGTCGACCCGCAGTCCGCCGTGCGGGCCGGACAGTCGCCACCGGTCGCCGGGCCGGGTTTCGCCGACGATCGCGTTGCTGACCAGGCCGCCGGGCACGACACGGACGTGGAACTCGATGCCGCCGCCGGGGTCGGCGGGAATGGCAGGCGACAGGTATCGCCAGCGCCGCGGGCACTGCGGAATCTGCACGTTGACGTACTGCCCGGGGTGGTAGTGCAGCGGGCGGTCCAGATGCAGCCGGACAACCGCGAGGTCGCGGGACACCCGGTTGTGCTCGATGACCGTGCCGTCCACCCAGGCGGGGGCGTCGTCGGAGTCGGCCGCGCCGCTCATCACCCCGGCGAACAGGTTCAGCGACTGGTCGGCGGCCTCCTGGACCGCGTCGGTCCAGAAGCTGCCCAGGTGGCTGCGCAGCGTGGCATACAGCGCGCGTCGCAGTGTCTGGTAGTGCGCCGGCAGGACACCGTACTTGCGGTGATCGCGGCCCAGTTGGGCCAGGAAGGCCACCGGCTCGTCGGCCCGCTGGGCGACCAGCTCGCCGTACAGCCAGTGCATGGCCTGGGCGAAAGCCGCCCGCTGGCCACTCATCTCCGGCGGGAACAGGTCGCGGACCGACGTGTCCAGGGCGAACCAGTGGTCGTAGAAGCGGTGGACGAGCTCGGTGCTGCCGGGTGCGAAGGCGTCCTGCAGCACCTGCAACGCATCCCGGTCCTCGAGCCCCACGGACGCCGATTCTAGGCGCGCCCCGCTGCGGGGTATGCCCTCTTGCCTTTCCTAAGCCGGCCCGCCGGCTCCGCCGGCGCCGCCGAATCCAGGTGTTGTACCGCTGGGCGCTGACGGGTTCTGGCCGTCCGTGCCTGCCCCGCCAGTGCCGGTTCCGCCGTCGCCGCCGACACCGCCGTAGCCGCCCTGCTGGCTGCTTTGACCGCCGTTGCCGCCTCGGCCGCCATCGCCACCGGCCCCATTGGTGCCGTTACCGGTGCCTCCGTCTCCGCCGACGCCGCCGTTGCCGCCGTTACTGGTCGGACCGCCGTTGATGCCGCCCCCGCCGCCCCGTCCGCCCGTGCCGCCGGGACCGTCGAGGCCGGTGCCGCCATTGCCGCCAGCTCCGCCATTGCCGCCCGGAGAAGTGTTCGGTATCGCCGCGCCGCTTCCGGGTACCGTTGCCACGCCACCGTAGGCGCCCGCGCCGCCGGCGCCGCCGTTGCCGCCCTGCGTGACGCCGGTACCGCCGGTGCCGCCATTACCCCCGTTGCCACCGGCTGCGTAAGTGTGGCTGCGGTAGCCATTCCCTCCTTCACCCCCTGCTCCGCCGGTTCCGCCTATGTAGCCGGTGCCCCCGGCGCCGCCGTTGCCACCGGTGCCGCCATTAGCAGTGGCGGTGTAGTTGTTCTGGGCTTCGGCGTTGCCGGCAGTGCCGCCGGTACCCCCCATGCCCCCGGTGCCGCCAGTTGTTGTGCCGCCTGCGTTCCCGCCGGCACCGCCCGCCCCGCCGGTGCCACCATCGGCATTGCTGTTTCCGTTGGCGCCGGTCCCGCCGGTGCCGCCGGTCCCGCCGGTGCCGGCGGTGCCGGCACCGCCGCCCGCTCCTGGGGTGCCGACGGCGCCACCGGTGCCCCCGGTTCCGCCGGTGCCGGCCGCGGCGGAGGCGGTGGCTGCTGCGCCGGCGCCGCCGGTGCCACCCGTTCCGCCGGTTCCCGCGGTACCGCCACCGCCGGCCTTCGCCCCGGTGCCGCCGGCAGCGCCGCCCTGCCCGGCCTGGCCACCTTGACCGCCTATGCCGCCTTGGCCGCCCTGGCCGCTGGCGCCGCCGCCGGCGGGTGTCGTTCCGTGGGCGCCGACGCCACCCGTGCCGCCCGTTCCGCCCGTCCCGCCTTGGCCGCCCAGGCCGCCGTCGCCGTTGATGGCGCCGACGCCCCCGACGCCTCCTTGACCGCCCATACCGCCGCCGAACCCGACGCCGCCGGTAGCGCCAGGGGTGGCGCCGGTGCTGCCGGTGGCACCAGTGCCGCCTTGGCCGCCCTGTCCACCCGTGCCGCCTGCACCGGCGCTTCCTGGGGCGGAACCCGTTCCTGCGGTACCGGCCTGACCGCCAGTGCCTCCGGTGCCTCCGGTGCCGGGACCATCGGTGGTGGTGCCAGTTGCGCCCTGGCCCCCGATGCCGCCGGTACCACCGGTACCAGCCGTGCCGCCTTTACCCGCGGTTCCGGGCGTGCCGGCGCCGTTGCCGGCCTGCCCGCCTTCACCGCCCTGGCCGCCGATGCCGCCGATGCCGCCCTGCCCGCCTTGACCGCTGGTGCCACCCCCGACGGGTGTGGTTCCGTGGGCGCCGCCG